>NZ_BOPO01000107.1 GCF_017312725.1 Actinocatenispora comari | reverse complement strand
CGGCGACCGCGGCTGGCGGCTGCCGGCCGGCCGGGTCGCGCTGGTCGGCGCGCTCGGCGGCCTGGAGCACGACCTGCTGCCGGCGCTGCGGGCGGCCGGTGCCGAGGTGACCGTGGTGGACAGCGGCAGCGACCCGGCCGCGGTGGACGCCGACCTGGCCGCCGCCGCAGCGGCCGACCAGACGATCGTGGTGAGCCGCAACGCGACCCGCTGGCCGGGTCAGCGGGCGCTGCTCGCCGGGCTCGCCGCGGCCGGGCACCGGTACGTTCAGCTGGCGCTGGTCGGGCCGTACGACGCGGGGCTGGCGACGGGCGCCACCGCACGGTTCCTGACCTACGGCGACTGCGCGGTGTCCCGGGCGGCGCTGCTCGCGGTACTGACCGGGGCCGCGGTCGGCGGTGGCCGGCTGCCGGTGGACGTACCGGGGCCGGACGGCGCGATCGCGTTCGCCCGGGGCTGTTGAGACGCACGGTGGAGATCCGAACGGGGAGTGGACGATGACGGCGGTACGGACCGGGGCGCAGCGGCTGTGCGCCGACCCGAGCCTGGCGGGGCCGGGCAGACCCGGCCTGGTGACCAACTACACCGGGATCCTGCCGAACCTGGATTCCACGGTGGACGGTGCGGTGCGGGCCGGGGTGCCGCTGGTGGCGCTGTTCGGCCCGGAGCACGGGGTGCGCGGCACGGTGCAGGCCGGCTTCAGCGAGCCCGAGGCGATCGATCCGGGCAGCGGCCTGCCGGTGTACGACACCTATCTCAAGTCCGGCGCCGACCTGGACGCGCTGCTCGAATCCTCCACAGTGGACACCCTGCTGTACGACCTGCAGGACATCGGCACCCGGTTCTACACGTACGTGTGGACGATGTTCGACGTGATGGTCTCGGCGGCGCGGACCGGCAAGCGGTTCGTGGTGCTGGACCGGCCGAACCCGGTCGGCGGCGTGGTCACCGAGGGGCCGTGGCTGGCGCCGGCGTTCGCGAGCTTCGTCGGCCGGGTACCGATCCCGATCCGGCACGGGCTGACCGTCGGTGAGCTGGCCCGGTTCCTCAACGCCGACGCGGTCCCGGCCGCCGCGGGCCGCCCGGTCGAGCTGGACGTGATCACCATGGACGGCTGGCGGCGCGAGCTGTACGCCGGGCAGACCGGGCAGCCCTGGGTGATGCCGTCGGTGAACATGCCGACGGCCGACTCCGCGCTGGCCTACCCCGGTACCGGGCTGTTCGAGGGCACCAACCTGTCCGAGGGGCGCGGTACCACCCGGCCGTTCGAGCTGATCGGCGCGCCCTACGTGGACGACCGGTTCCTGCCCGCGCTGCGGGCGCTGGACCTGCCCGGGGTGGCGTTCCGGGACGTGTGGTTCGCGCCGATGTTCCACAAGTACGCCGGCGAGACGGTACGGGGGGTGCAGGTACACGTGACCGATCCGGCCCGGTTCCAACCGGTGCGTACCGCGGTCGGGATGATCGGCGTGCTGCGCCGCGAGTACCCGGACGCGTTCGGCTGGCGGGTCGCCGACAGCGGCGCGGAATCGTTGGGGCACCGGCACTTCGTCGACCTGCTGTGGGGAAGCGACGAGCTGCGGCAGGCGGTCGACGCCGGCGTCGACCCGCTCACCCTGGTACCGGCGGTGTCCGCACCGGCCGACTGGGCCGGCGACCACCTGCTCTACTCCTGACCCGACCGCCGGCGCGGTTCTCCACCAGAAGTAGGAATGCACGGACAGTTTCGGGGCCTAGTCTGTACGGCTGCGCGGATCGAGGAGGTGGCGGTGACAGGTAGTGGGGAGCCGGCGGGACGGGCCGCGCGCCCGGCCGGGGTGCTGGCGCACATCCGGACGCTGTTGCCGTCGATGGCGCCGGCGGAACGCCGGGTCGGCGAGGCGGTGCTGGGCCAGCCGTCGGTGGTGGTCGGCCGCACCATCACCGAGCTGGCCGAGTCCTGCCACACCTCCGAGACGACGGTGATCCGGTTCTGCCGTACCGTCGGCTTCCGCGGGTACCCGGAGCTGCGGTTGACGCTCGCCACCGAGTTGGGCCGGGACGCTGCCCGCGGGGACGGGCACAAGGAGCTCGGCGCCGACATCGGCCGCGCCGACTCGCTGCGCGAGGTGGTCGAGAAGATCGGCTACGCGGACGCCCGCGGGGTCGAGGACACCGTGACGCAGCTGGACCTGGATGCGCTGGCCAAGGTGGTCGACGCGGTCGCGACCGCGGACCGGATCAACCTGTTCGGCATCGGCGCGAGCGGGTTCGCGGCGAACGACCTGCAGCGCAAGCTGTACCGGATCGGGCGCAACGCGTTCTTCTTCGCCGACCCGCACGACGCGCTGGTCGCCGCCGCGCTGCTGCGGCCGGGCGACGTGGAGATCGGGCTGACCCACACCGGTACCACGGTGGAGACGGTGAACGTGCTGCGCGAGGCGCGGCGGCACGACGCGGTCGCGGTGGCGATCACCAACAACGGCGGCGCGCCGGCGGCGGCCGAGGCGGATCTGGTGCTGACCACGGCGGCGCGGGAGACCACGTTTCGCTCCGGCGCGATGGCGAGCCGGATCGCGCAGCTGGCGATCGTGGACTGCATCTTCGTCGCGGTGGCCCAGCGCACCTACGACGACACGCTGGACGCGTTGCGGTTGACGTTCCGCGCCGTCGACGACGTTCGTACCAAGAAGTCCTGACCACCGGGTCGCCGGCGGCCGGGTGCGGCCCGGAACACCGTCGGAAGGTTATTGACCATGAGCCTTGCTGGTAGGTAGTTTTCCAACAAGAGTTCGATGGACCGGGGAGTGAACGGCGCGATGGCCACGGTGCGGGAGTTTCGAGTCGGCGACGGCGAGCGGCTGGTCGAGGCGTGGCGGCGCAGCCTGCCGTACGACCCGGTGACCCCGGAGCGGTTCCGCAACCTGGTGCTGCTGGACGTCAACTTCGACCCGCACGGGCTGCGCGTCGCCGTCGACGGCGACGCGATCGTCGGTGCCGCCTACGCCGTGCGCCGGACCACCGCCATGGTCGGCGCCGATCTGGAACCGGGCATGGGCTGGCTGCCGTTCTTCTTCGTCGCCCCCGAGGCGCGCGGCAACGGAACCGGCGCGGCGCTGCTGGACTCGGCGCTGGACTTCCTGCGCGGACACGGAGTGTCCACAGTGGAGTTCGCCGGCTACACGCCGAACTACATCGCGCCGGGGCTGGACGCCGCCGCGTACCCGGAGGCGCTGAAACTGTTGCAGCGCAAGGGCTTCAACACCAGGTACGAGGCGGTCGCGATGGACCGCAGCCTGGTCGACTACACGCTGCCGGACGAGATCCGCGCGCGCGTCGCGGCGCTGACCGCGGCGGGCTACCGGTTCGGTACCCCGTCCGACGACGACCTGGTCGAGCTCGTCGCGCTGGCGGGCAACCACTTCAACCCCGACTGGGCCCGCGCGATCCGGGAGTGCGTGGCCACCGGTACCCCGACCGACCGGATCGTGTGCGCGCACGAGCCGGGCGGTGCGCTGGTCGGCTGGGCCCAGCACGAGGCGTACGAGGGGGTGACCGAGCGGTTCGGCCCGTTCGGCGTGCTGGAGGCGCGGCGCGGCACCGGCCTCGGCAAGATCCTGCTGCACCTGACGCTGGAACGGATGCGGGCGCTCGGCGCGCACAGCGCCTGGTTCCTGTGGACCGGCGAGAAGTCCGCCGCCGGTCAGCTCTACCTCAAGACCGGCTTCACGGTCACCCGGCGCTTCCAGGTGATGCGCGCCGAGCTGTCCTGAGCACGACGCGAACCGCAGAACCGTACGACCCGTAAGGAGAACGATGTCTCGGACCGTGCTGGCGATCGGTGGCCACATCGGAGACATGGACCTGACCGCCGGTCCGCTGCTCGCCACCTACGCGCTGAACGGGGACAGCACCGCCATCGTGGCGCTCACCCCCGGCGAGCGCGGGCATCCGCGGATCGGGCCGGACGAGTACAAGAAGCAGAAGATCGCCGAGGGTTCCGCGTTCGCGCAGCACATCGGCGCCGAGTTCCACGTCTTCGACGACCAGAGCGACGGGTTCCTCGCGCCCACCGAGGAGCTCGCCGGCCGGGTCGCCGACCTGATCCGGCAGCTCAAGCCGGACGTGCTGATCGCGCACTGGCCCAGGAGCATCCACACCGACCACACGCACGCGTCGACCCTCGCCGAGCGCGGCCGGTTCCTCGCCGGGCTGCCGATGGAGCACCCGCTGCCGCGGCACGGCGTCTCCCGCTTCCTGTACGCGGAGAACTGGGAGGACGCCGAGGGCTTCACCCCGTCGGTGTACGTACCGATTCCCGACGAGGCGTTCACGCGCTGGCGCGAGGCCATCGGCGGTCAGGCGTTCGCCCGCGGCGAGACCTACGGCTTCCGCTACATCGACTACTACACGGCGATGATGAGTGCCCGCGGCTGCCTGTGCGGCCACCAGCGCGCGGTGGCCCTGGCCACCGGCACCGGCGGCCACCAGGTACTCGACCTGCCCTGACGATCCCCACCGCCAGGGCCCACCAACCCCCTGCACGCCGGGCCGCGCCTTCCCCGAGGCGCGGCCCGGCGCGTCGCATCGCCGCCGTGACGCGTGGGGCTGCCGTGACGCGTGGGGCTGCCGTGACGCGTGGGGCTGCCGGGACGCGTGGGGCTGCCGGGACGCGTGGGGGCCGCCGGCGGAGCCGGCGGACCCATGCCGGTCGCGCGGTCAGATCTCCTTGCGGTAGAGCCAGAAGATGCGGTCGACGCGAGCCCCGACGGTACGCGAGTAGAACGGGATCGGCCCCACCCAGCCGATCTGCGCCGAATCGAGGCCGGCGTCGCGTTGGGCGGCGAGGCAGCGGCGCAGCAGTACCTTGCCGAGGCCGAGGTTGCGTGCCTCCGGATCGGTGCCCATCGGGCCGAACCAGCTCGGCCGGTTCGCGCCGTGGCCGGCGAAGGCGAGCACCGCACCGTCCCGCCAGGCGACGTGACAGCCGGCGCCGGGTGCCAGCACGGACTGCTCGATCTCCCAGGCCCAGGTCGCGTTGAACACCCGCTCCGCCCAGGCACGCAGCGTCGGCAACTCGCGCGGCGTCGCCTTCCGGATCGCGACGCCCTGCGCGGCAAGGCGTTCCTCATCGTCCACTGTGGACAGATCCGCGGTGGTGAGGTCGGCGACCATGTTCTGCGCGGTGCGGAACCGCTCGTACCCGGCCGCCTCGACCAGGCAGATCGCCGGCGTGTAGCGCACGTCGATGCCCGGCCAGGCATAGCACGGCGGGTTGCCCATGAACCGCAGCTCGCGCGCGCCGAACCCGGTGGCAGCCTGCTCGGCGGCGCGCAGCAGCGCCGTCCCGATGCCGCGCCGGCGGGACCCGGGGTCGACCGCCAGCAGGTCGACGTGCGCGACGGTGGAATCGTTGCCGTTGCGCGACACCAGCACGACACCGGCATCGCCGGCGCGCAGCCAGACGGTGTGCCGGCCGGCCGGTGGGGTCGACAGCCGGGTCAGGATCTCCGCGGCCTCGGCGCTGTCGAAGGTCAGGGCCCGGGCGGCGAGCGGGGCGAACCCGGCCGGGTCGGGCTCGACGGCGGTGACCGCCGGTACCGGATCTGCCATGGCTGCTCCATCCTCGCGGGCGGGTTGCGCGACCGTGCCGAGCGGGTCGGCCGCGCGCCGATCCTACTGAGCGCACCGGCCACCGGCGGTTCCCGGCCCGGCGCCGTCCCGAAGTCCGCGACACGAGTCCGCGACACGGGGCCGTGACACGAAGCCGCGGGACGGGGCCGCGGGACGGGGCCGTGACACGAGGCCGCAGGACGGGGCGGTGACACGAGGCCTCGGAGCGGGGCCGTGACACGAGGCCGTGACTGGCCGGGGCCGGCGCATCGAAGCGCGGGCGGCCACGTGGCTGCGTGGCCGCAGGGGGCGTTCGCCGCGCCGGTCGGCCGCCGCGCCGGTGGGATCGCCGTACCTCTCCGCGAATACGTACGCTGTGCGGCAACAGGGGCGAGACCGGACGACGGGGGGATCGTGGCGGACACCAGGTTGCCCGGCCGGTCGATCGCGAACCGGTACCGCCTGGTCGAGGAGCTGGGTGGCGGCGGGTTCGGCCGGGTCTGGCGGGCCCGGGACGAGGCGCTCGACGCCGAGGTGGCGCTCAAGCAGGTGTGGCTGCCGCCGGCCGCGTCCGCCGCGGACCGGGCCGAACGGCTGTCCCGGGCGCAGCGCGAGGGTCGGCATGCGGTGCGGCTGCGCGACCATCCGAACATCGTCACGGTGTACGACGTGGTCACCGACGACGAGGCCCCGTGGCTGGTGATGCGGCTGGTGGAGGGGGTCTCGCTGCGGCAGCGGCTGGAGACCCGGGGCCGGCTGACCGAGCCGCAGGTGGTGCACCTGGCGCAGGGGCTGCTCGCCGCCTTGACCGCCGCGCACGCCGCCGGCGTGGTGCACCGGGACGTCAAGCCGGCCAACGTACTGCTGTCCACCGCCGGCGAGGTGCTGCTCACCGACTTCGGCATCGCGGTACACGCGGCCGACGCGACGCTGACCGCGCCCGGGATGGTGGTCGGCTCGGCGGCCTACACCGCACCGGAACGGCTGCTCGGGGCGGTCGACGGCGCACCCGGCGACCTGTTCTCGCTCGGCGCCACGCTGTACGAGGCGGCGACCGGTGCGGGCCCGTTCCACCGCGAGCTGCCCGCTGCGGCGATCCATGCGGTCCTCAACCTGGAGCCGGACCCGCCGGCCGTGTCGGCACCGCTGCAACGGCTGATCACCGGGCTGCTCGCGAAGGACCCGGCCCAGCGGCCCACCGGCGCGGCGGCCGCCGAACTGGTCGCCGGTCTGACCGCCCGGCCGGTCCCGGTGGCGCCGCCCGCCGCCCCCGGCACGACGCTGCCGAGGACGAAGCCGCTCCCGCCCGCGGCGGCCGGAGGCGCCGAGGGCGGGCCGGCGGGCGCCGGCGAGCAGCCGGCGGACGGGCTCGCCGGGACGCCGGGAAGCGGCGACAGGTCCACGAACCCCGCGAAGCCGGCCGGTTCCGGCACGCCGGCCGCCGGAACGCCCGGTGGAGCGGCGGAGCCGAGCGGGTCCGACGGACCCGGCGGCGGGAACCCCGACGGTCCGGAGCAGTCCGGCGGGCCGGTGACCTCCGGCGCCGCCGGAGAGTCAAGCGGCGGGAAGCGCGGCGGCCCGGAGAAGTCCGGCCGCGCCGGGAAGCCGGGCGCTGGGAAGCGCGGCGGCCCGGAGAAGTCGAGCCGCGTCGGGAAGCCGGGCGGCGGGAAGCGCGGTGGTCCGGAGAAGTCCGGCGTCGGGAGGCCGGGCGGCGGGAAGGCCGGTGGGTCTGCGAAGGCCGGAGAACCCGGGCGGGTCGCCGGGAAGCCGGGCGGGCCCGAGAAACCGGGCGGCGTCGGTGAGCCAGGCGGCGGAAAGGCCGGCGCGGCGGGGAAGTCGGGCGGGTCTGCGAAGTCGAGCGGATCTGCGAAATCGGGTGGGTCTGCGAAGACGCGCGGGTCTGCGAAGTCGGGCGGGTCTGCGAAGTCGGGCGGTGCGGCGAAATCGCACGGGGCGGCGAAGGACGGCGCGGGTGGGAAGGCGGGCGGCGGCGGGAAGAAGGGCGGGCCGAAGAAGGGCGGCGCGTCCGGACCGGCCCGGCCGGTACCGCCCGCGCCGGATCCGTCGAGCAGTCCGGAACCCGCTGACCGGAAGCCCGGCGACGCGGACGCCCCCACGCCGAACGGCTCGGGTTCGTCCGGGTGGAAGATCGTCGTGGCGCTGGTCGTGGCCGGTCTGCTCGGCTGGCACTTCTACCTGACCAACGCGCGGGAGGCCAAGGTCGGCGAGTGCGTCTGGGTGGACCGGGCCGATTCGGCCGGCGAGTCCGACCACTGGTACCGGCAGCCGTGCACGCTCGCGGTGCCCTGGTCGACGAACTACCTGGTCCTGCAGCGGGCGAACCCGCTGCTGCAGGAACGGTGCCCGGCCATGTACCACCTGCGCGAGGTGGTGCCGATCACCTGGGCGGGGACCAAGGACGAGGCCGCGGTGACGCTCTGCCTGGGCGAGCGCGACTGAGCGCGGCGAGGGCCGGCGCGGTGCGGTACCGGCGTCCGGGCGGTACCGGCCGGGTACCAAGATGGTCCGGGTGCGCGCGACACGACCCTGGGGAGGCGGCATGTCCGAACCGCTGGTGCTGGGCGCCGACGTCGGCGGTACCAGCGCCAAGGCGGCGCTGATCGATGCCACCGGCCGGGTGCTCGGCCGGGGCCGGGCGGCCGGCGGCAACGTCAACTCGTCCGACGGCGATCCCGCCGGCAACATCGGGGCGGCGCTGCGCGAGGCGCTCGGCGACCACGACCCGGCGCGGGTGGTGGCCGGCATGATCGGCCTGGCCGGCTCGGCCGCGGTACCGGACAAGGCGCGCCGGGTCGCCGACACCGCGTGGCAGCGGGCCGGGCTGGCCGGCAGCCCGAGCGTCGGCACCGACCTGGACATCGCGTACGCGGCGGGCGCCACCGGCGGCGACGGGGTGCTGCTGCTCGCCGGTACCGGTGCGGTGTCGGCGGCGTTCACCGACTACCGGTTGACGAAGCGGTGCGACGGGCTGGGTTGGCTGCTCGGCGACGAGGGTTCCGGGGTGTGGCTGGGGATCGAGGGGCTGCGGGCGGCGGTCGCCGCGCTGGACGGCCGTGGCCCGGGCACCGCGCTGGCGGCGGCGATGGTGGCGCGGCTGGCGCCGGACTCGCCGACCGGTGATCCGCGGCAGGATCTCGTCGCGGCCGCCTTCCGGGTGTCGCCGGCCCGGCTCGGCGAGCTGGCGCCCCTCGTGGTGGCCGCCGCGGTGGAGGCGGATCCGGTGGCGGAGCGGATCGTCACCGCCGGCTGCACCGCGCTGGTGCGGACCGCCTCGGTGGTCGCGGACCGGCCGCGGTGCCTGGTGCTGGCCGGGTCGCTGCTGACCACGCCCGGCCTGGTCGCGCAGCGGGTGCGTACCGACGTGACGGCCCGGTTCGGGGTCGAGCCGGTGGCCGCGCCGGACCCGGTGGCCGGCGCACTGCTCGCCGCCCTCCGCGCCGCCGACCTCCCGGTACCGCCGGACCTTCCGGCCCGGCTCCGCGCCGCCCTCGACACCGCGCCCCAGCAGCATTGATCATGGTGTTGGCGAGCGGGCACCCGCGTGCAGGGCAGGCGACATCATGATCGACACGGCAGGGGTACGGGCACGGTGACGGAGACGACGAAGCGGGTGCTGGCGGCGGCACCGGTACTGGACGGGCACAACGACCTGCTGTGGACGCTGCGGGAGCGGTGCGGGTACGACTTCGACCACACCGACCTCGCGGTCGACCAGAGCGGCACCGGGCTGCACACCGACCTGCCGCGGCTGCGCGCCGGCGGCGTGGGCGGCCAGTTCTGGTCGGTCTGGGTGCCGTGCAGCGAGCCGCACCCGGTGACCGCGACGCTGGAGCAGATCGACGCCGCGTACGCGATGGTCCGGCGCTATCCGGCCGATCTCGCGTTCGCCACCACCGCCGACGAGATCGAGCAGGCGATGGCCGCCGGCACGGTCGCGTCGCTGCTCGGCGCCGAGGGCGGGCACCAGATCGGCAACTCGCTCGGCACCCTGCGGATGCTGCACCGGCTCGGCGTGCGCTACCTGACCCTGACGCACAACGACAACACCGACTGGGCCGACTCCGCGACCGACGAACCGGTACACGGTGGGCTGACCGACTTCGGCCGCGACGTGGTCCGGGAGATGAACCGGCTCGGCATGCTGGTCGACCTGTCGCACGTGTCGGCGCAGACCATGCACGCCGCGCTCGACGTGTCGCGCGCGCCGGCGTTCTTCTCGCACTCCAGCGCCCGCGCGCTGTGCTCGCACCCGCGCAACGTGCCGGACGACGTACTGGCCCGGGTCGGTGCCGGCGACGGCGTGGTGATGGTGACGTTCGTACCGGGGTTCCTGACCGAGGAGTGCCACGCCTGGATGGACGCCGCGACCGCGGAGGAGGCCCGGCTCGGCGCCGCCGATCCGGGCGTCGGCGCCGCCGACCGCGCCGAGCTGAAGCCGTGGCTGGACGCGAACCCGCGCCCGCCGTGCACCGTCGCCGACGTCGCCGACCATGTCGAGCACGTCCGCGAGGTCGCCGGGGTACGGGCGGTCGGGCTGGGCGGTGACTTCGACGGCATCGTGGCCACCCCGGACGGTCTGCCCGACGTGTCCGGCTACCCGGCCCTGCTCGCCGAGCTCGCCGACCGCGGCTGGTCCGAGTCCGAACTCGCCGGCCTGACCAGCGGAAACGCCCTCCGCGTGGTCCGCGAGACGCTCGCCGTCGCGGGCTGACCGCCTCGCCGCCGCGCGGATCGAGCGCTCGTCCCCGCGCGGACCGAAGATCCGCCACCGCGGATCGTGGTCGTCGGTGGCGTGCGCCGGCCGGTCGGGGTGCCGGTATGAGCATCGGCACGCGTGTCCGGTACCCGCGGGGTGGCCGGCATGAGTGATGCTGCAAGCATGGCGGAACGTCGTGACCCCGGTGTGTTCACCCGGATGCGGGCCGCGTTGCAGGGCGAACGGAACGCGGCCACCCTGGCGGCGCTGCGCGATGCCGGCACCGCGGTGTACGAGGAGCTGACCCACGTCGACGCCGACCCGGACGGCAAGACCGGCTGGCGCGGTACGACCGGCAGCTGCTCGCACGCGCTCGCCACCTGGAACGCGTACGCGCTGCAGACGCTCGGCGAGACCCTGCTGGACGCCGACGACGTCGACTCCGGCTTCGTCCCGCCGGCCACCTTCGACCTCGCCTGGCGCTGGCTCGGCCAGGTACAGCCCTGGTTGAGCCGGGCCCGCCAGGCCCGGTCGAGCACCAGTTACGACATCCGGGAGGAGCTGGCGCTGCCGGCCGAGCAGACGTCCTGGCCGGCCGAGCCGGTGACCCCGTCGCACCTGCGCGGCCTGCTGGACGCCGAGGTACGGCTGCGCGAGCGCGCCGAGTACTCGGTGTTCGCGCTGGACAAGCAGAAGCGCCCGCCGTACGCGGATGCCGACATGGAACGGTTGCACCAGTTCGCCGCGATCGCCGGCGCCGCGGCCGACTACGCCCGCGCGCTGACCGGCGCGGTACGGGAGCCGACCACCGACCGGATCGCGGTGGTCAACCTGCGCCAGGCGCTGTCCGGCTGGTACCAGATCGGGCAGCTCACCGCGTTCCCGAAGCTGCTGCGCGACCTGCGGCTGCCGCGCGAGCACGCCCGGTTCGACCTGTCCCGGCTGCCCGGCGGCGACCGGTTCGACCCGTGGTGCCTGACCGACGAGGCGACGTTGTCGACCTGGCAGGCCGACCCGGCCGCGGTGCACGCGCTGACCGCGATGTGGCAGGCCGACCCGGACCCCGCGGCCACCCTGCAGGTACGCGCCGAGATCGACCAGGCGGTCGCGGACGGCGCGATCGTCCGGGTGTTCCTGCCCGGCAAGGTGACCTGCTTCCACCGCTGCCCGTGGTCGTCGATCTACGAGGTACGCCGCGCGGTCACCATCGCCGGCCGCCGGTTCGGCATGCTGCAGCAGTTCGCGCTGGACGTCTCCGCCGACGAGATGTACTGGGGCCGCCCGTTCGTCCGCCGCCTGGTGCTCGGCCCGTTCCAGATCAACTCCCCGACGCCCCGCTGACCCCAGCCGTGCGACCGCGCCGCGGGTGCTCGGTCGCGACGGCCCGGACCGCGGGGAGACCGTGCGGATGCCGGCCGTACCCGCTCCGGGTCGCCGCCGCTGCTCGTCAGCAGGCGCAGGCGATGCCGGCCGGGGCGGTGAGCGGGTCGGCCGGCCGGACCACGTCGCCGGCCGCGGTGGCGACCGGGAACCCCTCGCGGGTCCAGTACTCGATGCCGCCGAGCATCTCGCGCACCGCGTAGCCGAGCCGGGCGAACTCGGCCGCCGCCCGGGTGGCGCCGTTGCAGCCCGGCCCCCAGCAGTACGTGACGACACTGCTGCCGGCCGGCACCAGCGCACCGGCACGCGCCGCGATCTCGGCGGTCGGCAGGTGTACCGCGCCGGGGATGTGCCCCTGTGCCCACGAGTCGTCGCTGCGGCTGTCGATCAGGACGAAGGCGTCGGTGCTGCCGCCGAGGGCGGCCCGGACGTCGCTGACGTCGGTCTGGAACGTCAACCGGGCGGTGAAGAAGTCGAGTGCGTTCACCCCCGAAACGCTAGGCGCGAACGCCCCGAGTCGGAACCGACGATCCACGGAAGATCGCTTGCCTCGCCGGGATCACCGCGGTATTCATGCCTGATGTCGACGCATTCCACGGTGCAACCGCCGATCGTGCTGGACGATCCCGACCGGCGCATCCTGGCCGAGCTGCAACGCGACGGCCGGGCCAGCTACGCCGAACTCGGTCGGGCGGTCGCCATGTCGGCCAGCGCGGTGACCGAACGGGTCCGCCGGCTGGAGGCCGCCGGGGTGATCAGCGGCTACACCGCGGTGGTCGATCCGGAACGGCTCGGGCTCACCGTCCGGGCGCTCGTTCGGCTGCGCTACCCGCACGGCAACTACCGCCCGTTCCACGCCCTGCTGGAGCGCACCCCGGAGGTCGTCGAGGCGCACCACGTCACCGGCGAGGACTGCTTCGTGCTGACCGTCTCGGCCACCTCGATGCGGCACCTGGAGCAGGTCACCGGCCGCATCGCCGGTCTCGGCCCGGTCACCACCGCCGTCGTCTACTCCACCCCGCTACCCCGCCGCGCCGTCACCCCACCCGACCCCGCGGACAGGTGACGACGGTCCGGGGTTCGGAGGAGGCCCGGAATGAGGAACGGCTGGTACTGGCGGATGGGGGTGGTGGGTCGGCGGCTTCCGGTTCGATGGTGACCTGGGTCACTGGTCTTCACGGGGTCGTCGTGCCGCCTCGTCTCGTGGGTGTCCGCAACGAGACGAGGAGAACGCAATGACGCACAGGATCGTGGTTCTCGGCGCCGGGTACGCGGGGCTCGCGGCGACGGTGGTGCTCGCGGCGCGGTCGAGGCGCCGCGACGACGTGTCGGTCACGCTGGTCAACGCGACCGACCGGTTCACCGAACGGCTCCGGCTGCACCAGGTCGCGGCCGGCGAGCAACTGGCCGACCTGCGGCTGCCCGAGCTGCTGGTCGGCACCGGCGTGACCCTGGAGTACGGCTGGGTCACCGGGCTGGACCCGGCGGCCCGGACGGTCCGGCTCGACGACGAGCGCGACCTCGGCTACGACACCCTGGTGTACGCGCTGGGCGGGGTCGCCGACACGACCGGCGTGCCGGGCGCCGACGAGCACGCGTACGCGCTGGGCGGGCGGCACGAGGCGGAACTGCTCGCGCACCGCCTGGCCGGCCCCGGCGGCAGCGTGGTGGTCTGCGGCACCGGGCTGACCGGGGTGGAGGCGGCGGCGGAGATCGCCGAGCAGCACCCGGGGACGACGGTGACGCTGCTCGGCCGTACCGAGCCGGGCGCGGCTCTCGGCGCACGAGCCCGGGGGCACCTGCGGGACGCGTTGCGGCGGCTCGGGATCCGGGTGCGTACCGGGGTGGAGATCGTGAAGGTGCTGCCGGACGCGGTCGCGCTCGCCGGCGGGGAGACCGTGCCGGCCGACACGGTGCTGTGGAGCAGCGGCGTACGCGGGGCGCCGCTCGCCGCGGTCGCCGGGCTGGCGGTCGACGGCGCCGGCCGCATCGTCACCGACGCGGCGTTGCGCTCCGTGTCGCACCCGGACGTGTACGCGGTCGGCGACGCGGCGGCGATCCAGCAGGGGTACGGGCTGCTGCACGGCACCTGCCAGAGCGGGATGCCGACCGGGGTGCACGCGGCCCGGTCGATCCTCGCCACGCTGGCCGGCGCGACCCCGCCCCGGTTCCGGTTCGGGTACTACCACACGACGATCAGCCTGGGGCGCGGCGACGCGGTCGTCCAGTTCACCCGGCCGGACGGGTCGCCCCGGCGGTTGAGCCTCACCGGCCGGTCGGCGGTTCGGTACAAAGAGACGGTGAGCGCAGCGCCGTGGTCGACGTACCGCCGGATGACCCGGCTGCCCGGCACCGGGTCGATCTGGCCCCGCGGCGGCCGGTACACCCGATGACCGGCGTTGCACCGCGCGGCGACCGGCCGGCGCCGGACGGGGACCGGCCGGTCGCCGCGTCGGGCGGAGCCGCGACCAGGGGCGACGGTGGGCCCGGATCGGACGGGCGCAGCGATGAACGAGCGTCAGCGAGTGAATCATGGGCATCGCGCGTCGTGCCTCATCGGCGTTCCGACGAAGGAGGAACGCCGATGAGCGGTGATGCCGAGGTGTTCGAGGCGCATCGGCGGCTGCTGTTCTCGGTGGCGTACCGGATCCTCGGCAGCGCCGCCGACGCCGAGGACGCCGTGCAGGACAGCTGGCTGAGGTGGTCGGCCGCGGACCGGTCGGCGGTGGCCGACCCGAAGGCGTACCTGGTGCGCATCGTCACCAACCTCGCGCTCGACCGGCTGCGGTCGGCGCAGCACCGGCGGGAGAGCTACGTCGGGCCGTGGCTGCCGGAGCCGGTGCTGACCAGTACCGACGAGGCGGCCGACCCGGAGTCGGTGTCGCTGGCGCTGCTGGTGGTGCTGGAGACGCTGAGCCCGCTGGAACGCGCGGTGTTCGTGTTGCGCGAGGCGTTCGGCTTCGGCTACGGCGAGATCGCCGACGCGGTACAGCGGTCCGAGGCCACCGTGCGGCAGGCGGCGCTGCGGGCCCGCCGGAACGTACGGGAGCGCCGGCCGCGGTTCCGGCCGGACCGGGCCAGCCGGCAGGCGGTCACCGAGCGGTTCGTGGCCGCGGCGACCGGCGGCGACCTCGGTACGCTGCTGCACCTGCTGGCGCCGGACGTGACGGTGTGGACCGACGGCGGTGGCCGGGTGCCGCAGCTGATCCGCCCGCTGACCGGCGCGGACCGGGTGGCGGCGATGTTCGCCTCCCTCGGCGGCCGCAGCTACCAGGGCATCGCGGTCACCGACATGGTGCTGGACCTGGTGGAGGTGAACGGCGGGCCGGGCATCGTGTTCCGCGGCGGCGGCCGGGTCATCGGCGCGTTCACCCTGGACCTCGACGAGCAGGGCCGGATCGCCGCGATCCACAACGTCGCCAACCCCGACAAGCTGGCCGCTCTCGCCGCCGGCACCGTCTACCGCCTGGACCCGCCGACCGAATGACCCGGCCGGCGGGTCCCGCTGCCTGCGGTGTGAGATCGGACCGGTGCCGGTCCGGGTGGCCGGCCCGGATGGATACGGTGGTGTCGTGCGACGTGATCCCGCGGTTTCCCGGTACCAGGCGAGTCGGCTGTCGGTCGACCGACGCACCGCCGACCTCGCGCGGATGCGCGACGAGACGTTCGACGTGCTGATCATCGGTGGCGGCGTGACCGGCGCGGGCGCCGCGCTGGACGCGGCGAGCCGCGGGCTGTCGGTCGCCCTGGTCGAGGCGCGCGACTACGCCTCGGGCACGTCGAGCCGGTCCAGCAAGCTGATCCACGGCGGCCTGCGCTACCTGGAGCAGCTGGAGTTTCCGCTGGTCCACGAGGCACTGCGGGAGCGCGGGTTGCTGCTGACCCGGCTCGCGCCGCACCTGGTGCGCCCGGTGCCGTTCCTGGTGCCGCTGACCAAGTGGTACGAGCGGCCCTACTACGGCGCCGGCGTCGCGCTGTACGACGCGATGTCCGCCGCCGGTGGGTACGGCCGGGGCCTGCCCTGGCACCGGCACCTGTCCCGGCGCGGCGCGCACCGGCTGTTCCCCGGCCTTGCCGAGGACACCCTGCGCGGCGCCATCCGGTACTTCGACGGCCAGGTCGACGACGCCCGGTACGTGCTGACGCTGGCCCGGTCGGCGGCGAGCTACGGCGCGGCGATCGCCACCTCGACCCGCGTGGTCGGCATCATCCGGGACGCCCGCGAGGTCACCGGCGTGCGGGTACGGGACATGGAGTCGCGCGCGGAGTTCGACGTCCGGGCCCGGACGGTCATCGCGGCGACCGGCGTGTGGTCGGATGACATCTCCGAGATGATCCACGAGTCCGCCGGTCTCCGCGTGCGGGCGAGCAAGGGGATCCACCTGCTGGTGCCACGCAGCGTGATCTCCGGTGACGTCGGGCTGATCCTGCGCACCGAGAAGTCGGTGCTGTTCGTCATCCCGTGGGGCGGCCACTGGATCATCGGCACCACCGACACCGACTGGAGCCTCGACCGGGCCCACCCGGCCGCGTCCTCGGTGGACATCGACTACCTGCTCGAACACGTCAACAAGGTGCTGGAGCGGCCGATCCACCACGCCGACATCGAGGGCGTGTACGCCGGGCTGCGGCCGCTGCTCGCCGGCGAGTCGGAGATGAGCTCCAAGCTGTCCCGGGAGCACGCGGTGGTCGAGCCGATGCTCGGGCTGATGCTGGTCGCCGGCGGCAAGTACACGACGTACCGGGTGATGGCCCGGGACGTGATCGACGTGGCCGCGCGCCGGCTGCCGGGCACGCCGGAGTCGCGCACCGACCAGGTGCCGCTGGCCGGCGCGGACGGGTTCCACGCCGCCTGGGCGCACCGGCCCGCCATCGCCGCCCGGCACGGCGTGACCGTCGGCGTGGTCGAGCACCTGCTGGAGCGGTACGGCGCGCTCGCGCTGGAGATCCTGGCGCTGGTCGACGGCGACCCGGAGCTCGGGCGACCGCTGCCCGGCGCGCCGGAGTACCTGGCCGCGGAGATCCACTACGCGGCGCTGGCCGAGGGCGCGCTGCACCTCGACGACGTGCTGACCCGGCGCACCCGGATCTCCATCGAGACCCCGCACCGCGGTACCGAGACGGCGCCGGCGGCGGCGGCCCTGATGGGCGCGGTACTCGGCTGGGACGACGTGACGCGCGACCGGGAGATCGAGCACTACCTGACCCGGGTGGCCGCCGAGCGCGAGTCGCAGCGCAAGCCGGACGACCGTACCGCCGACGCGGCCCGGCTCGGCGCGCCCGACGTCCGCGGCTACGGCGCCGACCCGGCCGTCACCGCCCCGCTGTTCTGACTCACCGCGCCGGGCCTGGCACGCGGTGGTCCTGGTGTTGTTTGCGCGGATACGCGCTCTTTCGCCCGGCCAGCGCCATGATCAACAGGGCGGGGTCGGGGCCAAGGGGACGGGGATCACGTACCCCGGTGCGGGACGGCGGCGGTGTCGGCTGCGACGATGTATACGGAGCGTGCCAACCGCCCGGCCCGGCACGGTCGGGATCGCCGACCGGAATGCGCCACGTACCGGGACGAAAGGCTCCGATTTCTGTCCAATATTTGGACACTTGTCCGCCTTGATCTATTTGTGATGTTCCCGTGACATCGGGGCGGCAACTGGGTACGTAGCGTGTTGACCATGGCGGCCGCACTACCCAATGCCGCGCACTCGGCCGGCGGCAGACGCCCGGGTACGCCGCTCATCGCACTCGCCGCCGGCGGCGTGTTCGGCGTCGCGCAGACCTTCGTCGCGCAGCGCTGCGGGCTGCTGCGGTTCGACGCCGCCAACGGCGAGTGGTCCGGCATCGAACTCGGCACGCTCGTCTGGCTGTCCGCGGCCAGCGTCGTGCTCGGCGTGCTCACCGCCCGCCGGATCACCCACGCCCGCCGCACGTCGGACGCGTTCGTGCTCGGCGCCGCCGGCTTCGGCAGCCTGCTCGCGGTGCCGCTCGCCACCTCGTCCGCCGCCTGGGCCGCCATCTACGGCGGCGAGGTCGCCACCGGCCGGGTCGTGCTGCACGTACTGCTCGGCGCCGGGCTCGGGTTGCTCGCCGCCGCGGTCGCCCAGCGGTACCGGGCCGGTGCCGTCGGCCTCGCCGCCGGCATCGCGTTGACCTGGGGCTTCGCCCTGCTGGCCGGGCTGCTGCGGCCGGACCGGCCGCCGATCCTGGACCACCCCGACCTCGGCATCGGTGCGGCCGGCAGCGGCCAGCGGGTCGGTGGGCTGGTCGTCGCGCTGCTCTACGGCGCCGCGATCGGCATCATCTGGTCGACCCGCTCGATCCGTACCCGCATCGCCGCCGCCACCGCCGGACCGGCGCTGGCCGCCGCGGCGTACCTGCTGGTGCTGCCGTTCGACGGGGATTTCTGGCCCTGGTCGCCGATCCCGACCGCGCTCGCCGCGATCCCGCTCGCGGCGGTGGGCGCGGCGCTCGCCGGTCGGCTCACCGACCGCTTCCAGCGCCGGCACGACTGACGCGGCCGCGCCGGCACCGGGTCGTAACCTCCTACCCTGAACCGGTTTCCGGGCGGGGGGAGGGGCATGGGCACGTCGCGCCCCGGCGGTACGGTGCCGCGCCGGATCCTGGTGGTCGGGTGTTCCGGGTCGGGCAAGTCGACGCTGGCCCGCCGGCTCGGTGCCCGGTACGAGCTGCCGGTGATCCACCTGGACAGCCACTTCTGGACGCCCGGCTGGGTGGCGCGGGAACGCGAGCCGTGGCGCGCGGTCTGCCGCGAGCTGGCCGCCCGCGACGCCTGGGTGATGGACGGCAACTACGGCAGCTCGCTGGACATCCGGCTACCGCGCGCGGACCTGATCGTGTTCCCCGACCTGGCCCCCGCGCTGTGCGTGGCCCGGGCGCTGCGCCGGCGCTGGCGCTTTCGCGCGACCGGCCGGCCCGATCTCGCCCCGGGCTGCCCGGAGCGGATCGAGTGGCAGTTCCTCCGCTACATCTGGGCCTACCGGCGCCGGCACCGCGGCCGGCTGCTCGCCGCCATCGCCCGGTACGCCCCGGACACCCCGCTGGTACGGCTGCGGTCCCGGCGGCAGGTGCGCGAGTTCGGTCAGTCCGCGTAGCGCAGGTGGCGGGCCGTCCGGCGCAGCGGCGGGACCAGCCGGGCGAGCCGGGCCATGGCGCGGTACCGGTCCGGCAGCCGGGCGATGTCCGGCGCGCCGGTCCACCGGTCGAGCTGGCGGGCGCGGGCGGCGACCGTCGCGGCCCGGCCGGGTCGACCCAGTTCGGGAAGTCAGGGCAGTGGCTTGACGAGCTCCACGAACGTCAGGTCGTCGCGCTTCGGCGTGCCGAACCGCTCGTCGCCGTACGGGAAGGGCTGCGTCTCGCCGGTCGTGGCGTAGCCGCGCCGCTGGTAGAAGGCGATCAGGTCGGTGCGGGCGGACAGCACCGTCATCCGCATCCGGGTGCAGCCCCGCTCGGCCACCCGGCGCTCCGCCTCGGCCAGTACGGCCTTGCCGATGCCGCCACCCTGCCGGGCCGGCCGCACCGCGAACAGCCCGAAGTACCCGCTGTCGTCGTGCCACTCCAGCTGGCAGCAGGCGATCGGCCGGTCCGGGTCGTCCGGGTCGGGGTAGTAGAGCACGCCGCCGGCCGGGTGCTCGATCATCGAGCGCACCATCTCGTCGGTGGCCCGCAGCCCGTCCAGCAGGTGCGCCTCGGTCGTCCAGCCGCCCGCCGACTCCGGCCCGGCCCGGTACGCGGCGTGGACCAGCGACAACAGTGCCGGTACGTCGTCCGTTTCGGCCCACCGCGCGGCAGGGGTCTGTGCCATCCGATCCTCCCGGTCGTCTCGGAGCGGCCGTCGGGAGCCGCCGGTCGAGCGAGCCGATCCGGCGTCCCCGCAGCCGCTGCGGGTGCACCGTACCCGGCGTCCGACGTACGGTCGGCTGGGGCGCCACGCAGTCCCACGATCCACCCGGAACGGGGCGACGCCGCCCCGGGCCCCGACAGCCATCCGACGCGCCCTGCAGTGAGGACCGCACAGTGACCGTCTACACCGATCTGCCCCGCTGGCCGGGCCGCGGCCGGCTCTGGTCGCACCTGGTCAGCGACGCCTCGGCGGCCGAACTGCACGCGTTCGCCGAGGCCTGCGGGGTGCCGCGGCGGGCGTTCGAGCGCGACCACTACGACCTGACCGTGGAGGCGCACCGGCTCGCCGTGACGCTCGGCGCCCGGGTGGTGCCGTCCCGCGAGCTGGTCCGGCTGCTGACCGCGGCCGGCCTGCGCCGCCCGAAGCGCCGCGGCCCGCCCCGGGTCGATACCGCGCCGGCGCCGCTCGGTGGCCTCCGGGCGCCGTCGGGTCCACCGCTCGCCGGCTCGCCGGCGCCGTTCGGGCCGCTGCTCGCCGGGGTGGCCGGTCCACCATCCGAGAAATCCTGAATCGTAGGGAACCACCCGCGCCGTCCGCCGCGTCCAACGGTCATGAACGCACGGGCAGCGGCACTGGGAGTGGTCGCGGTCGCCGCGCTCGCCGTGGCCGGCTGCGGGCCGACGGTCACCGGGAAGGTGGCGGACCGCGGGGAGCCGAGCGCGAGCGGTACCCCGTCGGCGAGCGCGACGCCGACGCGGTCCGGCTCGCCCACCGCGTCGCCATCGCCGCGCGAGGGGAGGTCGACGAGCCCGACGACGCCGGCCGGGTCGGTCCGCCTGCAGGTCACCGGCGGGTTCGTGGGCAAGAACGACGTGCTGACCGTCGACGGCGACGGGGCCTGGACCTACCAGGGTCGTTCCGGTACCAAGCACGGCACGCTGACCGCGGCCCAGCACGACCGGCTGACCGCGCTGGTCACCGACCCGAAGCTGGCCAACGAGGCGCGGCTGCGGATGCCGAAGAACATGTGCGCCGACGGCGTCTCGTACCGGCTGACTGTGGGGTCACTCACGCTGACCCGGGTGAACTGCGGTGGCTCGGCCCAGACACCAACCTTCAACGCGATCGTTGAGCTGCTGGGAAAGGCGACACCGATTTGAGGTACCGACACGGGAGATGTCCGATCGGTACCGGACAGACGTGACACCGGAGGTTTCCGGCTCTGAGGGGCGCCGGAAGCCAGCTGCGTCGCCCCGGCCCTGGCGCTGGGGCAAGGGCCGGGGCGACGCGGCACCAACCCGCCGGCTGTGCCGGCGGGCCGGGCGGATCAGTGGTTGGCCTGGAACCAGGGCTCGGTCCAGCCCAGGTACGGCTTGCCCCAGGTGTTCTTGATCTCGGAGATGGTGGTCTCGGTCAGGGTGCCGTTGCCGTGGATGTCGTTGGAGACGAACTTGCCGTCGCCGATGGAGATCATCACGTGCCCGGCGCCGCCGGAGAAGAACGCCAGCCCGCCCGGCGGCACGTTCGTGTCACCGGTGTGCTTGTACTGCGACGGCACCGCGAGCCAGTGGTCGTAGGCGGTGTACGAGCCGCTCGCGCTGAACCCGTAGGCCAGGCCGACGACGTGGTCGCACCGGTTGTAGTAGTCGGCCACGTACGAGGTGGTCTCGTGCGAGACCGCCCAGGAGACCGCCTGCGCGCAGGTACGCGGGTCGCCCAGGCCGGAGGTCGAGCAGGTGGTGGGGGTACCGGAGCACAGCGGCGCGACGAGGCCGTCCGAGCCGGTGTAGACGTACGTGTCGGTGAGGTAGCCGCCCTTGGCCGCCACGTGGTCCCAGACGTTGCTGGTGCCGTACTTGCCGGTGACGGTGTCGCCGTAGGTCTGGCAGTCGATCGAGATCGTCTCGCCGTTGGCGACCGAGCCGACGGCCGAGTCCGAGGTGTGCGGGCCGGACCGGACGGTCACGCTGACGCCGCTGTCGGTGTGCACGGTGCCGCTGGCCGCGGCCGACGCCGGCCCGGCGAACGAGACGAGGGCGAGCATGGCGCCGCCGGCGATGGCGACGGCCACCCGGGCCCATCTCCGGGTGATGACGGGAACTACGGACATCTCCGCTCCTCTCGTAGAAGAGAGCTATGTCGGAGATTGTCGTCGTCGTCCGCTCGCTACGCTAGAGAAACTTTCCGCCTTTTGGGTACTCGGCTGAAAAATCTTGCCAACAGTCGCGGGCGCAGCCAACGTTCCGCGGGTCAGGTCGCCGAGCCGAGCACGTCGTCGGCGTCCAGGATCGTGTACGCGTAGCCCTGCTCGGCGAGGAACCGCTGCCGGTGCGCCGCGTACTCGGCGTCCAGGGTGTCCCGGGTGACCACGGTGTAGAAGTGCGCCTGCCGGCCGTCGGCCTTCGGCCGTAGCACCCGGCCGAGCCGCTGCGCCTCCTCCTGCCGGGAGCCGAACGTGCCGGACACCTGGATCGCCACCGCCGCCTCCGGCAGGTCGATGGAGAAGTTCGCCACCTTGGAGACCGCCAGCACCCGCAGCTCACCGGACCGGAACGCGTCGAACAGCCGCTCCCGCTCCCGGGTCGTCGTCTTCCCCTCGATCACCGGCACCTCGAGGTCGGCGGCCAGCTCGTCGAGCTGGTCCAGGTACGCCCCGATCACCAGCACCTGCTCGCCCGGGTGCCGGGCCACCAGCGCCTCCACCACCGGCACCTTGGTGTGCACGGTCGCGGCGAACCGGTAGCGCTCGTCCGGCTCGGCCGTCGCGTACGCCATCCGCTCCGCGTCGGTGGGCGTCACCCGCACCTCGACGCACTCGGCCGGCGCGATCCAGCCCTGCGCCTCGATGTCCTTCCACGGCGCGTCGTACCGCTTCGGGCCGATCAGCGAGAACACGTCGGCCTCCCGGCCGTCCTCGCGGACCAGCGTCGCGGTCAGCCCGAGCCGCCGGCGCGCCTGCAGGTCGGCGGTGAACCGGAAGATCGGCGCCGGCAGCAGGTGCACCTCGTCGTAGATGATCAGGCCCCAGTCACGGGCGCCGAACAGGTCGAGGTGGGTGAACGCGCCCTTCCGACGCGCCGTCAGCACCTGGTACGTCGCGATCGTGACCGGTCGGATCTCCTTGCGCTCGCCGGAGTACTCCCCGATCTCGTCCTCGGTCAGCGTGGTCCGGGCGACCAGCTCGCGCTTCCACTGCCGGCCGGCGACCGTGTTCGTCACCAGGATCAACGTGGTCGCCTGGGCGTGCGCCATCGCGGCGACGCCGACCATCGTCTTGCCGGCGCCGCACGGCAGCACCACCACGCCGGAACCGCCGGCCCAGAACGAGTCGGCGGCCTGCACCTGGTACGCGCGCAGCTGCCAGTCGGTGTTGTCCAGCCCGATCTGGTGCTTCTCCCCGTCGACGTAGCCGGCCAGGTCCTCGGCCGGCCAGCCCAGCTTCAGCAGCGCCTGCTTGAGCCGGCCGCGCTCGGACGGATGCACCACCATGGTGTCGTCGGCGACGGTCGCGCCCAGCATGCCGGCCAGCTTCTTCGACTTCGACACCTCGACCAGCACCGCGCGGTCGAGCCCGCGCAGCACCAGGCCGTGCGCCGGGTCGTTCAGCAGCTGGAGCCGCCCGTACCGGTCCATCGTCTCGGCGATGTCGACCAGCAGCGCGTGCGGCACCGGGTAGCGGGAGAACTTGATCAGCGCGTCGATGACGCCCTCGGCGTCGTGCCCGGCGGCCCGCGCGTTCCACAGCCCGAGCGGGGTGATCCGGTACGTGTGGATGTGCTCGGGCGACCGCTCCAGCTCGGCGAACGGGGCGATCGCCATCCGGCACGCGGTCGCGTCCGGGTGCTCGACCTCCAGCAGCAGGGTCTTGTCGGACTGCACGATCAGCGGACCTTCGGGCACGGCACGGCCTCCAGCGAAAACGACGCGGACCCTCTAGTGTGCCTCGCTCCGATGCTGGAGTGCCGGGGCGTGCCTCGCCCGGTGGCGGACGGTCAGGTCCTGGTCACCCGGTGCCGGATGAGATCGGCGGCGTCGCGCGGTGGGCTCGATCGGCCCGGACCGCGGCAGCGCCGCCGGTTGGAATCCAGCCATTGGGAGGAAGGAACGGTCGAACCCGACCGGCGGCCACCGACCCCAGGCCGACCTTGTGGCCAGGCCGACCAGGATCATGCAGCCGGCTCGCCGGTGCCACCGCAATCCTCGCGCCCCTGCGGTGGCACCGGCCCTGCGCCCCTGGATCCCCATCAGGGACGCCGCCGTCACCGTGTCGGATCACTACCCCCAGCGATCCGGCCGGTCGTCGTGCCGGCTGGCTGACAACTGCCACTCTGCCGCCGCTACCTGCGGTGAAGCTGGCCCGAGCCTTGGAGCTTCCTGAAAACGGCAAGAGGAGGGTTAGAGCAGGTCGGAGGCCTTCAGCGGGGAGGTGTCGACACCGGTACGGTGCGTGCCACGACCGCCTCGTCCGCGTCGTGTGCGGGCGCCGGGCTCACGCCGGCCGGTCGCGGCAGGTACCCGGGCAGGCCGGTCAGGCCGTCGCTCTCGTCCAGGATCCGGGCCCGGACCGAGCCCTTCAGCGTCAGCTGCACGGTGATGCCGTTGCTCGGCGCGGCATAGAACGTCACCGCGAGGGCCCATCGCCCGCCGGCCAGCACGCGTACCGGCTTGCCCTGCACCCGGGCCGAGCGCACCGCGGCGCCGTGCGGCAGGTACAGGCCGAGGATCGGAGCGCCGCGCGCCGAACGCAACCGCAACCGCACCGTGGCGTACCCGTCGGCGTCGGGTCGGCCGGCCGCCAGCGCGGTGAGCGTGGGCGCGGGCACGTCCGCCGGCTGCGCCTGCCCGGTGCGCATCGTGCCGTCGGTACGGCCGCCCAGCACCGGGAAGCGGTCGCCGACCTGCTCGGTGCCGGTACCGACGAAGTGGCTCAGCCAGCGCTGCGCGGCACCGCGGCCCGGTGTGCCCGGCTGGGAGCTGGCCCAGATCGCCCGGCCGGTGTCGGCGTCCAGCGCGTACGTCAGGTGCGCCGGCTCCGGGTCGCTCCCGCCGAAGCCGGACCGTGCCACCCCGAGCACCCCCGCCACCAGCGTCAACACCAGCAACCCGGCCGGCAGCAGCACCGGCCGCCGCCATCCCCGCCGGGCCGCCGGGTCGGCGTCCGTTTCCCGGCTGGCGCGGCCGATCGTGTCCGCGACCGGGCCAGCGGTACGGCCGGGCAGCGTCGCCGTGAGCAGCGGGACCAGCGCGAACCCGGCGAGCACCACGAGCAGCGCGCCGGCCGCGCCGGTGGCCAGCCCCAGCGCCGGGAACAGCAGCGCCACCGTCGGCGCCAGGATCAGTACCGCCGGGACCGCGCCGAGCGGGAACGCCACCGGCGCGGCGGCCGGCCAGCGCAGCGCGACCAGCACGCCGGCGGCGGCGAACAGTGCGGGCAGCGCCGCCAGGTAGGACCCGCCCGGTACGAACGCGGCCAGCAGCAGGCCGAGCAGCGCCAGCCAGCACAGCCCGGCCAGCGCCAGCGCGACGCCGCCGATCCGCCGGCGCAGCAGCACGTACCACGACGCCAGCACGGTGACCGCCAGCAGCACGACGGCGAGCCGGAGCAGGCCCGGATGGTACGGATCGCCGGTCAGCATGCCCGCGTAGCCGGGCCGGATCCGGGCCAGCAACGCCCAGCCGAGCTGGGCCAGCACCGCCGACACCGCGATCGGCAGTACGGCCAGCCCGAACCCGCCGGCCAGCCGGGGCAGCGTGACCAGCCGCCGGCGCCGGGCCAGCGCGACCGCCGCGGCCACCGCCAGCGCGGCCAGCGCGGCGAGCGGCCACACCAGCGCGCCCGGGTAGCGCACCAGCAACCCGAGCACCGGGAAGTACGTGTCGTCGCCGGACGCGGTCTGCCGGCGCAGATCGACCGAGCCGAACGCGCGGGTCAGCGCCAGCGCGTTCGCGCCGTGCTGCTGCAGGCTGCCCCGGTCCATCGCGGCCGGCGTGTCCTGCGGTGTGTGGTACACCGCGGAATCGTCGATGTAGGCGGAGTTGAGGCCGACGAAACCGGCCTCGCGGAACAGGGTGAAGTCGGTGTCGTTCGGCAGCCGCCGGTAGATCTCCACCGCGAACGAGGTGCCCACCGGGTACGGCGCGTGCGACCCGAACCGCCGCACCAGCGCGGCGTTGTTCCGCGAGGTCTCGAACATCACCACCGGCCCGCCGCCGCCGCGCGCCTCCAGGTTCAGCACCACCGAGTCGCGCGCCTCGTCCCGGTGCGCGGCGACGTACGCGGCGGCGCCGCACAGGCAGGCCTCCTCGCCGTCGGTGAACACGAGGACCACGTCGTTGTCCGGCCGGGCGCCGTGCATCAGCGCGCGCGCCGTCTCCAGCAGCGCGGCGGTACCGGCACCGTCGTCCGAGCCGCCCGGCCCGACCCGCACCGAATCGGTGTGCGCCACCAGGATCACCTGGCCGGTGGGATGCCGGCCGGGGATGCGCGCCACCACGTTGGACACCTCGGCGAGCTGGCTGCCGTCACCCAGCGACGTACTGACCCCGACGGCCTGCTGCACCGTCGCGCCGATCCCGTCGGCGCGCAGCTGATCCAGGATGTACCGCCGGTTGGTGTCCTGCGCCGCCGAGCCGACCTGGTGCACGTGCGCACCGAGCACCCGCACGTGCCGGTCCGCCCTGGCGGCGCTGAACTGGTCGGCCGGTGCGTTCGCCGGCGCCGGTGCCGGCGTCGCCAGCTGCGCCACGGTACCGACGGTCAGTAGCAGAATCGCGGCCCAGCCGGGCAGCCAACGCAGCACTTTCGCCTCCATCGAGGGACCCAGGGTGGACATCCACGCCCCGGTCGGACCCCACCCGGCCCGCGTGCCGCCAGCGCGGACGATACTGCCAACGTGTCGGTTCCGGGAGAGGGCGAGGCGGTACCGGCGGCCTACGCGCAGGCCACGCCGGCGGCCACGGCTACCCAGCGCGACGAAACCGACGACCTGGTCTGGGCCGCGCCCCGCTGGGTCGTACCGCTCGGCGCGGTGTTCGTCGCCGTCCTGATCGTGCTCTGCTTCCTGGTCTTCTGGCGCGGCATGGGCACCTCGGTGCGGCAGTCCGCGGTCGAGGCGTTCGGCGTGGCGTTCGGTCTGCTGGTGGTGCTCTCCGTGATCGGCGCCTTCTGCCTGGCCGCCCGCCAGCCCCGCCCCGAACCCCGGCGCCAACCGCGTCGATCGGACGTCCTGCCGCGTTGATCATGGCGCGGTGGCGGCGGGTACCGACAGCCGCTCGCCACCAGCGCACGATCGACCGCCGGGTCGCGGTCAGACCTCGGCCGGGGTGGCGGAGACGATCCGGTGCAGCGAGAACGTGTGCAGCGTTTCGGTGCGGTCGTCGGCGGCGCGCAGGTAGCCCGCGCCGATCGACACCGGCCGTACCAGCCGGGACACGTTGCCGCCGTGCGCATCCACGTACCCGACCCAGATCCGCTGCCGGGTGGCGATCGCCTCGCGCAGCACGGTGATCGCGTCGGCGGTGGACCGCACGTCCGGGTTCGGCGCCCGGTTCGCCGCCCGGGCCGCCCGCTCGCCCCGGCGCAGCGCGGCGATCACCTGGTCGAGCTGGTCGCTGCGCAGCTGGGCGGGCAGCTCCCGCGGCGGCACCCGGGGCCGGGTGCGGGCCAGCGCCCGCGGCTGGTCCGGCCGCTGCGCCAGCACCACGCCGCCGGCGTCCTCGGCGACCGGCGCGTAGCCGGCGTCGCGCAGCATGTCCAGCAGCCGGTGCACCTGGAACGGGCTGATCAGCACCGTCGGCGCGACCTGCCGCAAGGCCAGCAGCCCGAGCCGTCGGTCGGCGACCAGCTGGGCCAGCAGCGCGGTGTCCTCACTGCGCAGGTACGCCGAGCAGGCGCCGACGCGCAGCCCGCCGTGCCGCCGGGCAACGTCGTCCACCAGGTAGGTCAGCGCCTGCGGCACCGGGGTACTCGACCGGCGGGCGAACAGCGTGTGCAGGTCGGCGGCGGTCAGCCCGGCGTCCAGCGCCCGCCGCACGCTCGCCGTGGTCACCCGGTACACGGCGGCCTGGCCGGCGGACTCGACGTCGGCGACCAGCTCCAGCTCGGCGGCGAGCGCCGGCTCCGGCGGCCCCGGTACGACCACGGTCAGGTCGGCCTGCAGCAGCACCGTGTCCACCGGCGCCGGCAGCAGCTCCGCCAGCGGTACCGCCGGGTCCGGCCCGGCCGGCGACGGCTCGATGCCGAGCGGGTCGGGCTCACCGTCCGGCGCCTCGACGAGCAGTTCCCGGCCGTACCCGGTGAGCGCGCCGCGGCCGGTCACGCCGAGCGTGGCCGCCTCGGCGAGCGCCCAGCGGGTCGCGTCGGCGGCCCGACCGGCACGCCGCGGTGAGCGCCAGGACAGCAGCGCCACCACGTCGTCGACCGCCGGTGCCGCCCCGGTCGGCAGCTCGGTCAGCACGCCCAGCGCGGCCCGCCGCAGCGACGGTGCGGACAGCCGGGCGGCCCCACCGGACAGCGGGGTGATCGCCTTGTCCTTGTCGTCCCGGGTACCGATCAGGCCCGGTTGCCGCGGCAGCTCCAGCCAGGCGTACGCGAGCCGCACCCAGCGCTGCGCCGGCGGCAGCGACCGCCAGTCGTCGTAGCCGGCGGTCGGCAGCCAGGCCGGTACCTCGCCGTCCGCCTCGGTGATCAGCGCCGCGGCGGCGGCCACCTCCAGCAGCAGCGCGCAGTCGCCCTCGCCGCAGGCCAGCGTCTCGGCCAGCCGGCGCAGGTCGCGCACCCCCAGCCCGCCGGACTTGAGTACCGGCGCCGGCCGGTCGGCGAGCGCGTCGCACAGCGCCGCGGTCAGCCGCAACACCTCCATCACCTGCCCGGCGCCGGCCGAGTCGACCGAACCGGCGGACCGTACCGGCGCGTCCGGCACCGGCGGGTCGGGATGCAGCTCGCCCAGCGGGCCGACCTCCCGCCGCAGCACCAGCCCCAGCTCCCGGGGGAGCTGCACGGTGTCGATCCGGTCCGGCGCGAGCAACCGGTGATCCAGCAGCCAGCGCACCGGGCCGTCGCTGTCCGGCTCCCGCACGGTGCCGACCGGCGGACCGGCGGCGAGCCGGTCCAGTACCGCCCGGGCGGCCGGCGGCGCGGCCAGCAGCTCCCGGCGCAGCGCGCCCGGATCGGCGGCGAGCGCGGCGACCTGCGGGTCGAGCTCGGCCGCCGGCCGGCCCAGCCCGGCCGGATAGGGCGGGCACAGCTCGTCCACGCTGTGCACGACGTGCAGCTCGGTGTCCGGCCCGTACACGATCGCGAGCTCGCGCAGGGACGCCAGCGCGGCCCGGACCCGGCCCTCCGGTACCGATGTGGCCAATGCCACGACGTCACCGACGGTGGTCGCGCCGGTCGGTTCGGCGGCCAGCCGGACCGCGTCCAGGATCTCCAGGGTGAACCGGTCCAGCCTCTCCAGGGCGCGCGCCAGCGACAACCGCGACTGGGCACGCGAGGACAGAGCCGACAGGTCGGCAGGTACCGGCACGGCCAGATCGGGGCGTGCGGCCAGCAGCGCGGCGAGCTGCGGATCGGACAGCTCGCGCAGCGCATCGACGAGACGTGTGGGCATCGTCTGCCAACGTTAGAGCCTCGACCGCGGCACGGTCCCTCCGGCGGGCGCACCGGCCCGGCGGTGTGTCAGACTTGCCGAAGTTGCCTGGCGCCAAGGAGGAGATATGTCGGCGCACACGGGTCCGGAAGCGGTCGAGGGCCGCCCGGTCAAGCCGGGTCACCTGCCGATCAGCGAGATGTTCTCGGACCGGGCCGGCGCGGGATCGCCGTTCGGCGAGGAGCTGACCTTCCCGCTGCCGACCGACCAGATCGTCTATCACCTGCCCGCCGAGCACGACGCGCACTGAGTTCAGCGCAGCGCAGCAATGCGTGCCGTCGTGCCGGGCATCAGCTCGCCAACGTCCACCCGGTCGCGCACCGTCGCGCCCGGTGACCGGGCCTTCCCTCCCCGTCCGACCCGCTCCGCCGGGTTCGTGGCGGGGATTGCCGTGCCCGGGTTCCAGGGTTCTCCCGGCGTCGACCGACGCGTCGAGTCGCCGTCACTGTCCGTACACCCCACTGTCTGAGGCTTCGGCACAGAAAAGGCCCTGTCCCCGGCGCTGAGTTCGGCAGTCGACGGCGCTCACGCAGGACGCCATGTGTCGCGAGGAGTGACCATGCCAACCGATACCGCGGTGCCTCCTGCCCTCCGGGTCGTCAACTACGCGCACCGGGGCGCCTCCGGGCTCGCACCGGAGAACACCCTCGCGGCGTTCGCCGCGGCCGCGACGCACCACGCCGCCGCCGTCGAGCTGGACGTACGGCGCACCCTGGACGGCCACCTGGTCGTCATGCACGACCCGACCCCGGCCCGTACCACCGACGTGGCCCGGGTGTTCCCGGACCGCGCGGACGCACCGGTACACGCGTTCACGCTGGCCGAACTGCGGCAGCTGGACGCCGGCAGCTGGTTCGACGCGCGGTTCGCCGGCGAGCGGGTGCCCACCCTGGACGAGGCGATGGACGTGCTGGCCGGACACCGTCTGCGGCTGCTGCTGGAGGCGAAGACGCCCAGCATCTACCCCGGCATGGCCGGTCAGATCGCGCACATCCTGCGCGACCAGCGGGCCCAGTGGCTCGCCGCGCCGGGCCAGGTCATCGTGGAGAGCTTCGAGGAGGAGTTCATCCGCGAGCTGCGCGCGGTGCTGCCGCGGGTGCCGGTCGGTTTCCTGGGTGCGCCGAGCCCGGAACAGCTGGTCGGGTTCGCCACCTTCTGCGACCAGATCAACCCGCACGCGGTGGGGCTGACCGCCGAGTACATCGAGCGGGTGCACCAGTTCGGCATGGCGGTCAACGTCTGGACGGTGGACGAACCGGACGACATGCTCGCCGCCGTGGCGGCCGGCGTCGACGGGATCATCTCCAACCGCCCGGACCGGTTCACCGCGACGTTCGGCGCCAACCCGCAGCTGAACTGAGCAGTTCCGGGCCGCTGACCGGGCTTGGGCGGGGTGGCATCGGCAACAGCGGTGACGGCCGGCACGTGCGTAGTCTCGGTGGTATGACCGCCGCCGAACTTCCCCCTCTGGTCGTCGGGTTCGACCTGGACATGACGCTGCTGGACACCCGACCGGTGATCGGCGCCGTCTACCACCTGCTGGCCGCGGAGACCGGTACCCACATCGACGTGGACGCCGTCGTCGGGCGGCTCGGCCCGCCGCTGGCCGACGAACTCGCCAACTGGTTCCCGGCCGAGCAGGTGCCGGCGATGGTCGACCGGTACCGGGAGATCTACCACGAACACATCGGCGCGCAGCAGGTGCTGCCCGGCGTCCCCGACGCGCTCGCCGCGGTCCGGGCCCAGCACGGCAGCGCCGTGGTGATCACCGCCAAACACCCGGACGGCGCCCGCCGGCACCTGGACGCGGCCGGGTTCGAGGTGGCCGAGCTGGTCGGCTCGGCCTGGGCGGACGGCAAGCGGGCCGCGCTCGCCGAACGGTCCGCCGCGGTCTACGTCGGCGACCACACCGCCGACATGGCCGCCGGTCGCGCCGCCGGGGTGTACTCGGTCGGCGTCACCACCGGTGGCTGCACCGCCGAGGAGCTCACCGCGGCCGGCGCCGACGTCGTACTGCCCGACCTGACCGGCTTCCCGGCCGTGCTGGACGAGTTCCTGCGGGAGCGCCGGCTCGCCGCGCTGCGGGCCCGGCTGGCCGAGCTGGGCCGGCTGGTCGTCGCGTTCTCCGGCGGCGCCGACTCGGCGTTCCTGCTGGCCGAGGCGGTGCGGGTGCTCGGCACCGAGAACGTCGTCGCGGCCACCGCGATCTCGCCGAGCCTGCCCGCCGCCGAGCTCGCCGCGGCCCGCGAGTTCGCCGCCGGGCTCGGCGTGACGCACCTGACCCCCGGTACCCACGAGATGCGCCGGGAGGGCTACCGCGCCAACGCGGGCGACCGGTGCTACTTCTGCAAGGCCGAACTGCTCGACACCGTCGGCCCGCTCGCCGCCGAGCTGGGCATCGACCACGTGGCCACCGGTACCAACGCCGACGACGTGGTGGCCGGGTTCCGGCCGGGCATCCGGGCCGCGTTCGAGCGGGGCGCGGTCACGCCGCTGCGCGACGCCGGCCTGACCAAGTCGCAGATCCGGTACGCCTCGCGCGAGCTCGGGCTGTCCACCTGGGACAAGCCCGCCGCGGCCTGCCTGTCCAGCCGGATCGCGTACGGGATTCAGATCAGCCCGGCGAAGCTGCGCCGGGTGGAGCGCGCCGAGACCACGCTGCGCGCGGCGCTGGTCGGTGCCGGCATCCCGGTCCAGAACCTGCGGGTGCGTGACCTCGGGGACGACGGCGCCCGGGTCGAGGTGGACGCCGATCTGGTCGCCGCGGTCAGCGCCCGGCCCGACCTGCTGGCCGACCTGACCGACTTCGACACCGTCACCGTCGACCCGCGCGGCTTCCGCTCCGGGGCCATGAACGAGCTTCTCCCCAACCCCGAGGTGTTTCGGTAGCAGTCGCGGGGCGCGTTTCGGTAGCAGTCGCGGGGCGGGCCCAGTTGTCCGCTGGCGGCGTTGTCGTCGGGCCCGAGTGCGTTCGCACACGGACCCTCCTCCGCCTTGCCAGCGAACAACTGGACCTCGCCCCGCTGCTGTCCCCACGGGGCTGGGGTTTACTGCTTCACCGGGATTCTCCAGGTGCGGCGGTGCGGCGGTGCGGCGGTGCGGCGGTGCGGCGGTGCGGCGGTGCGGCTCGGGCGATCGGTGGTGGGCGGGGCGAAAAGCTCGGTCGCCGGAGGCGGGCCGGGGCGGATAATCTTGGTACGGGCGGCGCGGTACGGCCGCCCGCTCGTGTGTCGCCCCCTGGTGCGGCGGTGCGCGAGATCACGCGCGGCAGCCGCCGCGGGGACAGCCACGCGCGGCCGGGGTGCCGGGCGGACGAGATACGAGGTGCGCGGTGCCCACCGGGCGAGTCAAGTGGTACGACGCGGAGAAGGGCTTCGGCTTCCTGACCCAGGACGAGGGCGGTGACGTGTTCGTCCACAAGGCCGCGCTGCCGGCCGGCGCGACCACGCTGAAGCCGGGGCAGAAGGTCGAGTTCGGCGTCGTCGAGGGCCGCAAGGGCAACCAGGCCCTGTCGCTTCGGCTGCTGGACGCCCCACCGTCGCTGTCCGAGCTGCGTCGCCGCCCGCCGGAGGAGCTGCACGGCCTGATCGAGGACATGATCAAGGTGCTGGAGGCGAAGGTCCAGCCGGGCCTGCGGCACGGCCGCTACCCCGACCGCAAGTCCGCCGCCAAGATCGCCGAACTCGTGCACGCCGTCGCCCGCGAACTGGAGGGTTGAGGTCGCTGCGCCGCTCGCGTCCCCACCCGTCACCGGAGTCCGACGAGGTCCTGGCGGGAAAGGCGACCGGCGGTCGGAATGCGCTGGCGTGACCGTGGCGGGGTCGGCAGGATGGCCGGCGTGCTGACGGATGTGTGGCCGCTGTTCGGTCTCGTCGTGCGTACCGGTCGGATCGAGCTGCGGCTGCCCCGGGACGAGGAGCTCGCGGCGCTGGCCGAGCTGGCCGGTCGCGGCGTGCACCGGCCGGGCGAGCAGCCGTTCCTGACCCCGTGGACGGCCGGCGGCCCGACCGACCGGGCCCGCCGGGTGCTGCAGGGTTTCTGGTCCGGCCTGGCCGAGTGGCGGCCGACGTCGTGGAGCCTCGACCTCGCCGTCTTCCGGGACGGCGAACCGCTCGGCTCGGTCTCGCTGAACGGCACCGACTTCCGGGTCGTCCGCGAGGTGACCACGTCGTCCTGGCTCGGCCTGGCCCACCACCGCCAGGGGTACGGGACGGAGGCCAGGATCGGCCTGCTCGCCCTGGCGTTCGACCACCTCGGCGCGAGCGCCGCCCGTACCGAGGTGTTTCCGGACAACGCGGCGTCGCAGGGCGTCTCCCGCAAGCTCGGGTACCAGCCGGACGGCATCAGCGTGGACGCGCGCGGCGACGAGGCGCTCGTCTCGCACCGCCTCCGCCTGCCCCGAGCCGCGTGGCTCGGCGGTACGCACCCGCCGGTGACCGTCGAGGGCCTCGCCCCCTGCCTCCCGCTTTTCGGACTCTGACGGCGTAGCGCGGCGGGCACCGGCCGGTCAGCGGAGGGGGCGGGGGAGGGGCGGGACGATCTCGGCGGCGACGGCACGGGAGAGCAGCCCGTCGATGGCGGCGTAGCCCTCGTCGCCGAGGTCGGCGGTGAACTGGTTGACGTACAGGTCGATGTGCTGCTGCGCCACCGACGGGTCCATCTCCTGCGCGTGCGCGAGCACGAAGTCGCGGCTCGCCTCGGGACGCTCCCAGGCGTACCGGACCGAGGCGCGGATCCACTCGGTCGCCGCGGCGGCGTCGACGGTGTCCCGGCGGGCCAGGATCGCACCGAGCGGGATCGGCAGCCCGGTCGTCCGCTCCCACCACTCGCCCAGGTCGGCGAGCTTGGTCAGGCCGTGGTCCTGGTAGGTGAACCGGGCCTCGTGGATCACCAGGCCGGCGTCCCACCTGCCGGCGGCCACGCCCGGCATGATCGTGTCGAACGGCACCACCTCGACCCGGGCCGGCGCGAAGTCCGCCGCCCACAGCCGGAACAGCAGGTACGCGGTGGACCGGTCGCTCGGCACCGCGACGGTGGCGCCGCGCAGCGCGGTCGGGTCGGCGCCGGCGCCCGCGGTCAGCACCAGCGGGCCGCAGCCGCGGCCGAGCGCGCCGCCGCACGGCAGCAGCCGGTAGGAGTCCAGCAGCCACGGCAGCGCCGCGTAGCTCACCTTGACCAGGTCGTACGCGCCGCGCTCGGCGGCGTTGTTCGTCACGTCGATGTCCGCGTACGTGACGTCGAACGTCGGTGCGCCCGGCACCAGCCCGTGCACCAGCGCGTGGAACACGAACGTGTCGTTCGGGCACGGCGAGAACGCCAGCGAATAGCTGCTCATGAACGCCCCTCCTTCGTCGGAGCCCTCAGGAGGCGCCGAGCCGCGCGATGCCCACGATGCGCTGGCTCATGCGACCCCCTGGATGGAGAAAGTCCTGGTGAGGGCGGCCAGGGCGAGGTCGAACCGCCAGCTCGCGGTGTCGCGCGGGCCGACCAGGTTGGAGATCGCCCGCACCTCCGCGAACGGCAGGCCCTGCTGCGCCGCGGCCGTCGCGACCCCGAATCCTTCCATGGCCTCGGCGACCGCCCCCGGGTACCGGGTGGTCAGTGCGGCGCAGGTCTCCGCGGTGCCGGTGGCGGTACTGACGGAGAGGATCTCGCCGCTGATCGCCCCGGCCTGCGGGGGGAACAGCGTCGGGTCGGCGGCGAACCGGCTGACGCCGAAGCCGAGCTCGTCGACCGGGATGAAGCCGCCCGGTGACTCGGCGCCGAGATCGGCGGCGACGCTCGCGGTCGCCACCACGATGTCGCCGATCCGCGCCCGGCCGGGGTAGGCGCCGGCGATCCCGGCGCAGATCACCGCCTGGTACGGGGCGCTGTCGGCGATGGCCACGGCGATCTCCCGGGAGGTACCGGCGGCGGCCTGGGTGGGCCCGACGCCCACCTCGACGACGGTGACCTCGGCGGCGTTCGGCGCGAGCGGGTCCGGCAGTACGGTGGCGCCGCCGAGGCCGGCCAGCACCGCGTCGCGTTCGGCGGCCACCGCGGTGGCGATCAGCAGGCGAGGCAGCATCCGCCCATTCAAACACCGCCGCAGCACCGCCCCCGCAGCCGCCACGACCCGGCGGGCAGCCGGCCCCGCGCGGTCCGCGCGTCGCGGCGCGCACCGCGCAGTGCTCGCCACGGCCTGTCCGGCCTCGGCGACGGTCCCGGTCCGGGTGGATCAGCGGGGGCGGGAGAGCAGCCGGCGGGTGCGCTCCGGGATCTCGGCCGGGAGCGTACCGACGATGTCGGCGAGGCTGACGGCGGCCAGGCTGGCCCGCCAGGCGTCGTGCGCGGCGCGCATGGTGGCGGCCAGCGCGCAGGGTTCGGTGCACTCCTCGGCGGGTGCCGCCCCGCGGCCCTGCTGCCGCAGCTCGCGGCACTGGTACGGGTCGGTGCCGCCGTCGACCGCCTCGACCACGTCGAGCACGGTGATGCGCTCCGCCGGCCGGGCGAGCCGGAACCCGCCGCGCGGTCCGGTCGACGCGGCCAGCACGCCGGCGCGGACCAGGTGCGCCAGCTGCTTGGCCAGGTAGGGCGCGGGCACGCCGAAGTGTTCGGCGAGCTGGCCGGTGCTCGCGGTGTCCGCGGGGGGCAGTTGGGCCAGCGCGGCGGCGCAGTGCAGCACCCATTCGCAGCTTTCCGGCAGCTTCACCCGGCCAGCATAGCCGTGCTCTACTATTATGGATCTACGATATCCATGATTGGGAGTGGGCAGATGCGGATCGCCGTTGCCGGAGCCTCCGGCCACATCGGCACCCTGGTGCAGGATGCGCTGACCCGGGCCGGCCACCAGGTCGTCCCGATGAGCCGCACGCACGGCGTCGACGTACGCACCGGGGACGGGCTGGACGCCGCCCTCGCCGGTGCCGACGCGGTGCTCGACGTGACGAGCAACGAGTCCACCGAGGAGGCCGAGACAGTCGGGTTCTTCACCACCGCGAGCACCACCCTGCTCGCCGCCGAGCAGCGGGCGGGGGTCGGCCACCACGTCGTGCTGTCCATCGCCGGGGTGCACGACGTGCCCGGCAACGCGCACTACGCGGGCAAGCGCGCGCAGGAGGACGTCGTCGCGGCCGGCCCGGTCCCGTACAGCATCGTGCCGGCGACCCAGTTCCACGACTTCGCGGCGATGGTCGCGGGCTGGCTCGCGGTGGACGGGGTGGCGCCGATCGCGCCGCTGCTGCTGCAGCCGGTCGACCCGGCCGACGTCTCCGCGGTCCTGGCCCGGGTCGCCACCGGCGCGCCGGTCGGGCGGTACCGCAACCTCGCCGGGCCGACGACCGAGGACATGGTCGACATGGCGCGGCGCACGTTCGCGGCCCGCGGTGAGTCGATCCGGCTGGTACCGACCTGGCAGAACGGGATCTTCGACGCCTCCATGGCCGGCGAGGTGCTGCTGCCCGGCCCGGACGCCGAGATCGCGCCGACCTCCTTCGACGACTGGCTCGCCACCCAGCAGCGCTGAACCGGCCGCGAGCAGCCCGCCGCGCGGCGACCGCGGTGCGCTGCGGCACGCCGGGCACGTCACGTGCCCGGCGTGGTGGTCAGCTTTCCGGCGGGGTGTCGCGGTGCGGGCGGTAGAGGTGGTAGCCGGGTGGGACGAGCGGCTCGGTGTCCGACTCGTCGGCGGCCGAGGTGGTCGCGCCCGGCATCCGCCGGGTCGCCCCGGCCGCCGAACCCTGATCGGTGTCACCGCGCCGCGCGCCACCCCGCTCGGCCCCGGCCCGCTCGGTACCCGGACGCGGCCCGGCGCGGTCGGCCCGCGGCGACGGCTCGACCCGTTCGGTCGGGATCTCGTCTTCCGGAGTCCGGTGCGGGACCCCGCGCAGCCGCTCGGCCCGCAGCGACCGGGCCCACCAGCCGACCCGCACCGCGGCGGCCAGCACGCCGGCGGCGAGGATCGCGACCCCGGTGGTACCACCGAGCGGGATCAGACCGATCGCGCCACCGAACACGAACGCCAGCATCAGCAGCGTCTCCGAGTGCGAGAACGCCGAGGCCCGCAGCTTCTCGCCGATGCGCTCCTGGATGATCGCGTCCACCGACAGCTTCGCCACCCCCGAGCAGAACGCGGTGAGCAGGCACAAGGCCGCCGCCGTCCAGGCGGTGTACCAGAGCGTGGCGGCGACGCCGGCCAGGCCGGTCAGCGCCAGCCCGACCGCCTGCAACAGCAGCGGACGGCGGATGGTCAGCCGGGTGCACACCGCGGTGGCGAGGAACGAGCCGACGCCCAGACCGCCGACGACCACGGCGAGCAGCGCGGTCTGCGGCAGCCGGTACCCGGCGACGCGCAGCGCGAAGTCGCCCTCCCGGATCCGGAACGCGAAGAACAGGGTGAGGAAGCCGTACCCGGCGCGCAGGGTGGCGCTGCCGGCGAGCGCGGCCCACACCAGCCGGCCGGTCAGCACCTTGACCCCGACCGAGCGGAACACCTGGAAGATGCGCGGCGGCGTCTCCGGCGGCTCGGAGTCGGCCTTCGGTGGCAGCCGCAGCGCCACCACCATGCCGAACACGAACACCACCGTTGCCAGCCGCAGCGGCCACTGCGGCCCGAACCAGGCCAACGCCACCCCGATCGCGCCGATGACCCCGCCGGCGACCGTACCGAACAGGGACGCGCGGGCGCCGGCCTCGACCAGGCCGAGCCGGCGGGGCAGCAGCCGGGGCACCGCCGCCGACCGGGCCACCCCGTACGAGCGGGACAGCACCAGCACGCCGAACGCGGCCGGGTAGAGCGCGATCGTGTTCATCTGGTCGGAGATCACCCAGGCCAGGAACGCCCGGCCGAGGAACGTCACCGCGAGCGCGTACCGCCGGCCGTGCCGGAACCGGTCGAGCAGCGGGCCGACCACCGGTGCCAGCACCGCGAACGGCGCCATCGTGACGAGCAGGTACAGCGCGACCTTGGTGCGGGCGTCGCTGGTGGCACCGGCGAAGAAGATCGTGCCGGCCAGGCCGATCGCGACCAGCGCGTCGCCCGCGCAGGAGGCGGCGTGCAGGTCGAGCAGCCGGATCATCCCGGTGTCGCCGGCGCCGCCGCGGTCGCGCGCGGACCGCACCCGGCCCGCCGTCTTGCGGGTCAGCCACTCGACCCCGCCGACGACTCCGGTCACACCGCGCACGATCAACCGCAGTACGACGGCAACCGGACGCAGCCAGGACATGCCCCCCATCCTGACGCACGGAGGGCAGCCGGGCCATCTCTGCGGTCGAACGGGACCGGGCCGGGCCAGCTCTGCGGCCGAACGGGAGCGGCCGACCGGCTGCCGGGCCCGGCCTGGGCCGGCGGCCGGCCCGCGAGGGCACGGGAAGGCGTGCCGGCGTCGTGCGGTGGCGGGTCGGCCATCGCCCGAGTGCGAGAGGTCAGTTGGTGTCACCGAGGATGCGCGCCGCCAGCCGCTCCTGCGCGTCGGTGGACAGCGGGTACTGCGACGGGGTCGGCTTCCCGGGCCCCGGCGAGTCGGGGCCGACTCCGGTCCACGGCCCGAACAGGAGCAGGCCGGCCACCCGCGGGTGCGCCTCGGCGATCCGCCGGTACCGGTCGAGTCCGGCGGCCACGGACTGGTCGGTCTGGCCGGCGCAGATCGGGGTCGCCTCGGCGAACAGGAACAGCTCCCGTCCGGGCCGGTCCGGCACCTGCCGTTCGAGGGTGTCGAGGGTCGCGTCGATGCGGGTCGGGGACTGGCAGTACCAGTCGAACGCGACCCAGTCCACCTGGTCGGGTACCCGGAACGTGTCGGTGACGGCGGGTCCGGCCTCGTTGAGCAGCACCGGGAGGTCCGGGTAGGTCTTCTTGACCAGGCTCGCCGAGGTGGCGACGTCGTCGTAGCTCGCGTGCCGCCAGTACGGCTCGTCGAGGACGGAGAACGCGGCGATCCGGTCCAGGTACGGGCGGACCTGCTCGGCGAGCGTGGCCCAGCGGTCCGCCGCGTTCGGGTACAGCGGGCAGGCGGTGGACGAGCACTGGAAGAACTCGTTGCCGGTGTAGACCACGCAGGACTTCGGCGCGCAGTGTTCCAGTTCCTCCGGCCGGTACTTGTCGGCGTCGCTGATGGTGACGAAGTCGAGGTTCGAGCGCCCGGCGACCTCGTCCAGGTGGTTGCCGCCGTCGCGGGTCTGGCGCGCCGCGAAGTAGCCGGTGTAGCGCAGGTGCGAGCCGGCCGGCCGGCGCAGCGCGGTGCTGTCGACCGCCCCGGCCGCCAGGTCGTCGACCGTGGAGACGTCCGTCTCGTTGCTGCCGTACCGGCCGAGGTACAGCCAGGTCCGGTCCGGCACCGCCGCCGGCAGCGGCACCGTCGTGGTGGCGTCGTCGACGCTGAGGTGGAGCGTCTGCCCGGCCACCGAGAGCCTCACCCGGTAGGTGCCACCGGACGCGAAGTCGGGGAGGTTGCGCACCAGGGTGCCGGCCTGGAACACCTGGACGCTCCCGTCGGACCGCACGAGTACCGACAGGTCCACGTCGGCGTTGCTGACGTAGCCCCAGCTCCTCGCGTCGTGGCTGAGCACGATCGAGGACCAGGCACCCGAGGTGGTGCTGCCCACCACGGGCGTCAGGGTCGCCGACACCGACGTGGCGTCGTCGGTGGCGACCACCGGCGCGTCCATCCGGACCGCCGAGGTGCCCTGGAAGAACGACAGGGTGTCGGCGTGCTCGGGGTGGTTGACCTGCGAGTACCACGGTCGCGGTGCGGTGCCGGTGTTCCACAGACCGGACACCCGGGTGTACGTCACGCCGCCGGTGCCCTGCCGGTCGGCCAGGCCGTCGTTCAACCCGTACCCCGGGTCGGCGTCGTGGGCGCCGTCGAACGAGTCGTGGAACGTCGGGGTGTCGCCCGCCGTAGCGCCCGCGGTCGCGCTGGCCGGTACGGTCGCCGTCGCGCCCGCCGGCACGGTCGCTGTCGCGCCCGCCGGCACGGTCGCGGCCAGGGCGGCGGTGATCGCCACCACCGCCGCCATCGCGAACTGGATCCGTTTGCGCATGAACTCTCCCCGTGGCGTGTCGTGGTCTCGAACGTGGTGGGACACCTGGCGCCGGCGTGCGGCGCTCGACGCGACGGCTCGCGCCGTCGGTCCCGGCGACCGGTCCCGGACGTTCGGTGCGGCCCATCCCCGTCTGTCCACTGTGGATGTTCCGGAGGCGTGCCGGTCGGCCGGCACCGTGCTCGCCCGCACCGGACGGTAGCCGCGGACCGTCCGCCCGGACCACGATCGAAACCGGCACGTGACCCGCCTGTCAGCGCGAACGACGCTGACAGCGTCCGGCGCTGCGCCCGGCCGAGCGGCGCCACCGCGCCGTCGCGGCACCGCGCGAAGCCCCCGGCCCGATCAGCCGGTGCCCGGGTCGACGTGCCGCAACTTGTCGGGGTTGAGCACCGCGAACAGGTCGTGGATCCGCCCGTCCCGTACGGACGCCGTGACGACCTGGTGGCCGCCGTCGATGGCCAGCCGCAATGCCACCGAGCCGTTCACCTCGACGATCTCCGTCGTCTCGATCGGGTACCGGGCGACCAGCCCGGCCACGAACGCGAGCACGTTGTCCCGGCCGAACACTGGCCGGAGCGCGGCGCGTACCTTCCCGCCGCCGTCGTTCCAGGCGGTGACGTCCTCGGCGAGCAGCGCGGTCAGCTCGGTCGTGTCGCCGCTGCGGGCGGCGGCGAGGAACCTGGTCAGGATCTCCCGGTGCTCGTCCGCCGACGGCTGGAACCGGTCCGGGCCGTCGGCGAGCCGCCGGGTGGCCCGGTGGTGCATCTGCCGGCAGGCACCGGCGGTCAGGTCGAGCATCCCGGCGATCTGGTCGTACGGCAGGGCGAACGCCTCGCGCAGCAGGAACACCGCGCGCTCCGGCGGGGACAGCCGCTCCAGCAGGTGCATCGTCGCGTACGAGACGGTGTCGCGCAGCTCGGCGGTGTCCAGCGGGTCGAGCGCGTCGGTGGCGACCGGCTCCGGCAGCCACGGCCCGGGGTAGGTCTCCCGCTTCGCCCGCGCGGAGCGCAGCTGGTCCAGCGCGAGCCGGGACACCACGGTCAGCAGGAACGCGCGCACGTCCCGTACCTGGCCGCGATCGGTGCGGCGCCACCGCAGGTACGCCTCCTGCACCAGGTCCTCGGCGTCCCACATGCTGCCGGTCATCCGGTACCCGAGGCCGAGCAGCAGCCGGCGGTGGTCCTCGAACTCGTCGCTCACCACCCCATCATGCGGAGACATCGGCGGTCCTGGTCAACTCGGCGGCGAAGCCGTCCCGCCACGACGCGTACCGCGGGCGCCAGTCCAGCGACAGCCGGGCGCGGGCGTTGTCGGCGCCGCGCAGCCGGGTCATGAACGCCACGCCCCACCCGCCGATCGCCGGCCGGGCCAGCGCGGCGGGCAGTCGCATCGGTGTGCGGCCGCCGACGATCCGGGCCAGCGCCGGGATCCACTCGCGGGCCGGCGCGGGGTCGTCGTCGACCACGTTCAGCACGCCGCGTACCGGCCGGTCGAGCGCGGCGACGATCGCGCTGGCGGCGTCCGCGCCGTGCAGGAACGAGAACGTGGCCGTACCGCCGCCGACGACCGGCAGCTTGCCGGCGCGCACCTGCTGGGTGAACTGGCCGTCCGCGGCGAACGCCGACCCCGGCCCGTACAGGTGGCCGAGCCGCAGCACCAGGCCGCCGGCCGCAGTGGTCTGCCGTTCCAGCTCGCGCAGCGCGGCGAGGATCGGGACGAACTGCGCCGGCGGGTTCGCCCACAGCGGCGCGTCCTCGTTCGCCACCCCGTCCGCCGGTTCGTACGCGTAGGCCAGCCCCTGCGCGATCACCCGCGCCACCCCGGTGCGCTCGGCCGCCGCGAGCAGATTCCGGGTCCCCTCGGTACGCAGCCGGTTGGTGGCGGCGAAATCTCGCGCCGTGTGCCGGACGTCCAGCTTCGCCGGGATCGCGGTCAGCATGTTGACGATGGCGTCCGGTGCGGTGGTCCGGACGGCCTGGGCGACCCCGTCCGGGTCCAGCGCGTCGGCCCGTACCGGCCGGCCGCCGAGCTCCCGGACCCGGTCGGCCGCCGCGGCCGTACGCGCCATCCCGATCGGCTCGTGACCCACCTCGGCCAGCAACGGCAGCAGCTGGCGACCGACCACGCCGGTCGCTCCGGCGACGAATACCCGCATGGTTCCTCCTTCGGTGGTGCGCCGGAGTCCCGGCGCGTTCGTGGGGAAGACGGGCGACCGGCCGCGGATGTCACGGCTGCCGCTGTGAGCCCGGTCGCAGCCGGGCCGGCCGGACCGCCCGGTACCGGGGTGCGGGGTACGGCGGGCGGCGGTTGGGCGACAATGGGGGTGTGACCACTCAGCCCGCGGAACCCGCGCCGACCCCCCGCCGCCGGTCGATCCGGCTCGACGCCGCCTGCGCCGAGGCGGTCGAGCTGGCCCGGGCGGCGCTGGCCGAGACCGATCCGGCCGGCGGCGCCAACGTCGGCGAGCACCTGGGTGCCCGGGCCGAGGGCGAGCGGTTGGTGATGCACCTGTTCGAGTGCCTGCTGCCCGGCTACCGCGGCTGGCGCTACGCGGCGACCGTGACCCGGGTGATCCGCAGCAAGCACGTGACCGTCTGCGAGACGGCGCTGCTGCCCGGCCCGGACGCGATCATGGCGCCGACCTGGGTGCCGTGGCAGGAGCGGCTGCAGCCCGGCGACCTCGGCGTCGGTGACGTGATGACCACGGTGCCCGACGACGACCGGCTCGCCCCCGGCTACCTGGAGTCGGACGACCCGGCGGTCGAGGAGACCGCGTACGAGCTGGGGCTGGGCCGCAGCCGGGTGATGAGCCGGGAGGGCCGGCTGGAGGCCGCCGAGCGGTGGTACGAGTCGGACCACGGCCCGACCGCCCCGATCGCCGAGGCCGCGCCGCGGCACGCCCGCTGCGGTACCTGCGGGTTCTACCTGCCGGTCGCCGGCTCGCTGCGGGCGATGTTCGGGGTGTGCGGCAACCTGTTCGCGCCGGACGACGGCCGCGCCGTCAGCGCCGACCACGGTTGCGGCGCGCACTCCGAGGTGGTGCCCGACCAGGTGCCCACCGTCGAGGCGTTGACCACCGTGTACGACGACGCGTCCGTGGAACGTGTCTGACCCGTCCGGCGCCGACGGCTCCGGCCCCACCGACCCTGTTGGTGCGGCCGACCCATCCGGTGCGGTCGCGGCGCGCGGCGATGCGGGGTCGTCCGGAGGCGGGGCCGATCCGTTCGGGACGGCAGCGCGGCGGGACGCGATCCGGGCCGCCTGGGCCGCTTCGCCGACCCGGTTCCGGGAGGACGCGAACGCCGAGGAGGACCTCTACCTCGGCGGCTACGCCGACCGGCTGCTGGTGGAGCTGGCGCAGAACGCCGCCGACGCCGCGGCCCGCGCCGGCGTGCCGGGCCGGCTCCGGCTCCGACTGGTGTCCACAGTGGACGGTGGTGTCGCGCTGTCCGCGGCGAACACCGGCGAGCCGCTGACCGCGGCCGGGATCGACGCGCTGACCTCGCTGCGCGCCTCGGCGAAGCGCGACGGCGCCGGGATCGGCCGGTTCGGCGTCGGTTTCGCCGCGGTACTGGCGGTCAGCGACGAGCCGCAACTGCGCTCGACGCGCGGCGGGGTGCGGTTCTCCGCCGTCGACACCACCGCGGTCGTCGCCGACGTGCCGCACCTGGCCGAGGAGGCGCGGCACCGCGGCGGCCGGGTACCGGTGCTGCGGCTGGCCTGGCCGGTCGACGCCGCGCCGCCGGACGGGTACGCGACCGAGGTGCTGCTGCCGCTGCGCGACGACGCGGCGCTCGCCGAGGTGCGCACCCGGCTCGCCGACTTCGATCCCGCGCTGCTGCTCGGGCTGCCTCAACTGTCCACAGTAGACATGGATGGTCGGGTGGTGACCCGCGCGGCCGAGGGCACCGACGTGCTGCTCACCGACGACGGCCGCGCGCAGCGCTGGCGCACCGCGACCGCGGCCGGCATCGTACCGGCCGAACTGCTCGCCGACCGCCCGGTCGAGGAGCGGGCCCGCACCGACTGGTCGGTCCTGGCCGCCGTCCCGATCCGCCCCGCCGAGCCGGTGGACGGCTCGCCCGGCGGTACCGGCGGGCCCGGCGAGCGCACCGACCGCGGCCCCTCGGCGGCCGCCGACGCCGGCGGGTGGCTGCCGGTGCCGGTGAGCGGGCAGGTGGTGCACGCGCCGACGCCGACCGACGAGCCGGTCGGCCTGCCGGTACGGCTGATCGCGTCGTTCCCGCTGACCGCGTCCCGGCGGACGATCCCGGCCGGGCCGCTGACCGACTTCGTGCTCGATCGTTGCGCCGCCGTCTACGCCGAGCTGGTGGCCGGCCTGGCCGGCACCCCGGCGGTACGGGGGCTGCTGCCACCGGCCGGATTCCCGCCCGGGCCGCTCGCCGACGCGCTGCGCACCGCCGGCCTGGCCGCGCTGCGCGAGCGCGACCTGCTGCCGACCGCCGACGGTGGCCGGACCCGCCCGGACCGGGCGGTCGCGGTACCGGATCCGTTGGTGCCGGCGCTCACCGGGCTGCTGGCGGACCTGCTGCCGGCCGGCTGGTGGCACCGCGACCTGGCCGCGCTCGGTACCCGGCGGCTGGAGACCGCGGAGATCGTCGCGGTCGTCACCGGGCTGCACCGGCCGGCCGGGTGGTGGCACGACCTGTACGCCGGGTTCGGTGCGCTGACGCTGGAGACCGCCGACCGGGAGGCGCTCGCCGCGCTGCCGGTACCGCTGGCCGACGGCCGCACGGTGACCGGCCCGGCCCGGGTACTGCTGCCCGACGACACCCCGCCACCGGCCGGCCTCGACCTGAACCCGCTCGGGCTGCTGGTCGCCGACCCGGACGCGGCCCACCCGCTGCTGGCCCGGCTCGGTGCCCGCCCGGCCACCCCGTCCGACCTGCTGCGGGACGAGCGGGTCCGGGCCGCCGTGGACGACTCGCTGGACGCCGAGGAGCCGGCACCGGTCGCCGCCGCGGTACTGGCGCTGGTCGAGGCGGCCGGCACGGCGCCGGGCGAGCTGCCCTGGCTGTCCGACCTGGCGCTGCCCGGCCGGCCGCTGGACGACCCGGACGCCGAGCCGGACTGGTACCCGGCCGGGGAACTGCTGTCGCCCGCCGGCCCGCTGCCCGACCTGTTCGTCCCGGACGCACCGTTCGGGGTGCTCGACGGTGACCTCGCCGACCGGTACCGGCCCGGCACGCTCGCCGCCGTCGGCGTCCTGACCAGCTTCGAGGTCGTCGACGAGCACGACGTCGACCTGGTCGACCTGACCCGCGCGGCCGACCTGGCCGGCGCGGCCGATCTGGTCGGCGCGGCCGACGGCGACGCGGTCGGTGCGGACCTGGTCGAGGTGGACCGCTGGGCGGCGGCGGTCGAACGGATCGCGGCCGACGTCGACCCGGTCGGGCTGCGGATCGACCGGCTGCGCGGCATCCGCGACCTGGACCTGGTCCGGCCGGACCGGTGGCCGGCGGCACTGGCGCTGCTGACCGCGCCGCCGCTGGCCGCGGTGCTGGCCGCCGACGGCACGCTGCGCACCGCGGCCGGCGAGGCGATCCCGGTCCCCGGCTACCAGCGGTGGTGGCTGGCCCGGCAACCGGTGCTCGACGGGCGGCGGCCGATCGACACCCGGCTGCCCGGCGACTCCGAACTGGCCGGGCTGTACGACCCGGCGCCCGGGCCCGCGGAGACCGCCGCGCTGCTCGGCGCGTACGGCGGGCTGGCGGAGCTGCTCGACGCCGCCGAGGCCGATCCGGACGTCGCCGCCGATCTGCTGGACCGGCTCGGCGACCCGGACCGCTCGGTCGCGCCCGAGCTGCTCGCGGTGCTCTACCCGCGGCTCGCCGCGGTGCTCGACCCCGAGCAGGTGCCGCCGCCGGCGCGGATCCGCGTCGCGCCGGACCGGACCGTACCGGCGGCCGACGCGGTGGTGCTGGACCGGCCCTGGCTGCTGGACCGGCTCGCCGGCCGACACCCGGTGCCGGGCGGCGGTGACCCGGTCGCGGTCGCCGACCTGCTCGACCTTCCGCTGCTCAGCGAGCTCCCCGAACCGAACGGGTCGGCATCGTCCCGGACCGATCCGGAGTAACCGACAGCTCGGACGATCCGGGCCAGCTCACTCGCCGTCGGCGCCCGGCCGGAACGCCGCCGGAAGCCGGCCGGCCGAGGTGTCGATCACGGGGGCCGAGGTGTCGGTCAGGGGAGCCGAGGTGTCGGTCAGGCGGGGGTGGTGTCGTCGGTGCGGCGGGCGGTGACGGCACGACGCCAGCGGCGGTGCCACTCGTAGCCCAGCAGCACGATGCCGATGATCAGCCCGGCCACGCAGGTCCACAGCCACCAGCCGTGGTGGGCGTGGCCGAGGGCGGCCCGCAGGAAGACCAGGACCAGGCCGGCCGCCAGCCACAGGGCCATGCCGATCAGCACCACCGGCACCGCGTTGGTGTCGAGCGGCTCGGGGACCGGGCGTGGTGGGTATCGGCGCACGTCGCAAGCCTACGACCCGAACGCCCGTGGGCGAGCCCCTCCGGCCGGCGGAGGAGACAGCCGTTACAGGGGGTGGGGCGGCGCGGGCCCGCCGCCCCACCCGGGTACCGCACAGTGACGGCACCCATCAGCAACGTCGACGAAAGAACCCTAGGGAACCAACGGCAACCAGGACAAGTGGTTCCGCGACAACGCTCGGCGACCGGCGCAGCTCTCAGCGACCGGAACTGCCGCCCGGCGGTACCGGTGGCTCCTGAACGGTGGGGTCGACGACGGAGGTCAGCCCGTACCACATCGCCGCGGCGCCGATCAGGACCGCGACGAACAGCGCGGCCAGACCGGTCAACAGCCTCAGGCGGGGGCGGCGGGGCATGCGGTCATTCTCCCGGTCCCGGTACCGTGTCGCCATGGCACGGGTGCTGCTGGTCGAGGACGACACCACGATCAGGGCTGCCCTGGTGCGGGCGATGTCGTCGTTCGGCCACCACGTGACCGAGTCCGCCGACGCGCGCGGCGCGCTGACCGCCCTGGCCGAGCACGCGCCCGACGTCGTGGTGCTCGACCTGGGCCTGCCCGACCTGGACGGCACCGCGGCGCTGCGGATGATCCGGGCCCGCTCGACGGTGCCGGTGCTGATCGCCACCGCGCGCGACCGGGAGGCCGACATCGTCCGGCTGCTCAACGCCGGCGCGGACGACTACCTGACCAAGCCGTACTCGGCGGCGCACCTCGCGGCGCGCATCTCCGCGGTGCTGCGCCGGGCGGCGCCCACGGTCGCCGGGGCGATCGCGGTCGGCGGGCTGCGGCTGGACGCGGCGGCCCGGGAGGCGGCGCTGGACGGCCGGCCGCTGTCGCTGGCCCGCCGCGAGTTCGACCTGCTCGCCTACCTCGCGGCCCGGCCCGGCGCGGTGGTGTCCCGGCGGGAGGTGCTGGCCGAGGTGTGGGGGCAGCCGGACGGCGGCGACGACGCCACCATCGACGTGCACATCTCCTGGCTGCGCCGCAAGCTCGGCGAGACCGCCGCGGCGCCGCGCTACCTGCACACCGTCCGCGGCGTCGGCATCAAACTGCTCGCCCCCACCCCGAACTGACCCGGCGCCGCCGGGGGTCGATCGTGGCGGTCGGCCGGCAGGCGTTTGCCCCCACCTGGTCAACCGCGCTGGGCGGCCGTGGTGGTGAAGGCGAGCACGACGCGGGCGCCGCCGAGCGGCGAGGTACCGATGGTGAGCTCGCCGCCGCCGGCCTCGGCGACCCGGCGGGCGATGGACAACCCGAGCCCGGTGGACGAGTCGGACCGGCCGCGTCGCGGCGCCGCCGGGATGCCCGGGCCGGCGTCGTCGATCGTCACCGTCGCCCGGCCCGGCTCGGTCGCCACCCGTACCGCGAAGCCGGTGCCCTCCGGGGTGTGCCGGAAGACGTTGCCCAGCAGGGAGTCCAGCGCGTCGCACAGCTCGGCGTCGGGTACCGGCACCATCACCGGTGCCGGGATCGGCCCGAGCGTGAACGACCGGTCCTGGTCCTCGGCCAGCGCGGCCCAGTACGCGACCCGCTCGCCGACCACCGCGCGCAGATCGCAGTGCCCGGCCGGGCTCGCCGCGAGCGGCTCCCGGGCCCGCGCGATGACCGCGTCGACCTGCTGCTCGACCGCCTCGGCGGCGCCGGACAGCCGGTCCTTGTCGGCGCCGTCCGGCAGCGCCTCGACGCCGAGCCGCAGCGCGGTCAGCGGGGTACGCAGCCGGTGCGACAGGTCGGCGACCAGCTCCCGTTCGGCCGCGAGCAGCGCCGCGACCCGGCCGGCCAGGTCGTTGAACGCGGCGCCGGCCGAGGCGATCTCCGGCGGCCCGTCCGGCACCACCCGTACGGTCAGATCGCCGTCACCGAGCGCGCCGGCGGCCCGGGCCAGCTGCCGGGTGGCCCGCACCGGCCCGGCGGCGAGCCGGTCGGCGAGCACCGCGGCGCCCACCACCAGCAGCAGGCTCACCGACGCCAGGCCGGCCCACGCCAGGTGGACGCCACGGTGCAGCAGCCCGTCCGGTACCAGGATCTCCACCACCGCGACGCCGCCCGTTGCGGTCGGGGTCGGATGCAGGTGCACCACCCCGTCGCCGACCGGCAGCGTCTCGCCCCGACCGGTACGCAGCACCCGCCGGGTCACCGCGCGCGGGGCCCACCCGGACGGGCCGGCGACCGTACCGTCCGGCAGGTGCACGGTGAGCCGGTTCGCCTGCCCGGCCGACGTACTGGCCACCGCGTGCAGGATCTCGCCGCGGTCGCCGTCGACCGCGAGCACCGTACCGACGGCGACGACCTCGCGTTCGGCGCCGGACATCGCCCGGTCGTACGCGTACTGGTAGGCGAGCCAGGCGAGCGGCACCGCGAAGACGGCCACGACCAACACCGTGACCACGGCGGACACCAGCACGAACCTGCGTCGCATCGCGTCGCCCGCCTCCTTCCCGGCTCGACCGACCGTCGCGCCTCGGTGGCGCACCGCGACGTCCGGTGGCGCACCGCGACCACGCGACCGACCTCGCCGCACCGGCGCGTCCGGGGCCGCGGCCGGTCGGCCGAGTCGGTAACGTGCCGGACGTCGGTGTCTGGCACGCTACGGCAGGCGGACCAGGTCGGCGCGCCCGCCGAGCCGGCCGACAGAGGGCCCCGACGGTCACCGGGTCGGGGCTCCGCAGGATCCTCGGAAGGACAGCGATGGCGCAGGACGCGGCCGTGACCGGCATCCCACCCCGGGCGCCCCGGAACCCGATCGACCGGTACTTCAGGATCAGCCAGCGCGGGTCGACGATGCCGCGGGAGATCCGCGGCGGGCTCGCCACGTTCTTCACGATGGCCTACATCCTGGTGCTCAACCCGCTGATCCTGGGCGGCGCGACCGACAAGCTCGGCCACCACCTGAACAACGCGCAGCTGGTCACCTCGACCGCGCTGGTCGCCGCGGTGATGACGATCATCATGGGCGTCGGCGGCAACCTGCCGCTGGCGATCGCCGCCGGGCTGGGCCTCAACGGGGTCGTCGCGTTCCAGCTGGCGCCGCAGATGACCTGGCCGCAGGCGATGGGGCTGGTCGTCATCGAGGGCGCGGTGATCTGCGTCCTGGTGGTCACCGGCCTGCGGCAGGCCATCATGGCGGCGATCCCGCTGCCGCTCAAGCAGGCGATCAGCGTCGGTATCGGGCTGTTCGTGGCGTTCATCGGGTTCGTCGACGCCGGCTTCGTCACCCGCATCAAGACGCCCGACGCCACCACGCCCGTCCAGCTGGGCATCGACAACGTGCTGCGCGGCTGGCCGACCATCATCTTCTGCTTCGGCGTGCTGCTGACCCTGGTACTGCTGATCCGCAAGGTGCGCGGCGCGATCCTGATCAGCATCGTCGTCTCGACGGTGCTCGCGATGATCCTGAACGCGATCGTCACCGTGCCGAAGCACGGCTGGGGGCTGACCACCCCGACGCTGCCGGACAAGATCGTGGCGCTGCCGGACTTCGGGCTGGTCGGCAAGGTGGACCTGATCGGCGGGTTCGCCTCGGCCGGCGCGGTGACCGCGGTGCTGTTCGTGTTCACCCTGGTGCTGTCGGACTTCTTCGACGCGATGGGCACCATCATCGGCGTCAGCAACGAGGCCGGCCTGGTGGACGAGAAGGGCCACCTGCCGGGCATCGGGCGGGTGCTGTTCATCGACGGGTTGGCCGCGATGGCCGGCGGCGCCGCGTCCGCCTCCTCGAACACCTGCTTCGTCGAGTCGACCGCCGGGGTCGGCGAGGGCGCCCGGACCGGGTTCTCGAACCTGGTCACCGGGGTGCTGTTCGCGCTGGCGATGTTCTTCTCCCCGCTGGTGGGCATCGTGCCGTCGCAGGCCGCGGCGCCGGCCCTGGTGGTCGTCGGGTTCCTGCTGATGACGCAGGTCAAGGACATCCCGTGGACGAAGTTCGAGATCGCCATCCCGGCGTTCCTGACGATCATCCTGATGCCCTTCACGTACTCGATCACCAACGGCATCGGCGCCGGCTTCCTCGCCTACGTGGTGCTGCAGGTCGCGGTCGGCAAGGTACGGCGGATCCACTGGCTGCTGTGGGTCGTCGCGGCGTTCTTCGCGGTGTACTTCGCGATCCACCCGATCGAGGCCTGGCTCGGCGTGCACTGAATCCGGTTGCCGACGGTGGCGGACCGCGGTCTGCTGGCGGCATGCGCATCGTCGCCATGACCCCCGGGTACGCCGCGGACATCGCCACCTGGCGCTATCGGCCGCCGTACCAGCGGTACGACCTGACCGAGGCGGCACCGCTGCTGGACCCGGCGAACGGGTTCGTCGCGCTGGTGGACGGCGGCGAGCTGATCGGGTTCCGGTCGTTCGGCCCGGACGGCCGGGTCCCCGGCTGGCGGTACGACGACGCCGCGCTCGACACCGGCGGTGGCCTGCGCCCGTCGCGTACCGGGCAGGGCCTGGGGCGGCGCGCGCTGGCCGTGGGCCTGGCGTACGGGCGGGAGCGGTTCGCGCCCCCGGCGTTCCGGGTGACGGTCGCGGCGGACAACGCGCGGGCGCTGCGGGTGGTCGGCTCGTCGGGTTTCGTCCGGGTCGACGAGTTCGCGGCGAGCACCACCGGGCTGCGCTACGTCGTCCTGGTCCGTCCCGAAGGATGATCGTTACCGCGGTCACGGTGCGGGTGACGGCCGGCACGAATCGTGTTCGTTAGCGAAGGTAATGAGCTAGGCTAACGATCGGGGCCGGCGCCGACCGTGGTGCCGGCTTCGTGACGGCCCGACCGTTCACGCCACCCCCGGCGGCCACGTGTCATCCTGGTGCCATGACACGTGGGGGCACCGGCTCCACCAGGAGGGTCAGCTCGGCGCAACTCGCCGCGACCCTGCGGACCGCGATCACCCGGCTCAACCGCCGGTTGCGTCGCGCCCGCCCGGTCAGCGAGCTCACCCAGAGCCAGCTGTCCGCACTGACCAGCCTCGAGCTGGCCGGCGCGCTGTCGCCGAAGGAGCTGGCCGACGCCGAACGGGTGCAGCCGCCGTCCGTGACCCGGACGGTGGCGGCGCTGGAGGGGCGCGGGCTGGTGCAACGCACGCCACACCCGACCGACGGGCGGCAGGTCATCCTCGCCCCCACCGAGCAGGGGCGACAGATCGTCGTGGCGGACCGGAAGGCGCGGGACGCGTGGCTGGCCCAACGGCTGGCCGAGCTGACCGGCGAGGAGCGCGAGACGCTCCGTCGCGCCGCCGAGCTGCTGGCCCGCATCGCCCAGGCGGAGTAGCCGGGCACGCGCGCGGGGCGCCGGGTCGGACCGTCGGCAACACCGACGTACCGACCGCTTCGAGGAGGCGACCCGCCCGCCACATGAACGCTTCCGTGGCCCACACGTTCCGTTCGCTGAAGGTCCGCAACTACCGCCTGTTCGCCACCGGCCAGGTGGTCTCGCTCATCGGCAACTGGATGCAGTTCACCGCCCAGGACTGGACGGTGCTGCACCTGTCGCACAACTCCGGCGCCGCCCTCGGCTGGGTCACCGCGCTGCAGTTCCTGCCCGTCGTCGCGCTCACCCTCTACGGCGGGAAGCTCGCCGACCGGTACGACAAGCGCAAGCTGCTGATGTTCACCAACATCGGCGCCGGGATGGTCGCCGTCGCGCTCGGCGTACTGACGCTCACCGGCGCCATCCAGCTGTGGCACGTGCTGCTGCTCGCCGCCTGCCTCGGCACCGCGAACGCCATCGACAACCCGGCCCGGCAGTCGTTCGTGTCCGAGATGGTCGGCGGCGCGCTGCTGCCGAACGCGATCTCGCTCAACTCCGCGGTGTTCAACGCCGCCCGCATCGTCGGCCCGGCGATCGCCGGCGTGGCCATCTCGCTGATCGATACCGGACCGGTCTTCCTGCTCAACTCGCTGACCTACGCGGCCACGCTGACCGCGCTGGCCCTGATGCGCCCGGCCGACCTGTACCGCTCCGCCCGCCGGAAGGTGCCCGCCGCCCGCATCGCCGACGGCATCCGGTACGCGGCGCGACGGCCCGACCTGCTGCTGCCGATGGCGCTGATGCTGGTGATCGGCGCGCTCGGGTTCAACTTCCAGCTCACCCTGGCGCTGCTGTCGAAGACCGTGTTCCACCGGGGCGCCGCCTCGTTCGGGCTGCTCACCACGGCGCTCGCCGCCGGCGCGCTGGTCGGCGCCCTCGCGTCGAGCCGGCGCAGCTCGCGGCCCTCCTCGTACACGGTGATCGGGGCGGCGTTCGGGTTCGGCGTGTTCGAGACGCTCGCCGGGTTCGCCCCGGGTTACCTGGCCGCGACCGGCCTGCTGTTCTGCACCGGGTTCTTCATGATCTACCTGGCCCAGGCGGCGAACCAGCGGATCCAGCTCGGCGTCGGCGAGCAGTTCCGCGGCCGGGTGATGGCCCTCTACGTACTGGTCTTCCAGGGGTCCACGCCGGTGTTCGCGCCGATCGTCGGCTGGCTCGCCGGTACGCTCGGCGCCCGCTCCACGCTGTGGGTCGGCGGCGTCGCGTCGATCCTCGCCGCCGCCGTCGTCCTCGGGTACCGGTCGCACCGGCGGGGTGCGCGCCTGGCCATGCGGGTACGTCCCGTGCCGCACCCGCGGCTGGTCTCGCCGCAGCCCGTGTTTGGCCGCCATGCGGCGGCCAAACACGTGACGTGATCTCGGAGTGCGGCCGCTTCGGTCGGTGCCGGGTGGACGGGTTCCGCGTTGGCGGTGGAACTGTCGGTGGGGTGTGCCAGGGTGGCGCCATGGACTCTGTCAACTCGAACGACGCCGCGGCCGGCGCGCCGTTGACGGCGGCGCGGTACCGGGAGTGTCTGGCCGCCGATGCCGCGCGGCTGCGGGCGGTGGCCGCCGACCAGCTGGCCGCGCCGGTGCCGAGCTGCCCCGACTGGTCGGTCGACGACCTGGTCCGGCACGTCGCTCAGGTCTACCTGCACAAGGTCGCCGCGATGCGGCAGGGCGCACAGCCGGCGAACTGGCCGCCGGACCTCGACGCCGAGCCGACCCTGGCGCTGTTCGATCGGTCGTTCGCCGAGCTGTCCGCCGAGTTCGACCGGCGCTCGCCGACCGACCCGACCTGGACGTTCTATCCGGACGACCAGACCGTCGCGTTCTGGCTGCGGCGGATGGCGCAGGAGACGGCGATCCACCGCACCGATGCGGAACTCGCCGCCGGCGCGGTCACCCCGATCCCGGACGACCTGGCGCTGGACGGCGTCGACGAGGTGCTGCGCGTGATGCTCACCTGGGGGACGAACGCGTTCCCGGACGACCCGGACACCGCCGCGCTGCTGCGGGCCGGTGACGGCCGGACGGTCTGCCTGGACGCCGGTGCCGCCCGGTTCGCGGTGCGGGTCACCGCGGCGGGCATCGAGCTGACCCCGGGTGGCGCGGGGGAGGTCACGGTCCGGGCCGACCCGCCGACGATGCTGCGCTGGCTGTGGAACCGGGCGCCGGCCGACGCCGCCGCCATCGACGGCGACCGGGCCCCGGTCGACCACCTGCGCCGGTTGCTCGCCGACGCGACGCTGTGACCCCGGCGGACCGGCGGCATCCGGCGCCCCGCCGCCCGCGGCGACCGGGCCGGTCGGCCGCGGAGGGGCCGAGCGTGCGGCTGTTCGTCGCGGTGCGGCCGCCGGCCGAGGCGCTTGCCGAGCTCGGTGAACTGGTCGATCGCCTCGCCACGTTCCGGGCCGGCGTCCGGCTCGCCGACCGGGCCCGCTGGCACCTGACCGTCGCGTTCCTCGGTGACGTGCCGGAGACCCGGGTGCCGGACGTGTCCGCGGCCTTGACCGCCGCGGCCGGCCCGGCCGCCCCGCTGCGGCTGCGACTGGCCGGCGGCGGCCGGTTCGGTCGGGGCCGGTTCGCGGTGCTGTGGGCGGGTGTCGACGGCGCCGACGAGGGCGCGCTGGGCGCGTTCGCCGGGTTGGCCCGCGGCGTGCGCCGGCAGCTGCGCCGGGCCCGCCTGCCGTACGACGACAAGCCGTTCCGGCCGCACCTGACCCTGGCCCGGCCCGGCGACAAGGTCGGCCCGGCCGAGCTGTCCGCCGACCTCGACCTGCTGCGCGGGTTCACCGGCGCCCCGTTCCGGGTCGACCGGCTGCTGCTGTTCCGCAGCGAGCTCGGCCCGCATCCCGTCCACCAGCTGCTCAGCGAGCATCTCCTCGGCGCCTGACCGTACCGCCGGGCGGGCTCGCGGCGCCGCTCGCGACCAGTAAGTAGTGCGGCTATCTAGCTGGCCGCGGTACGTGCTAGGTTGCCCCGGTGGAACAGGATCGGCGGGCGCAGTGGCTGCGCGGGGTGCTCGACCTGTGCGTGCTGGGTACGCTCGCCGCCGGCGAGTCGTACGGTTACCAGCTCGCGCAGGCGCTCGACGCCGCCGGCCTCGGCCCGATCCAGGGCGGCACGCTCTACCCGGTGCTGTTGCGGCTGCAGCGGGCCGGGCTGATCGCCGCCCGCTGGCGGGGCGGCGAGTCGGGCCCCGCTCGGAAGTACTACCGGCTCACCGCGGCGGGTGAGACCACGCTGCGGCAGGCGGCCACCGACTGGTCCGGCTTCGCCGGTCGGGTCGGCGCGATCCTGTCGACCGGGGGCACCGCGGTGCGCACGGCTGCCGGCGGCGCCCAGTGACCGCGGATGCGGCGCCCGATGGCAGGGATGCCGGCGGCGCCCGATGGCCAGGGATGCCGGGAGGCGCCGGGGTGAGCGCGGATGCCGGAGGTGCTCGATGCGATACCGGAGGCGGCCGATGACCACGGATACCGGAGGCGGCCGATGAGCAGGGATGCCGGAGGGGCCCGATGAGCAGGGATGCCGGCGGCGCGCCCGGCGCGCACGGATACCGGAGGGGGCCGATGAGGACGGACGGATGGCTGGCTGCGCTGGCCGCCGAACTGCACCGGCACGGGCTCGGGTCGGACCTGACCGGGCACGTGGTGGCCGAGGCGGCGGCGCACCTGCGGGACAGCGGTGAGTCGCCGCTCGCCGCGTTCGGACCGCCGGACACGTACGCGGCGGCGGTCGCCGCGAGCGTCGGCGGCCCGGCGCCCGCACCGCGCGGCCGTGTCGTCGGCCCGGTGCGGCTCGCGGCCCGCGGCATCACCAAGCGGTACCGGCGGCGCACCGTGCTCGCCGACGTGGACCTGACCGTACGGGCCGGCGAGGTCGCCGCGATCATCGGCGCCAACGGCTCCGGCAAGAGCACCCTGCTGCGCATCTGCGCCGGGCTGGCCCGGCCGGACCGTGGCACGGTACGGATCGACGGCCGCCTCGGGTACTGCCCGCAGGACGGCGGGGTCAGCGACTTCCTCACCGCCGACGAACACTTCGTGCTGATCGGCGCGGGCCGCGGCCTGGACCGCTCCGCCGCCCGCCGCGCCGGCCTCGGCGACGCCGCGGCGCTGGACTGGGCGCCGAAGCCGGGCGTGCAGGCGCGGCACCTGTCCGGCGGTACCCGGCAGAAGCTGAACCTGGCGCTGGCCCGGCTCGGCACCCCGGACGTGCTGCTGCTGGACGAGCCGTACCAGGGCTTCGACCGTGGCTCGTACCTCGACTTCTGGCACCAGGTGTGGCGCTGGCGGGACGGCGGTACGGCGATCGTGGTGGTCACCCACCTGCTCAACCAGCTGGACCGGGTCGACACGGTGCTGGACCTGACCCGGGCGGAGGCCGCGGCATGACCGGGCGAGGCCACGGCAGGTACCGACCGGGCGGTGGCCCGGCCGGGCAGCACAGGTACCGGTCGGACAGGGTCGCGGCAGGGCAGCGCAGGTACCGGTCGGACGACGGTGCGGCCGGGTGTCGGACGCGGCGAAGCGGAGGGCGGCCATGACGAAGACCCTGGTGGTGGCGGAGATGGCGGTGCGTGAGATGGCGCGGCGCCGAGTGGTGCTGATCATCCTGCTGCTGTTGCCGCTGGCGTTCTACCTCAGCCGCCGCGGCGACCAGCTCGGCCAGTCGATCCGGTTCGTCTGCCTCGGGCTCGGGTGGGCGCTGTCCACGGCGGCGCTGTTCGCCGGCAGCGCGGCACGGACGATCGAGCCGCGGCTGCGGCTGTCCGGGTACTCCGCACGGCATCTGATCGCCGGTCGGCTGGCCGCGCTGTGGGCGGTCGGCGTGCTGCTGAGCGCCCCGTACTTCCTGCTCGTCCGGCTGGACCAGCACGACGTCCGGTACGGGGCGATCGCCGCGATCATGGCGCTGACCGTACTGGTGTCGGCGTCGTTCGGGCTGGCCCTGAGCGTGGTGCTGCCGCGCGAGCTGGAGGGCACCCTGGTGCTGCTCGCGGTGGTCGGGCTGCAGATGATGCTCGACCCGGACGACACCTCGGCGCGGGTGCTGCCGTTCTGGTTCAGCCGGGAACTCGCCACCTACGCCGTCGACCACACCGGCGGCGGCTACCTGGACCGCGGGCTGCTGCACGGTGTACTGGCGGTGGCGGTGCTCACCGCGCTGGTCGCGGTCGCGTTCCGGGTCCGGCAGGGCCGCCGACCGCACCTGCGTTTCGAACCCCTCCGCTGACCGGCGCCCGACGAGAAAGCCCGCCCCGGTCGTCCGGGGCGGGCTTTCTGTCGTGGAGCGGGGCCGCGGTCAGCGGCCGCCCTGCTGGGTGTTGCCGTCGCCGAACAGCACGTCGTCCCAGCTGGGCAGCCGGGACCGGGCGCCGGTGGCACCCTGCTCGTTGCGCCGCGGGCGCAGCACCGCGAGCGACGGCACCGCCGGCAGCTCGCGCCCGTCCGCCTCGTCCTCGGTGAAGCCGGGGCTGCGGGTGTCGGTGGTGGACCGGCGTGGCTCGCCGAGACCGGCGGGCCGGACCGGCTCGCTGCGCGCGGCCGGCCGGGCCGACTCGGTCTGGCCGGTGGGACGCAGCGGCTCGGCGTTCGGCCGCCGCTCACCGGTCGGCCGCAACGGCTCGGCCGCCCGACGCGCGGGCGCCTCGGTCGGGCCGGTGTCGGCGCTGCGCCGCTCCGGCGCCGGGAACAGCGGCTCGGCGGCGGGACGGCTCGGCGCCGGCTCGGCCGGCCGGCTCGGTGCCGACAGCGGCCGATCCAGCGTGGTCCGGGCGGTCTCGGGCAGCCGGCGCACCTCGCGCCGGGTGGTCTTGGTCGGCAGGCCGTGCCCGCCACCCGGCTCCGGCCGGGTCTGCTCCGGGCGGGACCGACCGGCGTCCGGCCTGGTCAGCGCGTGCCCAGAGCGGGCCGCCGGCTCCGGCTCGGGCTCCTGCCCGAGCAGCGGTGCCGGCCGCTCGGCGGACAGGAACTGGGCCATGTCGTCGTCCGGCGTGACCACCTGACGCGCCTTGTCCAGCGCCCACACCGCCTGCGCGGTCGCCTTGCCGGACGCCCAGCTCGCGGTGACCCGCCAGGTGCCGTCGTCACGCCGGTACGCGTCCCAGGAGACGCCCTCGGCGTCGACGCCGTGCTGGGTGAGCCGGGTGTCGACGATCTCGGCCAGGGTCGCGCCGCGCTCGGAGGAACGCAGCCGGGTGCGCCGGGCGTGCTGCGCCAGCATGGCGCGCTCCTGCAGCACCGGGCCGGCGTAGCGGAGGACCCGGTCGACCGGGACACCGGCGATGCGGGCGACCTCCTCGGCCGACTCGCCGGACCGGATCCGGGACTGGATGTCGCGCGGCGACAGCGCCGCCTCGGCGGTCGCCGGGTCGGCGGCGGAACCGAACTGGTTTCGCTGGGTGGTCGGCTCGTGCCGGACCGCCGCACCGACCCGATCGTCGATCGGCAGTGTCAGCAGGCGTCCGACCTCGTCCGCGAGGACGAGAGCCTGACCGTCCTCGGAGAGGGCGACGAAGCGTACCGGCCGCATCGCTGTCCTCCGTCCCTCGACACCCGTCACGTCACGGTACGCCGAACCCTAGCGGGTCGATGCCAGGCCACGCCGACACTCATCGAGATAATCGTCGATCCGACAGTCCGGTACCGATCGGCGTCGGTGCCGGTCAGCGGCCTGTACCGAGGGTCGGTCGCGCGTCCCGGTGGCCGATCCGGGTCAGGCGAGCTGGCCGACGACGTGGTCCACGCAACGGGTCAGCGCCGCCACGTCGGCCGGCTCGATCGACGGGAACAGCGCCACCCGCAGCTGGTTGCGGCCGAGCTTGCGGTACGGCTCCGTGTCGCGCACCCCGTTCGCCCGCAGCACCGCGGACACCGTCGGCGCGTCGATCCCGTCCGCCAGGTCGACGGTGCCGACCACGGTCGAGCGCAGCCCCGGGTCGGTCACGAACGGCGTCGTGTAGTCGGTGCGTTCGGCCCAGTCGTACAGGATCGCGGCGGACTCGGCGCAGCGCCGCACCGACCAGTCCAGGCCGCCGTTGGCCAGGATCCAGTCGACCTGCTCGGCGGCCAGCAGGATCGTCGACAGCGACGGCGTGTTGTACGTCTGGTCCTTGCGCGAGTTGTCGATCGCCACGGTCAGGTCGAGGAACGCCGGCACGTACCGGCCGGACGCGTGCACCTGCTCGGCCCGCTCCAGCGCCGCCGGGGACAGGATCGCGAGCCACAGCCCGCCCTCCGAGCCGAGGCACTTCTGCGGCGCGAAGTAGTAGCAGTCGGTCTCGGTCAGGTCGACCGGCAGCCCGCCGGCCCCGCTGGTCGCGTCGTGCAGCATCAGCCCGCCGTCGACCCGGCGTACCGGCACCGCGGCGCCGGTGGACGTCTCGTTCTGCGGCGTGCCGTACACGTCGACGCCGTCCTCGGGCGCCAGCGCGACCGCCTCGCCGGGCGGGGCGGTCCGCACGCTCGGGTCGGTCAGGAACGGCGCCGCGGTCATCGCGTCCACCAGCTTCTGGCCGAACTCGCCGAAGCTCGCCAGCTGTGCCCGCTCGCGCACCAGGCCGAACGTCGCGACCTCCCAGAACGCGGTGGTGCCACCGTTGCCGAGCACCACCTCGTACCCGTCCGGGGCGCCGAACAGCGCAGCGACGCCGCGCCGCAGCCGCGCCACCTGGTCGCGGACGGTGCGCTGGCGGTGCGAGGTACCCAGGTAGTCGCCGGCGACCGCGGCCAGCGCGGCGACCTGCTCGGGCCGGATCTTGCTCGGGCCGCAGTTGAACCGGCCGTCGGCGGGCAGCAGCTCGGCCGGAATCCTGATGTCGGGCAGACCCACGTCACGCTCCATGGTCGGCGGACTTCTCACGGCGACGCTGCCGCCCACCATCCTGCCAACCACGCCGCCGCTGCCGGCACCGGGTACCGCCGTGGCCCTCGCCGCGGGACCGCGCCGCCGGCAGCCGGTACGGCCCCGCGGCGCGGGCGTCAGAGGGTGTGCACGGTGGGGTAGCCGGGGATGTCGGCGGGGCGGCGCGGCGGCGGGCCGACGTAGCGGGCCGACGGGCGGACCAGCCGGCCCAGCTTCTTCTGCTCCAGGATGTGCGCCGACCAGCCGCCCACCCGGGCGCAGGTGAACATCGAGGTGAACATCTCGGCCGGTACCTCGGCGAAGTCGAGCACCACGGCGGACCAGAACTCGACGTTGGTGGCGAGCACCCGATCGGGTTTGCGCGCCGCGAGCTCCGCCAGCGCGGCCCGCTCCAGCGCCTCGGCCACCTCGTACCGGGGTGCGTCCAGCTCGCGCGCGACCCGGCGCAGCGCGGCGGCCCGCGGGTCCTCCGCCCGGTACACCCGGTGCCCGAAGCCCATCAGCCGCTCGCCCCGGTCGAGCACGCCGCGCACGTACGACTCGGCGTCGCCGGTCTCCTCCACCTGCTCGATCATGTGCAGTACCCGGCTGGGCGCGCCGCCGTGCAGCGGCCCGGACAGCGCGCCGATCGCGCCGGACATCGCCGCCGCCACGTCCGCCCCGGTCGAGGCGATCACCCGGGCGGTGAACGTGGACGCGTTCATGCCGTGCTCGGCGGCGGAGGTGAAGTACGCGTCGACCGCCTTGACGTGTCGCGGATCCGGCTCGCCGCGCCAGCGGATCATGAACCGCTCGACGATCGTGCCGGCCCGGTCGATGATCTTCTGCGGTACCGCCGGCAGCCCGACGCCGCGGGCCGACTGCGCGATGAACGACAGCGCCGTCACCGACACCCGGGACAGGTCGCTGCGCGCCCGCGCGTCGTCGATGTCGAGCAGCTGCCGCAGCCCCCAGTGCGGCGCCAGCTGGGCCACCGCGCTCTGCACGTCGACCCGGACGTCGCCGGTGTGCACCGGCACCGGGAACGGCTCGGCCGGCGGCAGCCCGTGCCCGAACTCACCGTCCACCAGCAGGCCCCACACGTCCCCGTACGAGACGCGGCCGATCAGGTCCTCGATGTCGACGCCGCGGTACCGCAGCGAACCGCCGGCCTTGTCGGGCTCGCTGATCTCGGTCTCGAAGGCGACCACGCCCTCCAGCCCCGGTGTGAAGTCGGCCATCCCGCAGTCTCCAGATCTCGTCGTCTCGCCGCCGATGTCGGGTATCCCTACCGAGTCAACCTGTCAGCCAGCGGCGAACGGTGCCCGCTGTGTCGCATTCGACACCTGGACCGGTCGGGGTGCGGGAGAAGATGTGCTGGTGCCCGACACGCCAGCGCCGATCGACTCCGCCCGACTCGCCACGATGCGTGCGGAGTATGCCAGCGTCGGCATCGCCCCGGCCGGACTCGCCGCCGACTGGCACGTCCAACTCGGCCGCTGGCTCACCGACGCCACCGACGCCGGCCTGCCCGAGCCGAACGCGATGGTGCTCGCCACCGTCGACCCCGCCGGCCACCCGGCCAGCCGCACCGTGCTGCTCAAGGGGTACGACGCGGCCGGGCTGGTGTTCTACACCAACTACACGTCGGCGAAGGGTGCGCAGCTCGCGGCCAACCCGTACGCCTCGGTCACCTTCCCCTGGTACGGGCTGCACCGGCAGGTGCAGGTCCGCGGCCCGGTGACCCGGGTCGACCCGGCCGAGTCGGACGGGTACTTCGCGACCCGGCCGCGCGGCTCCCAGCTCGGCGCCTGGTCCAGCCCGCAGTCGCAGGTGATCGACTCGCGGGACGTGCTGGACGCCGCGTTCGCCTCGTACGCGGCGCGGTGGCCCGAGGGCACCCCGGTACCGCGCCCGCCGCACTGGGGCGGCTTCCGGCTGGCACCCGACACCGTCGAGTTCTGGCAGGGCCGCGAGAACCGGGTGCACGACCGGCTGCGGTATCGCCGGGACGGCGCGGCGTGGCGGCTGGAGCGGCTCGCCCCGTGACCCGCACCCCCGCCTCGAACACCACCCCGTCCGACACCCCCGACACCGGTACCGCCGCGCGCCGCGGGCTGCTCGGCCGCATCGCCGTGGACACCCGGCCGCTGCGCTACCCCGCGTACCGGCGGATGTGGATCGGCAACGGCGTCTCGTTCGTCGGCTTCCAGGTCACCGCGGTGGCGGTACCGGTGCAGATGGACGCCATCACCCACCAGCCGGCGTGGAACGGCTACCTCGGCCTCGCCGGGCTGGTACCGCTGGTGGTGTTCGCGATCTGGGGCGGCGCCATCGCCGACGTGCTGGACCGGCGCCGGCTGATCCTGGTCGGCTCGCTGTTCACCTGGGGCGTCACCCTCGCGCTGCTGGCCCAGGCGCTGCTCGGGCTGAACAGTCCGGTGCTGCTGCTGGTGCTGACCGCGCTGCAGGCGATCGGCTTCGCGGTCGTGTCGCCGACCCGCGGCGCCATCGTGCCCCGGCTGGTACCGACCGGGCTGGTGCCCTCGGCGAACACGCTCAACTTCACCGTGTCCAGCGTGGCCACCGTGATCGGTCCGCTGTTCGCCGGCGCGGTGCTCGGCACCGGCCACTACGCCGCCGCGTACGGGGTGGACGCGGTGCTGTTCACGGTGTCGCTGTGGGCGAGCTTCCGGCTGCCGGCGATGCCGCCGCTCGGCCGGCAGAACCGGCCGGACCTGCGCGCCGTGCTGTCCGGGCTGGCGTTCATCGCCGCCACCCCGCTGCTGTGGCTGTCGTTCGCCGCCGATCTGACCGCGAACGTGCTGGCGATGCCGCGGGCGCTGTTTCCCGCCGTGGCCCGGCTGCAGTTCGGCGGCGAGGGCGCGGCCGGCTGGCTGTACTCGGCGATCGCCATCGGCGCCGTCGTCGGCGGGCTGTTCTCCGGCTGGATCGGCCGGATCCGCCGGCAGGGCCTGGCGCTGGTCGGCGCGGTCGCCTGTTGGGGTCTGGCGGTCGCCGCCGCCGGGCTGGCGCGCTCGCTGTGGCTCGCCGTTCTGTTCCTCGCCGCCGCGGGCTGCGCTGATCTGGTCAGCTCCGTCTACCGGCAGACGATCCTGCAACTGCACGCGCCGGACGAGCTGCGCGGCCGGCTGCAGGGCGTGTTCACCGCGGTGGTCGCCGGCGGGCCCCGGCTCGGCGACGTGCGCGCCGGGCTGACCGCGCAGGCGTTCGGGCCGACCGCCGCATGGACGGTCGGCGGCCTTGCCGCGACTGCGGTGATCGTGGTGCTGGCGCTGGTGTTCCCGGCGCTGCGCCGCTACGACGGGCGCGGCCCGGCGCCAGCGACCGAGGGTTCCTGACCAGCGCCGAGCGGGTGGGGTGGGTGTTCGTCGCGGGGGAGAGACACCCCCACCCACCCTGGGGGGCACCCCGGCGTCCACGCTAGCCGTCGAAACGGTCATCCGCCGCCTGTCGTCGCGTGGCTGTGGACAACCACCACCCCTGTGGACAACCACCATTCCTGTGGACAACCGCCGTCCCTGCGCAGCCACCGACCGAGAACCGATCCGCCATCCCGGCGGTCACGACACGGTGAGGACGATCTTGCCGAGGGTGCGGCCCTGTTCCCCCAGCCGGTGCGCCTCGGCCGCCTCGGCCAGCGGGAACGTCGCGGCGACCCGTACCCCGAGGTGCCCGTCGTCGACCAGCCGGGACAGCTCGGTCAGCGCCGCGCCGTCCGGCTCGACGAGGACGGTCGCCGCGCGGACCCCGGCGGCCGTGGCGGCGGCGACCGTGGCGTCGCTCGCCCCGCCGGCGATCGGGATCAGGATGCCGCCGGGTCGCAGCACCCGCAGCAGCGACGGGCCGGCGGCGCCGCCGACGAGGTCGAGGACCACGTCGACGTCTCGTACCGTGTCCGCCACGTCGACGCGGGTGTAGTCGATCGGCTCGTCCACGCCGAGCGAGCGCAGCTCGTCGTGCTTGCCGGCGCTGGCGGTGCCCAGCACGTACCCGCCGCGGGCCTTGGCGATCTGCACGGCGAGGTGGCCGACGCCGCCGGCCGCGGCGGTCACCAGGACCCGCTGCCCGGGCCGTACGTCGGCGGTGTCGACGAGCGCCTGCCAGGCGGTGAGCCCGGCGAGCGGCAGGCCGGCCGCCGCGACGTGGTCGAGCCCGGCCGGCTTGCGGGCGAACTGCCGGGACGGCGCCGTCACGTACTCGGCGTAACCGCCCGCCGGGCGCGGGAACCACGGCATGCCGAACACCTCGTCGCCGACCGCGAACCGGGTCACGCCGACGCCGACCTGCTCGACCACCCCGGACACGTCCCAGCCGAGCACGTACGGGTCGGGGCCGACCGGCGCCGGCGTCTGGCCGTCGGCGCGGGTCTTCCAGTCGACCGGGTTGACCCCGGCGGCGTGCACCCGGACCAGTACCTCGGTGCCGAGCGGCTCGGGTCGCGGCAGCTCGGCCGCCTTCAGTACCTCCGGACCGCCGAAGCCGTCGCACACGATCGCCCGCATCACTGTTCTCCCGTCTGCCGATGGCGTCGCCACGATCATCGAACGACCGGTGCTGGTTGGCCAGTAGGCACAATCTTGTAGCCTAGGTACCCGATGGAAACCACCAATGACCAGCAAGAACACCGCTACGATGCCTACCTGGCGCAATGCCCCTGCCGGTCGCTGCTCGACGTGATCGCGAACAAGTGGACCGCGCTGATCGTCGGCGCGCTGCTGACCGGCGAGCACCGGTTCGGCGAGCTGCGCCGGCAGATCGAGGGGGTCAGCCAGAAGGTGCTGACCGCGAACCTGCGGGCGCTGGAGCGCAACGGCTTCGTGACCCGCCGGGTGTACCCGACCTCGCCGCCGTCGGTCGGCTACGCGCTCACCGACCTCGGCCGCAGCCTCGCCCCGCCGCTGGTCGCGGTACGGGAGTGGACCGAGCGGCACCTGGACGACGTGGAGGCCGCCCGCGCCCGGTACGACACCGACCCCACGCGTTCGGGTCCGGCCGGGGTGGATCGTGCCGCCGAGCCGGCCGCGGCTCGGTAGATTCCTGTCCGGGATCCACCGGTACGGCACAGGAAGGCTGCGCGGCATGGCGCTCTCGGGCGAACAGTGGGACATCGAGGCCGGCACGCACCGCGCCACCGTGGTCGAGGTCGGCGGCGGCATCCGCGCGTACGGGGTGCGCGACGTCCCGGTCCTCGACGGGTACGGCACCGACGAGATCTGTCCCGGTGGCGCCGGCGCCCAGCTCGCCCCGTGGCCGAACCGCCTGCGGGACGGGCGCTACGAGTTCGGTGGCGGCGAGTACCAGCTGGCGTTGAGCGAGCCGGCCAGGCACAACGCGATCCACGGCCTGGTGCGCTGGATGCCGTGGCGCCGCCTCGCCGGTACCCCGGACTCCGTCACGGTCGGCTGCGCGGTGCCGGCCCAGCCGGGGTACCCGTGGTCGCTGGCGCTGACGACCCGGTGGACGGTGTCCGAGCACGGGCTGCGGGCCGAGCACAGCGTGCGCAACCTGGCCGACGCGCCGGCGCCGTTCGGCCTCGGCTGCCACCCGTACCTGCGGCTGCCCGGCCCGCTCGACGAGTGGCTGCTGCGGGTGCCGGCCCGCACCCTGCTGCGCACCGACGAGCGCGGCCTGCCGGTGCGGACCGAGCCGGTCGCCGGCACCGGGTACGACTTCGGTACCTCCCGGCCGATCGGCGACACAGTGCTGGACACCGCGTTCACCAACCTGTCCCGCGGCGACGCCGGGACCATGGAGGTGACGCTGACCAGCCCGGGCGGGCACATGGTGACGCTGTGGGCGGACGAGTCGTTCGGCTGGGTGCAGCTGTTCACCGCGGACACCGCGAAGCCGCCGCGGACCCGCCGGTCGCTCGCGGTGGAGCCGATGACCTGCCCGCCGGACGCGCTGCGCACCGGCCAGGACCTGATCGTGCTGGCACCGGGGGAGACGTGGCGGGGTGCCTGGGGCATCCGCGCCACCATCGCCGGCTGACCCGCCCGGGCCTGGTGCGGCACCTTCGGCCGGGCGAGGAGCCCCGGCGCTGGCGATGATCAGGTCGTTCAGCCCAGCGTGAGGCTCGGGTCGGTGGCGACGGCGACGGCCTGGTCGTCGGACACGACGGGCTCGGCCGCCATCGGGTCCGGCGCCGGCGGCAGCCGTTCGGCCGGCGCGTCGTTCGGATCGATGTTGGACACCTCGACCGAGACGACGGTGGCGGCGTCCAGCCGGGTCGCGACGCGCACGATGCGGGCACCGTTCGGGTTGCGTTCGGTCCGCACCGACACCGCCAGCCCGTTGTAGTACCGGGTCGTGCACGCGAACGTGCCCTTCCGGTACCGGGGCGGCTCGTCGGGCGTGCCGCAGCCGGCGACCTGCGCCGCGTCGGTGCCGTCCGCCGGCATGATGCCGATGTCGACCGAGCCGCTGCCGGCCGCGGTGGTCAGCAACGCCTTCCCCTCGTACCAGGTGTGTTGCCGCTGGATCAGCTGCAGCGGCGGGTACTCGTCGGTCGGCGCCGGGTAGCTGCGCACGCTGTACGAGGCGCCCGGGACGAGCTTGCCGAGCACGCTCTTGACCGCGCTGGTGAGCCGGACGACGCGCTGCTGGTCGGTCTCCAGCCGCTGCTGCTTCGACGGGCTGGGCAGCGCGGTGTCGGTGCGGCTCGGCGTCGCCCGCACGCTGGCCCGGGGCCCGGCCGGTACCGACCGGTGGGCGTCCGGCCCGGTCTGGGTCGCGGCGACGCCGACGGCCACCGCGACGGCGGCGACCGCGGCCGCACCGGTACCGCCAAGCCCGACGGCACGCCGCCGGCGCCGCAGCCGGCGACCGTCGCGCAGCAGCCGGGACCGGTCCAGTTCGCCGGGCGGCAACTCGTCCGGCAGGGCCCGCCGCAGTACGTCCTTGATGTCGTCTTCGTCCATCTCGCTCAGTGCTCCACGATGTCGGTACGGCGGCGGGTCAGGCGGTCGCGGTCAGCTGCGCACGCAGGGTGGCGAGGCCCCGGGCGCACTGGCTCTTCACGGTGCCGGTCGAGCAGCCGAGCAGTCGGGCGGTCTGCTCGATGGACTGGTCCTCCCAGTACCGCAGCACGATCGCGGCGCGCTGCCGTGGCGGGAGGCTGGCGAGGGCCTGCTCGGCGGCGAGCCGGTCGGTGGTGCCCGCCGCGTGGTCGGCGACGAACCGGTCCGGGGTGCGTTCGGACGGCCGCTCGCGGCGGGCGAACCCGCGCCGCCGCTCGTCGGCGAGGCAGGTCACCACGATCCGCCGCACGTACGCGTCGGCGTTGCCGCCCCGGATCAGCCGGGGCCAGCGCAGGTACAGCTTGGTCAGCGCGGCGGCGACCACGTCCTCGGTGAGGTGCCAGTCGCCGCAGAGCAGGTACCCGAACCGGCGGAGCGCGTCGTAGCGCGCCTCGACGAACTCCCCGTACTCTTCGTCGTCAGTACGTTGCACGCGGTGCCTCCCCGCCGGGGCCGATGCCCGTCATCGGTACGTACGTGTCCCGGCGCACAAAAGGTTGCCTGCCCCGAGGCCGTTGGGGAACCTTCGAGTGGCCCGGCGGCCGGTCGCCGGCTCGCCGGGCGGATCAGCCGCCGCGGTGTCGACGCGCAGGGCGCGTCCCGGCCCGACCGCTACTCTGTTGAGCGGACGAGGCGGGGAGAAGGGTCGTGAGGTCGTGATCTTCAAGGCGGTGCGGGAAGGCAAGCCGTACCCCGAGCACGGCATGTCCACGAAGCAGTGGGCCGACATCCCGCCCCGGCCGGTCCGCCTCGACCAGCTCGTCACCACCAAGCGCAACCTGGCCCTCGACCGGCTGCTGGCCGAGGACTCCACCTTCTACGGTGACCTGTTCCCGCACGTCGTCGAGTGGTCCGGCGCCCTCTACCTGGAAGACGGCCTGCACCGGGCGCTGCGCGCCGCGCTGCAGCAGCGCACCTCGATCCACGCCCGCGTCCTGGTCCTCTGACCGGCGTCCTGGTCCTCTGACCGGCGTCCTCGTCCGCTGACCGCGGGCCTGGTCCGCTGAGCGGACCTGCCCGCGTCAGCGGGCGTGCGCGGTGACGAACGCCTGCACCGTCGCCTGGTAGAGCTCCGGCTCCTCCAGCTGCGGGTAGTGCGCCGAGCGCGGGAACAGCTCGACCCGCCCGCCCGGCACCTCGGCCCGGAACGCCGCCAGCTGGGACGGCCCGGTCACCAGGTCGTAGCGCCCCTTCATCAGCAACGCCGGTACGGCCAGCCCCGGCAGCAGGCCGACCATCGAGGCGAGCACGTCCGGCGCGGCGAGCAGCCGGCGGGCGGCGGCGTCGCCGCGGTCGCGCAGCTCGGCCGGGAACGCGTTCGCCAGCGTCGCGGCGAGCTGGGACCGCGCCTCCGGCCGGTGCACGTACAGCTCCAGGTGCCGTTCGCCGAGGCCGGCCAGCAGGTCGACGACCTCCCAGCGCTCGAACCGGGGTGCCGCGGCGAGGTTGCGGCACCGGGTCGCCGACACCGGATCCCCCAGCTCGGCGAACAGCGGCGCGGCCGCGAGCAGCTTCGCCCGGTCCGCCTCGGCCAGGTCCCAGCCGGGATTCTCGAACAGCACCGCGGAGATCCGTTCCGGGTGCCGGTGCGCGTACCGCAGCGCCATCCGGCCGCCGAACGAGTGGCCGAGCACCGCCCACCGCTGGATGCCCATCGACTCGCGCAGCGCCTCGCAGTCGGCGATCACGTCGGACTCGGCGAGCGTCTCGCCGTCGGCCAGCGGCGCCGAGCGCAGCGTGCCGCGCTGGTCCAGCCCGATCACGTGCAGCCGCTGGCTGAGCCGGTCGCCCTGCCACTGCATGAACTCGTAGCAGCCCATCCCCGGGCCGCCGTGCAGGTACAGCAGCGGCGGCGCACCCGGCTTGCCCCGTACGTCCAGGAACAGCCGACCGTCCGAGGTCGCTGAGTGCATGGTCGCCCCCTCGCTCGGGCAGCCGCGCGCGGCTCGCCCGAACAGACCCTAGTCGCGGCGGCCGGCGCGACAGACGGTTTTCGCGGACGGCGAAGCACGAGCGGTCGAGTGGCGGGCGGGGTCGGCACCTCCTAGGCTCGACAGTGCCGGACAAAGCACGCAGTCGACGCGACGGCGGAGGAGCCGGAGATGGACGAGACACATCGGTCCAGACGCTGGCCGCTCGTGGTGATCGTCCTGCTGGTCGTGCTCCTGGCGGCGACGGTGGTACGGGCGCTGCACGTGGTGTCGTGGCCGCCGAACCCGTTCGCCGAGCGCACCGTCGACCGCAGCCAGCCGGTGCTGCTCCAGTCGATTCGTGGCCTGTCCCGCTACGAGGCGTCGGTCGGCACCTTCCAGGTCATCATCGACCTGCAGCACGAGGCGAAGTTCCTGTCCCCGGTGATCAAGGGCGACCGGACGCTGTTCGTCGCCGCTGGCACGGTCGACGCGTACGTCGACTTCGACCGGGTCGGCAAGGACGCCATCAGGGTCGACCGGTCCGGGCACGCCGCCACGGTCCGGTTGCCGCACGCCGCGCTGGAGCGGGCGAACCTCGACGAAAAGGCCAGCCACGTCGTCGCCGAGCAGCGCGGCCTGCTGGACCGCATCGGCGCGTTCCTCGGCGACGACCCGGATCGCCAGCACGAGCTGTACGCGCTGGCGCAGCGCAAGATCGGCGCCGCGGCGAGCCACAGCGTGCTGCGCACCCAGGCCGAACGCAACACCCGGGCGATGTTGACCGGCATGCTGCGCTCGCTCGGCTACACGTCGGTGACGGTCTCGTTCGGCTCCTGATCGGCGCCCGCCGCGGTGTACGTGTCGATCTCGCCGATCAGCTCGACCAGCGCCGGCAGCGCGGTGCGCAGTGCCTGCCGCTGCGCCTGGTCGAGCCGTGCCTGGGCGGTCCGCAGGATGCGACTGTTGACGTCCTCGGACCGCGCCAGTGCCTCGGCGCCGATCGGGGTGAGCGTCAGCCGAACCGTACGCCGGTCGTCCGGGTCGTGTTCGCGTCCCACCATGCCGATCCGGTCCAGCGCGTTGACCAGCGTCGTCACCGTGTTCGGGGCCAGTCGCAGCAGCCGGGCGACGTCGCTCGGTCGGATTCCCGGCGCCGCCGCGAGGCAGTTCATCAGTTCCAGCTGGGCGACCGACAGCGGGTTGTCGGGGGCGCTCGCGCGGGCGGCGCGGCGCATCGACCGGCGCAGCCGGGCCACGGTGTCGGCGAGCTGCCGGCCCACCTGATCGTCGTTGTCCTCGGGCACCACGGGTCCTCACTGAACGACGGCTGGCGCCGACCGCCGGCGCGGTCATTTCCCGGTCGGCACCCCCGCGCCGGGCCGGCCCGCGCCCGGTCGGTCCGCGCTGACCAGCGTGACGATACCGGCGGCCGCCGCGACAATTCCCAGCAGCCCGCTGGACAATTGCACCCCGGTACCGCCGCCGACGTGCAGCACCAGCGTGACCAGCGCGACCCCGAGTGCGGTGCCCATCGCGCGGGCCGTGTTGACCAGCCCGCCGGCGCTCCCGGCCGCCCGGTGCGGTACGGCCGCCATCACCGCGGCGTTGTTGGCCGGGGTGAAGATCCCCAACCCGAACCCGGTCGCGAACAGCGCCGGCACCAGCACCGGCGGCGCGGCGCCGAGCAGCGCCGGTACCGCCATGCCGGCCGCCGCGAGCCCGAGCCCGAGCACGCCGCGGGCCCGGTTGCCCATCCCCGCCGGCAGCAGCCGGCCGCCGAGCACCGCGGCCAGGGCGAACCCCAGCGGCAGCGCGGTCAGGTACGGCCCGGTCGCGGCGCCGGAGACCCCGACGGCGGCGAGCGCGTACGGCCCGAGTACCAGCGGGCCGAACAGCACCAGGTAGCCGAGCAACGCCGCGACCAGCCCGCCGCCGAGTACCGGCCGGCGCAGCTGGTCCAGCGCGAGCAGCGGTTCGGCCGCGCGCCGTTCCCGCCCGACGAACGCGACGGCCGCGGCGGCGGCCAGGACCGCGGCCGCGATCGGTATCACTGCCGGTACGGACAGCCCGGAGCCGGCGGAGATGGCGAGCAGCGCGGCGGTGGTCGCGGTGCCCAGCAGCACCACGCCGCCGGTGTCGAACCGGCCGATCGGCCGGGCGTGCCGGGTGCGCGGCAGTAGGTACCGGCCGGCGATCAGGCCGGCGATCCCGACCGGCAGGTTGATCATGAAGACCCAGCGCCAGCCGGCCCCGTGCACCAGCAGCCCGCCGACCGTCGGCCCGAGCGCGAGCCCGATCGCCTGCGCGGCGGCCTGGGTACCCAGGGCCGACCGGAGCCGGTTGCCCGGCACGCTGGTGGTGATCAGCGCGACGGAGTTGGCCTGCAGCATCGCCGCGCCGACGGCCTGCGCGACCCGCGCCGCGACCAGTACCGGCAGGGTTGGTGCCAGCCCGCAGCCGACCGAGGCGGCGGTGAACACCGCGAACCCGAGCAGGTACATCGCCTTGCGTCCGGCGGCGTCGGAGATCCGGCCGGCCGGTACCAGCAGGGCGGCGAGGGTGACCAGGTAGCCGAGCGACACCCACTCGATCGCGGCGAGCGAGGTGTGGAACTGGTGGCCGAGTGCCGGGAACGTGAGCGTCACGATGCTCGCGTCCAGTTGGCCCATGAACGCGCCGAGGCACACGGTCGCGACCGCGAACCAGGGTGCGTGCGGCGAGCCGCGTACCGCCTCGGGGCGAGGCCGTTCCGCCAGGAGCACTCCTGCTTCGTTCTGCATCAGAACTATTCTGCAACGGAAGTACCTGGGTTTGGCAACCCGACGGGAGCGTTGCGTCCACCACGTCGCAACCCCCTGACGTGGGCAGTAGGCTCACAATCGGCCTGCAACGTTGCGGCCACCTTGAGCCGGGGTCTGCGCCCGGTCCGGTCGCGGCAGCGGGGCGTTCGCGGCGACCGTGGGGGAGAGTGCCCGGTGATCAGCGTCTTCGATCTGTTCAAGATCGGCATTGGCCCGTCCAGCTCACACACCGTCGGCCCGATGCGCGCCGCGGCCCGGTTCGCGCACGGCCTCAAGGCCGACGGCGTGCTCGCCGGCACCACCCGCATCCGCTCCGAGCTGTACGGGTCGCTCGGCGCCACCGGCCACGGCCACGGCAGCGAGGCCGCGGTACTGCTCGGGCTGGCCGGCGAGGACCCGGAGACGGTCGACACCGACACCGTTGCCGACCGGACCGCGGCGATCCGGGCGGCCGGCCGGCTGACCGTCCTCGGTACCCACGAGGTGTCCTTCGACGACCGCGACGACCTGGTGTTGCACCGGCGCCGCTCGCTGCCGTTCCACCCGAACGGGATGATCTTCACGGCGTACGGCGCGACCGGCGAGGTGCTGCGCACCCGCACGTACTACTCGGTCGGCGGCGGGTTCGTGGTGGACGAGACGGCCAGCGGCGCCGACCGGATCAAGCCGGACGACACCCCGGTGCGCTACCCGTTCGCGACCGGTGCCGAGCTGCTCGGCCAGACTGCGGCGGCCGGCCTGTCGGTCAGCGAGGTGATGCTCGCCAACGAGCTGTCCTGGCGCACCGAGCCGGCGATCCGGGCCGAGTTGCTGCACGTCTGGGCGGTCATGCAGGAGTGCGTCCGGCACGGCTGCGAGACCGAGGGCACCCTGCCCGGCAGCCTGAAGGTGCACCGCCGCGCCGCCGAGATGCACCGCACCCTGACCGGCGAGCACTTCACCACCGACCCGCTGCGGGTGATGGACTGGGTGACGCTGTTCGCCCTCGCCGTCAACGAGGAGAACGCCTCCGGCGGTCGGGTGGTCACCGCACCGACCAACGGCGCGGCCGGCATCGTCCCGGCGGTCCTGCACTACTACTGGCGGTTCGTCCCCGGTTCCGACGACGCCGGCGTGGTCCGGTTCCTGCTCACCGCCGGGGCGATCGGCGCGCTGTTCAAGCAGAACGCGTCGATCTCCGGCGCCGAGGTCGGCTGCCAGGGCGAGGTCGGGTCGGCGTGCTCGATGGCCGCCGGCGGCCTCGCCGAGGTGCTCGGCGGTACGCCCGAGCAGGTGGAGAACGCCGCCGAGATCGCGATGGAGCACAACCTGGGCCTGACCTGCGACCCGGTCGGCGGGCTGGTGCAGATCCCGTGCATCGAGCGCAACGCGGTCGCCTCGATCAAGGCGATCACGGCGGCCCGGATGGCGTTGCGCGGCGACGGGCGGCACCACGTCTCGCTGGACAAGGTCATCAAGACCATGCGGGAGACCGGCGCCGACATGAAGGTCAAGTACAAGGAGACCGCGCGCGGCGGCCTCGCGGTCAACGTGATCGAGTGCTGACCTGCGAACCAGGTGAGTTTCGCCTCCTGGTTACGCCATCGTAGGCTACTAGTGGGTAGCATCGCTGGATGACCGCCACCACGCTCGGCGCGCCCGCCGGCAAGGATCCGTACGCCCGGCCGCGGATGCGCGGCCGGCTGCACGCCTACGCCGTCGGCGTCGCCGCGGTCTGCGGCGTCGTCCTCTGCTCGGTGGCCGCGAGCCGGCCCGGCTGGCTCGCCTTCGCCAGCTGCCTGGTCTACTCGGTGACCACCTGCGGGCTGTTCGGCATCAGCGCGCTCTACCACCGGCACGTGTGGGGGCCGCGCGGCTACGCCGTGATGAAGCGGCTCGACCACTCGATGATCTTCCTGTTCATCGCGGGCACGTACACCCCGTTCAGCCTGCTGCTGATGCCCCGGCGTACCGCGCTGATCGTGCTGTCGGTGGTCTGGGGCGGCGCGCTGCTCGGAGTGGCGCTCAAGATGGCCTGGCCGCGCGCGCCACGCTGGCTGTCGGTCCCGCTGTACATCGCGCTCGGCTGGGTCGCCGCGTTCGTGTTCCCGGACATCGTGCACGGCGGCGGCTGGGCGCCGTTCGCGCTGCTGCTCGCCGGCGGCGTGGTCTACAGCCTCGGCGCGCTCTGCTACGCGCTGAAGCGGCCGAACCCGTGGCCCCGCACGTTCGGACACCACGAGTTCTTCCATGCCGCGACGCTGATCGCCGCCGCCTGTCACCACGTCGCCGTCTACTTCGCCGTCCTCGCCTAGCAAGCGGCCGTCCCGGCCAGCGACGGGTGTCCGGTCGGCAAACGCACGGCTACGGCCGCCGGGACGGCCCGGCAGCGGTCTTTCGCCACTGGACCGCATCGGTTAGCGTCCCGGCGTGCAACCGAACCCGCAGCCGCCGCAGGCCGGCGCCGTCCTCAACATCACGACCACGAAGCCGTTCCTCGCCTGGATGATGGCGTTCACGCCGCCCCGGGTGAGCCTGAACGGCCAGGAGATCAAGCTCCGCTGGGGGCAGAACCAGGTACCGGTCCAGCCCGGCCGGTACGACCTCCAGATGTACGTGCCCTACCTCTGGCGCATCGGCCAGGCCGGCATGCCCGTCGACGTGTACCCGGGTGCCCAGGTCCCGGTGTTCTACGCGGCGCCGTGGTGGGCGTACATGGGTGGGGCCATCGGCCACCAGCAGGTGGAGTCGCCCGGCAAGACCGTCGCGATCGCCATCAACGTCGGCGCCCTGGCGTTGCTGCTGTTGATCGTCATCTGCGGCTGTGCCGGCGTACTGACCGGCAACTGAGCGGCCCGGGTCGGCGCACCGCACCGGTTGTGAGCGCCGACACGGGACCCCGGTTTGACGCCCGGATCTGCCATCGCGTAACTTTCTCTCTGCCCGCGGGGCACCGGACGAAACCGGGGCCGCCGAGGCGGCCGGGTTGGACGGCTCGCGGGACATCCCAAGGTAAGGACGATCTGATCGGCCTGCGTGGGGTGCGCTGACCGAGTCGGTCGCGGAGGTTCCGCCCGAGGGTTACGACCCCGGTGGCAGCCCCCGGGAGCGGCCAGGTAAGCTTGGACGAGCAGGGCGCCGGACACGGCAGCCGAGCAAAGCCTCCAGGAGAAATCGACCGGGAGATTCTGCGCGGCAAAATGGCCGGCCTGCAAATCCTTCTCTTGGAAATTCAGAGCCACTCGGCACTGAACGACCAAGGGTGCCCGAAAAGATCCGCCGGGGCCGAATTTGACCGCGGAAGATCAGCCGGGTAAGCTAAACGAGCAAGACGGAAACGGCAACAAAACAAAGCCCCTGAGGCGGACGGCGAAAGCCGGATGGTTCGGATGTGCGTTTGTTTCTTGAGAACTCAACAGGGTGTTGAAAAGCCAGTGCATTAGTTTTGCCCCGTTGCCATGGCTGGCCGTTGTGGTTGGTTGTGGTGGGGTTCCTTTGATGCAGTTCGCCTGGCCCTTGTTTTTTTGGGGGTTGGGTGTGTTGCTGGGATTTTCTTCAAGTTTTTGGTGGAGAGTTTGATCCTGGCTCAGGACGAACGCTGGCGGCGTGCTTAACACATGCAAGTCGAGCGGAAAGGCCCTTTCGGGGGTACTCGAGCGGCGAACGGGTGAGTAACACGTGAGTAACCTGCCTTCAGCTTCGGGATAACCCCGGGAAACCGGGGCTAATACCGGGTATTCACATTGTCTCGCATGGGATGGTGTGGAAAGGGTTTTACCGGCTGGGGATGGACTCGCGGCCTATCAGCTTGTTGGTGGGGTAGTGGCCTACCAAGGCGACGACGGG
>NZ_BOPO01000106.1 GCF_017312725.1 Actinocatenispora comari | reverse complement strand
ACGCGGCCGCCCGGCCCGGCGCCCGCCGGGCCGGTGCCACCCGGACCCGGGCGCCGCGGCCCGGTGGCGGCCGGTTCACCGGGCGGGCGGTGGTGCTGGCGCTGGTGTTCGTGGCGCTGATCCTGGCCTACGCCTACCCGGTGCGTACCTACCTGGGCCAGCGGGCGCAGATCGCCGAGCTGACCGACGCGCAGGCGCAGCAGAAGGAACGCATCGCGAAGCTGCGCGGCCAGCGGGACAAGTGGGACGACCCGCAGTACGTGGAGGCGCAGGCGCGGCGCCGGCTGCGGATGGTGCGCCCCGGCGATAAGGTGTACGCGGTGTACGGCGACCCGAAGAAGCCCGGTGGCGGTGACGCGGACGACCGTCGGGTCCGCTCCGACGGCCCCTGGTACGGCAAGGTCTGGTCCAGCGTGCAGGGCGCGGACCGGTGAGCGCCGCCGAGTCGGCCGGCCCGCCGGTGCACGAGCCGGTCACGCCCGTCGCGACGGCGGCGATGTCCGCGCAGCTCGGCCGCCCGCTGCGGGGGGCGGCGGCGGTCGCGCACCGCTGCCCGTGCGGGAACCCGGACGTGGTGCAGACGAGTCCGCGGCTGCCCGACGGCACCCCGTTCCCGACGCTGTTCTACCTGACCTGCCCACGGGCCGCGGCCGAGGTGAGCCGGCTGGAGTCGGCCGGCACGATGCGGGAGATGACCGAGCGGCTGGCGGACGACCCGGACCTCGCCGGCCGGTACCAGGAAGCGCACCGGGACTACCTGCGGCGCCGCGCCGAGCTGGCCGAGGTACCGGAGATCGCCGGGGTGTCCGCCGGCGGCATGCCGACCCGGGTCAAGTGCCTGCACGTGCACGTCGCGCACGCGCTGGCGACCGGCCCCGGGGTCAACCCGTTCGGGGACGAGGCGCTGGCGACGATGGCGCCCTGGTGGGCCGACGGTCCGTGCGTGTGCGCCGACGATCCGCCCGGCGAGGACGACGGCGCCGCGATGAGCGGCGACGGTCCGGATCACGGGCGAGCCTCCGGAGGCGGCGATGAGTGAGCGGGTCGCGGCGATCGACTGCGGTACCAACTCGATCCGGCTGCTGGTCGCCGATCGCGACGGCGACCGGCTGACCGATCTGGTCCGGACGATGGAGATCGTCCGCCTCGGTGAAGGCGTCGACCGGACCGGAATGCTTGCGCCGCAAGCGATCGAGCGCACCCGCAAGGCGCTGACCGGGTACGCGCAGCGGATCCGCGAGCTCGGCGCGGGCCGGGTGCGGATGGTCGCCACCTCCGCCAGCCGGGACGCCGGCAACGCCGCGGAGTTCCGCGACATGGTGCTCGACGTGCTCGGTGCGCCACCCGAGGTGATCACCGGGGACGAGGAGGCGGCACTGTCGTTCGCCGGTGCCGTCGGCGGACTGCCGGCCGACCTGGCGGAGCCGTACCTGGTGGTGGACATCGGCGGCGGCTCCACCGAGTTCGTCGTCGGCGCCGGCAGCGCCGAGGCGGCGGTCAGCGTGGACATCGGCTGCGTCCGGATGACCGAGCGCTACCTGCACTCCGACCCGCCGACCGAGGCCGAGATCGTGGCCGCCCGCGAACACGTCACCGAGGTGGTCGACGGCGCGCTCGGCACGGTGTCCGCCCGCCGGGCCCGCACCCTGATCGGCCTCGCCGGTACGGTCACCACGATCGCCGGGATCGCGCTGGAGTTGCCGGAGTACGACTCGACCCGGATCCACCACGCCCGGCTGGACCGCGAGCAGGTGACCCGGATCAGTACCGACCTGCTGGCGCAGACGCGGGAGCAGCGGCGGGCGATCCCGGTGATGCACCCGGGGCGCGCCGACGTGATCGGCGCCGGCGCGTTGATCCTGCGTACCGTGCTGGAACGGGCCGGGTTCGATGGCCTGATCGCCTCCGAGCACGACATCCTGGACGGCATCGCCCGCTCCGTCTGAGCGGCCGCCTCACGGTGGCGACTCGCCTGCTCGCGGCGTTGTCGGTACGAGCGTGGAACGGACTCCGGCTCGCTCGACCGGAGGCGCACGCCAGCCGCTGCCCGGTGCGACGGCGGGATGCCGTGGCCGGGCGGGCAGGATGGGGCCATGGTTGCGGTGCAGCGGACGGAGTTCGGGTGCCACGTGCGGCCGGGGTCGGGGTTCCCCGGTGACGTGGCGGATGCGGGTACCCCGGTGGCGGCGGATCGGGCCGAGGTGGCCGAGCTGGCGGCCGGTGCGGCGGACCTGACCGCGCTGGCGGCCCGCAGTTCGGTGTGCCGGGCGTGTACCCGGCTGGTCGCCTGGCGCGAGGAGGTGGCGGAGCGCAAGCGCGCGTCGTTCGCCGACCAGACGTACTGGGGTCGCCCGGTGCCGAGCTTCGGTGCCACCGACGCGCGGATCGTGCTGATCGGCCTGGCGCCGGCGGCGAACGGGGCGAACCGTACCGGCCGGATGTTCACCGGCGACCGGTCCGGCGACGTGCTGTACGCGGCGCTGCACCGGGCCGGGCTGGCCAGCGCGCCGAGCAGCGTGTCCGCCGACGACGGGCTGGTGCTGCACCACACCCGGATCTGCGCGCCGGTGCGCTGTGCCCCGCCGGAGAACAAGCCGACCACCGTCGAGCGCGACACCTGCCGGTCCTGGCTGGACCGCGAGCTGGAGTTGCTGCGGGGCACGGTCCGGGTCGTGGTGGCGCTGGGGCAGTTCGCCTGGAATGCGTACTGGGCCTCGGCATCGGCGCTGGGTGAGCCGGTGCCGCGGCCGCGCCCGCGGTTCGGCCACGGTGCCGAGTATGTCGGCACCGGAATAATGTTGCTGGGCTGTTACCACGTGAGCCAGCAGAACACCTTCACGGGACGGCTGACGACGGGCATGCTGGACGACGTGTTGGGCCGCGCCCGCACGCTGGCCGGCATCTGACGCCGGATCCGGTCCGCTGGGCCGATTCCGGCCCGGGAGCGCACGGTCGGTGGGGCGGGTCGGCCGGTCGGCGACGGGGGTGCCAGGTTGCGTCGAGGACTGCGATACCTGCCGGTGCTGCTGATCCTGTTGCTGGTGGTGGTGGCCGCGCTGGGCGCGAACGCACGCGGTCCGCGGGTCACCCACGTACCGCCGCTTCCCATCAGCCCGACCGTCGCGCCCAGTGGCGGCACACCGCCGGCGCAGCCGACCCGTACGGTCGTCCGACCGCCGCAGCCGCACGGTTCGAGCACCAGTACCACGGTGCTGATCGTGGTGATCGCCGCGCTGTGCGCGCTGGCGTACGGCGCGATCATGCTGTACCTGATGCTGGCGCTGCGGGACGGCCTGGTGCTGCGGCGCCGCCGGCACCCGGAGCCGGAGCCCGAGCCGGACGAGCCGGACGCGCCGACCGCGGACGAGGTGCGGGCGGCGATGGCGGCGAGCCGGGCGGCGCTGATCGAGGGCGACGATCCGCGGGCCGCGGTGATCGCCTGCTGGCTGGCGTTGGAGGACCTGGCGTCGCGGGGTGGGGTGCCGCGCGCGGCCTCCGACGCGCCGGGTGATCTGGTCGGCCGGATGCTCGGGGTGGCCCGGGACCCGTCCGGCGAGCGGCCGTTCCAGGCGCTGACCGGCCCGGCCGAGCGGGCGCTGACCGCGCTCGCCGAGCGGTACCGGGCCGCCCGGTACGCGCCGGCCCCGGTCACCGAGGCCGACCGGGCCACCGCCCGCGGCGCACTCGACCGCCTCGCCGCCGAACTGTCGGTCCGCGACGCCACCCCGGCCGGAGACGCCCGATGACCGCGCCGACCGGGAAGGCGGACCGATGAGTGAGCGTGAGCGAGCGAATCAGGGGAATCGCGCGTCGTGCCTCATCGGTGTTCCGACGAAGGAGGAACGCCGATGAGCTTCTCGTACGGGCACGTGATGACGCCGGGAAAGCGGGACCCGATGCGCAAGCCGTACCAGCCGTTGAAGATCACACCCGGCTGGGTGATCGGGATGGTGCTGGTCGCGCTGGCCGCCGGCGACGTGCTGTGGCGGATGCTGCAGGTGGTGCAGATCCGGTTGCCGTACGGGATGACCGACGCGCTGGTGCTCGCGGTGGCGTTCGGCTACCGGGTCGCGGTGGCGGTGCACGGGCCGCCGGAGCCGTTCCCGCCGGCGCCGTCGGCGCCGACCACGGAGATGTCGGACCGGCCGTTCACCGCGATCCGCCGCTGGGAGGACCGGCTCGCCTGGACCCACGACGACGCGGTCAGCTTCGACCGTACGGTGCGCGAACGGCTCGCCGCGCTGGTCGACGAGCGGCTCCGGATCGACCACGGCACCGACCTGGCCGGCGCCGGATCCGGTGGGCCGCAACGGGTTCGCGCACTGCTGGGTGATCCACTGTGGACACTGCTGACCGAGCCGACCGAGCGGGCGCCGAGCCGGGCGCAGCTCACCGAATCGGTACGAACGATGGAGCGACTGTTCGCCCAGGACGGAGGCAACCGGTGAGCGGACCGGTCAACACGCAACCCGAGGCCGAGCCGGCGCCGCTGTCGGTGCCCGAGGCCGGTGCGCTGGCCCGGCAGGTGCTCGACGCGGTCGGTACGGTCGTGGTCGGCAAGGCCGAACCGCTGGCGCTGGTCCTGGCCGGCATCCTCGCCGGCGGCCACGTGCTGCTGGAGGACTTCCCGGGGCTGGGCAAGACGCTCGCGGCCCGGTCGTTCGGCCAGGCGCTCGGCCTGTCGTTCCGCCGGCTGCAGTTCACCCCCGACCTGCTGCCGGCCGACGTCACCGGTTCCTTCCTGTACGACCAGTCGACCGGTGACTTCGAGTTCCGGCCCGGGCCGATCTTCACCAACCTGCTGCTCGCCGACGAGATCAACCGGACCCCGCCGAAGACGCAGGCGGCGCTGCTGGAAGCCATGCAGGAGAAGCAGGTCAGCGTCGAGGGCACCACCTATCCGCTGCACCCGCCGTTCCACGTGCTCGCGACGGCGAACCCGATCGAGTACGAGGGCACCTACCCGCTGCCGGAGGCGCAGCTGGACCGGTTCCTGCTGCGGGTCTCGTTCGGCTATCCGAGCGCCGACGACGAGTGGGGCGTGCTGCGCAACCGGATGGCGCGCCGCCGGGAGGAGACCGAACTCGCGCCGGTGGTCGACGCGCGGACGCTGCGGGCCATCCAGGCCACCGTGGAGACCATCGCGGTGGAGGACTCGATCGGCCGCTACATCGTCGATCTGGTCACCGCGACCCGGTCGCACCCGCAGGTGATGGTCGGTGCCTCGCCACGCGGTTCGCTGGCGCTGCTGCTGTGCGCGCGGGCCCGGGCGCTGCTGGCCGACCGCTCGTACGTGATCCCGGAGGACGTCAAGGCGTTCGCCGCGCCGGCGCTGGCCCACCGGATCTCGCTCAAGCCGGAGGTCTGGCTGCGCCGGGTCGAACCGTCGCACGTGGTGGCCGAGGTGGTCGCCGCGACCGCCGCACCCGCCAGCGGCGCCCGGCCGAGCTACCAGGCGCCGACCGTGGACGATGCCGCGGCTCGGCCGCCGGAGCCGGCCGGATCGGCGGCGGGCTCGGACCCGGTCTACCGCTACACCGAGCCGCCGAGGGGGCAGCGCTGAGCGAGGTCGGCCTCTGGGTGCGCACCCAGGACAATCCGCAGCCGCCGCAGCCGGGCGAGCAGCCGGTGCTGCACGGCCCCAGCGAGGACTCGGCGGTGTACGACTGGGTACCGACCCGGGCGTTGCGCCGCGCCGTCGGCATGGCGCTGGTGTTGCTGATCATCGGCGTCACCATCGGCCGGCTCGACCTGGTGGTGCTCGGCCTGCCGTTCGTGCTGGGCGCCGGCTGGGGGCTGGCCCGCCGGCCGCACCGGGTACCGACCGCCGAGCTGACGGTGGACACCACGATCAGCGCCGAGGGCGGTACGGTGCTCGGCCGGGTGTCGATCGACAACCCGGATCCGGCGCCGCTGAGCGGGGTCGCGGTGCGCACCCCGGCCAGCCGGTGGCTGCGGATGCGTACCGGCGCCGGTGAGTACATGGCCTCGCTGCCCGGCCGGTCCGGTACCGACGTGCTGATCGAGGGACGCGCGATGCGCTGGGGCCGGCACCGGATCGGCCCGGTCGAGGTGCGCGGGTACGCGGCGGACGGGTTGCTGCGCAGTCGCGCGATCCGGCTGCCGGCGACCACGGTGAAGGTGCATCCGGTGGCGCAGCCGTTCGAGGCGGCCGACGCGATGCCGAAGGCGGCCGGGATCGCCGGCACGCACCGGTCCCGCCGCCCCGGCGAGAGCGGCGAGCTCGCCGGCGTGCGCCCGTACCAGCCGGGGGACCGGTTGCGGCGGGTCGACTGGCGGGTCTCGCTGCGCAACCGCGAGCTGTACGTGAACGCGACGCTGTCCGAGCGGGACGCCGAGGTGGTGCTGGTACTCGACGTGCTGCACGAGGCCGGTCGCTCCGCCGGCCCCGCGTCCGCGTCGGTACTGGACACCACGGTGCGCGCTGCCGCCGGCATCGGCGAGCACTACCTGCACCGCGGCGACCGGGTCTCGGTGCTGGAGTTCGGTCCGTCCGCGCGCTACCTGCGGGCGAGCTCCGGCCACCGCCAGTTCCTGACGATGCTGGAGTGGCTGCTGGACGTGCGGGTCTGGCCGTCCGGCGTCGCGCCGACCTCGCGGCTGTTGTCGCCGCGGCTGCTGCCACCCAACGCGCTGATCCTGTTCCTCACCCCGTTGCTGGACGAGCGCAGCGCCACGATGCTCGCCCAGCTGGCCCGGACCGGCCGGTTCGTGCTGGCGGTCGACACCCTGCCGGACAACGCCCGCCCGGTGCAGACCAGCGAGTGGACCGACCTCGCGTACCGGCTGTGGCGGCTGGACCGGGAGAACACCGTCGGCCGGCTGCGCGAGGTCGGCGTACCGGTGGTCGCCTGGGCCGGCGCCGGCAGCCTGGACGAGGTGCTGCGCGACGTGACCCGGATGGCCGCCGCGCCCCGGGCGGTGCTGCGATGACCACCGAACGGCGACCGGACGGCGGTACGAGCCGGCTCGCCACGCTGCGGCTGTCCCCGACGGTGAGCCGGGCCGAGCAGGCGGTACAGCGCGGCGCCGACCGGGTGCGCTCGCTCGCCCCGGGCCCGGCCCTGGTGCGCGGGTCGGTGCTGGTGTTCGGGGTGCTCGCGCTGATCCTCGCGATGACCGGGCCGATGCGCGCCAACGGCTGGTCCTACCTGGTCACGGTGGCGCTCGCGCTGGTCGCCGCGGTCCGGCCGGACGGGCCGTGGGTGACCGCGACCGAGCTGATCGTCGCCGGGGTGTGGCTGCTCGGCGGGCTGGTCTACCACGAGCAGCGCGGCATGCTCGGCACGTTGCTGCTCGCCGCGCTGCTCTACCTGCACCACGGCACCGCGGCGCTGGCGGCGACGCTGCCGGTGCGCGGCCAGCTCGCCCCGTCGGTACTGCTGGGCTGGCTGGCGCGCACCGGCGGGGTGCTGCTCGTGACGGTGGTGTTCGCGCTGGCCGCCTCGGTGCTGCTGCCGCCGTCCGGTACCGGCCACAACTCGATCCTGCTGCCGGTGATCGGGCTGCTCGCCGCGCTCGGCGCCGCCGTCGGTGTCGCGTACCTGCTGCACCGTCGTCGCCGCTGACCCTCGCGCCCGCCCGGTCGATCGTGGTGCGGTCTGCGCGGGCAAGCGCTTGCCGGCCACGCCACGATCGACCGGGCCGGTGTGGGGATCGGACGGCGGCATTGCCGGGCGAGGTGATCTCGGCGGGCATACGCTGGGTGGGGCCCTTCGCCGATGTGCTCGGCGAGCGGCCCGGACCGGCGCGCGGCCCCGGCGGTCGTGGCGCGCAGCGGTACGACGCTCGGAGGTCACGGCGTGGCGCAACGCATCGTGGTGGTCGGCGGTGGGCAGCTCGGGCTGGAGTTCGCCCACCGGATCACGAAGAAGCTCCACCCGGGGGAGGCGCAGGTCACCGTCGTCGACCCGCGCTCCAACATGACCTACCAGTCGTTCCTGCCGGAGGCGGCGGCCGGCAGCATCGAGCCGCGGCACGCGGTGATCCCGCTGCGCCGGGTGCTGCGCCGCTGCCGCATCGTCGGCGGGACGGTCACCCGGATCAGCCACGCCGACCGTACGGTCAGCGTGCAGCCGCTGATCGGCCCGCCCCGCGAGCTGCCGTACGACCAGCTCGTGGTGTGTCCGGGTGGCATCACGCGCACCGCGCCGGTGCCGGGGCTGGCCGAGGAGGCGGTCGGTTTCCAGAGCATCGGCGAGGCGATCTGGCTGCGCAACCGGGTGCTGGAGCGGCTGGACGTGGCCGCCGCGACCACCGACCATGCCACCCGGGACCGGGCGCTGACGTTCGTGTTCGTCGGCGGCGGGTACGCCGGGGTCGAGGCGGTCGCCGAGCTGGAGGACATGGCCCGGGACGCGATCCGGTACTACCCGGAGCTGACCCTGGCGCAGATGCGCTGGGTGCTGGTCGAGATGGCCGACCGGATCATGCCCGAGGTCGACCTGGACCTGGCCCGCTACACGGCCCGCGAGCTGGGCATGCGCGGCCTGGACGTCCGGCTGTCCTGCCAGCTGGAGTCCTGTGTGGACGGCCACGTGGTGCTCTCCGACGGTACCGAGTTCGAGTGCGACACGATCGTCTGGACCGCCGGACTGAAACCGAGCCCGATGCTGCGCGACACCGACCTGCCGCTGGACGACCGCGGCCGGGTGGTGTGCAACGCGCGGCTGCAGGTGGTCGAGGACGGGCTGCCGCTGCCCGGGGTGTGGAGCGCCGGCGACAGCGCCGCGGTGCCCGACCTGACCAGCCCGGACCCGACCGCGCTGTGCGGCCCGACCGCGCAGCACGCGGTCCGCCAGGCCCGTACCCTGGCCCGCAACGTGCTGGCCACGTTGCGCGGCGGCGTGCCGGTCGAGTATCGGCACGCGTACGTCGGCAGCGTCGCGAGTCTCGGCCTGCACAAGGGCGTCGCCCAGGTGTACGGGGTGAAGGTGCGCGGCTGGCCGGCCTGGTTCATGCACCGCAGCTACCACATGACCCGGATACCGACGCTCAACCGCAAGGTGCACGTCATCGCGGACTGGACGCTCGCCCTGCTGTTGAGCCGGGAGACCGTCGCGCTCGGCGAGCTGCACGAGCCGCGCCAGCGGTTCGAACGCGCCGCGACCGGTCAACGCACCTCCTGACCTCAGCCCGCCGCGCCGTCGCCCGCACCGGTTCGCGACCAGCGCCCGCCGCGCCGTCGCCCGCACCGGCTCGCGACCAGCGCCCGCCGCGCCGGCTCGGGTGTGGCGCGCCGCGCCGGCCCGTGGTCAGCGGCGGGTGCCGTCGGCGATCGCGGACAGCTGCGGCAGCAGCCACGGCGCGACGATCCGCTGGTCGCCCGGCGGGGTGAGGTGCAGCCCGTCGCTGCGCAGCTGGATGCCGCGGATCGACCAGGTGAACTTCCCGTCCGGGCAGAGCACGTGGTTGAGGTCGAGCACGGTGGCGTGGCGGGCCGCGGCGACCCGGCGCAGCAGCGCGTTCCAGGCGTTCACCCGGGCCGGCTGGTCCTCGCCGTACAGGCTGCCGTCCGGCCGTTCGGCGCGGTGCGTGTACGGCGCGGTCAGCAGCACCACGGCGGCACCGCGCGCGGCGACGACGTCCACCGCCGTGGTCAGCTGCGTCGCCAGGTACGCGTCGTACTCCGGCTGGCCGACGTGCTGGTAGCGGCCGTTCAGCCTGCGGTCCATCAGCTCCCACCGGTCCAGCAGGATCACCGACACGTCCGGGTCGTCGGCGGTGACGGCCGAGCGCCAGCGGCTCGGCCAGCGGGTACAGCCGGGGTAGTTGGTGTGCGGGCTGTCGAGTTCCCGGATGTCCGGCAGCGTCGCGATGCCGCAGCCCTCCAGCGCCCGGACGTGCACGTCCAGCCCGGGATGCGGCGGCAGGTAGGTGCCGAGCGTCCAGGACACCGAGTCGCCGAAGAAGTCGATCCGCGGCTCGCTGCCCGGCGTACGGCCGGGCCGGCGCACCGGTGCCACCGGCGCCGGTGACCTGCTGGGTACCACCACGGGCCTGCCGCCGCCGGTGGCCCGGGCCGGCCCGCCGCCGGGCAGGCTCGCCGTCGCGCCGAGCACGACGACGGCCACCAGCGCCATCCCGGCCAGCACCCCGGCCGGGGCCAGCCGGCTGCCCCGGGGTACCAGCCGGCCGCGCCGGATCGGCTGCTCCACCAGGAAGTACGACGCGATCGACACGGCCAGCGTGATCGCGCAGCGCACCGCGAACAGCCCGATCCCGGCGAAGCCCAGCCGGCCCGCCGAGCAGAACACGAACACCGGCCAGTGCCACAGGTACACCCCGTACGAGATGCGACCGAGCGCGACCATCGGCGGCCGGGACAGTACCCACGCGGTCGGCGAACCGGGCGACAGCACGGCGTGCGCGATGACCGCGGCGACGGCGACGGCGATCGCCGCGAACCCGGCGTGGTACTGCCAGTCGGTCGACCCGGTCGCGTGCGAGGCCGCCCAGCCGAGCCCGAGCACCGCGAGGACCGTCGCGGTGCCGAGCAGCGGATGCTCGATCCGCCGGCTGCCGTCCCGCCGGTGCCGGCCGGGGGTGACCGCCGGCATCCGGTGCTGCAGCAGGATGGCCAGGGCGCAGCCGGTCAGCAGCGCCACGGCGCGGGTGTCGGTGCCGTAGTAGGTGCGGCTGGAATCGGTGGGGGCGTAGAGGATCCAGCACAGCGCCGTGGACAGGGCGGCGCCGGCCAGGCAGATCGCGAGCAGCACCCGGCGCCGGGCCGGCGACGGTGCCGGCCCGCCGCCGCGCCGGAACCCGGCGACGCCGACCAGCACCGCGAGTACCACCAGCGGCCAGACCAGGTAGAACTGCTCCTCGATGCCCAGCGACCAGGTGTGCTGCAGCGGCGTCGGTGTCGCGGTCTGCGCGAAGTAGTCCGACCCGCGGAAGATCATCCGCCAGTTCGCCACGTACAGCAGGGCGGCGAGCGCGTCGCCGCGCACCGGCGGCAGATCGCCGGAGGCGAGCAGGGCGCGGGACGCCGGTACCACCACCGCGAGCATCAGCAGCAGCGCCGGCAGCAGCCGGCGGGCCCGCCGGCCCCAGAACGCCGCCAGCCGGATCCGGCCGGTACCCGCGACCTCGGCGAGCAGCAGCGACGTGATCAGGAACCCGGACAGGACGAAGAACGCGTCGACGCCGATGAAGCCACCCGGTACCGCCGCGACACCCCCGTGGTAGACGAGCACCGCGGCCACCGCGAACGCGCGTACGCCGTCCAGCGCCGGCCGGTGCGCGAACCGGGTCGTGTTCTGCGCCATGACCTGCTCCTGTGCGGGGTTCCCCCAGGCCCCCTGCCCCACCCTGCCCAAGGCCCGGCCGGTACGTGGCCGGTTGCGCCGAATTCGTTGGGGGCGCACGCCGGGGCGGCGACCACCGGTCGGGACCCCCGGGTCGTGACGTGACGAACACCGCGGTTCGACGCGGCGGTGAAACAGATGCACCGCGCCGCCGGAACTGCCAGTCTGGGATCATGACGGATGCCGAACGGGTGGATGTGGTGGTGCTCGGCCTGGGGGTCGGCGGCGAGGAGGCGGCCGGCCGCCTCGCACAGGCCGGGCTCTCGGTCGTCGGCATCGAGCGGCGGCTGGTGGGCGGCGAGTGCCCGTACTACGCCTGCGTACCGACGAAGATGATGGTCCGCGCCGCGGACCTGCTCACCGACGCCCACCGGGTGAACGAGCTGGCCGGGCACGCCGACGTGCGGCCCGACTGGGGCCGGGTCGCCCGGCGGATCCGGGACGAGGCCACCGACGACTGGAACGACCAGGTCGCGGTCGACCGGCTGGTCGGCAAGGGCGTCCGGTTCGTCCGCGGCGAGGGCCGGCTCACCGGGCCGGACACCGTGTCGGTACGGCCGGCCGACGGCTCCGGCGAGCGGGTCTTCCGGGCCGACCGCGCGGTGATCGTCGGCTCCGGTACCGAGCCCGGCGCGCCGCCGATCCCCGGCCTCGCCGACACGCCGTACTGGACGAACCGGGACGCGGTGCGCACCGAGGAGCTGCCGGCGTCGCTGCTGATCCTCGGCGGCGGGCCGATCGGCTGCGAGTTCGCGCAGGTGTTCGCCCGGTTCGGGGTCGCGGTGACGGTGCTGGAGGCGGCCGACCGGCTGCTGCCCGGGGAGGAACCCGAGTCGTCCGAGCTGGTCAGGTCGGCGTTCTCCGCCGACGGCGTCACGGTTCGCACCGGTGCCGCGGTCGAGCACGTCGGGCACGACTGGCGCGGCTTCACCGCCCGGGTCGGCGGCGAGGAGCACATCGCCGGCCGGCTGCTGGTCGCCACCGGCCGCCGTACCGAACTGGCGGCGCTGGGCGTGGTCGAGGCCGGGCTGCCGAACGACCGGTTCATCGCCACCGACGACCGGATGCGGGCCACCGACCGGCTGTACGCGGTCGGCGACGTCACCGAGCACGGCGGGTTCACCCACATGGCGATGTACCAGGCGGACATCGCGGTGCGCGACATCCTCGGCCAGGGCGGCTTCTCCGCCGACTACCGCGCCGTGCCGCGGGTGACGTTCACCGACCCGGAGGTCGGCGGGGTGGGGCTCACCGCGGCGCAGGCCGGCAAGGCCGGCATCGACACCCTGATCGGCACCGCCGACGTGGCGGCCGAGACCCGCGGCTGGATCCACCAGGCGGGCAACGCCGGCGTGGTCAAGCTGGTCGCCGACCGGGACCGCAACGTGCTGGTCGGCGCCACCTCCGTCGGGCCGTGCGGCGGCGAGGTGCTCGCCGCGCTGACCCTCGCGGTACACGCCGAGGTGCCGATCGACCGGCTCCGCTCGATGATCGACGCGTACCCCACCTTCCACCGCGCCATCGGCACGGCGGTCGCTTCTTTAGCCTGATCAACATCACAGGTCTCGCATGTCCGGTGGCGCTGCGCTGACGGATACGGTGATTCCGACGCGCCCGGGTGGTGGAAGAGGCAGACACGGCCGCCTTAAAAGCGGCTGCCGAAAGGCGTGCGGGTTCGAACCCCGCTCCGGGCACCCAGGGCCCGCCGCGCGCGCCGGCTCAGCCGGCCGGGGCCAGGTGGGTGAGCAGGGCGTCGAGCGGGGCCGGGATGGTGGCCGGGTCGAGGGCGCCGGCGAGCAGGGTGGCGTAGCGCAGCTTGCGGCGCGCCCGGGTACCGACGAAGCGGCGCAGGATCGCGACGTCGCTCCAGCCGCGCTGGGCCGGTTGGCGGCGCAGGGTCTGCAGCGACCGCAGCTCGCCCGCGGCCGCGATGATCCGCTCGACCGCCGGGATCCCGAGGGTACGGATCAGCTCGCCCTCCAGGTCCTCGACGCAGGCGAAGAAGCCGAGCCGGGCGAGGCCGGCTCGGGTGAGCGCGGTGCCGAGGCCGGCGCGTTCCAGCGCCCGGCGGACCACGTGCTCCTCGCCCGAGTCGTACAGGCCGGCCAGCGTGACGCCGAGCCCGCCCGGGCCGAGCAGCCGGACGAAGTGCCCGATGTTGGTCACCCCGCCCATCGGGACCACGGCGATGCCCTGGGCGGTCAGGTCGAGCCCGCGCCGGGTGGCGACGATCGTCACCGCGGCCTCGTCGCTGTCGCCCTCGACGAGTACCGCGGTGCGCACCCCGGTGGGGATCCGGGCCGTCGTGGTCGTGACGACCGCGGGTTCCGGCCTGCTGTCCATCCACCCATCCTGCCCGTACCGGCGGGCCGCCCACCACGGGCTTTCCGCCCGGACCGGTCCGAGGCCGGGGTACCTCATAGGGTGTGGGCGTGACCGACGATGCGAGCGGTGCGGTGGTGGAGATCTTCACCGACGGGGCCTGCGTACCGAACCCGGGGCCGGGTGGCTGGGGCGCGCTGCTGCGCTACGGCGAGCACGAGAAGCGGTTGTGCGGCGGTCAGGTCGAGTCGACCACGAACAACCGGATGGAGCTGACCGCGCCGACCGAGGCGCTCAACGCGCTGACCCGGCCGGCCCGGGTCCACCTGTACACCGACTCCACGTACGTGCGGAACGGGGTCACCGCGTGGCTGGCCAAGTGGAAGCGGAACGGTTGGCAGACCGGCGCCCGGCAGCCGGTGAAGAACGAGGACCTGTGGCGGGCGCTGGACGCGGCGACGAGCCGGCACCAGGTGGAGTGGCACTGGGTCAAGGGCCACGCCGGTCACCCCGGTAACGAGGCGGCCGACCGGCTCGCCGCGCAGGGGCTCGGCGACGCGCTGCGCGCCGCCGGTCTCGCGCTGCCGGCGGCCGCCACCCGCTCCGTCGCCCGGCCCCGCCGGCCGGGCACGCCCCGCCGCCGGATCCGCAACGGGTGATCCTCGGCGGCGACTTGACCTTGCCGTAGCGGCAACGTTTCTACTGGTGGCATGCGGATCGGAGAGCTCGCCGCGCTGGTCGGGGTGTCGACCCGGACGGTGCGCCACTACCACCACACCGGGCTGCTGCCCGAGCCGGTACGGCTGTCCAACGGCTACCGCGAGTACCGGCTCGCGGATGCGGTGCGGCTGGCCCGGATCCGCCGGCTGACCGAGCTGGGCCTGTCCCTGGACGAGATCGCCGACGTCCTGGCCGACGACGCCGGCCGGGAGATCCGCGAGGTACTGGCCGAGCTGGACGCCGATCTGGCCCGCCAGCAGCAGGTACTGGCCGCGCGGCGGAAGCGGCTGGCCGAACTGCTCGCGGCCGACCGGATCGACCCGGACGCCACCGCGGTACCGGAGTTCGCCGAGGTGCTGCGCGGGCTGCCGGTCGCCGGTTCCCGGTTCGCCGCGCTGGACCGCGACCTGCTGCAGCTGGCCGCCGCGAACGCCGCGCCCGACCAGGCGGCCGAGTTCGCCGACCTGCTGCGGCCGGCGCTGACCGGGGCGGCCGGCGACCGGCTGCCCGAGCTGTACCGGCGGCTGGACGAGCTGGCCGACGCCGATCCGGCCGACGCCCGGGTCGCCGCGCTCGCCGCGGAACTCGCCGAGATCCTGCCGGCCGAGCTGACCGGCGCGCTCGCGGACAGCCTGGACGACCCGGCGCACGCCCGCTGGTTCGACGCGCTGTCGGCCGAGCTGAGCGTCGCGCAGGCAGCGGTGATCCGGACCGTCGCGACGATCGTGCGGGGCCGGCGATGAGCACCCGGCAGCAGCCGACCGGCGCCCGCCCCGACGACCTGTCCCGGACCCGGCCGGTCGCGGGCGCGCAGCGGGGCCGAGCGCGCGGTGCCCGGATGCTCGGGTCCCTCCGGGCGCGGACCGTCGCGGCCCACCGGGCGCGCGCCGTACGGGCCCTGGGCTGGCTTCGCGCGCGCTACGAGCGGGTGGTCCCGCGGCTGGCGCGGCGGCTGATCGCGTTCGACGCGGCCGGCACGCTGAGCCTGCTGCTGTGGGTACGCCGGCGCCGGCACGGCGTGCCACCCGGTGTGGTCGCGGTGCCGTACGTGGCGGCGCAGTTCGGCCTGCTCGTGACGTTCGCGGTGCTCACTGCGGTGGAGCTGGTCGGGATCGAGCTGCTGCTGCGGGCGCTGGGCGCGCCGGGCCCGGTACGGGCGGCGCTGCTGGTCCTGGACGGGTACGGGGTGCTCGCCGTGCTGGGCATCCTGGCCGGCTGCGTGACCCGGCCGCACGTGGTGACCGCCGACGAGGTGCGGATCCGGTACGCGGGGCTGTTCGACCTGCGCATCCCGCGTTCGCTGGTGGCGCAGGCGAAGCGGATCCGGCGGTACGACGAGCACGGGATGGTCCGGATCGTCGACGGGCAGCTGTCGGTCGCGGTCGCCGCGCAGACCAACGTCGAGCTGACGCTGGCCGAACCGGTCCCGGCCACCCGCCCGCTGGGCCGGGTCGAGCCGGTGCGGTCGGTCCGGCTGTACGCGGACGATCCGGCCGCCGCGCTGGCCGCGCTGGCACCGCCGACCTGACCCGACACCGGCGATGCCGTTCGTCAGGCGGTCTCCCGCCGCAGCCGGCGGCTCAGCTCGTACCCGACGCCGAACGCGGTCATCGCGAAGGCGCCGACGGTCACCCAGGCCAGGCGGCTGCCGGCGGTCTGCTGGTCGATGCCGCGCCAGCCGGTCGCGAGCAGCGTGACCCCGCCGGCGAGGTTGAGCGCGGACCAGGCGAGGTTCGCGGCCGGGCCGGAGTCGGCGCCCCGCAGCGGGGTCAGGCACCGCTTGCCGGCGATGCCCATGACCGCGTGCGGCATCGCGTTGACCAGCAGTGCCCCGGCGAGGGCGTCGCGTGCCGTCATCGTGCTCCTCCTCCTCGCCCGGCCCGGGACCGGGACCAGCTCCACAGTCCGCCGGCGGCGGGCAGCAGCCCGACCAGCACGGCGGGCACGCTGCCGTGCCGGAACAGCGTCACGTCCAGGGCGATCGCCGCGAGCACGGTCAGCACGTACGGCGCGGTGAGCCACCGGTCCGGGTGCCGCCCCGCGACGACCGTCACCGCTCCGAGGATCACGGCGGTCACCAGCAGCGAGCCCAGGCCGCCGGCGACGCCGGTCCAGCTCCGCGGCAGCCCGCCCACCGCGGCGAAGAACGCCACGGTGCCGATCGCCCAGACGGCCATGCCGCCGCGCGGTAGCGGGGTCGTGGGGCGAACCGGTGCGCACCGGCTGGTCACCGAGAGCGGCATGGTTCCTCCGGGTCTTTTATGGACGGCGTACATTTGCTCCTCGGAAGGGAGGCTATATGGACGACGGTCATATAGCAAGGCGACGCGGTGCTCCGCCGGCCGGTCAGCGGCTGAGCCGGGATGCCGTGCTGGCCCGCGCCGAGGACCTGATCGATGCCGACGGGTACGACCGGTTCAGCCTCCGTGCGCTCGCGGCGGCGCTCGGCGTGCGCCCCAACGCGCTGTACAACCACGTCGGCGGGCGGGAGGAGCTGCTCGACGCGGTGGCCGAGCGGTACCTGGCCGAGTTCGTACTGCCGGACACCGGCGAGCCGTGGCCGGAATGGGTCCGTACGGTCGCCATCGGGCTGCGCGCGCAGTTGCTCGACCACCCGGAACGGGCGGCGCTGCTGCTGTCCCGCGCCGGCGGTACCGCCCTCGGCCCGGTCGTGCTGCGCCGGTTCGTCGACCGGTTGGTCGCGGCCGGCGTCGACCGGGCCATCGCGCACCTCGGCTGGCACCTGATGCTGACGACGGTGGTCGGTACCGTGCAGCAGGAACGCCGGCGGGGAAAGGACCCGGCCGGCACGTTCGAGGCGGTGCTCGACGTCGCGCTGCGCGGCCTGGTGGCGGTCGCCGCGGCGGCACCGGACGAGCGGGCGACCATGCTGCTCGCCGCGCACCGGCTCGCGCACCCGCAGCCCTGACGGCGGCGCAGTCCCGCCGAGCGCCGCGACCGGACGGCGGCGGGAACGTCGCCCGCCGCCGCGACGGGAGCGCGGCGGCGGGCGGCGGGTCAGCCCTGGCGGATCCGGTCGAAGACGATCTGCGACTGGGCGTTCGCGCCGGACACGTTAGGGTGCAACGGAACCGACAGGCTGCCGACCGGGTTGAGGGACAGGACGGTCAGCGGCTCGACGTAACGGGTGGTCGGCGCCTTGCAGGCGTCGTGGCCGATCGTCGGGGTGTACGTGTCGGCGAGGTCGGCGCCGGCGCCCGCCGCCGAGGTCGCCAGCATCGCGTTCATCTCCTTGAACTTGGCGGTGAACCACGCCATGTCGGTGTTGCTGAGGATCGGTACCCGGGGGAAACACGCCTTGCCGTTGTCCGGCACCGCGTCCAGGTAGTTCACCAGCACGATGCGGGCCTGCGGGGAGCGCGCGCGTACCCCGTTGATCGCGGCCGTGAGCTTCGGCTCGGCGGCGGCGATCTTCGCCGAGATCTGGTCGGTGCCGCCGGAGGTGTAGCGCGCCTTGCAGGACTTGCCGGTCAGGCTGTCCTCGATGCAGGTGGTGGCGAGGCCGACCAGTCCGATGTCGTTGCCGCCGATGCCGATCGTGACCAGGTCGGTGGTCGCGGTCAGCCGGTCGAACTGGGGTGCGTTGCTGCCGCCGAGCACGCTCTGCGCACCGGTGAAGTCGTCGGTGGTGGCACCGCCGCAGGAGGCGTCGGTGAACTTGTCGACGTCGAGCAGCTTCGCCACCTGGTGCGGGTAGTCGGTCACCGACTGCGCGCAGCCCAGCGGGACGTAGCTGGTGTCCGGCAGGTTGGTGAAGCCGGACGACGAGGTGTACGAGTCGCCGAGCGCCACGTACTCGTGGTACGCCGGGGCGTCGTTGCCGTCCGCGTGCGCGATGGCCGGGCCGGCCAACACGGTTGCCGCGGCGGCGCCGAGGCTGGCGAGCGCGGCGAGCGCGCGCCGACCTCGGACGCGGTTGAGGGGCATGGGGGGCTCCTTGGGGGTCCGGTCCGATGTGGGGGTATTCGCGATGTACATCGCGAAATTTCCTCATGAACATAGAACCGCTGGTATCGCCCGGGCAAGGCCGCCCGGCGAACGTGTTCCCGCCCGGTACGCCGCACCCGCCGGGACGCCGGGACGCCCGTGCCGAGGGGATCGCGCGGAGCCGGCCGTGCCGTACCCGTGGCGTCGTTAGGCTGCGGGCACCGGCGTGGCCGCCGGATCACCTCGCGGGGAGGCGGGTATGTGCGCAGCGCACGAGACCGGTGACGGGGCCGTGGGCGAGGACCTGTTCGCCAGTTCGGTGATGGTCCGGCCGGCGCCGAAGGACAGGTTCCCGTCGGCCGAACGCGGTGCCCGCCAGGTGTACCAGCTGATCCGGGACGAGCTGCTGCTCGACGGCGCGTCCCGGATGAACCTGGCGACGTTCTGCACCACCTGGCTGGAGGACGAGGCCCGCCGGCTGATGGCCGAGTCGATGGACAAGAACATCGTCGACAAGGACGAGTACCCGCAGACCGCCGAGCTGGAGCGGCGCTGCGTGCACATGCTGGCGGACCTGTTCCACGCGCCGGACCCGGCACATGCCACCGGTACCTCCACGGTCGGGTCGTCGGAGGCCGCGATGCTGTGCGGTCTCGCGGCGAAGTGGCGCTGGCGCAACCGCCGCCAGGCGGCGGGCAAGGACCACTCGCGGCCGAACTTCGTCTGCGGCTCGGTGCAGGTCTGCTGGGAGAAGTTCGCCCGCTACTTCGACATCGAGATCCGCCAGGTACCGATGCCGGCCGGGCACCTGCTCACCCCGGAGGCGGCGGTGGCGCGGTGCGACGAGAACACGATCGCGGTGGTACCGACGTTCGGGCAGACGTTCACCGGGCTGTTCGAGGACGTCGCCGGCATCTCGGCGGCGCTGGACGACCTGCAGGAACGTACCGGGTTGGACGTCCCGATCCACGTCGACGCGGCGAGCGGCGCGTTCGTGGCCGCGTTCTGCGCGCCGGACCTGCGGTGGGACTTCCGGCTGCCGCGGGTGAAGTCGATCAACGCGTCCGGGCACAAGACCGGGCTGGCGCCGGTGGGCAGCGGCTGGGCGCTCTGGCGCGAGGTCGACGACCTGCCGAAGGAGCTGGTGTTCAACGTCAACTACCTGGGCGGCGAGATACCGACCGTCGGCCTCAACTTCTCCCGCCCGGGCGGCCAGGTCATCACCTCGTACTACAACTTCGTCCGGCTGGGCCGGGCCGGCTACACCAAGGTGCAGGCGGCCGCGTACGAGGTGGCCCAGCACATCGCCGCCGGCGTCGGCGAGCTCGGCCACTTCGACCTGGTGTACGACGCGGATCCGCGCCGCGGCATCCCCGCGGTGACCTGGCAGCTGGCCGCCGGCGAGCACCGGTTCGACCTGTTCGAACTGGCCGAGGAGCTGCGCACCCGGGGCTGGCTGGTGCCCGCGTACACGCTGCCGGCGGACCAGCAGGAGACCGCGGTGCAGCGGATCGTGGTGCGGCACGGGCTGTCCATCGACATGGCCGACCTGCTGCTCGCCGATCTGCGCCGGGCGGTGACGAAGCTGGACCACCCGGAACGGCAGGTGCCGCACGAGCCGACCACGGCGAGCGGCTTCAACCACGACGCGACCCCGGCGGTACCGACCGAGCAGCTGGACCGGTGACGCGGCTCTGCGCGTACAAGACTTGAATCATTGACAAGTCGGACCAAAGGTTCGAAGCTCAACAGTCGAATACTTCACAATGTTTCCGATTTGCGGCTCCCTACGCCGCCGGAAGGAGTATCCGATGCGCATCCCCCGACGTCGCGCGGTCCTCGCCGCCGCCCTGCTGGGTACGGTGCTCGCCGCCGCGGGCGGTCCCGCCGCCGGCGCCGCCCCGGTACGGCCGCACGCCAGCACGTTCACCGACGACTTCGACGGCGCCGCCGGCAGCGCGCCGGACGGCAACAAGTGGGTCCACGAGATCGGCGACAACGGCGGCAACAACCACGAGCTGGAGTACTACACCGACTCGACGTCCAACGCCGCGCTCGACGGCAACGGCAACCTCGTCATCACCGCGCGCAAGGAGAACCCGGCCAACTACAGCTGCTGGTACGGCAGCTGCCAGTACACCTCGGCCCGGCTCAACACGTCACAGTCGTTCAGCCAGGCGTACGGGCACTTCGAGGCGCGGATCAAGATTCCCGCCGGGCAGGGCATGTGGCCGGCGTTCTGGGCGCTCGGCGACAACATCGGCTCGGCCGGCTGGCCCGGCTGCGGCGAGCTGGACATCATGGAGAACGTCGGCTTCGAGCCGGGCACGGTGCACGGCACCATGCACGGACCCGGGTACTCCGGTGCCGCCGGTCCCGGCGCCGCCTACTCGCTGCCGAACGGGCAGGCGTTCGCCGACGACTTCCACACCTTCGCCCTCGACTGGTCGCCGAACCAGGTCGTCTGGTCGGTCGACGGCAACGCGTACGAGACCCGAACTCCGGCCGACACCAACGGCAACCCGTGGGTGTTCGACCACCCGTTCTTCCTGATCCTCAACCTCGCGGTCGGCGGCGACTGGCCGGGCAGCCCGGACGGCAACACCCCGTTCCCGGCCCGGATGGTCGTCGACTACGTGCACGCCAGCTCCGCCGACAGCGCCGACCAGCTCGCCGGGACCGTCCGGCACTGACCGGAGTCGGAACGCTCCGGTACGTGGCGCTCGTCGTCGCGGGTGGGCGTTCGGGTGCTGCCGGCCGGTACGCTGGATCGGTGCCGGTCGGCACGCACCGCCGCCGACCTGGGCGGACGCGACGAGGAGGCGGCGTTGAGGAGTTCCAACCCGATGCTCAACCGCATGCTGCGCAACGCGGTGCGGGACAGGGTGCCGGCCGGTGGCGCCCCGCAGTACGGCCAGCAGGGCTACGCCCCGCAGTACGGCCAGGGCTACGGCCAGCCCGGCTACGGCCAGCCGCAGTACGGCCAGCCCGGCTACGGGCAGTACGGCACCCAGACGCCGTACCCGACGACGCCCGGCATGGTGGCTCCGCAGGTGCGGCCGATGACCATCGACGACGTCGTGATCCGCACCCTCGGCCTGATCGGGCTGACCGGCGTGGTCGGCGCGCTGAGCTGGGTGCTGCTGCCCTCCGCCGGCCCGATCGCCGGCGTGCTGCTCGCGGTCGCGTGCATCGCCACCCTCGGCATCGCACTGTTCTCCTGGTTCCGGCCGATCACCAACCCGGCCGTCATCGCGGTGTACGCGGTGTCCCAGGGGCTGCTGCTGGGCACGGTCAGCCGGGTCTTCGAGAGCTTCTATCCGGGCATCGTGCTGCAGGCGGTGGTCGGCACGTTCGCGATCTTCGCCGGCATGACCGTGCTGTACAAGTTCCGGGTGCTGCGGGCGACGCCGAAGTTCACCAAGTTCGTCATCGGCGCGCTGATCGGCGTCGTCGTGCTCAGCGTGTTCAACCTGGTGCTGAGCGCCTTCGGGCACAACCCCGGCCTGATCCAGTACACCGTGACCGGCAAGGTCAGCTGGCTGCCCATCGTGTTCAGCCTGGTCTGCATCGTGGTCGGCGCGCTGACGTTCGTGCTCGACTTCGCCGCCGTCGAGGAGGGCGTCCGGGCCGGCGCGCCGCAGAAGTACGCCTGGTACTGCGCGTTCGCCCTGCTCGCCGGCCTCATCTTCCTGTACTGGCAGATCCTGCGGATACTCGGCTACCTGCGCCGGTGACCGAACTCGCGCAGCTGACCCGTCGGCTGGTCGCCGGCACCGCACACTGGTCGCCGGCGGCCTGGGCCGCCCGCATCACCCCGGTGGCCGCGCCCGCCCCCGCCGCCTCGGCGGAGCCGGGGGCGGTGCCGACCCGCGCCGACGTGCTGCACTCCCTGGTGCAGCAGCTCGCCGATCTGTCCGCCGAGGCCGAATCCCGCCCACCCCAACCGGTTCCGCGCCTGGCCAACGACCTGGCCCTGCCCGACCAGCTGTGGGTCGTGGCCACCGACCTCGTGGCCGCCGCGCCGTCCCCGGTCCTCTCGACCCGAGCCGAAGCCGCCCTCCGCACCACCCACCACACCCTGTTCCCCTGACCGGGGTCGCGGTTACCCGTTGCGCTGCGTGTGTTGTCGCGGTTCGGCGGGGCTTGGGTTACCCCTGGCACTGCGTGTGTCGTCTGGTCCCGATCCGCTTCGCCCTTCACGACCCCTGGTTGCCCGCCGTTGGGTGCGTGCGAGAGAAGAGTTCCGCTCCAGAGGCGGGCCAGGCGGCGTCCGGATCTCGTCTCCGCGTCCCCGGCGGGGGATGGTCAAGGGGGCGACTGCCCCCTTGACGGGGAGGGGTGTGGGGAGGGGCGAAGCCCCCTCCCCACGTTCCCCCACAAGGTTTCAACGCGGCGAACAGAGGTGGCCTTTACCCCCACACCCCGAACGCGCCAGCACGCAGCGCAACCCTTGTCCGCAAGGCCGGATCAGAGCCGTTCGATGATCATGGCCATGCCCTGCCCGCCACCGACACACATCGTCTCCAACCCGAACCTCTTGTCGTGCCAGTCCAGGTTGTTCAGCAGCGTCCCGGTGATGCGGGCCCCGGTCATCCCGAAGGGATGCCCCACGGCGATGGCGCCACCGGACACGTTCAGCTTCTCCAGCGGGATGCCGAGCTGCTGGTACGACGGGATGACCTGGGCGGCGAACGCCTCGTTGATCTCGACCAGGTCGATGTCGTCGATGGTCATGCCGGCGCGGGCGAGCGCCTGCCGGGACGCCTCGACCGGCCCCAGCCCCATGATCTCCGGCGACAGCGCGGACACGCCGGTGGACACGATCCGGGCCAGCGGCCGCAGCCCCAGCTCGGCGGCCTTCGTGTCGCTCATGACCACGACCGCGGCGGCGCCGTCGTTGAGCGGGCAGCAGTTGCCGGCGGTGACCCGGCCGTCCGGCCGGAACACCGGCTTGAGGCCGGCGACGCCCTCCAGCGTGGTACCGGCGCGCGGGCCGTCGTCACCGGACACGACGGTACCGTCGGGCAGCGTCACCGGGGTGATCTCGCGGGCCCAGAATCCGCTCGCGATCGCCCTCTCGGCGAGGTTCTGGCTGCGCACGCCGAACTCGTCCATCGCGGCGCGGCTCACGTCGTACACCTGGGCGAGGTTCTCCGCGGTCTGGCCCATCGCCAGGTAGATGTCGGGCAGCTCGCCGTCGTCGCGCGGATCGGTCCAGTCCGGCTGGCCGCCGCCGGCGCGCGTCACCGAGCGTTCCCGGGCGGCGGCGAACCTTGGGTTCTGCCAGCCGCCGCCGACGAGCGCCTGCGCCTCCTCGGGCAGCGCGTCGGAGTTGCCCCGGGCGTACCGGGAGACGCACTCGACGCCGGCCGACAGGAACACGTCGCCCTCGCCGGCCTTGATCGCGTGGAACGCCATCCGGGTGGTCTGCAGCGAGGACGCGCAGTACCGGGTGATCGTCGCGCCGGGCAGCGTGTCGTACCCGAGCAGGGTGGCGACCACCCGCGCCATGTTGAAGCCCTGCTCGCCGCCGGGCAGGCCGCAGCCCAGGTACAGGTCGTCGATGGTGGTCGGGTCGAGCTCGGGCACCTTGTCGAGCGCGGCGCGGATGATGGACGCCGCCAGGTCGTCGGGGCGCATCTCGCGCAGCGAGCCCTTGACCGCCCGACCGATCGGCGACCGCGCCGTCGCCACAATCACTGCTTCAGCCATGGCCGCATGTTACCGCTGGGTAGCGCCGCGCGAACAGCCTCTCCGCACGCCGATCGAGGTGCACCGGCAGCCGACCGCGCCGGGCGGCCCGCTAGTAGGTCGAGCCGTGCAGGGCGGCGACCGCCGGGTACAGCGCGTGCGCCCAGATCCGGTAGCCGTCGGCGGACGGGTGGAACCCGTCGGAACTCACCATGCCCCGGTCGGCGCGGAACAGCGGCCCCACCGCGGCGGCCAGATCGACCGGCACGCCGTCGGCCGCGCGCGTCGCGGACACCTGGGCCTGCGCCAGCCGCTGCGCGACCAGCCCGACCAGCTCCCGCAGCGGCTGCCCGATGCCCCGGCAGGCGCCCAGATCCGGGCAGGTACCGACGACCACGGCGATGCCGGCGGCGCGCAGCCGGGTGACGGCCGCGGCGAGTTCGGCGGCGGCCCGGCTCGGCGCCGTCAGGTGCACCACGTCGGCGCCGCCGACCAGGATCACCGCGAGGTCCGGCGGGTCGACCAGCAGGGTGCGCGACACCTGCGGATCCAGGTCGGCCGTGCGCGACCCGGAGACCGCGGCGCTGGTCAACGCGACCCGTACACCGGTGTCGGCGAGGCGGGCCGCGAGCTGGCCACCGACCGTCTCTTCCACCCGGTGCACGCCGACGCCGGCGGCGGTGGAATCGCCCAGCATGGCCAGTTTCAGCACCGGCGCGTGCAGCGGCCCGAACGTGGCGCGCATGCCCGGACCGATCGCCGGCTGCCCGTACCGCCGGCCGAGGGCGAGCCCGGCCTCCACGGCGAGCAGCCCGACCGACATCAGCACGAACCCCGCGGTGGACACGAGCACACCGCGGCCGGCGAAACGGACGATCTGGCCAGCCCTCATCGCGCGCTCCCGTCTCTCGCCGGTCCCGCGACGGCTCAGCCCTCCGTCGCTGGCTCCGTCACCATTGTCCCGGGTGGATGCGGATCGGTGGGGCGGGCGGCGAGCAAACGCACCCGACGGCGTAGCTGCGCCCACCGGCCACCGGCCAGCGTCGGCCCGGCCGCACTGACCTCGGTACCGGCCCGGTCGGCCGCGGCCGCGGCGGCGTGCGGCAGCGACCGCAGCATGGCGGCGGTCAGCTTCTCCTCCGCCGGCTCGCCCAGCCCGCCGAGCACGGACGCCACCGTGGGCAGCAGCGCCGCGGTCGCCTTCGCGTACCCCGCCGGAGAGGGGTGGAAGTGGTCGGCGCTGAACAGCTCCTCCGGGGCGGCCAGGAACTCCGGCCCGAGCAGGTCGCCGAGCGACACGGTACGCCCGCCGGCCTCGACCGTGGCGATCGTCTGCGCGGCGGCGAGCTCCCGGCTCCACCGCCGGCACACCCAGCGCAGTGGCTGCCGGATCGGCCGGATCGTGCCCAGGTCCGGGCAGGTACCGACGACCACCCGGCTGCCGGCCGCGGCGAGCTGGCCGACCACCCGGGACAGGTGCCGCACCGACACCGGCGGCCGGACCACGTGCGTCACGTCGTTCGCGCCGACCAGCACCACCGCGACGTCGGGCTGCAGCTCCAGCGCCTGGTTGAGCTGCGGGTACAGGTCGGCGGTGAGGGCGCCGACGACCGCGAGGCAGTGCAGCCGGACCGGCCGGCGCAGGATGTCGGCGAGGCCGTTGGCGAGCAGCGCACCGGGCGTCTGCCGGGGCAGCTCGGCGCCCATCCCGGCGGCGGTCGAGTCACCGAGCACGGCGACGGTCAGCGGGGCGACCCCGTCGGCGGCGAACTCGGCGCCGTAGTCGCCGTCGCAGTCGGGCACCGGCCCGTCCGGCACCTTGATCGTCCACTTCGCCAGTTGCGCCTCGCCGAACAGCAGGCCGGTGGCCGCCGCGCCGAGCAAACCGAGGCCGCCGCCCCCGTACGCGGCGGCGAGGGCAATGCGATGGGCCCGAGACGCACGGCTCATGTGGCTACCCCCTCTTGTTGATCACTACCTCAAAGCTAACCGGGCGGCGCTCGTTCGACCTGTCTGTTGCCTCTCATCCGCCCGGCCGGGCGGTTCGCGCCGGTACGGTCAGCCCTGCCGGTCCGGCCCGGCCGACAGCGGCGTGATCCGCACCAGGACGCGCCGTTGCTGCACCATGGCGGCCCGGTACTCGTCCCAGTCGGGGTGCTCGCCGGCGGTGCGGCGGTAGTAGTCGACCAGCGGTTCCATCGCGTCCGGCAGCTCCACGATCTGCGCGGTACCGGTGATCTGGATCCACCGCCCGAAGAACCCGTCCGGCAGCACGCACAGGTACGCGCGGGGATCGCGCCGCAGGTTGCGCGTCTTGTACGCGGTCTGCCTCGTGCTGACGACGATCAGCCCGTCGCCGTCGACACCGACGGTCACCGGGCTCAGCTGCGGGGTGCCGTCCTGCTTCATCGTTGCCAGTACCGCGTGGTGCTGGTCGCGCACCACGGCCCGTGCCTCGTCGAGATCCATCCCACCAGCCTGCCCCAGAGCTGGTCGTCGTGGTTCGACCGGCGCGAGCGGGTGGCGAACGCCCCGTGCTGTCGGGACCCGCCGGGATGGCGAGACTTTCACCGTTGGCGACGTGCGGGCACCATAGGGGACAACGCGACCGCGGGAGGCGTCGATGGCCGGTAGTGGTGCACAGCGCAGGTACAACGGGTTCCGGGCCCTGGGCCGGGCGCTGCTGGCGCGCGGCGGGGCCAGCCTGCCGCGGCGGATCGGTGCGCTGCCCCGGCTGTTCCGGGCCCGGATGCGCGGCGAGTACGACGGGCTCACCTGGGGCCGGCTGGCCGCGATGCTGGTCGCGCTGGTCTACGTCGTCTCGCCGATCGACCTGGTACCGGAGGCGTTCCTGCTGATGTTCGGGCTGGCCGACGACGGCGTCGCGGTGCTGTGGCTGGCCGGCGCGCTGCTCGACGAGGGGGAACGCTTCCTGTCCTGGGAGCGCTCCCGCGCCGGCGCCCCCGCGGGCCCGCCCCCCGGCGCACCGGGGCCGCAGTACGGTGCCGGCCAGCACCCGGGCAGCCAGCACCCGGGCAGCCAGCACCCGGGCAGCCAGCACCCCGGCGCCGGTCGGTATCCGGGTGCTCCGGCCGG
>NZ_BOPO01000105.1 GCF_017312725.1 Actinocatenispora comari | reverse complement strand
TTCCATGGTATCTACCTTTACATTATTCTGAAATTAGTCGTACCGTCGACAAAGAATAAATTTAATAATTTACGAGAAATCAGATTTGAACTGATGATATCTATTTGGAAGACAGATGTTATACCACTTAACTATACTCGCTATATTTATTGGTTAAATACTCTTTTAGTGATTTATATTTTTAATAATAATAAATTATATA
>NZ_BOPO01000104.1 GCF_017312725.1 Actinocatenispora comari | reverse complement strand
ACTTTGATACTATATTAAAGACGACCGCCCCAGTCAAACTACCAATTAGTCGGCTCTATCCTTTTCTTTCTACAAGATGAAAGGATTAAACAAAAACCCAGCCTTAATCCTAAGGTTTCCAAAAAATTTTCGTCTATCGACATCCCTATTTTCTATTGAAAAAGGCTGTTCTAGATTTTTGTGATGACTAACTACAGTAAAGCTGCATAGGGTC
>NZ_BOPO01000103.1 GCF_017312725.1 Actinocatenispora comari | reverse complement strand
CGCGTCGCCGGTGTTGGCGTGCATGAACGCCAGCAGCGCGTGGGTGCGGCCGGTGTGCCGGTCGTCGGCCGGGCTCTCCAGTGCCTGCTGCGCGGCCGCGACGGCCGCCGGCAGCCGGCCGGCCGCGTCCAGCCCCATCGCCAGCCGCTCCTGTGCCGTGCGCGCCGCGACCACCGGATCGGCGCCGACCGGTACCTCGCCGTCCGGCGCGGCGGCGGCCAGCTCGGCCAGCGCGTCGCGCGCCGCGGTCAGCTCGGCCAGCCCGGTGTCCGGGTCGTCCTGCCGGCAGCGGGCCAGCCCGGCCAGGCTCAGCGCGGCGTGCCGGCGCACCGGCGAGTCGGGGAACAGGTCGGCCGCGGCCCGCCAGTGCCGTTCGGCGGACGCGACATCGGTGTCCGACTCGGCCAGCCCCCGGGCCAGCAGCCGCCGGCCGGCGAGCTCGCCGGTCGGGCTCGGGCACACCTCGTCGAACCGGGCCCAGGCCGCCCGCTCCGCCGCCTCGGCGAACTCGGACCCGTACCGCTCGGCCGCGTCGGCCAGCGCCGCCGGCTCGGTCGGCAGCGGCGGCGCCGCAACCGGCTCGACCGCTACCGCCGGGGACGGCGCCGCGCTGCCCCAGCCGGCCCGGGCCAGCGGCAGCCGGTCGACCAGCGGCTCGGCGGTCAGCAGCGCGGCGATCTCGGCGCCCTGCCGGCCGGTGCCGTTCCGCTCGTCGAACCGGGCCGCGAGCGCCGTCGCCCGCGCTGCCAGCTCGGCACCCAGCGCCGCGACCGTCGTGGTCCCCGCGCCGCCGTCCGGGCCCGGCGGCGTCACCCTCGTGGCCCCCGCC
>NZ_BOPO01000102.1 GCF_017312725.1 Actinocatenispora comari | reverse complement strand
GCGCTCGCCGACGTCGCGGCCCGCCGGGACGTCGCGGAGCGCATCGCGGCCGAGCCGGCGGACCGGCTCGTCCGGCAACTCGCCAAGGTACTGGCGGCGCTGGTCACCGAGACGTCGTGGCGCGCCGACCCGGCCGGCGCCGCTGTCGTGCGGCCGGCGCGGTCGGTATGGCCGGTGCTGCGCGGCGTGCTCGTCGCGGTGCTGCTCGCCGGAGCGGCCGGCACCCGGTTCCTGCCCCGGCAGGTGTGGGCGCCGCTGCTCGCGGCCGCCCTGGCGATCGCCGCGGCGGCGATCCTCGGCGGCCCGAACGCGCTGCCGCGCCGCATCGCGGCGAACCTCGCCGACCGGCTGCGCCGGCGACGCACCGGCCACCGTGCCACCCCCGCCCGGCGCGACTGACCGGCGGAGTCCGCGACGCCGCGGATCAGCAGGCGGAGCGGGGCAGGCCGGGTACCTCGACCGGCGAGCGCCCCGGCGCGGCCGCCTTGCCGGCGAGAACGTCGGCCACGGCGCCCATCGACTCCTTCGTGGCGCCGAAACTGGCCAGCACGGTCGGCGAGTGCACGTTGGCCGCCAGGTACGGCTCGTCCATCGCCACCGTGACCGCGGCGTCCGGCGCCAGGTCGGCGGTGGTGTCGCCGTACCCGGTCAACGCGACCCGGGTGGCGCCGGAGTCACCGACCGACACCCCGTCGGCGCGCAGCGCCGCCGCGAGCCACGCCCGCTTCTGCCCGGTACCGCCGGTGAGCCGCACCGTGCCGGACACCAGCGGCCCCGAGCACTTCCCCCGCAGTACCGTCATCGCCGCCGCGGCCACCTGCCGCGCCACCTTCTCGTGCCCGGCGCTGTGCACCGTGGACGCCGCCGGCTGCCGGAACCGGGCCAGCCGGGCGCGCAGCGTCAGCACCCGCTGCGCCGCCTCGACCAGCCGGGACCGCGGCAGCTGGCCGGACTTCACCGCGGCCAGCAGCCCGTGCTGCGCGGCCGCCAGGTTCGGCGGCTCCAGCAGCAGGTCGTTGCCGGCGAGCAGGGCGTGCACCGCGGCCTGACCACCGTCGTACCGGTCGGTGATCGGCGCCATGTTGAGCGCGTCGGAGACCACCACGCCGTCGTAGTGCAGCTGGCCGCGCAGCACGTCGTGCAGCAGCTTGTGGGACAGCGTGGCGGGCACCCCGGGGTCGACCGACTGCACGTCCAGGTGGCCGGCCATGATCAGCCAGCTGCCGGCCGTGATCGCCGCCCGGAACGGCGGCAGGTCCTGCGCGTCGAGCTGCGCCCGGCTCTGCGTCAGCACCGGCATCGCCTGGTGGCTGTCGGTACTGGTGTGGCCGTGGCCGGGGAAGTGCTTGGGGCTGGCCGCGACCCCGGCACTCTGCAGCCCGCCGACCGCGGCGGACACCTGGCCGGCGACCGCGGTCGGGTCCGAGCCGAACGAGCGTGACCCGATCACGGTGTTGCCCGGCCCGCCGAGCACGTCGGCGTCCGGCGCGAAGTCGACGTTGACGCCCAGCGCCGCGAGCTCGGAACCGGCCATCGCCCAGGCCGTGCGGGTCAGCTTCGCGTCGTGCGCCGCGCCGACACCCAGCCCGGTCGGCAGCGGGCTGATCCCGGTACCGATCCGCAGCACCGTGCCGAACTCCTGGTCGGTGCCGACCAGCATCGGCAGCCCGGCGGTACGGCCCGCCTGCTGCAGCCCGCCGGTCAGCCGCCGTACCTGCCCCGGGGTGGCGATGTTGCTGGTCGGGTTGGTCTCCGCGGTCGGATCGCCGGCGCCGCCACCCTCGTTGACCAGCATCAACCCACCCAGGTGGTACTTGCGGACGATCTGCGCCGGGGTGTCGGCGCCGGCGGTGCTCCGGTTGTGCGCGGCGGCCTGTTTCGACACCGAGTCGGCCCGGTAGCCGTACGCCACCGGCATCAGCACCTGGCCGACCAGCTCGGCGTCCGACAGGTGCCGGACCAGGTAGGCGGCCTGCTCGGCCGGGTCGCCGGACGGCGTGGGGGTCGGCGCGGCCGACCGGCCCGGGTGGTCGTCGCCGGCGCCGGAACCGTCGGAGCCACAGCCGGCGGCGAGCAGCAGGCCGGCCAGCACGGCGGCGGCCACGGACAACGACCGGGAGGTACGGGAGGGACGGGTCACGGCGGTTAGCACACCAGCCGGGCGACCGCCGGGTCGCACCGGGGTCGCCGCACCCGACCCGACCTGGACGGGCACCGGTCCGTGCCGGCCGGGCCCGGCACGCCGCACGGTCCGGACGCTGGCAGCCGGCCGCCGGCCCGACAGCACGGTACGGCCGGCCCACGGCGGGGACGGCCGTACCGCGAGGTGGCCTCAGCCGACCTGGGTCAGCCAGGTGACCGGCGCGCCGTCACCGGCGTGCCGGTACGGCTCCAGCTCGGTGTCCCAGGACGCACCGAGCAGCCGCTCCAGCCCGTGCGCGAGCGCCTCCGGGCCGGCCGCGGTGGCCAGCAAGGAGCGCAGCCTGTCCTCGGGCACCACGATGTCGCCGTTGGCGCTGACCGAGGCGCGGAAGATGCCGCGACCCGGGGCGTACATGATGCGCTCGCCGTCGACGCCGGGGCTCGGCTCCTCGGTCACCTCGAACCGCAGCATCGCCCACTGCCGGAGGGCAGCCGCAAGCTCCGACCCGGTCCCGGCACGCCCGGACCACGAGCACTCCGCCCGCACGGTGGTCGGATCGGCGGGCTGCTGGGTCCACTCCAGTCGAACCGGCGTGCCCAGCACACGCGCGATGGCCCACTCGACGTGCGGGCACACGGCAGGCGGGCTCGAATGGACGTACACGACGCCTCTAGTCGGCACGATCGACCTCCCGGTTGACGAGGTGCGCCTTCCCCCGCGTCCTCGCTCTGCCAGGTGGTCGGAAACATGATGACTTGTGGCACTGGCGTTGCGCCAGCGTTCTGCGGATTTTGATGTTGTGGTTGTCTGCCGGCGGGTGGAAACGCTAGCGGAGTCGGGTTCGGCGGGCGGGCCGAATGGTAGCCGGAGTGGTCAAGATGACCCAGCGGTGCCCCATCCCGACCGGGCCGGTGTCGTACCGCATCGGATACGCTGGGGAGCGGACGGGGTCGCGCGCCGACGCTGTCCCCATCAGGTTGAGTGGTCGGCCCCCCGGCTCGGCGCTCAGCGACCCGACAGCATCGCCCGGCGGTGATCCGCCGCGTGGCGATCGAGGAGTGCAAGGAGTTCCACGCGTGGCCCAGTCAAAGACCGCACGCGCCTCGGTTCGCGCCGGCCAGGCGTCCGGTGGCGCCCTCAGCGTGCTCGGCGAGTACAAGTACCTGATCCCGCTCAACGGCGGCAAGAACGTCTACGTGCGCAACCTGCTGAACGGCAAGACCACCCGGCTGCGCACCGACTCGGACAAGTTCGTCGACGAGGTCAAGTCGCTGGCCGACGGTGGCCACGGCGCCAAGATCAAGGCCGAGCTCGAGGGCCTGCAGGTCGCCTTCCCCGACCACGGTTGGGACGTGACCACCAAGCGCCTGGTCGACGCCGGCGCGTTCGGCGAGGCCTGATCCGCCCGGTCGGCGCCCGACCCGTTCGGCGTCGACACCACACGCGACGATGCCCCGGTGCCCGGCACCGGGGCATCGTCGCGTCCGGGCGGCGCACCGTTCGGGTGACATGCCGGTCCCCGATCTCGCGGTACCGGTGGGTGCCGGCCACCGCCCGCCGGCGTGGGCGGCGCCGACCACCGTGAGACGCGCCGACTCGGGCGGTTCGGGCGGTGCGTGCAGTGACTACTGTGATCGAGGTGGACACACCCCTTCCCGAATTCGTCAACTGGCCGACGTTCCCGTTCAGCGGTTCACTCACGGTGCGTCCGCTGGAGCCGCCGGCCCTGCCCGAGCCGCCTCGGGACGGCGAGGAGATCGCCACCTGCCGGGCCTGCCAGGCCCACGACGATGCGTACATCTGGGTCGACGAGCGCTGGCGGGTCAAGGCCACCGACCAGCCGCCCGGCCTGCCCCTGGTGCTCTACCTGGAACCGCGGATGCACCTCGACCTGGGCGACCTGCCCAACCTGGAGGCCGCCGAGCTCGGCCTGCTGACGGTCCGCATCGAGCGGGCGATGCGCTCGCTGCCGGGCGTGGCCCGGGTGCACGTCAACCGGTGGGGCGACGGCGCGGCGCACCTGCACTTCTGCTTCCTGGCCCGGCCGGCCGGCGCGCTGCAGCTGCGCGGCTCGTTCCTGTCGATGTGGGACGACATCCTGCCGCCCATCAGCACGCACGACTGGCGGGAGAACCAGTCGTTCGTGGCGGCCTGGCTGGCCGACCAGGGCGGCACGTCGATGCTCTCCTCCTGACCGCCGGGCCAGCCCGCGGCGACGGCTTCGCCGCCGCCGGGTACGGCGCCCCGCCCGGACACGACGAAGGCGCACCGCGTGCTGCGGTGCGCCTTCGTACTGCCGTGGCTCGGGCGCCGGTGTCGCGGTCGGCTCAGGCGCCGGTCGCGAACGGGTTGGTCGCCCCGTCGGTGGTGTAGTGCACGGTGTCGAACGTGCCGTCGTGGTCGGTGTCGGTCGCCACCGCGTCGACGTGCCCGTCGTGGTCGGTGTCGGCCGCGACCTCGTCGATCGTGCCGTCGTGGTTGCTGTCCACGCCGACCTCGTCGACCCGGCCGTCGTAGTTGCTGTCGACCGCCATCTCGTCCGGCGAGCCGTCGCCGTTGGTGTCCACGCTCCAGGTGTCGACCTTGCCGTCGGCGTTGGTGTCCATCTCGCCGTGGTCCGGGGAGCCGTCGCCGTTGGCGTCCCAGTCGACCTGGTCGATCTTGCCGTCGCCGTCCGAGTCGTACTCCCAGGTGTCCGTGCGGCCGTCGCCGTTGGAGTCGACGTCCACCTGGTCGGCGTAGCCGTCGTGGTTGGCGTCGATGACGTCGGAGCTGGAACCGTCGGTGTACTCGACCTGGATGTCGTCGTGGCCGGTGTCGAAGTCGCTCATCGGGGATCCCCCAGGTTGTCCTATGCGGCGCCCTCGTGCACCGCGTTGGACGTAACCCTAGGTGAGCCGCACAACCACCGGATCACCGATTCGTGCCAGCACCCGTACCGGTCGTTCCGGTGCCGGCTCGTCGGCTCATTCCGGTGCCGGGTCGTCGGCTCGCTCCGGTGCCGGGTCGTCGGCCAGGCCGAGCTCGCGGGCGAGCACGGCCGCCTGGGCCCGGTTACGCAGCGACAGCTTCGCCAGTACCCGGTGCACGTGGGTCTTCGCGGTGGGTTCGGCGATGCCCAGCGCGGCGGCCAGCTCGGCGTTGGACGCGCCGCGACTGAGCTGGGCCAGTACCTGCCGCTCGCGGGGGGTCAGCTCGGCCAGCTCGGGGGGCGCGGCCGGTGGCTGCGGCCGGGCGGCGAACGCGGCGATCAGCCGGCGGGTGACGCCGGGCGCGACCATCCCGTCGCCGGCGGCGACCACCCGTACCGCGTCCACCAGCTGCTGCGGATCCGCGTCCTTGAGCAGGTAGCCGGCGGCCCCGGCGCGCAGCGCGCCGAACACCAGCCGGTCGGTGTCGAAGGTGGTCAGCACCAGGACCTCGGTGAGCGCCTCGGCGGTCAGTACCCGGGTGGCCTCGATGCCGTCGACGCCGGGCATCCGGATGTCCATCACCGTCACGTCCGGGTGCAGCTCGCGGGCCAGCGCGATCGCCTGCGCGCCGTCGCCGGCGGTGCCGACGACGCTCAGGTCCGCCTCGGCGCCGAGGATCATCGCCAGCCCGGCGCGGACCGTCGGCTGGTCCTCGGCGATCAGCACGCGGATCACGACGTCACCTCCGGGGCGCGCAGCGGCAGGCTGGCCCGGACCGCCCAGCGGGTGCCGTCCGGGCCGGCGGTCAGGGTGCCGCCGAGCAGGGTGGCCCGCTCCCGCATCCCGATCAGGCCGGCCCCGGTGCCCGGTACCGCGGGGTCCCGGTCGGTCCCGGGCAGCGGGCTGTCCACCTGCACCGTCACCGCGCCCGCGGCGCGGGCTAGCCGTACCTCGACGGGGCCCGGGCCGGCGTGCTTGAGCGCGTTGGTGAGCGCCTCCTGCACGATCCGGTAGCCGGCCAGGTCGACCGCGGTGGGCAGCGCCGCGCGGTCGGCGTCGGTGAGATCGTCGTGCAGGGTGACGGCGAGGCCCGCGGCGTCGACCAGCTGCCCGACGCCGGCCAGGCCCGGATGCGTCGCCGCGGGGTCGTCGTCGGTGCCCGGCTCGCGGAGCAGGCCGATCATCGCGCGCATCTCGGTCAGCCCCTGCACGCTGTTGTCCCGGGCCAGCTGTACCGCCTCGCGCAGCGCCGGTGCCGAGTCGCCGGCGGTCCGCAGCGCCGCGGCCGAACCGACCGCGATGGCGGTGAGGTGGCCGGCGATCACGTCGTGCAGCTCGCGGGCCATCGCGGCGCGCTCGGCGGCGACGGCCGCGCGATGGTCGAGTTCAGTCAGCCTCGCCAGCTGGCGGGCGTGCTCGCGGTGCTCGACGAGCCGGTCCCGGTGCAGGCGCACGACCGACCCGGTGGTGGCCGGCAGCACCGTCACCAGGGTCACGGTCATCCCGACCGCGACGCCGGCCTGGACCGCGAGCCGCCAGCTCTGCCCGTCGGCGCGCAGCACCAGCAGCAGCACCACCAGCGCCGCGACCGAGACGACCGCGGAGCCGGCGACCAGCCAGCGGTCCGCGCCGCGCGGCCCGTACACGCAGGCCGCGTAGACGAGGTCGAAGAACACCTGCCAGGTGCTGACCGAGCCGCCGAGCAGCAGGTCGGCGGTGACCGCGGCGACCCCGACGGCGAGCGCGAGCAGCGGCGCGGTACCGCGGAACAGGTCGGCGGCGATGATCACCGCGAACGGGACGAGCAGCAGGACCAGGCGCGCGTTCGGCTGGTAGAGCCCGACCGCGAACAGCACGGCGCCGATCGTGGCGCACACCGCGGCCGAGCCCACGTCCCGCCGCGGCGGCAGTCGCCGCGGCCACCATCCGGTCACCGCCACCCCCACATCTCAACATCACCGGGCCAGCCCCGGCGTACATCGTTGGGATCATGCCGGGTTCGGCTGGCGCGACGATGCGGACCCGGTTCGTGGCCGGGACGATGGTCCCGTGTTGTTCGCGGTGATCGTGGGATGCGAGATCGGGTTCTGGCTGCTCGTCGGCGCGGGGCTGGCCTGCCGGTACCTGCTGCGCCGGCGCCGGGCGAGCACCGTGCTGCTGGCCGCGGTACCGGTGCTGGACCTGGTGTTGCTCGTCGCCACCATGGCCGATCTGCTGACCCGGCACGCGGTGGCCGGCCCGCAGCACGGCCTGGCCGCGGTGTACCTGGGCAGCACGGTGGTGTTCGGCCGCGGCATGGTGCGGTGGGCGGACCGCTGGTTCGCGTACCGGTTCGCCGGCGGGCCGCGGCCGCCGAAACCGGCGAAGTCCGGTCCGGCGCGGGCCCGGTACGAGTGGCGGGAGTGGGGCAAGGCCGTGCTCGCCGGCGCGATCTCCGCCGCGCTGCTCGGGCTGATGGTGCTGGTACTGGGTGATCTGCACCGATCGGTGGCGCTGCTGTCCTGGTTGCCCCGGATCGGCCTGGTGCTGGCGATCTGGCTGATCTGGCCGCTGACGTCAGTCCCCGGCGCGCTGCGCGGCGAACGGGTCTCCGCCGCGGATCCGGACCCGGGTGACGCGGCCCCGCAGCAGGTCACGAACCCGGAGCGCGGCCGGCCCGGATCGCGCTGAGGCGCCCAGGCAGTTCCCAGCCTGCCGGCAGGCTTGCTCCATCCAACGGTCGTAGCCTCGGCCGAGAGGGCATCCGGCACTCGGACGCCCCGGACGAACGGGGAGGTCGGGATGGGGCTGGGAGCGCGGCTGCGCCGCCTGTTCTCGCCGTCGGGCCCGCGCGGCGTCCGGTCGACCGGGCAGATCCGCGCCCAGCGCGGCGGGTACCAGTCGATGCTCGACCGGGAGGCCACCCCGACCGACCTGGACGAGTTGCGCGAGTTCGTCGCCAGCCGCACCGGTGTCGAGTTCTACCTGGAGCCGGAGACCACCGCCACCGACACCACGGTCGCCGCGGTCGCCGCCGACGGCGAGTGGATCCGGCGCCGGGTCGGCTCGGCCAGGATCGCCAGCCGGCTCGCGACCGAGCTGGGCGTCCCGCTCTACGACGCGGGCGTGCTCGGCTATCCGGCCGCCATGCGCCGCTACCGGCGCAGCTGATCCGCGCTCGGCGTGCCGCGGCCGAGAGCGGCCTTCGGATAGGGGCACATTCCACCTCCGCCGCCGGCGCCGCACGGCTCTAGGATCGAGGTGATCCCACAGATCCGTTGCGGCGTCGCCGTACCTGCGCCACCGCGTACGCCGGTCGTGGCGGAGGTGATGGATGACCCGAGGCAACGGCGAACCGGCCCCCGACACGACCCGGTGGTCCGATCCCACCGGCCCGGTGGTGGCGGTGGTCGTCCTGACGGCGGAGCCGCCGCCGGCACACCGGTCGGTGGAGGCGACCCGGATCGGCGGCCGACCGCTGCTCGACCGGACGGTACGGGTGCTGCACGCGGCCGGCGTGCGCCGGGTGCTGGTGGCCGCCGGCCGGCGCTCCCCCGATCTGGTGGCCGGGCTGGTCGCCCGGCACGCGCCCCCAGCCGAGCCGTGCCCACCGCCCGCAGCCCTGCCACCCGGCCGGTACCTGCTGGTCGGCGCGGGCGCGATCTTCGACGCGGAGACGGTTCGTGACCTGGCCGAGCGGACCGGCGTGCGGTGCACCGACACGACGCTCGCGGTGGCCGACGCCGGCACCGCCCGGGAGGTACTCGCGGCGGACGCCCCCGATGCGGCGCTGGACGCCGTCGCCGGGCTGGCGTTGCGGCCGGCGGCCGGGTTCGCGACGACGCTCGCCGGGGACCGGGACGTCCGCCGGGTGCACCGCGCGCTGTGGCACCGGTACGGGTCGAAGCCCAGCGACGGGCTGGTCTGCCGGTACCTGAACCGGCCGTTGTCGCGGCCGGTGACGCTGCTGCTGGCGCGTACCGGGGTGTGGCCGGACCTGCTCAGCGGCCTGAGCTTCGCGGTCGCGGTGGCCGGCGCCGCGGTGATCGGGTTCGGCGGCCACTGGTGGACGATGCTGCTCGGCGGCGTGCTGGTGCAGGCCGGGAACGCGCTGGACGGGGTGGACGGCGAGGTGGCGCGGATCGGGCTGCGCACCTCCCGGCGCGGCGCGCTGCTGGACACGATCCTGGACCGCTACGCCGATCTCGCCATCATCGCCGGGCTGGTGCTCGCGGCCGGCGGGCGGCCGGTCGACTGGGCGTTCGGGTTCGCGGCCGCCGCCGGCAGCCTGCTCGTGTCGTACCTCAACGTGCTGGTGCCGGACGCGCCGCGGCGGCTGCTGCGCCGGGACGTACGGCTGCTGCTGTGTGCGGTGGCGGCCGCCGTGTCGGCCCCGCTGGCCGGCCTCGCCGCGCTCGCCGTGCTGGTCAACGCGGACGCGGCGCGGGTGTTCGGGATGGTGCTGCGGCGCGCGCCGGGCACCCGCTGACCGTTCCCCCCCCGCACTCGCCGTCGGCCAGCGGGCTACCGGCGAGACACCGCACCGGCCGGGTCCCGAGGGACCCGGCCGGTGGATGGGTGGGCCGCCCGCGACCGGCGAACCCGTCGCCGGCCGCGGTCGGTGGGTCAGCGGGCGACGATGCCCAGGCCGTTGGCGACCGGGCGCTCCGCCGCGCCGACGGGCAGCTTGTTCACCAGCGTGACGTCGTCGCTGCCGGGCAGCCGGGCGGCGCAGGTGGTGGAGCCGCCGCCGTCCAGGTTCATCCCGTCGGTCGCGCCGAAGCCGGCGAGCAGGTCGGCCTCCTCGGCCAGGGTCAGGCCACTGCCGGACTCGGCCAGCCCGTCGGTGGTCATCAGGTACAGCGTGCGACCGTCGGCGCTGATCCCCGCCCCGGTACGGGTCGCCGCGACCTTGTCGTCGACGCCGGTGAGGGTGGCGCCGTCGCGCATGATCGGCGCGCCGCCGACCGCGACCCGGAACGGCACCCGCGCGCCGGCCAGCCGGTACGAGACGTGCACCGGGTCACCGACGTGCAGCCCGCGCAGCGTGTCCGCGCCGGCCTCCCGGCCGACCAGTACGGTGCTGCCGGCCGGGATCGCGCCGGCGCCCGGCGCGTCGGCGACCGCGGTCACCCGGCCGTGCCGGATCGTCACCTCGGCGGTGTCGGTACTGCACGGGTCGCCGCGCCTGGTGTCGCTGCCGCACACCGCGCGCTCCCGCGAGGTGGCACCCCAGGCGCTGGTGAACGCGTCGATGCCGCCCTCGGCGACCGCGTACTGGTTGAGCCCGGCCAGCGCGTACCGGTGGCCGGGGGTGGTGATGCTGCCGGCCAGGGTGAGGGTGCCGAGACGGGCCCGGCCGTCGACGCCGACGCCGATCACGTCCCGGGTGGAGGTACCGGGTGCCATCGCCGGGCCGAACCGCTGCTTGTCCGGTACCGCCGCCTTGATCGCGCGGCCGCGGTCCACCTCGGGGCCGTCGGAGGACCCGGTGGCCGCGACGCCCGGGTGCTGCGACTCGTCGATGTTGAAGTAGTCCGCGTTGACGCCGGCGACCGCGTGCGCATTGGCGGTCATCTCGGACACCGTCTCGCGCTGCGCCACCGCGTCCGGGCGCAGCAACGCCACCGACACGTGCGGGTTGGCCAGGTCGGCGGTGACCAGCTCGCCGGTGACCGTGCCGTGCGAGGCGGTGGCCCGGAAGGTCGCGAGGGTGACCCCGGACGCGAGCCGCTGGGTACCGGTGAGCTGGACGTCACCGACCGCGGCGGCCGGAGCGACGGCCGCGGGGGCCGCGACCGCGGACGCCGGTACGGCGAGCGCGAGGCCGGCCGCGGCGAGCCCGGCCGCGAGCCATCGGTGGGACCGGATACGGCGCATGGAAGTCTCCGTCCTTGTCGATGAAGCGACTGCCGGGGGGCCTTCGATCGAGCGAGCCGGAGTCCGTTCGTCTGCTCGCCAGGCGGAGGTGCGGGTGCGTGCCGGTGTCGTAGGCACCCGTGCCGGCAACGCCGCGAGCGGCGGAGGTTGCGAGGCCGGCCCGCAGCCAGCGGGCCAGTGGCCCTCGCAACGTCCGAGAACGGGCCCGGCGCAGCCGATCATGAGGTCCCCGACAGTCTGGGATGGATCTCAGCACCGATGCACGTGTCCGGTCAAGATCGTCCACGTGCACGGGCCGTGACGTTTTGCCGCCTGGAACCGGATAAGGCGGGAGAATATCGGTGACAGTACCCACGGCCTCGGGGGTAGGAATGATCGGAATTCAGGACATCTCACAGTGGAAAGGTGCACCGGTGGTAGGTCCAGAAGGCGGGAAGATCGGCACCCTGGAGTCGGTCTACGTGGACGCCGCCTCGGACGAGCCGATGTTCGGCGCGGTCCGGCTCGGCATGCCGGGGATGCGCAAGATCGCCCTGGTACCGCTGGACGGCGCCCGGGTGGGCCGCAACGACCTGCAGGTGCCGTACGACAAGGGGCAGATCAAGAACTCGCCGACGCTCGGCGTGGACGAGGAGTTGCCGGCCGAGCGCGAGCCGGAGATCTACGCCCACTACCAGATGGGCTACACCCCGGCGCCGACGTCGTCCGGGCGCCGGCTGGCCCGCCGCTGACCCGGCGGGCCCCGGTGCGGCGGGCCGCACCGGGCTGGTCGTAGCCGCGGGCCGCACCCGGCTGGCCGTAGCCGCGGGCCGCACCCGGCTGGCCGTAGCCGCGGGCCGCACCCGGCTGGCCGTAGCCGCGGGCCGCACCCGGCTGGCCGTGTCCGCGGGCCGCACCGAGGCTGGCCGGAGCCGCGGGCCACATCGGGGCTCAGCCGTACGCGATGTGGGACGAGGGTTTGTGGAAGCCGCGGATCGGCTGCCCGGACAGGTCGGTGAGCATCGTCTTCGCGACGGCGACGTCCACCGACGAGGAGATGCCGGCGCCGACCGAGTCCCACGGATTGTCCGGGGTGCAGGCGGTGGCGGCCGCGGCGATCTGCGGGGTGAACCCGACGAACGACTCGGTCGCGTTGGTCTCCGAGCTTCCGGTCTTGCCGCCGAGCGGTCGCGACCCGAACATCCGGCCGACCTCCGGCGCGGTGCCACCGTTGCACTTGTGGTAGAAGCCCTGCTGGCCGACCGGGCAGCGGGCGGCGTCGGTGGCGGCCCGGGCCACGTCCCTGGACACCGCCCGGTGACACTGCGGCTTCGCCGCGTCCGAGGCGTGCCCGCGGGCGTCCACGATCGAGGCCACCGGCAGTTCCTTGCAGTAGATGCCCTCCGCCGCCACGGTGGCGTACGCGTTGGCGAGATCCAGCGGCGTGGTCTGCGCGACGCCCAGGGTGAACGCACCCCAGCCGTCCGCCCGGCCCTTGGACGCGTACACCGCGTCGCTGTGCGCCCGGAACTTGATGCCGAGCCGCTTGGCCATGTTGACCGCCTTCTCGGCGCCGATCTTCTGCTCCAGCCAGACGAAGTAGGTGTTGACCGACCGGCCGTAGCCGTCCCACATGGTCCGGTACCCGTCCATCCACTTCGGGTTGTCGTTGACCGGCGAGTAGTAGCCGTTGCCGGCGATGTAGTTGGTGCGCAGCGGGCTCGGCGCGTGGAAACCGGTGTCCAGCGGCAGCCCGGACTCCAGCGCCGCGAGCATGGTGAACATCTTGAACGTCGACCCGGTCTGGTACCCGTTGACGTCACCGCCCCCGGCGACCAGCTGGTCGACGGTGTTCGGCCGGTTCTTCATCCCGTCCGGGTTCTTCTTCAGGCTATAGTCGCGGTTGACCGACATCGCGACCACCCGGCCGGTACCGGGCTGGATCGCGGCGATCGGCAGCGCCTTGGTGTTGGTCTTCGAGTACACCGCGAGCGAGGCCTTGCGGGCCGAGGCCTGCACCTTCGGGTCCATCGACGTGACGATCTTGTACCCGCCGGTGCGCAGCAGGTTCTCCCGCGCCGCCGAGGTCGCGCCGAACTGCTCCTGCTGGTCCCACCACTGCACGAACCAGTCGCAGAAGAAACCCCAGTCCTTGTGCTTGCTCGGTACCTCGGTGCAGCCGTTCGGCGTGCTCGACGGGTGCAGCCCGATCGGCGCCGCCTTGGCCTTCTTCGCCTCCGCCTTGCTGATGTAGTGCAGCTTGGCCATCGAGTCCAGCACGTACGAGCGGCGCACCAGCGCGGCCTTGCGCCCGGCCGGCCCGGACTCGGGGTCGAACGCGTCCGGCGACTTGACCACGCCGGCCAGCAGCGCGGCCTGCGGCAGCGTCAGCTTGTCCGGCGTGGTGTCGAAGTAGACCTTCGACGCCGCGACGATCCCGTACGCCTGGTGGCCGAAGTAGACGATGTTCAGGTAGCCCTGCATGATCTGCTTCTTGGACAGCTTGCGCTCCAGTGCCAGCGCGTAGCGCATCTCCTGGATCTTGCGGGCCATCGACTGCTCGGTCGCGGCGTGCAGCTCCTGCGGCGTCTTCGCCGAGTAGATCCGCACGTTGCGCACGTACTGCATGGTCAGCGTCGACGCGCCCTCGGAGACCTGCCCGGCGCTGCGGTTGGCCAGCAGCGCCCGCACCACGCCGCGCGGGTCGACGCCGTGATGGTGGTAGAACCTGGTGTCCTCGGCGGCCACGATCGCGCGCTGCATCACCGTCGGGATGTGGCCGATCGTGGTGGGCGTCCGGTTGTCCGAGTAGAACGTGGTGATCAGCGTCTTGCCGTCGTTGGCGTACAGGTAGGAGTTCTGCGGGGGCGGCGGGATCTTCAGCTGGTCGGACTTGTTGGTGAAGATGCCGGTACCCGACTTGACCGCGAGGCCGCTGACCCCGAACCCCGGGAAGGCCAGCAACGCGACCACGATGCCGGCAAGCACCCCACAGACCAACAGCGAAGCCAGGTCACCCAACAGCGAATTCTGTCGACGCACCCACACCACCCTCGTCCCGCCCACGGAGGTGTAAACGATCTCCCCTACCCAGAATGGCACAGAACCGGATCAGCCCGACGATCCGCGTGCCAGTCATCCTTGATCATCGATGCTTTTCGTCCGGCACGGGCGAGGATCCGGGAATCTCACCGGTAAAGAGTGGGCGACGGACACGCGGAGTGAGCAGGACCGGGCTTGCGGGCCAACCCGGCCGGACCGGGACGCAAACGACCCCCGATGCGCACTGCATCGGGGGTCGCTTCGCGTCTGGGGTGTAACCCAGGCCCGTGGCTCAGATGCCGCGGACGCGCTCGGCCTGCGGGCCCTTCGCGCCCTGCGTCACGTCGAACTCGACGCGCTGGTTCTCCTCGAGGTTCCGGTAGCCGGAGCCCTCGATGGCGGAGAAGTGGACGAACACGTCCGGCTCGCCGCCGTCAGGCGTGATGAAGCCGAAGCCCTTGTCCGGGTTGAACCACTTGACCGTACCCTGTGCCATGACTCTCCTTGTGGTAGCTACTCGGCCGCCGCGCGGGCGACCGCCTTGTTGCGGCGGGAGCCGATCGACCCTTCGGAGAGATCTTCCCGAAAAACGAGACGCCCCGCTGTCACAAATCCCGCGTGCGCATCAAACGTTCGGGGAAACTACGACTGCAACGCCAAAAGGATACACGATCCAGGCCCGTTCGGGGTCGTACCGGCGTGCCGTGGACCACGCCCGGTTACTCGACCGGTACCGGTGGCCGCGCTTCCCGCTGGCCCGGGCCGGTCACGCCGCTACTCTCGAAGGGAGGCCGGTGCGTCGCCCTTGGGCGCCCGGCCCCGGCCGCACGGGCCGCCGTTGCAGGTGGCCGCTCACCACCCACGCGGGAAGGAGCGGACTCATGCTCGATGTGGAGATCGAACTCGTCGGCGGACCCCGGGACGGGGAACGCATCACGGTGCCGCTGACCGATCCGGTACCAGCCCCGCACCTGGAGATGACCACGGTGGACAGCACCGTGGACGGACTGCCCGACATTTGGCGGTTGAACTACCGCCGCGACGACGCACCCACCGACGACGCCGTCTGGCGCTACCGGTTCCTGTCCACCCAACGCGGTTGATCCGGGGCGCGGGTCGCGCCCTACCTGTCCGACCCTGCCGCCGGCGGCCGCTCGTCGCCGGCGGCAGCGTCGTCGCCCGCCGGCCGCTGCTCGTCCCGAGCAGCGGCGTTGCCCGCCGGTGGCTGCTCGTCCCGAGCAGCGGCGTTGCCCGCCGGTGGCTGCTCGTCCCGGGCGGCGGCGGGTGCCGCCGGTGGCTGCTCGTCGCCGGCGGACGCGGGGCCGGCCACCGGCACGGGTTCCTCGGCGATGGCGGCCTGCGCCTCGGCGGCGTCGGCGAGCCGGTTGAGCCGGCCCAGCTCGGCGCCGACGACGACCAGCATCAGCACGTCCACCAGCACCGACACGGTCGCCACGAACTGGGTCACGTCGAACTCGAAGACCCGGGTGAACAGCAGGTTCACCAGCAGGCTGCGGTGGAACCAGGTGAACCCGCGCAGCCGGTCACGGCGCAGCAGCCGCCACCCGCCGATCACCAGCACCAGGCACGCCACCGTCGAGGCGAGCCCCAGTACCAGCGGGATCGGGCCCGGCGCGCCCCGCCAGACCGCACCGGCCGGCCCGTCCAACCGGCCCACCAGCCGGACGCCGAACTGGGCACCCGAGTACGCGATCTGCGCGAGCAGCACGATCACCGTGATGGTCGGCAGCGCCTGGGCGATCCGGCCCTGGCCGTGCACCTCGCGCCGGGCCCACAGCCGCAGCCTTGCCAGCAGCCGGTGCGGGTCGACGAACCGCAGCGGGTCGAACAGTTCGACCGGGTCGTCGGGTACCGCGCCGATCAGCGCCCGGGCCTCGGACCGGCCCGGCGCCCGGCCCGCCCGGTGCAGTTGACGGCCGGCGGCGGCCCGGCGGCGCGGAGTGAACCCGCCGACCACGCCGGCGACGGCCTGGTCGACCGCCGCGGCCAGGTGCTCGGAGGGGTGGTGCGGCCGTCGCCCGTGCAGCGCGTGCACCAGCAGCACCAGGACCACGACCAGCACGTACATGATCGCCGTCGCCGGGCGGTAGAAGTAGTCGTTGTCGCTGGTGACGAACTTGCCGACCTCGTCGATGAACAGCCCGATGCCGATCCCGGCGAGCACCGAGGCGAGCGGCCGGATCACCGGCCCGACGAACGACAGCAGCAGGACCAGGCCGACGATCATCAGCAGCCCGCCCCACAGCACGTGCGCGATGTGCAGGCCACCGCCGCCCACCTGCGGGTACCCGGCCAGCGCCAGGCCACCGCGGACCAGCAGCACCGTGCTGACCGCGGCGACCAGCATCGCGGTCAGGTGGGCGGTGGCCTGCGGGTCCCGCGGCAAACCGCGGACCAGCAACCATCGGGACAGTCCGCGCCCCGGCAAGTGGGTCAGCCCGGACTCCGGCGTGGCCTGCGGCGCTGCGGCGGGTTCGGGCTCGTTCGGCGGCATGGCGGACACCCTACGAAACGGCGACGGCGCGGCGCCGGCCCGGGCCTCACGGGCGACGGAACCAGATCATCGGATTGTGCGTACCCGGATGCACCGGGTCACCGAAACCCAGGTCGGCCCGGCACTCCCGCAGCCGCCGGTACTCCTCCGGCGCGCGCTTCGCGGCCGCGGTGAAGTACCGGGCGCCGGCGCCGCGCAGGTGGCGCAGCAGCACCGACCCCTCCGAGTACGGCTTGGCGCGCCGGCCGTGGAACACGTCGTGCACGCTCACCGGGGTGCCGGCCGGGATCGCCGGCAGCAGCCGGTCCAGGTACCAGCGGGCGAACCGGGCCGAGTGCGCGGCGTCCAGGAACAGGTAGTCGATCGCGTCCGGCAGGGTCTGCTCCCGCACGTCGCCGGCGACGAACCGCCAGCGACCCTCGGCGAGGGCGGCCGGTACGTTGCGGCGGGCGTTCTCGATCCGGTCGTAGCTTTCCAGCACTCCGGTCTCGTTGTCCCGCAGGGCGCGCAGCAACCAGGTGGTGGACCAGCCGTGCAGGCAGCCGATCTCCACCACCCGCGCCGGCCGCTCCCGGCGGACCAGCAGGTAGGTCAGCTCCGCCTCGATGTCGTCCAGCTGCGCCCGCATGCCCGGCCGGTCGGCGAGCAGCCGCCGCTGCTCCTCCCGTACCGCCTGCAGTGGTTCGTGGTGTTTGACGTAGAGCTCCGTCGCGTCGTCGATCGTCAGCACGACCGCCTCGCCCCCTTCGTACCGCCGGTGTGGCCGTTGACGGCGTGACGCTAGGAGCGGGGTCGGGCCCGGTACGTCCCGCGGCGGAGCCAGAACCGACCCCCTACCCCGGCGGGAGCCGAGCCGGCCGCGTCCCACTCCGGCGGGACATCCCGGACATCGGCACCAACCTGCGGGGACCGGCCGTCACCGGTACCGCCGGGGCGCCCTACGGCGTGATCGCCGCTGGTTGACACGACCGGCTATGTTGGCCCGAAAACACGACGGAGGGCATCGATGCTGGGCAGCACGTCGGGCACGGGCCGAGCGGGCCGAGCCAGGGTCCGTGTCCGCGCCACCGGCCGGCGCACGGTGGGCGCCGACGGGCCGGTGCGGTTCGACCGGTCGGTGCGGTTCGACGGGTCGGTGCCGCGATGACGCTCGCCCCGACCACGCCGGCCGCCCCGGCACCGGTCGTCGACCACGCCCGGCCCGGCCTCGCCGCCCTGGCCCGCACCACCCCGGGCCGGTTGACCACGCTGCTGGCCGTGCTCGTCGTGCTCGGGCTGGCCTTCGGTACCGCGATGGTGGTCGGCGTGCAGCAGCGCGGCGGCCGGCTCGACGAGGTGCGTTCGCACTCCGGTCCGCTCACCGTGCAGGCCCAGCAGCTCTACCGGTCGCTGTCCGACGCGGACGCGACGGCGGCCTCCGCGTTCCTCGCCGGCGGGGTCGAGTCGGCCAGCGCCGCCCGGCGCTACCAGCAGGACATCGCCGAGGCGGGCAAGGCGCTCGCCACCGCGAGCAACTCCGGCGGCACCAACGCGCGGGTGGTGCAGCAGCTGACCAGTCAGCTGCCGGTGTACACCGGCCTGGTCGAGACGGCCCGGGTCTACAACCGGCTCGGCATCCCGCTCGGCGCCGCCTACCTGCGCGAGGCGTCCGGCCTGATGCGCGACAAGCTGCTGCCGGCGGCCAAGTCGCTGTACCAGGCGGAGACCGCGCGGCTGGCCGACGATCGTTCGGCGGCGGCCGGCTTCCCCTGGGTGGCGATCCCGCTCGGGTTGCTGCTGCTCGCCGGGCTGGTGGTCGGGCAGGTCTACCTGAGTCGGCGGACCAACCGGGTGTTCAACCGCGGGCTGCTGGTCGGCTGCGCGGCGGCGGTGGTGGCGCTGCTGTGGCTGACCGTCTCGTGGGGGGCGCTGGCGAGCCACCTCGGCTCGGCCCGGGACAACGGCTCGGCGCAGGTCGAGGCGTACGCGCAGATCCGGCTCACCGCGCTGCAGGCCCGGGCCGACGAGTCGCTGACCCTGGTCGCGCGCGGCAACGGCGCGTCGTTCGAGCAGGACTTCCGGCAGCGGATGACCGACCTGGTCGGATCGGACGGCAACGGCGGGCTGATCGGCGCGGCGCGCCACGGCGCCGACGACGCCCAGCGCCGCCAGCTCGACGCGGTCCGCAAGGACGTCACCGACTGGCAGGCCGCGCACGCCAAGGTGCGCTCCCTCGACGACGGCGGGCAGTACCCGGAGGCGGTGAAGGTCGCGATCGGCTCCGGCTCGGACAGCGCGGCCGACGCGTTCGGCAGCCTCGACCGGCACACCGCGAGCGCGATCGAGGCGGCCAACGCGAGGTTCACCGACCAGGCGAGCGCCGCGGCGTCCAGCCAGACCGGTGCCGCGATCGGGCTCGGCGTGCTCGCCGCGCTGTGCGTGGTCGGCACCGCGATCGGCCTGCAGCGCCGGGTCGCGGAGTACCGATGAGAAACGGGTTGGCGCACGATGGCGCCGGAGTCGCGGCGAGGTCCATGTGTTCGCTGGCAGGGCGGAGGTGCGAGGGCATACCGGTGTTGTCTGCGCTCGTGCCGACCACGCGGCCAGCGGGCAAACGGGGCTGGCGCGGCCCGGCAGACCATCGTGCACCAACCCGTGAGACGAGGGGGGTCGCGCCGGTGCGGCGACGGGTACGGGGTTTGCTCGCGGCGGGTGTGGCTCTCACGGCCCTGCTGGTCGTGGCGGGATGTGGCGCCTCGACGCTGCCGGACGCCGGCAAGCCGGCGGCGCCGCCGCAACCGGTCGGGGTGCAGGACCCGGCGAAGATCCCGGACGCGGACCCGCAGGACACCTCGTGCGCCGCCGACAGCTACCGTCCGCACGGATCGCCGGCCGACATGATGGACGGGCCGGCGGTGTCCCGGATCAAGAAGCGCGGCCGGCTGGTCGTCGGCGTCGACCAGAACACCTACCTGTTCGGCTTCCGCGACCAGGACAACGACCTCAAGGGTTTCGACATCGACATGCTGCGCGAGGTGGCGCGGGCGATCTTCGGCGACCCGGACAAGATCCAGTTCAAGGTCATCACCTCCGCGCAGCGCATCCCGGTGCTGCAGAAGCACCAGGTCGACCTGGTGGCCGACGTGATGACGGTCAACTGCGAGCGGTGGAAGCAGGTGGCGTTCTCGTCCGTCTACTTCGACGCCGGGCAGCGGGTGCTGGTGCCGTCCGGTTCGACCGCCACGCAGCTCGGTGACCTCGGCGGCAAGAAGGTCTGCGCGGCGAAGGGCTCGACCTCCATCCGGGCCATCGCGGCCGACCCGGCGAAGCCGGTGCCGGTCGCGGTGGACGACTGGACCGACTGCCTGGTGATGCTGCAGCAGCGGCAGGTCGCCGCCATCTCCACGGACGACACGATTCTCGCCGGGCTGAAGAAGCAGGACCCGAACACGAAGGTGGTCGGCCCCAAGTTCACCGACGAGCCGTACGGGATCGCGGCGAACCTCGACGACGTCGACCTGGTCCGGTTCGTCAACGGCGTGCTGGCGAAGATCCGGGGTGACGGTACCTGGAAGAAGCGCTACGACCAGTGGTTGACGGTGCTCGGTCCGGCGCCGAAACCGCCGGCCGCCCAGTACCGGGACTGACCGCGATGGCCACTGCACCACTGCGGCGCGAGGAGGCCGACCAGCGGCTGACCGCGATCGGTGAGGAGTACGACCGGCTCGCCGCCGCGATGTACGCGCTGGACTCCGATCCGGCCCTGCGCTGGCTGCGGGCCGGTGGCGCCACCGGCGCGACCGCGGAGCGGCTGGCCGACCTGCCGCAGCGGGTCAGCGTGCTGTGGGCGCACTTCAGCGTCGCCGGCGACCTGCTCAACGCCGCCCGGGCGGTACGGGCGAGGCACGGCCGGCCGTCCGACGACGACCTGGCGGAGCTGGCCGCGCTGCTGCGCGAACCGATGGTGGCGCTGGACGCCGCGGGGCTGCCGGCCGACGGCACCGGCAACCCGGTGGCCCGGCGGCTGTGCCTGGTCGACCTGATCCCGATGGTGGTGGTCGACGCCGCGGCGGCCGGCACCCGGCTGGCCGCCGTGCAGGCGGCGCTGACCGCGCTGACCGATCTGGTCTCCCCGACCGCCGACGCCGTCGACGCGGTCGCCACGCTGGCCGCCGAGTTCGGGGTGCCCGAGCTGGCCCGGCCACTGCTCGTCGAGCTGGACGCGGTGCGCGGCCCGGCGCTGGCCGACCCGCTGACCGCGGCGCCGGACGGGGCCCCGGGCGAGGCGGTGACCGACCGGCTCGGCCGGCTCGACGAGGCCGCGGCGGCGGCCCGGCGCCGGCTGTCCGGGCTGGTCTCGCTGCGCGACGACTACGCCGGCCGCCGGTCGAGCTGGACCGATTCGCTGGCCGCGCTGGCCGAGGCGGAGCAGGCGGCCGCGACCGCCTACCGGACGGCCGCGGCGAAGATCGCCGATCCCGGGCTGCCCCCGGTACCGGCCGCGGCGGAGCGGTTGCGCGGCCGGCTGGCGAACCTGGACGAGCTGCACCGCGGCGCGGCCTGGCCGGCGCTCGCCGAGGCGGTCGCCGCGACCGAACGGGACATCGCCGCGGCC
>NZ_BOPO01000101.1 GCF_017312725.1 Actinocatenispora comari | reverse complement strand
TAGGGCCCGGAGCCCGTCGGCGACCTGCTGAGCGGATAGTAGGGTCCCCATGTGCGCAACGGTGCGACTCACGGCGGTCGGAGGCAAGCGGATCGCCGATATCAGAGTCTGGGAATCGGCTGGACAGCCGAACCCGGCGTCGCACCGACGGCCGGTCCCGGCCGGGTGGAACGGGCGAAACTTCGCGTCTGTCCTGCGTCACGGCGCCCCGCGGTTACGCGTTCCGGTCACTTGTTACCAACCTGATGCCGCCGGGAATTCAAAACGGGCGCCAACCATAGATAGTTTCGCGTCGAAGTCGGGGCGCAGCAGCATGCTCGGACGGGATCCCCAGCCGCCGGAAGGAAGGCGGTTCGGCGAGTCTGGATCCGGTCCAGCCCGGAGGGAGCAGATTCGATGACGCAGACCCCGTTGGGTCCTCACGACCAGGCGGAGCCGCCAGGCGGCGGCATCGCGGTCGGTGAGGTGCCCGTCGCCGAGGGCGGCGACACCACCGCGGGTACGTCGGGTGCCGCCATCGTCGGCCGGTCTCCGGGGCAACTCGCCTGGATCCGGTTGAAGCGTGACCGGGTGGCACTCGTCAGTGGCATCGTGCTGGTCATCATGTTCGTGCTGGCCATCGCCGCGCCACTGATTTCCAAGCTCTACGGGGCGAACGCCACCGACCAGCATTCCGACCTGCTGGACACCTCGGGCTACCCGCTCGGCTACCTGGGCGGCATCAGCGGCTCGCACTGGCTCGGCCTGGAGCCGCAGCTCGGCCGGGACGTGCTGATGCAGCTGATCTACGGGATGCGCACCTCGCTGGTGATCGCCTTCCTGGCCGCGATCATCACGATCTCGATCGGCATCGTCATCGGCATCGTGGCCGGCTACGCCGGCGGCATCGTCGACTCGATCATCAACTGGTTCATCGACCTGGTGCTCGCCTTCCCGTTCTTCATCTTCTGCCTGGCGGCGATCCCGGTCATCACGAACAAGGTGTACGGCGAGCGCGGTGACGTCTCGGCGCTGTTCCGAGTCGGGCTGATCATCGGCGTGTTCGCCTGCTTCAGCTGGACCTACCCGGCCCGGCTGGTGCGTGGCCAGGTGCTGTCGCTGCGCGAGCGCGAGTTCGTCGAGGCGGCCCGGGCGGCCGGCGCCGGCATGGGGCACATCCTGTTCCGCCAGCTGCTGCCGAACATCTGGGCGCCGATCCTGGTGGTCTTCTCGCTCAACGTGCCGCAGTTCATCACCGGTGAGGCGGCGCTGTCGTTCCTGAACATCGGCGTGGTCGAACCAACACCGGACCTCGGCCGAATGATCAACAACGGGACGACGTTCCTGCAGACCGACCCCTTCTACACGATGGTGTCCGGTGCCACGATCCTGATCCTGGTGCTGGCCTTCAACCTGTTCGGCGACTCCGTGCGAGACGCCCTCGACCCGAAGTCGTCCCGATGAGAGCGCCGGGAAACCTGCTCGCCGCCGCGGCGGGCAGCACGAACGCCCCGGCGCCGTACGGCGCGAAGAACAACCCTGATCGGCAAGGTGTGTGATGGCTCGGTATTTGATCAGGCGGATCCTGCTCGCCGTGCTGACGATGTTCGCCGTCAGCATCGTGACGTTCCTGCTGTTCTTCGCGGTGCCGACGTCCCCCGCGTACGTGATGTGCGGCAAGCAGTGCGACGCGCACGCGATCGCGCAGACCGAGCACCGGCTGGGCCTCGACGAGCCGACCTACGTGCAGTACGGCCAGTTCATGAAGGGCATGGTCGCCGGCCGGACGTACGGCACGGGCGACCTCGCGGTGAAGTGCCCGGCGCCGTGCCTGGGCTTCTCGTTCCGGACCAACGAGCCGGTCACCGACATCATCAAGCGCACCGTCCCGGTGACGGTGTCGATCGTGGTCGGTGCCCTGGTCATCCAGACGGTGCTGGGCGTCGGGCTGGGCATGATATCGGCTCTGAAGAGAGGGAGTGTCTTCGACAAGACGGCGGTGGGCGTCAGCCTCGTCGGTGCGTCGATGCAGATCTACTTCTTCGGCCCGATCCTCTTGTTGATCTTCGTCTATTCGCTGCACGTCTTACCCAACCCGGGCTACACGTCACCGTTCGACAATCCCGGGCAATGGTTCACGCAGCTGCTGCTGCCCTGGGCCACCCTGGGCTTCCTGAACTCGGCGATCTACGCCCGGTTGTCCCGCGCGCAGATGCTGGAGACGCTGTCGGAGGACTTCGTCCGGACCGCCCGGGCCAAGGGCCTGCCGAAACGGAAGGTCTACGCCCGGCACGCGCTGCGGGCGGCGATCACCCCGATCGTCACCATCGCCGGCCTCGACCTGGGCGGCGCGCTCGGCGGCGCGGTGATCACCGAGACGGTGTTCGGCGTCAACGGCCTGGGCCGTACCGCGGTGCAGGCGGTGAACGACCTGAACCTCCCGGTCGTGATGGGCACCGTGCTGCTCGCGGCGTTCTTCATCATCGTCATGAACATCATCGTCGACGTGCTGTACTCCGTGATCGACCCGCGGGTGCGGCTGGGCTGACCGGTCCGTGCCCGCCGGCACCCCGGCGGGCACGACTGGTACCGCATCGGTCGCCGGAGAGAGAGTAGGAAGAGTGACAGCCACAGCATCGTCGGCCGCGACGTCTGAGGTTCAGGACGACCGGCCGTACCTGGAGGTCGACGACCTGCGGGTGCAGTTCAAGACCGAGGACGGCATCGTTCGTGCGGTCGACGGGATCTCCTTCAAGCTGGAGCGCGGGCGCACCCTCGGCATCGTGGGCGAGTCCGGCTCGGGCAAGAGCGTGACCAGCCTGACGGTCCTGGGCCTGCACAACATGGCCCGCACCCGGGTCACCGGCTCGGTCCGGGTCAACGGGCGGGAGATCGTCGGCCTGGACGAGGAGAAGGTCCGCCGGATGCGCGGCCGCGACATGGCCATGATCTTCCAGGACCCGCTGTCTGCCCTGCACCCGTACTACACGATCGGCCGGCAGATCGCCGAGGCCTACCTGGTGCACCACCCCGGCCAGAAGGCGAAGGCGAAGCGGCGGGCGATCGAGATGCTCGACCGGGTCGGGATCCCGCAGCCGCAGCGGCGGTACGACTCGTACCCGCACGAGTTCTCCGGCGGCATGCGGCAGCGCGCCATGATCGCGATGGCGCTGGTGAACGACCCGTCGCTGCTGATCGCCGACGAGCCGACCACCGCGCTGGACGTGACCGTGCAGGCGCAGATCCTGGACCTGCTGGACGACCTGCAGCGCGAGTTCAACTCGGCGATCATCATGATCACCCACGACCTGGGCGTGGTGAGCCGGGTCGCGAACGACGTCATGGTGATGTACGGCGGGCACGCGATCGAGTTCGGCTCGGTCGACCAGGTGCTCACCGAGCCGCAGCACCCGTACACCTGGGGTCTGCTGCAGTCGGTGCCGTCGCTGCGCGGCAACGCCGAGGACGACCTGGACCCGATCCCGGGCAGCCCGCCGAGCCTGATCAACCTGCCGTCCGGCTGCGCGTTCCACCCGCGCTGTGCGTACCGGATGATCGGCGGCGGCCCGTGCGACCTCGAGGTGCCGGAGCTGCTCCCGACCGCGCAGGAGGGCCACGTGGTGGCCTGCCACCTGCCGGAGAACGAGCGCCGGCGCATCTTTGCCGAAGAGATCAAGCTGGGAGCCGAGTAGTGAGCGAGCAGACCTTCGAGCCTGGCAGCCAGGCCGCGCCGACGGCGGTGGCGCCGCGTAGCTCGTCCCCCCTGCTCACGGTGGAGGGGCTGGCCAAGCACTTCCCGGTCAAGCAGGGCGCCTTCGGCACCAAGGCGCTGGTGCGCGCCGTCGACGGGGTCGACTTCAGCGTCGACCGCGGCGAGACGCTCGGTCTGGTCGGCGAGTCCGGCTGCGGCAAGACGACCACCGGCCGGATGGTGGTCAAGCTGCTGGAGGCGACCGCCGGCAAGATCGTGTTCGAGGGCCGTGACATCACCCGGTTCAACCGGTCCCAGATGCGGGCGCTGCGGCACGACCTGCAGATCATCTTCCAGGACCCGTACTCGTCGCTGAACCCGCGGCACACGGTCGGCAAGATCGTGGCGATGCCGTTGCAGGTCAACGGGATCAACCCGCCCGGCGGGGTGAAGAAGCGGGTGCAGGAGCTGCTGGAGACGGTCGGCCTGAACCCGGAGCACTACAACCGCTACCCGCACGAGTTCTCCGGCGGTCAGCGGCAGCGCATCGGCATCGCCCGGGCGCTGGCGTTGCGGCCGAAGCTGATCGTGGCCGACGAGCCGGTGTCCGCGCTGGACGTGTCGATCCAGGCGCAGGTGATCAACCTGCTGCGGGACCTGCAGCGCGAGTTCGACCTGGCGTTCGTGTTCATCGCGCACGACCTGGCCGTGGTCCGGCACTTCTGCCAGCGCATCGGCGTGATGTACCTGGGCAAGATGGTCGAGATCGGCGACCGGCACCAGATCTACGAGGAGCCCGCCCACCCGTACACCCGGGCGCTGCTGTCCGCGGTGCCGGACGTGACGAAGATCGGCGAGAAGGGCCGGGAGCGCATCCGGCTGGAGGGCGACGTGCCCACGCCGCTGAACCCGCCGTCCGGCTGCCGGTTCCGCACCCGCTGCTGGAAGGCGCAGCCCAAGTGCGCCGAGGTGGAGCCGCCGCTGCTGCAGATCGGTACCGGTCAGCAGGTGGCCTGCCACTTCCCGGAGACCGGCCCGATCGCCTGACCCACCGCACCCGACGACGGCGCCCGTACCCCACAGGTACGGGCGCCGTCGCATGTGGTATGCCTTCGTGTCTTTGCCGTGACCCATGTCTTCCGGGTTATGTCTAGCCTTGGTGCGTCCTGGCAACGTGCCATACGGGGTGTCGGCAATGATTCGGTACCTGGTCAAACGTGTTCTGTTGGCGATACTGTCGCTGGTCGCGGTCAGTATCATCACGTTCATCCTGTTCTTCGCCGTGCCCACGTCGCCGGCGTACGTGATGTGCGGCAAGCAGTGCGACGCGCACGCGATCGCGCAGACCGAGCAGCGGCTCGGCCTCGACAAGCCCACGTACGTGCAGTACGGCGAGTTCATGAAGGGCCTCGTCGCCGGCCGGTCGTACGGCACCGGTGAGCTCGCGGTGAAGTGCCCGGCGCCGTGCCTGGGCTTCTCGTTCCGCACCAACGAGCCGGTCACCGACATCATCGGCCGCACCCTGCCGGTGACGGTGTCGATCGTGGTCGGCGCGACGGTGCTGCAACTGGTGCTCGGGGTGGGGCTGGGGATGATCTCGGCGCTGCGCCGGGGCACCGCGTTCGACAAGGCGGCGGTGGGCGTCAGCCTGGTCGGTGCGTCGATGCAGATCTACTTCTTCGGCCCGATCCTGCTGCTGCTGTTCGTCTACACGATGCACCTGTTGCCCAACCCGGGGTACACGTCGCCGTTCGACGATCCCGGCCAGTGGTTCGTGCAGATGCTGCTGCCGTGGGTGACGCTGGGCTTCCTGAACTCGGCGATCTTCGCCCGGTTGTCCCGGGCGCAGATGCTGGAGACGCTGTCGGAGGACTTCGTCCGGACCGCCCGGGCCAAGGGCCTGACCAAGTGGAAGGTGTACGGCCGGCACGCGTTGCGGGCGGCGATCACGCCGATCGTCACCACCGCCGGGCTCTACTTCGGCGCGTCGTTGGGCGGCGCGGTGATCACCGAGACGGTGTTCGGTGTCAACGGCCTGGGCCGCACCGCGGTGCAGGCGGTGAACGACCTGAACCTCCCGGTGGTGATGGCGACGGTGCTGTTGGCGGCGTTCTTCATCATCCTGCTCAACATCGTGGTCGACATGCTGTATTCGGTGATCGATCCGCGTGTGCGGTTGAGCTGACGTGGCTGCCCGGTGTGGGCGAGGGTGTGGACCCCTTGATCCCGTTCCGGGCAGGCACTAGGCCGCGCTGAGACCGTGTCGTTGCGTGCTCGTGACCGGCCGGCCTGGCAATGTGACTAAGTTCCCTGTGAAACAGCCTTGTCGGCGGTTCTGCTCCCGTGCCATCGGGAGTGCGCCGGGGAGGCACAGCGCCGCCGGCGCGAGCGTGCTTCAGCCGAGCGGCCGACGAGGTTGCGGAGGTTATGTGATGCGACCAAGGATGGCTGTGGCCGCCGTTGGCGCCATGGTCGTGGTCGCTGCTCTTGGCGCCTGCTCGAAGAACACGGGCGGTGGCGGCAACGGCGGCAACGAGAACGACGTCACGAAGAACACCGGCGGTATTTCGAACAACCCGAAGGACTCGCAGGGCCCCGCGCCGGCGGTCGCCGGCGCGAAGCAGGGCGGCGACCTGCAGATCCTGCAGACCAGCGACTTCGAGCACCTGGACGGCCAGCGCACCTACGTGGTGCAGGCGATGTCCGCGGAGCAGCTGTTCTCGCGCACCCTGACGATGTTCAAGCAGGGCAAGAACGGCAAGCTGACGCTGGTCGGCGACCTGGCCACCGGGCCGGGCAAGGACCTCGACGGCAGCAAGTGCATGAACTGGGAGTACACCCTCAAGGACGGCCTCAAGTACGAGGACGGCTCCGCGATCACCGCCAAGGACGTGGCGTACGGGATCTCGCGGTCCTTCTCGTCGCAGATCGCCGAGGGCCCGCACTACCTGGCGCAGTGGCTGTCGAACAGCGTCGACTACAACAAGACCTACAAGGGCCCCTACAACGGCGGTGCCGACATCGCCCCGGGCCTGGAGGTCAAGGGCGACAAGACGCTGATCTTCCACTTCAAGGCACCGCACTGCGACCTGCCGTTCGCGCTGCAGCTGCCGACCTCGACCCCGGTGCCGAAGGCGCAGGACAAGGGCGCGAAGTACGACCTGCACCCGTTCTCGTCCGGCCCGTACAAGATCAAGACGTACAACCGGGGCAGCAAGCTGGTCCTGGAGCGCAACAAGTACTGGGACGCGAAGACCGACCCGATCCGGCACGCGTACCCGAACACGATCACCTACACGTTCGGTCCGACGGACACCACCGAGACCAACCGGATGATCGCGGACGCGGGCCCGGACCAGTACGCGGTGGCGCAGGAGAACGTGCCGCAGGCGCTGGTGCCCAAGGTGACCGGGAACGCGAGCCTGAAGAACCGGACGATCAGTGGCCAGGGCCCGTTCGTCTACTACATGGCGATCAACACGCAGACCGTCAAGGACCAGAAGGTCCGCGAGGCGATGGCGTACGCGTTGGACCGCAAGGCGATCATCCAGACGGTCGGTGGTGACGCGCTGGCCACGCCGGCGACCACGTTGCTGTCGCCGACGGTGATCGGCTGGAAGAACTACAACACGTTCGACGGTGGTGCCAGCGGCAACGCGGCGAAGGCCAAGGAGCTGCTCGCGGGCAAGAAGCCGAAGCTGATCTTCGGCTACCGCAACAACCCGTGGGGCCAGCGTCTCGCGCCGGCGGTGCAGCAGGCGATGGAGAAGGCGGGCTTCCAGATCGTGCTGAAGCCGGTCGACCCGGAGAACTACTTCACCGAGCTGGGCCGCAAGGACAACCCGTTCGACTTCTACATCACCGACTGGGCGGCCGACTGGCCGACCGGTGCGGCGGTGCTGCCGGTGCTGACCGACGGCCGGAGCATCCAGCCGAACGGCAACAACGACGTGTCGTACTACAACGACGACGCCTACAACAAGAAGCTGGACGCGGCGAGCAAGCTGCCGTCCGACCAGTCCGCGGACGACTGGGCGAAGCTGGACCAGGAGTGGTCCAAGTTCGCCGCGACCGTCCCGGTGTACTTCAACAAGAGCCTGTCGCTGACCGGCTCGAAGGTCGGCGGTGTCGAGCTGTCGACCGACCTGGGTACCAACGTCTACACGAGCGTCTACCTCAAGTAGCCGTACCCGTCTCCCGGCGGCGGCCGGTGTCCCTCGCGGACACCGGCCGCCGCTGTTTTCGTACCCACCGGCGGGTTTCCGGCCGGTACCGGGTTCTGCCGGTGTTTTTCGGGCTTCCTTAAGATGATGAAGAATTCCTTCTATCAAGTTGAGATGCGGTCGTTGTTCGGCCGTGACGTCCGCCGCCGGATTCGCCGCTAATTTCTCTGGTCATGGCGGGCAGTGTGGCCTGCGCCATAAGGACCGGTACACCCCCGTACCGGTCCCGGATCCCGGGGCGTGGCGCTCCTGCCCGCACCGGCTCGTACGAATGCTCGGCGAGCGGGAGGAACGAATGCGACAACGGATGGCGGTGGCCGTGCTCGGCGCGGTCGCGCTGACGGCGAGCCTCGCGGCGTGCAGCAAGAACACCGGCACGGACACCTCGACCCAGACCAAGCACAAGCAGCAGAGCAGCACCATCGCGATGGACCCGAAGGACTCGCTGGGCCCGGCGAAGGCGGTGCCCGGTGCGGTGCGTGGCGGCACCTTCCACTACCTGGAGGAGTCCGACTTCGAGCACCTCGACCCGCAGCGCAACTACGTGGTCGACGCGATGTCGATGGACCAGCTGTACATCCGGACGCTGACGATGTTCAAGGAGACCGGGGACGGCACGCTGACCCTGGTCGGCGACCTCGCCACCACCCCGGGCAAGGACGTCAAGGGCGACTGCACGCAGTGGCGCTTCACCCTCAAGGACGGCCTCAAGTACGAGGACGGCAGCCCCATCACCGCCGCCGACGTGGCGTACGGAGTGGCCCGCTCGTTCTCCCCGACGCTCGGCGAGGGCCCCACCTACATCCAGCGTTGGCTGGCCGACAGCGACGAGTACAACGCCAAGTACAAGGGCCCGTACGACGGGGGCGCGAAGATGCCGCCCGGCGTGACGGTCGACGGCGCCAAGACCATCACGTTCACCTTCCCCAAGCCGCAGTGCGACCTGCCGTTCGCCGCCTCGCTGGGTACCACCGCGCCGGTGCCGCCGAGCAAGGACACCGGCACCAAGTACGACCGGCGGCCGTTCGCGTCCGGCCCGTACAAGATCGACAAGTACATCCGCGGCACCTCGCTGACGCTGGTGCGCAACAAGTACTGGGATCCGAAGACCGACGCGGTCCGGCACGACTACTTCGACAAGCTGGTCGCCGAGTTCGGGCCGAGCAACGTGCAGCAGACCAACCGGGTACTGGCGAGCAACGGCGACGACGCCTACGCGACCCAGTACGAGAACGTGCCGGCGTCGCTGCTGCCGAAGGTGACCGGCGATCCGGCGGTGAAGAAGCGGATGGTGCAGGGGCTGTCCCCGTTCGTCAGCTACCTCGCCATCAACACCCAGCGGGTCACCGACCTCAACGTGCGCAAGGCACTCAACTACGCCCTGGACCGCGGCGCGTACCTGCAGGCCCGCGGCGGCAACCTGACCGGCCAGCCGGCCACCGCGATCGAGTCGCCGCTGACCATCGGCTACCAGAAGTACGACGCCTACCCGGCCGGGACGCACGGTGACCCGGCGAAGGCGAAGCAGTTGCTCGGCGGCAAGCACCCGAAGCTGGTGTACGCCTACTCCAACGTGTCGGCCAACCAGGCGACCGCCGTGGTCATCAAGAACTCGCTGGAGAAGGCCGGTTTCCAGATCGTGCTGAAGCCGGTCGACAGCTCGAACTACTACGACAACATCGGCACCAAGACCAACCCGTACGACCTGTACATCAACACCTGGGCGGCGGACTGGCCGAGCGGCTCGTCGATCGTCGCCCCGCTGTTCAACGGCAACACGATCCGCGCCAAGGGCAACAAGGACTACTCGTACCTGAACGCGCCGGACGTCAACGCGCAGATCGAGAAGCTCTCCGCCGAGCACGCCGAGCAGGCGGCGCCGGGCTGGGCCAAGCTGGACAAGATGATCATGACGAAGTACGCACCGGTGGTACCGATCATCAACACGTCGAACGTGACGCTGTCCGGCACCAAGTGCAAGAACGTGGTGCTCAGCCAGACGCTCGGCACGCCGATCTTCTACAACGTCTACCTGACCACCTGACCCGGTTCGTACCGGGAGGCCAGCGCCGGCCTCCCGGTACGGCCGTCAGGTCAGCAACGGGGCGACGTGGTCGATGAACTCGGCCACCTCGAAGCCGAGCTGCTCCCGGTCGCAGTCGGACACGGCGAGCACGGTCAGGCTCAGCTCGGCGCTGACCGGCGTCGCCATCAGCACGCCGGCCGCCATCTCCACGACCGCCTGCCGCGGCGCGCCGGCGTCCATGCACCGGCCCGCGCCGTCGGCGATGGACAGCAGGCCGGCGCCGACGCTCGCCAGCTGCTCGGCGCGCTGCTTGGGCAGGCCGTTCGAGACGGCGATCGGTACCCCCTCGACGGACGCCAGGACCGCATGGCTCGCACCCGCGACCCGGCCGACCAGGTCGACGAGCACGGGACCCAGGGCGCTGGCGGACAGATCCAGCTCCGTCACGAGCGCGCCGAGGAGAACGACCCGGACGACACGGCCTGCTCCGGCTGCTCGTGGCCGGCGCTGCGCCGACCCCGCTGCCAGCCACGGAAGTACCCGGCGGTCTGCGCCGCGAGCTGCGAGGCGTCCCGGGCGATCGGTGCCGGTGTCGCCTCGTCCAGCGGCGACCCGGGCACCAGGTTCGCCTGCGGGACCCGGCGCGGCAGGCCACTCTCGGTGTTCTGGCCGACCGCCGGACGGCTCGCCGCCTCCGCGGCCCGCCAACCCTCGTCGGACAGGTTCTCCCAGGTCATCTCGGCCTGCTCGCCGGCGAACCAGGCCGACCGGGCGGCCGCGAAGATCAGCAGCTCGGAGTCACCGTCGCTCTCCTCGACCGGCGGCGGCCCGGCGGACGCGTTCCGGGTGCTCGGTTCGGCACCGCGGGACCGGCGCCGGCTGCGCGAGGCGGTCTCGGTGCGCCGGGAGCGACCGTGGCTGCGGTCCGACAGGGCGGTCACCGACGCGCCACCGGCCGGCGCCAACGGATCGTCCGCAGTCAGCGGGTCGTCGGTCGGCGCGAGCGGGTCGGCCGCGGGACCGCTCTGCTGCACCGGGTGCAGCGTCGGCGGGGTCGGTTCGCCCTCGTCGAGCAGCACCGTCGGCTGGAAGTCGGTGGAGAAGTCGAGCCGCGGCGGCTCGGGCTCGCCGGGCAGCGTGGGCCGCTCGGCGGTCTGCTCGTTCGCCGTCGCGGCCGGGGTCGGCTCGGCCACCGGCTCGGCCGGCACCAGCTCCTCCCGCTCGGCGGCGCGCCGCTTGCCGCGCAGTTGCAGGGTGGTGTCCTCGCCGGCCGGCGCCATCACCGGCCGGATCGGCCGGGACGGAAGCTTCGGCCCGCGGCCGCGGGACGTCAGCGGTGCGGCGCTGACCGGACGGGCCGGCGGCGGCGTCCAGGACGGCTCCGGCACACCGGGCCGGAACGGGTCGATCGGCATGGTCGTCGCGGTGGCCCACTCCGCGGTGAGCTCGGTGTCCGGTTGCGGGCGCGCCGGCGGGGTGGCGGCGTCCGGCTCGGCGCCCTCGGCGGGCAGCCGCTCGGCCACCTCCCGGATCAGCGCGCCGGCCGCGGTGTCGCAGGCCAGCACGGCGGCGACGGCCTGGCGCACGGTGGCGCCGACGGCCGCGACCGGCGGCTGCGGTACCGGGGTGTCGGTCACCGCCTGCCGCAGCGCGTCGAGCGCCTCGGCGGCGTCCGCGTAGCCGGCGGTGGCGAGCCGGGCGACGACGCTCTCGTCCCGGTCCCGGCCCACCTGGGCCGGGTCGGGGAGCGCGTCCAGCAGCGCCAGCGGGGTGTCCGAACCGGGGTCGGGGAACGCGCGCAGTGCGGCCGGGTACAGCTCGCGCAGCACCTGGCGCAGCGCCGCGACGGCCGAACTGCGGGCCGCCGTCAGCGCGCCGTGCGCGGACAGCGCCGGCCGCAGCGGGGCGAACTCCGGCGCGGGTGACTGGCTGGCGGCGTGCAGGGCGCCCGCGTACAGCCCGCGGGCCATGGCGACGGCGCGGCGCGCGTCGTCGGCGGCGTCCGGCGGCTCGGCCGCGGCCAGACTCTCCACAGTGGACGAATCGACGTAACAGGCGGTGCGACCGGCGGCCACCATGAGTCGCGGTACGACCCGATCGGGGGCGTCGCAGGCGATCGGGACGCAACGCGGGTCGGCGGTGTCGGCCCGCTCGGCGAGCAGCGTCAGCGCCTCCGCGTAGCCCGCCGCGGTGTCCGGGACCTGCTGCAGGGCGGCCACCCGGCCACCGTCGTCGACCACCGCGGCGGTGAGTCGATCCCCAGCCGATGCCAGGCCGCAGTACACACGCACGTCAACACCTCCGACGCCGGACGGATGCCTGACTCGCCGGCCGACGAGCCGGGCACCCGATTACCGTCTCCGATGCTCCCTGGTCAGGGGTCAATCGCGCCAGTCCACAGCGGCACTGATCTTTCCGATGATCGTCCGCCACGCGAGCGCTGCCTGTTGTGCCCCGATTTTCCTCATCCGCCGGCGAGCGCGGAACGCGCCGAGGCCGCCGTTCATCCGCCCCCGCATCGCGTCGTCCAGATCGTCGAGCGGCGATCCCGGCGACAGCGAGGTCTGCACGGACTGCAGATCGAGCGCGTACGCAAGGTCACGAGCGAGTTCGCCGGCCGAGACGACGAGCGCCGGCTCCCAGGTGTCGTGCCCGCCACGCAGGTTCTTCACCAGCAGGTCGAGCTCGTAGTGGTCGTCGTCGTCCGGCGCGATGTGCGAGACGTCGAGCCGCTCCGCGAGCGCCTCGGCCTGCTCGATGCCGCGCAGCGAGTGCGGCTCGTCCGAGCGGACGAACTCGACCAGCGCCGCCGGCGTGTGGAACAGCAGCAGCTTGCCGCGCTGGCTGAGGAACACCGGTACCTCGTCCGGCCCGGCCGGCTCCTCGTCCTCTTCGTCGTCCTCGTCCTCGTCGGACTCGGCTTCGTCGTCGGACTCCGCGTCCTCGTCGGTGTCGTCCTCGGTCTCGGCCGCCTCGTCCTCGGCCGCCTTGTCCTCGGCTGCCTTGCCCGTGGACGACTGGCCGGCGGACGCCTCGTCCTCGTCTTCGGTCGACTCGTCCTCGGCGTCGTCCGTCGCCGCGGCGGCGGACTTCCCGGCCTTGCGGCGCTTGCGCCGGCCGCGCTTGCCCGCGGGCTCGTCGTCCTCGTCCTCGGACGCCGACGTGGCTTTCGCCGTGACACTCTTGCCGGTACCGGACCCCTCCTCGGCGGCGACCGTGGCCGCGCCGTCGGCCGGCTCCTCGTCCCCCTCCGGCGCCTGGCCCTCGGGTGGCTCCGGCTCGGCGCCCGGTACCGCCGTGACCTCGTCCGGGCTGCGGTACGCGCGCAGCGTGTAGCCGACGCCGGACGGCAGCGCGATCTCGATCGGGTCGACGGCGAGCTCGGACCAGAACTCCGCGACCGCCGCGGTCCGCTCCGGCTCGTCGACCTGGTGGTCGTCCTCGGTGTCCGGGGTGTCGTCGGTGTCCGGGGTGTCGTCGGCGTCCGACTCGACGGTCGACTCGTCCGACTCGGCCTCGTCCGACGTGCTCGTCGGCTGGTCCGACTCGTGTTCGGCGCGGTGGCGAGCCACGGCGTCCTCCGTTTCATGCCGGGAACCGGTCCCGGACTCCAGCATCTAGGTCATTGTGTCCCGGCGCCGCAGCTGCGCGTTCAGCTCCCGCCCGCGGCCCGGTGAAACTGCTGTGCCTCGCCCAGCGGCTCGAACCCTAGCCGCCGGTACAGCGGGACCGGCCCGTCGTCGGCCTCGACCCGCAGGAACGTCAGGTCGCACCCGGCGGTACGCGCCTGCGTCACCCCCGCCGCCACCAGCGCGGAACCGTAGCAGTGCCCCCGGTACGCCGGCAGCGTCAGCAGGTCCTCGACCTGCGCGACCCGGTCGTCGGGGGACAGGTACAGCTCGCACCAGGCGCGCGGTGCGCCGTCGTCACCGAGCACCGCGAGCCGGCGGGTCAGCTCCGCCGGCCGGCGCAGCCGCTGCCGGGCGAGCTGCCGGTACGTCCCGTCCGCCAGCCCCGGCGCCTCCGCTCGCCAGGCCCGTTCGGCCGGGTCGAGCAGCGCGGCCGGCTCGACCACCGACACCGGCACGCCGTCGGGCAGTAGCCCGCCCCGGTACGCCATGAGCAGCTCGCGGTCCGCCCGGTAGCCGGCGGCCGTCAGCCCGGCGACCAGCTCGGTGCCGGTCGGGCCGTCCACGGTGAGCTGCCGGTACGCGAGCCCGGCGGCGCCGAACACGGCGTCGGCCGCCGCGGCCAGCTCACCGGCGGTGACCGGACCGGTACCGATGATCCGGTTCAGGTCGTGCACCTGGCCGAACTCGTCGTCGAACACGGCGAAGCCACCCGGCACGTCGACCGTTCGTACCGCCTGGCGGCGGGCGAAGGCGTGCCCGAACGCGACGGCACGGGCGAACTCGGTGGCGCTCACGGCTGCCGAGCTTAGTCTGCGGCGCACGTCGCCGGTCGCCTGCGGGTACCAGATCGGCGGCCGGCCGCGCCCGACCGTCGCGACGTTCGGTACCGATCGGTAGCCGGCACTCTCCGGGCCCGCGGCCGAGGTCGGCGCCCGGCGCCTGCCCGGGCTTCCCGCCGCCCGCCGGAACCGGCGCCGGCCCGGTCAGGGGCGGTAGCCGGGGCCCGGGTCGAGGTCGATCACCATCCGGTGCGGCGGCACCATCGCCGGTTGCCGGCTCGGTACGAACTGCTGGTCGGTGGTCAGCCCCGGCACCGGACTGCCCGGCCGCAGCACGTCGCCGTGCTTGCACAGGTACTCGGCCAGCTCGAACAGCAGGTCGGACAGCCGGTTCGGGTCCAGCCGCCGGGACTGGCACTGCACGTCGGGCAGGCCCAGCGAGTACAGGCCGAGGGTGTCGGTGAGGGTGACCTCCGGGTCCGACATCGACCGGAACAGCCGGATGTTGACCACCCCGGTCAGCGGGTGCGTGACGAGCGCGCCGGGGGGCAGCGCCTGCTGGCTGGCCGGCCACCAGGTGGCGAGCGGCCGGGCCAGCGCTATCGCGGTGTCCACCGTGGCCCGCAGCGCCTGTACCCGCTCGGCGCTGTCGCGGCCGCGGCCCAACGGTTGGCTGATCGTGATCTGGTACCGGCAGCGCACCAGCGTGGCGTCCGCGTCCGGCCAGGCCCAGCACTGGCTCAGGTCGCGTTCGGCCGGCGGTTCGGTACCGAACGCGACCGTGTGCAGCAGGTGGTCGTGCCGGTGCCGGTCGGCATCGGTGAACGGGTGGTGTTCGGGCGGCAGGCCCAGGATGTCGGCCGGATCCGGCCGGTAGGGGTTGGCCGGGTCGGCCCGCTCATGTCGGAGCAGCAGGTTCGTCGGCCCGGCCCACACCAGCATCGTGCCGGGCAACGCGGATCTGATCCGGACGGTCAGCGCGCGCGGGTCGATGTCGGGCGGGTCGGGGTAGCACAGGTCGACTGCCATGCATGGTGCAGGCTCCGGGGGGTGGGCCACCTGCGCCATCTTGGCACGAGATCTTGTGTGTGCGTACCCGTCGGCCAGCGATCGACGTGAATGTTTTTCTGCCGGACGACGGGCAGCCCCTCACGGCGGCGCCGCGAGGGGCTGGCACGGCTCGTTCAGAGGTCCCAACGGAAAGCGGCGCCGGGCCCGTCCGACCGGGACCGCTCAGGCGCCCTTGGGGTGCCAGACCGTCTTGGTCTCCAGGAACGTGGTGAGCCGGTCGGTATCCGGCTCGGCCTTCCAGTCGGCGCCGGTCAGCGGGGGCCGGAGCACCCGCTTGAGCGTGTCGGCGGCGGTGCGTTCCAGCTCGACGGCCAGGTCGGCGTCGTCCACGCCGGTCAGGTCGAGGGCGTTCACGTCGGCGTGCCCGGCGAGCCACGGCGCGGTCTCGGCGACCCGGCCGGTGAGCAGGTTGACCACGCCACCGGGCAGGTCGGAGGTGGCCAGCACCTCGGCCAGGGTGATCGCGGGTAACGGCTGGGTCTCGCTGGCGAGCAGCACCACGGTGTTGCCGGTGACGATGACCGGCGCGAGCACCGAGACCAGGCCGAGCAGCGGCTCGGTCGGGGCGACCACCCCGACGACGCCGGTCGGCTCCGGCGCGGAGAGGTTGAAGTACGGCCCGGCGACCGGGTTGGCGTTCCCGCGCACCTGGGCGATTTTGTCCGCCCAGCCCGCGTACCAGACCCAGCGGTCGATCGCCGCGTCCACGTCGGCGCGGGCGGCGGACCGGGTGCCGCCCCGCGCGGTACGCACCTCGTCGGCGAACTGGTCGCGCCGGCCCTCCAGCATCTCCGCGATGCGGTAGAGGATCTGCCCCCGGTTGTACGCGGTGGCGCCGGACCAGCCGCCGAACGCCTTGCGGGCGGCGACGACCGCGTCCCGGACGTCCTTGCGGGAGGCGAGCGCCGCGTTCGCCACGAACTCGCCGTCCGCGCCCTGCACCGGGTACGACCTCCCCGACTCGCTGCGCGGGAACTTCCCGCCCACGAAGAGTTTGTACGTCTTGCGCACCGCCAGCCGCGCCGGCGCCGCCTTCTGCTCAGTGGGCAAGGTAGGCCTCCAAGCCGTGCCGGCCGCCCTCACGGCCGTAACCGGACTCCTGGTACCCGCCGAACGGGCTGGTCGGGTCGAACTTGTTGAACGTGTTGGCCCAGACGACCCCGGCCCGCAGCTTGTCGGCGAGCCACAGGATGCGGGAGCCCTTCTCGGTCCAGATCCCGGCGGACAGCCCGTAGGGCGTGTTGTTCGCCTTGACCACGGCCTCGTCCGGGGTGCGGAACGTCAGCACCGACAGCACCGGCCCGAAGATCTCCTCCCGGGCGATCCGGTGTGCCTGGGTGACCTCGGTGAACACGGTGGGGGAGAACCAGAAGCCGCGGTCCGGCAGCGGGCACGGCGCGCTCCAGCGCTGGCCGCCCTCCTGCTCGCCGATCTCGGTCAGCGTCCGGATCTTCGCCAGCTGCTCGGCCGAGTTGATCGCGCCGACGTCGGTGTTCTTGTCCAGCGGGTCGCCGACCCGCAGCGTGGTCATCCGCCGCTTCAACCGGGCCAGCAGTTCCTCCGACACCGACTCCTCGACCAGCAGCCGGGAACCGGCGCAGCAGACGTGGCCCTGGTTGAAGAAGATGCCGTTGACGATGCCCTCGACCGCCTGGTCGAGCGCCGCGTCGGCGAACACGATGTTCGCCGCCTTGCCGCCCAGCTCCAGGGTGACCCGCTTGCGGGTCCCGGCGACCGAGCGGGCGATCTGCCGTCCCACCTCGGTGGATCCGGTGAACGCGACCTTGTCCACGTCGCCGTGCTCGACCAGCGCGCGGCCGGTGTCGCCGGCACCGGTCAGGATGTTGACGACGCCGGCCGGCAGGTCGGCCAGCTGGCAGATCTCGGCGAACAGCAGCGCGGTCAGCGGCGTCGTCTCGGCCGGCTTGAGTACGACGGTGTTGCCGGCGGCGAGCGCCGGGGCGATCTTCCACGCCAGCATCAGCAGCGGGAAGTTCCACGGGATGACCTGGCCGGCCACCCCGAGCGGCTGCGGGTTCGCGCCGAACCCGGCATGGCCGAGCTTGTCGGCCCAGCCGGCGTAGTAGAAGAAGTGCGCGGCGACCAGCGGGATGTCGACGTCCCGCGACTCGCGGATCGGCTTGCCGTTGTCGATCGACTCCAGCACCGCCAGCTCGCGGGCCCGCTCCTGGATGATCCGGGCGATCCGGTAGAGGTACTTGGCCCGCTCGGCGCCGGGCATCGGCCCCCAGACCCGCTGATACGCCTTGCGGGCGGCGGCCACCGCGCGATCGACGTCGGCGGCGCCGGCGACGCCCACCTCGGCGAGCACCTCCTCGGTCGCCGGGTCGACCGTCTTCATCGACTCGCCGTCGGCCGGTGCGACGAACTCGCCGTTCACGAACAGCCCGTACGCCGGGCGAATGTCCACAATGGACCGGGACTCGGGTGCCGGTGCGTATTCGAAGGCCATCGCGATCAGTCCAGGGTGAAGTAGTCGGGGCCGGCGTACCGGCCGGTGGCGAGCTTGCTGCGCTGCATCAGCAGGTCGTTGAGCAGCGACGAGGCGCCGAACCGGAACCAGGCCGGGTCGAGCCAGTCGTCGCCGGCGGTCTCGTTCACCAACACCAGGTAGCGGATCGCGTCCTTCGCCGAGCGGATCCCGCCGGCCGGCTTGACGCCGATCTGGCGGCCGGTCAGCTCGCGGAAGTCGCGCACCGCCTCCAGCATGATCAGCGTGACCGGCAGCGTCGCCGCCGGCGACACCTTGCCGGTGGAGGTCTTGATGAAATCGCCGCCGGCCAGCATCGCGAGCCAGGACGCGCGCCGCACGTTGTCGTAGGTACCGAGCTCGCCGGTCTCCAGGATCACCTTCAGATGCGCCGCCCCGCAGGCCTCCTTGACCGCGACGATCTGCCGGAACACCTCGTCGTACCGGCCGGAGAGGAACGCGCCGCGGTCGATCACCATGTCGACCTCGTCGGCGCCGGCCGCCACCGCGGCGGCCACGTCGTCGAGCTTCACCGACAGCGGCACCTGCCCGGACGGGAACGCGGTCGCCACGCTCGCCACCCGGACCGACGAGCCGCGGACGGTCTCGACCGCGGTGGGCACCAGGGCCGGGTAGACGCACACGGCGGCGGCCGGCGGGCAGCCGCGGTCGGCCGGGTCGGGCCGCATCGCCTTCGCGCACAGCGCCCGGACCTTGCCCGGGGTGTCCGCGCCCTCCAGCGTGGTCAGGTCGACCATCCGGATGGCGAGGTCGAGGGCCCACTGCTTCGCGGTGGTCTTGATCGACCGGGTGGCGAGCGTCGCCGCCCGCTGGTCGGCACCGACCTTGTCCACCCCCGGCAGGCCGTGCAGGAAAGTACGCAGCGACGCCGCGGTCGCGGTCACCTCGGCCGCGAACTCCGCGGCACCGGCCCCGGCCGGAAGCGTCGTCATCGACGCCGAACTGGTCATGCGGCCGAGTCTAACGACGCCGGTACCGGCGTGCGCCCGGCGGAATCGACCGGGGCCGATGGCCCGGGTACCCGGGGATCCGCGTGGGGCCCGCGGTGGCGGCCGTCGCCGTCAGCTGTGCTTGCCGCCGGTGGTCACGACGTCGCCGGCCGGGTTCAGCACGTACCAGGCGCCGCCGTCGGTGACCTCACCCTGTCCGGTCGCTTTGTACGGTTTGTCGTCTCCGATGAACACGTAGAGCGGCCACCCGTGGTAGGTCGCGACGTGCTTGCCGTTCGGCGCCGTACGGGTGCCGAGCAGGTCGGCGCGCACCCCCGCGCCGGCCTTCAGCGTGGCGCTGGTCGGCACCACGATCGGCGGCCAGTTCTCCGCGCAGTTGCCGGTGCAGGTGACCTCGGACTGGTGGTCCGGCGGGAACATGTAGAGCGGGTAGCCCTTGTTCGTGACGAGGATGTCGCCCAGCTTGGGCACCACGTGGTGCTCGATGGTGATCGCCCCGTCGGCCGCGCTGAACCGCTCGCGCTCGACGAAGTGCTGGTAGGCCCAGACGAACAGGCCGGCGACGCCGACGAGCACGACGACGACCGCGGCCGCGACGATCAGCAGGACCCGGGTTCGGCGTTTGGCCATGGCGTGGCCTCCCCGTCTTCGTGCACGTTGGTATTAGCACCGCGATATTAACATAGACGTATTAATACGAGCGTGCTAGATTGGCCCGGTGCCCAAGGAAGTCGATCACGAGGAGCGTCGGCGGGAGCTGGCCGACGCGGTCTGCCGGGTCATCGCGCGCGACGGGCTGGCCGGCGTCTCGCTCCGCGTCGTCGCGGACGAGGCCGGCTGGTCGATCGGTTCGATGCGCTACTACTTCACGACCAAGGACGAGCTGCTCGAGTTCGCGCTGCGCCGGGTCGACGACCGCATCGAGCAGCGGCTCGACGCCTCGTGCGTGCAGCCGACGCTGCTCGGCCGGGCACACGCGGTGATCGACGAGCTGCTGCCGCTGGACGTGCAGCGCCGCGAGGAGGCGCTGGTCTGGTTGGCGTTCGTCTCCCGGGCGACGACCGACGCCAAGCTGGCGCCGATGGCCGCCGACGTGTGGAGCCGGCTCAACGAGGTGTTCGTCGGCCTGCTGCGCGCGGCGGTCGAGGCCGGCGAGCTACCCGCCGACCTGGACCTGGTGCGGGAGGGCGGCCGGCTGCAGGCGCTGATCGACGGGCTCGTGGTGCACCTGGTCTCCGCGCCCGAACGGCTCGGGACCGAGCAGGCGCGCGAGCTCGCGCACGGACATCTGGACCAGCTGCGGGCGGCGTCGGAGGAGCGGGAACCAGCCTGATCCGCGGGCCGGCACCCGGAACCGACGTCCCCGGCGAGGAAACGGAGAGCTTTGGCATGGCGCGCAACGCACACCGACCGACCGGTGCTCGATCCACCATCCCGGCACCGGGCCTTCGCCGGGTGACCGTGGTCGCGGTCGCCGGCCTCGCCCTGCTGGGTGGCGTCGCGGGCTGCAACGCCAAGACGTCCGGCTCGGCGGCTCCGCACGGTTCGACCGCCCACCACGGCGCGTCCAGCAGCGCGGCCCCGACGCCGTCGGCGGCGCACTCGTCGGCCCGCGCCGACGGCGGCGGCGCCGGCGGGCAGACCCAGGTCGTCCAGCTGAACGCGACCCAGCAGATGCGGTTCCAGCCGTCGAAGGTCGAGGTGCATCCGGGCCGGGTCACGGTGCGGGTGCACAACACCGGGTCGATGCCGCACGAGTGGCAGGTCAAGGGCATCAAGGGCGCCGAGATCGCCATCGTGGCGGGCGGCGAGACCCAGTCGGTGACCTTCTCCGTCCCGCGTACCGGCAGCTTCCGGATGGAGTGCTCCTGGCACGCCCAGCACGGGATGTACGGCACGTTCGTCGTGCGGGGCGGGAACAGCTAGTGTCCGGGCCCGAGGCGCCCGAGCCGGTCGACGACGCGGACCGGCCGACCGGCCCGGTCCGGCGGGCCGTGCTGGTGGGTGGCCTCGGCGCGGTGGGTGCCGCGTTGACCGGTACCTGGTGGTGCCTGACCGGCCGGCAGCAGTTCGCGCCGGACGCACCGAAACCCGCCGGTACGGTCGGCCCGGACGACGCCGTGGTGGAGCGCACCGAGGCGCACCGGCACTGGTCCGGGCGGACCAGCGCGATCACCCTGACCGCGCAGCCCGGCACCCTCGACCTCGCCGGGCGGCAGGCCCGCACCTGGCTCTACGGCGACGGTCCGATGTCCGCCGCGGTACGGATCGGGGCCGGAGACCGGCTGCGCGCCCGGCTGGTGAACCGGCTCGACGCGGCCACCACGGTGCACTGGCACGGCCTGCGCATCCGCAACGACATGGACGGCGTGCCCGGCCTCACGATGCCCGCGGTGCCCGCGGGTGGCACGTTCGACTACCGGTTCGTGGTGCCCGATCCGGGCACCTACTGGCTGCACTCGCACGTCGGGGTGCAACGCGACCGCGGGCTGTACGCGCCGCTGATCGTCACCGATCCGCACGAGCCCGGCGACCACGACCACGACGAGACGATCGTGTTCGACGACTGGACCGACGGCGTCGGCCCGACCCCGGACGCGATCCTCGCCGAGCTGCGCTCCGGCCGCACCGGCGGCCCGGTGCGGCCGGTCATGGCACCGTCGTCGCCGTGGGGGCCGATGCTGTCCGAACTGACCTACCCGCTGCACCTGGCCAACGCCCGGCCGCCGGAGGATCCGTACGTGATCCGGGCGAAACCGGGGCAGCGGTTGCGGTTGCGGCTGATCAACGCCTCGGCGGCGACCCCGTACCGGGTCGCGTGCTCCGGGCACCGGATGACCGTGACGCACGCCGACGGCTGGCCGGTACGACCGACCACTGTGGACACGTTGCTGATCGGCATGGCGGAGCGGTACGACGTGGTCGTCACCGTCGGCGACGGCGCGTTCGGTCTGGTGGCCGCGGCCGAGGGGGGCAAGGGCGTCGCCCGGGCGCTGGTCCGGACCGGCGCCGGGGCGACCCCGCCGCCGGACGAGCGGCCGGCCGAGTTGACGCGCCGGCTGCTGCGCTACGCCGACCTGCATCCCGCGGCCGGCAGCACGTTGCCGGCACGCCCGGTCGACCGGACGATCCGGTTGCTGTTGAGCCAGGGTACGTCCCGCCGACCGACCTGGTTGATCAACGACCAGGCCGGCCCGAAGGGCAAGCCGGTGACCGTACGGCAGGGCGAGCGGGTGCGCATCGACCTGGTCAACGCGAGTGCGATGGCCCACCCGATCCACCTGCACGGCCACACCTTCGCGCTGGCCGACACCGGGTTGCGCAAGGACACCGTGGTGGTGTTGCCGGGCAAGACGACGTCGATCCGGCTGCAGGCCGACAATCCCGGCCGGTGGATGCTGCACTGCCACAACGCGTACCACATGGAGCTCGGGATGATGACCGAGCTCGACTACCTGACCTGACCGCCGCGGATCGCGTGCCGCGGCACCCAGGCGGCCCGCCGGTGCGTTCCCCGGTACTGCACGGGTGTCGCGGCGCGGGCCATCACCTTGCGGAACGGCAACGACATCAGCACGGCCAGCGCGGCGGCGGCGCCGGCGATCAGGAACGACGTGTGCGCGCCGTGCAGGTCGGTGACCGTACCGGCGACGCTGACGCCGATGCCGAGCCCGAGGCCCACGGTGGTCTGCACCCAGGAGTACCCCTCGGTGATCTTCTCCGCCGGGACGAGCTCCTGGATCAGCTCGTGCGCGCCGATCAGCGCGGGCGCCAGGGCGATGCCGGCCACGACGACGCCGGCGGTCAGCAGCCCGATGTTCGGCGCGAGCATCACCGGGACCATGCCGACCAGTACGCAGGCGATCGCCAGCACGAAGCGGTTCGCCGCGTTCCCCTTCCAGGTACGCGATCCGTACACCAGACCGGCGATCAGGCTGCCGACGGAGAACGCGGCGACGATCGGCCCGGACAGGCCGGTGTGGCCGTGTTCCTTGGTGTAGGCGACGATCGTGGCCTCGACCGCGCCGAGGATGGTGCCGAGCGCCACGCACACCGCGGCGACCACCCGGATGCCACCGATGCGCAGCACCGAACCGGAGTCGACCGCCGGCCGCGGGTGCGGCTCGCCGCCGCCCTTGCGGGTGGCGAACAGGACGCCGCCGACCAGCGTGCAGGCCATCGCCCCGACGAAGCCGGCGGCGCCGGTGATCGAGGTGGCCAGCAGCGTGGCGAGCAGCGGGCCGAGGATGTAGACGAGCTCGTCGATCGCCGACTCCAGTGACAGCGCGACGCTGAGCGAGGGCGCGCCAGGCGGCGCCTGCGGGCCGCTGAGGATGTCGGTCCAGCGCGACCGGACCAGCGCGCCGATCGACGGGAAGGTGGTACCGGCGACGAAGCCGAAGATCAGCAGCAGCAGATCGGGGCCGTGCAGCAGGCAGCACAGCAGGATCGCGGTCAGCGCCGCGGTGTGCGCGAGCACCACCGGCAGCAGTACCCGGCGCTGGCCCCACCGGTCGACCAGCCGGCCGCGCTGGGCCGCGGTCAGCGACTGCGCGAGCAGCAGCGAACCGCTGAGCATGCCGGCCAGGGTGTAGGAACCGACGGTCGAGGTGACGAGCAGGATTCCGCTGATGCCGAGCATCGACATCGGCAGCCGGCCGACGAGCCCGGTGATGACGAAACCCTTGGTGTACGGGATCGACAGCAGCTTGCCGTAGTCGTTGCTCAACGCGTTCTCCCGACCGTCGCCCGCCCATCGCGGTGTGCCGTACCGGTTCCGAACGTCGCCCGCGGCCGGTGTCGACCGGCCCGGGTGGGCCTGCGGGTGGAGGTTCGCCTGTGGTGAGCGCGATGCGGCGATGCGGTGGCGCGAACGGGGTTGGTGGGTGCGTCGCCTCCGATGCGGACCCTACTGCCGATTTCCGTACCGAGATTGATTGCGGACAAACACTTCGGTGATGTTCTCGGTTGGCGGCTGCGGGATTGCTGGCACGCTGTGTGCACGCGGACGCCGCCGAGACGATGCGACGGCGGTGTCCGGCCGACATCCGCTCGCTGACAGCCGACGTCCGAGTACGGCACATCCGGCGGGCCGTTCCCCGCCATCAGGTGGGCGAGACATGAATCGGGGCCACGAATGAGCCGTGAGATCGGTACCCACTACGACGTCATCATCATGGGTGGCGGGCCGGGCGGATCCACCCTGGCCACCCAGCTGGCCAGGACCACCGACCTGAGCGTCGCGATCTTCGACAAGGTCAAGTTCCCGCGCGAGCACATCGGCGAGTCGCTCGCCCACCCGTCGACCTCCGCGATGCAGCAGATCGGCGTGCTGGACAAGGTGATGGAGGCCGACTTCACCGTCAAGAAGTACGGCGGCATCTTCTACTGGGACGGCACCGAGCCGACCGCCGGGTTCTTCGACCACGCGCACTGGGCGGAGGACGGGCAGTCGCGGTTCGCCTTCCACGTCAACCGGGAGGACCTCGACAACCTGCTCCTGCGGCACGCCGAGGAGCAGGGCGTGCACGTCTTCGAGGAGACCTCGGTGCAGGGCTACACCCCGCTGCCCGGCGGTTGCGAGGTGCGGCTGGCCGGTGGCCGCACGGTGCACGGGACGTTCTTCGTCGACGCGTCCGGCCGCCGCAACAGCATCACCTCGCCGCAGAAGCGCCAGCACCTGTCCGCGTACCGCAACATCGCGGTGTGGCAGCACTACACCGGTTGCCGGCACGGCTACTCGATCGACCGCGACTGGAACATCTTCCACGACGGCTCCAAGTCGCCGATCGTGTGCTCCGCGTTCGAGGACGGCTGGGGCTGGTTCATTCCGGTACCGAAGAAGATCGACGGCCGCTGGGTGGTGACGCACTCGATCGGCATCGTGACGGTGCCCGAGGTGCTGCGCGAGGACGGCAAGGACTTCACCGACCCGGACGTGTTCCGCAAGACGATCGACCGGATCCCGCTGATCCGCGACCTCGCCACCGACGGCACGCCGATCCGGCGGAAGATGAGCACCGCGACGAACTACTCGATGATCAACGACGAGTTCGTCGACTTCGACGACAAGTGGCTGCTGGTCGGCGACGCCGCGTACTTCGTCGACCCGCTGTTCTCCTCCGGTGTCGCGTTCGCGATGCACCACGCGCTGTCCGCCGCGACCCTGATCCGCACCGCGGTCGACCCGAACATCCCCGAGCAGTACAAGCGGGACGTGTGGACCGACTACGACCGCGAGTGGCACGCCATCGCCGAGACCTACTCGCTGTCGATCGACCAGTGGTACCACGCGATCGGCGAGAACCACCCGCAGAGCGTGTACTGGAAGTCCCGCGGCAACACCGTCGATCTCGGCGTGCGCGAGGAGACGTTCGAGATCCTGCTGAGCACCGCGATGGACGCGGAACTGTTGCGCACCATGACCAAGCACAGCTACGCGGCCGAGGACCTCGACCCGGACGGCCCGTACGTGCGGGCGCTCGGCCTCGCCGACCCGGGCGAGCCGGGCGACGACGACGTGGTACGGATCGCCGAGGGCGCGACGATGCGGGAGAGCCTGGGCCTGGATCTGCCCGGCTTCAAGGGAAACCTGCCGCCGGTGTCGTTCGGCGTACCGGCCGAGTACCGGGACGCGGTCGCCCGCTACTGGAGCGACCCGATCGCGCACGGCGATGCGCTGCCGTCGCCGATGGCCAATCCCGAGGTGTGCCACCGGTTCTCGGTGCCGGGTGCGGACCGCGAGGTGCGCAGCTTCCCGGACCAGGACGGCGGTGTGGTGGTGTGGAAGGCGCTGTCGTCCGGCCCGCGTACCTACCGCGAGCTGCGCGGCGAGCTCAACGAGATCCAGCTGAACTTCATCAAGTTGCTGATGCGCGCCGGGGTCGTCGAGGTGGCGGCCGCCGGTGCCTCGACCGGGCCGGTACCGGTGCCGAGCGGCGACTGAGCCCGCGAACGGGAGGAAGGTACTGCGGATGGGCATCCTGGACGGGAAGAAGATCCTCGTCACCGGGGTACTGACGACGGCGTCGATCGCGTTCGAGGTGGCTCGGCTGGCCCAGGAACAGGGCGCGACGGTGGTGCTGACCGGGTACGGCCGGCTGAGCCTGGTGAACCGGATCGCGAAGCGGCTGCCGGCGCCCGCGCCGGTGATCGAGCTCGACGTGACGAACGAGGAGCACCTGGACAGCCTGGCCGACCGGGTGCGGGAGCATGTCGACGAGCTCGACGGGGTACTGCACTCGATCGCGTTCGCGCCGGAGACGGCGCTGGGCGGCGAGTTCCTGCGGACCCGCTGGGCCGACGTGGCGACCGCGATGCACGTGTCGGCGTACTCGTTGAAGGCGTTGGCGATGGCGACCGCACCGCTGATGCGCACCGGCGGATCGCTGGTCGGGATGGACTTCGACGCGCGCTACGCCTGGTCGTCGTACGACTGGATGGGCGTGGCGAAGGCGGGGCTGGAGTCCTGTAACCGCTACCTCGCCAGGTATCTGGGGCCGAAGGGCGTGCGGTGCAACCTGGTCGCCGCCGGCCCGCTGCACACCATGGCGGCGTCGAACGTGCCGGGCTTCGGCGAGTTCGAGGGTGCCTGGGCCGAGCGGGCGCCGATGGGCTGGAAGTCCGACGCGATCGAACCGGTCGCGCGGACCTGCATCGCGCTGCTGTCCGACTGGATGCCGGTGACCAACGGCGAGATCGTGCACGCCGACGGCGGCTACCACGCGGTGGGTGACTGAGATGACCGTGCTGGAGAACGCGACCGCGACGCAGGCGGTCCCGGTACGCCGCTCGGTGTACCGGGTGGGCGCGGTGGCGACGCTGCTCGGCGTCGTCGCCGGCCTGGTGGTGACGGTCGTGCTGGAACTCGGCGTGCAGGACCCGTTCGGGGACGTGCCGACCCTGACGTACCTGAAGGGGATCCTCGCGGCCCGCAACGTCTGGCTCGTGGTGCACCTGGTGTTCGCGTTCGTGGTGCTGCTGAAGCTGGTGGGCCTGCTGAGCCTCGGCGACATCCTGGAGCAGGGGCCGGCCCGGCCCCTGGCCCGGGCGGCCGGCGGGCTCGCCATCTGTGGCGCCGCGATGTTCCTGATCACCATGGTGCACGACGGCTACCTGCACGAGTACCTGGCGACCAGCTGGGAGCAGGCGAACGCCGCCACCCGGCCGGAGTGGGTACCGATCTTCGCCGAAGGCGTGCGGGACACGTTGGGCACCGAACTCGGTTCGCTGGCCGCGATGACCGGCCTCGCCCCGATCGGGTACGGCCTGGCGATCCTGCTCGGGTCGCGGTTGCCGCGATGGGTCGGTTGGCTCGGCGTCGTCGGCGGCCTCGGTGCCGTGTTCACCACCGGGTACCTGTGGATGACCGGCAACACCGATCTCGGCTACGCCGTGCTGTACCCGGTGTTCGCCACCCTGCTCCCGCTGATCTGGTACGTGGCGATCGCCGTACTGCTGTGGCGGCGCGGCGGTGCGGCCGGCGGCCAGCCGGTGAACCCGCCGCGGCACGCGCCGCCCGCCAACCGGGCCGCCTACTGACCACACCCGGCAGACGCCTCGAGAGGAAGCGGTACGAGATGCGCCAGTTGACCGTCGTCCTCGGCACCGGTCGATGCGGTTCGACCCTGTTGTCGACGGTGCTGAACCGGCACCCGCGGGTGCTCAGCCTCAGCGAGTTCTTCACCTCGCTGGACCCGGACGCGTTCCCGGTCGAGCAGATCGACGGCGACCGCTTCTGGGCGATCCTGAGCACCCCGCGGTCGAAGGCGATGACCCAGCTGCGGCACGGCGTGGCGCCCGCCGAGTACCTGTACCCGTTCGGATCCGGCCGGTTCACCGCGGAGACCGGCGTACCGCCGATCAGCCTGGTGGCGCTGCCGCACCTGTCCGACCGGCCGGACGAGGTGCTGGACGAGATCGAGGCGGCGGTGACCGGCTGGGACCGGGCGGGCGTGGCGGTCCAGTACGGGCGGCTGTTCGACTGGCTGTGCGACCGGTTCGACCGGGACGTGGTGGTGGAGCGGTCCGGGGCGTCGCTGCGGTTCGTCCCCGGGCTTCGTGCCTGCTTCCCGGACGCCCGCTACCTGTACCTGGACCGGGACGGCTCGGCGGCCTCGGTGTCGATGAGCCGGCACCCGTCCTTCCGGCTGGAGGTACGGGTGCTGGAGATGATGGACCTGCTCGGCGTCGACCCGTACCTGTCGCCGTCCGCCGACCACGCCGACCGGCTGCCGCCGGAACTGCGCTGCCTGCTGCCGGACCGGTTCGACGGTGCGGCGCTGATGTCGCAGCCGATCCCGCTGCCGGTGTTCGGGATGATCTGGGCGCACCTGGTCGCGGACGGCGTGAGCGAACTCGACGCGGTACCGACCGACCGGATCCGGTACCTGCGCTACGAGGACGTGCTGGCCGATCCGCTGCTCCGCTTCCGCGAGATCGCCGCCATGCTCGGCGTCGACGCGCCGGACGAGTGGCTGGCCGAGGCGGTCACCCTGGTACGCCCGGGTTCGGGTACCGGCCGGTCGGAGCTGCCCGAGCCGGAACGCCGGGCCCTGCGGGAGGCCTGCGAGCCCGGTACCCAGGCGCTTCGGGCGCTGCGCGAGCGGCTGGCCCGCGCTCCCTCCGCCACGTCGTAGAGAGTCGGAGGCGCCCCGTGAGCAGCCACGACGTCCAACTCCTGTTGCTGGATCTGGCGATCATCCTGGCCGCCGCACGGCTGCTCGGCGCGGTTGCCCGCGCGCTCCGGCAGCCGGCGGTGGTCGGCGAGATCATCGCCGGTATCGCCCTCGGCCCGACGTTGCTCGGCCACACCCTCGACGCGCAGCTGTTCCCCGCCTCGGTCGGCCACGCCCTGACCTCCCTCGCCGACCTGGGGCTGATCCCGTTCATGTTCCTGCTCGGGTACGAGCTGGACCGCCGGTTGATCCGGGGCCGGGAACGGATCGCGATCTCGGTGTCGATCGGTTCCCTCGTGCTGCCGGCGGCGCTCGGGCTCGCGCTCGGACTCTGGCTGGCGCACCGTCACCATGCGGCGGATCCGGTCGTGCTCGCGTTGTTCGTCGGTGCCGCGATGTCGGTGACCGCGTTCCCGGTCCTGGCCCGGATCCTGACCGACAGTGGTCTGGAGCGCACCCGTCTGGGTGGGCTGGCCCTGGCGAGCGCGGCGCTGGACGACGTCGTGGCCTGGGGGCTGCTGGCCGGCGTGGCGGCGATGGCCGGCGCGACCGCGGGTACCGGTGGCCGGCTGATCTTCGCACCCGTGTACGCGGCGGTGCTGGTGTTCGTGCTGCGTCCGTTGCTGCGCGTGGTCGTCCGCAAGACCGGGCCGACCCGGCTCGTCGTGGTGGTCGTCGGCATGGTGTTGTCGTCGCTCGCGACCGAGTGGATGGGCATGCACCTGATCTTCGGTGCGTTCGCGTTCGGTGCCGCACTGCCCCGGGGCGGCGAGCTGGCGGCGGACCTGGTCCGGATGCTGCGACCGGTCAGCGTGCTGCTGCTGCCGATCTACTTCGTGCTGGCCGGGCAGGCCGTCGACCTGACCCGGCTGGGCTTCGGCGGGCTGCTGGAGCTGTGCCTGGTGCTCGTCGTGGCCATCGGCGGCAAGTTCGTCGGTACCTGGATCGGTGCGGTTTCCGCGGGCGCCGGGCGCCGGGAGGCGAGCGCGCTCGCCGCGCTGATGAACTCCCGCGGCCTGACCGAGCTGGTCATCCTGACCGTCGGGCTGCAGCTCGGTGTCCTGGACGGCTCCCTCTACTCGCTGATGGTGGTGATGGCGTTGCTGACCACCGCGATGACCGGCCCCCTGCTGAGGCTGTCCCGGCCGCAGACCGACGTCCCGACCGTCACCGCCGAGCCGGTGCCGGAGGCCATCGCGCCGCGTTGAGGGTTGCCGGCACCGGCTCCCGGCGATTGTCGGTCGCCGTTTTCGGCGGCGTTTCCCGTCCCGCTGTTCGCCGGTGCGTCGAACCGGCGCCGTCGATGCTTCATTGCGCATTCAACTGTCGTGCAGGCAAGAACTCCCGGAATAAGTTTTCTCCTAAGTCCATGCGGTTACCCTGAGCGGCTGCTGGTACCGCCAATGTGGCTGCGAGCCGATCGTGGCGGGCGGGGTCTGTGTGCACCGGGGGTTGAGTGTGCCTGAATTCGGCGCTGCACGGAGTCGTTTCATCGGTCGCGCTCGGGAATTGGCGGAGTTGGCGGATCTCGCCGGTCCGGACGGGCCGCGGGTGATCTCGTTGGTCGGCCCGGCCGGCGTCGGCACGTCGCGGTTGGCGCGCGAGTTCCTGCAGCGCTGGCGGCCGACCGGCGGCGGGGCACCTCCTCGTACCGCGGACGGGCCGTGCGCGGACTCCCGCGCCACCGATCTGCGCTGGCTGCTGCGTACCGTCAGCGGCACCGAACTGTCCGACCAGCACGTGCTGGTCCGCCGCGGGGTGGTGCTGCTGGACGACGCCGACCGGTACCGCGACGCGGTCGTGACGCTGGTCCGTTCGTTGCTCCCGGTCTGCCCGCAGCTGCGGTTCGTGATCGCCGGCCGGGAGCCGCTGCACCTGTACGGCGAGCAGGTCTACCCGGTCGGGCCACTCCCCGTCGGTACCGGCGACGAGGCGGACCCGGACGCGCTGGCCGCGGTGCCGGCGATCGAGCTGTTCGTCGACCGGGCCCGGGGGGTACGGCCGGACTACCGGCCGACGCCCGACGACTACCGGACGCTGGCGGAGATCTGCCGGCTGCTCGACGGGCTGCCGCTCGCGATCGAACTGGCCGCGGCCCGGATGACGCTGTTCCGGCCGAAGGCGCTGCTGCGCCGGCTCGGCGACGGGCTGGACGTGCTGGAGCCACAGCCCACCGAAGTGTCGGCACCGCAGCGGTCCCTTCGGTCCGCTCTCGGTGCGAGCCTCGACCGGCTCGGCGCGGCGGAGGCCGACCTGCTGGACGCGGTGTCGGTGTGCTCCGGCGGGTTCGACCTGGCCGCGGTCGAGGCGCTGACCGGCACCGACCCGGCGTCGGCGGAACGCACCATGGAGACGCTCACGGCGCGGTCGCTGGTGCAGGTCGCGACGCACCGGCCGGACGGTGAGCCGCGGTTTCGCATGCTCCACACCACCAGGCGGTACGCCGCCGACCGGCTGCGCCGGTCCGACCAGGCGGACCGGGTCTCCGACCGGCACGCGGCGTACTACGTCGACCTGGCCCGGGCGCTGGCGCCGGACCTGTCCGGGCCGCGGCAGGGTGCCGCGCTCGCGACGCTGGCCGACGAGCACGACAACCTCCGGCACGCCTGCCGGCACCTCGCCGACACCGGCCGGGCGCCGGCCGTGCTCTCGCTGATCCTCGACGTCAGCCGGTACGTGGTGGCCAGCGGGCGGGTCGCGGTCACCCACGGCTGGCTGGGGCGCCAGCTCGCCGGCGTCGACCCGACCAGCGCGGACGTCTCCGGCTGGCTGATGTACGGCGGGCTCTGCGCGTGCCTGCGGCAGGACCGGCGGGCCCGGACGCTGCTCACCGAGGTGGCGACCCGGTGCCGGCGTACCGGTGACGAACGCCGGGAGGCGCTGGCGCTCGGCCTGCTCGGGCAGGTCGCGCTGATGCGCCGGCAGTACGACGAGGCGGCCCGGCGGTGGGCCCAGAGCCGGGCGTGCGGCGCGAGCCGCGGGATGGCCGGCATGCTCGTCGCGGACGGGATGGCGACGCTGGAGCTGCTGCGCGGCGAGCTGCCCGCGGCGGCCCGGCTGTGCGACCGGCACGCGGCGGCGACGACCGGCGACACGCTGGTCGGGGCGGTACTCGCGGTGCGGGCGGGTGCCGTGGCGGGTGCGGCCGGCGACCCGGCCGGCGCGCGGTCCCGGACCCGGGACGGCCTGCGGCTGCTGCACCAGCTGCACCATCGGCCGGGGGTGGCGTTCGCGCTGGAGTCGCTGGTCGTGCTCGCCGCGCGCGGCCGGGACCCGCGGGAGTGCACGCTCGCCGCCCGGCTGCTCGGCGCGGCCGAGACGATCCGGTCGACGGCCGGCTCGGCGTACCCGAGTTGCCCGCCCGGGATGCTCGACCAGGCGCTGGTGCGGCTGCGGGACGTGGTGGGCGAACCGGCGTTCCGGCGGGAGCGGCAGGTGGGGCGGCACGCCTCGCTGGCCGACGCGGTCGGGCTGGCGCTGGGGGAGGCCGAGCTGCCGGCCCCGCCGGCGCCGCGGCCGGCCCCGCCGGACACGCCGCTGACCGCCCGGGAGCTGCAGGTGGCGCGGCTGGTGGCGGCCGGCCGCACCAACCGGCAGGTGGCCGTAGATCTGGACATTTCCGAATGGACCGCTATCAATCATCTGCGGCATGTCATGCGGAAGCTCGACTGTCGTTCCCGGGTCGGCGTCGCCCAGTGGATTCTGAACGCCGAACTGCCTCTATCACGGGAGCACTGAACGAGTCCACCACCGCTGTTGCGGCCCTTTCGACTTTTGCTTGCCCGACCGTGGATTCATCCTGCGCATTCGTCGTTTTGGTAACGGCCGGATAACAGGAACTTCAACGCTCGGTGTTGTTGCGACTGCACTCTCGCGGTGTCGGTCTTCGGTCCCGGTCGCCCCCTCCGAAGTGCGAGAACGTGCAGTACCGCAGTGTCGGCGAAGGCAAATACTTCGGCTATTCCATCGGTTTGCCGGTGTCGCCCCGATGGCATCCTGAGCGCATCGACGACGATGAATTCTGAGGCTGCGAGGTTTCCGAATTCCCCCGTCGCGTGGGGCCGGCCGGCAATTGGTCGACCGGTACCGGTCAGGCGAGTGAAGGCGATGTGAAGTCGGGAGCGTTCATGCGGGACATCGCGATAATCGGCATGAGTTGCCGGTTCCCGGGTGCGCGGGATCTGACCGACTTCTGGCGGCTGGCCTCCTCGACCGAACGGCAGTTTCGTCCGGTCCCGGAGTCGCGCTGGGACCACTCCCGCTATTTCGACCCGGACGACCGGCGGTCCGACAGCAAGAGCTACACCGACCAGGTCGCCTACCTCGACCGGGTCGACGAGTTCGACGCGGTGCACTACCGGATGTCGCCCCGCCGGGTCCGCAACACCGACCCGCAGCACCGGCTGCTGCTCGACGTGGCGCGCGAGGCCGTGCAGGACGCCGGGTGGGAACGCCGCCCGTACGACGCGGTCAACACCGGCGTGTACTTCGCCCTCAGCTCGGCCGAGTTCAACCAGCTGACGCCCGGCGCCGCCGGCATCGACCCGTACGCGGTGCCCGGGTCGTTGCTGAACATGGCCGCGGCCACGGTCAGCCAGCACTTCGACCTCGGCGGGCCGAGCTTCACCGTCGACTCCGCCTGCTCGTCCGGGCTGACCGCGCTGCACGAGGCGGTCACCGCGCTGCGGGCCGGGGTCTGCACCGAGGCGCTCGTCGGCGGGGCCTACCTGAGCCTGGCGCCGGTCGGCCTGGTCGGCTTCTCCCGGGTCGGCGCGCTGTCGACGGCCGGTGTGTGCCGGCCGTTCGACCGGCGCGCGGACGGGTTCGTGCTCGGCGAGGGTGTCGGGGTCGTGGTCCTGCGGCCGCTCGACGCGGCGCTGGCCGCCGGCGACCGGGTGTACGCGGTGATCCGCGGCATCGGCTGCTCCAACGACGGCACCGCGGACGGGCCGATGACGCCCCGGGAGGACGGCCAGGTCAGGGCGATGACCCGGGCGTACTCCGACGCCGGGGTGTCACCCGGCTCGGTCGGGCTGATCGAGGCGCACGGTACGGCGACGGTGGTCGGCGACCGGGTCGAGCTGGCGTCGCTGACCCGGGTACGCGCCGGGGCCGACGCCGCCGAGCCGGTCCCGCCGGCGTACCTGACCTCGGTCAAGGCGCTCGTCGGGCACGCGCTGACCGCGTCCGGGCTGGCCAGCCTGATCAAGACGACACTCGCGCTGCACCACGGCACGATCCCGCCGCAGCCCGCCACCGACGTGGAGGACACGACCCGGCTCGACCGGGCCGGGCTGCGGCTGCCGACCGCGGCGACCCCGTGGCCGGCCGATCCGGAGAATCCGCGCCGGGCCGGGATCAACTCGTTCGGCTTCGGCGGCACCAACGTGCACGTCGTCCTGCAGGAGGCGCCCGAGCCGCCGGCCCCGGAACCGGCCGAACCGCGACCCGAGCTGTTCGTCTTCACCGCCGGCACGATCGAGCGGCTGGACGGCTACCTGCGCCGGTTCCTCGACTGGGCCGACCGGGAGGGCCTCGGTACGGTCGACGACCTCACCCGGCTCGCCGCGACGCTCGGCACCCGGCGCCCGCTGCGCGCCCGGCTCGCCGTCGTCGCGTCGTCCTGGGCCGAGCTGCGGGCCAGGATCGAGGCGGCGCTGCCGCGGCTGGCCGGTACCGACACGGGCCGGCTCGACGACGGCGTGTATCTCGCGCGCAGCACCGTGCGGGACGCGGCCAAGGTCGTCGCGTTCGTGTACCCGGGCCAGGGCAGCCAGCGGCCGAACATGCTGCGCGACCTGTACGACCGGTTCCCGGTGTTCGCCGCGGCGGCGGGCCGGTTGGACGACCGGGTGCGTACCGGGTCCGGCCTCTCCGTGCTGGACGCCGTGTACGGCGCGGACGCGGACACCGAGGCGGGCCGGCACCGGCTCACCGGTACCGACGTGTGCCAGCCGACCCTGGGCCTGCTCGGGGTGGCGGCGACCCGGTTGCTCGCGAGCTGCGGCGTGACGCCGGACGTCGCCCTGGGACACAGCGTCGGCGAGTTCCCGGCGGCCGTCGCGGCCGGCGCGCTGCCGGACGACGCCGCGGTGACGATGATGGCGCGGCGGGGTGCCGCGATGCGCGCGGCGGAGGCCACCGAGCGGGGCGGCATGCTCGCCGTCCAGGCCGGTCCGGACCGGGTCGCCGCGCTGCTCGACGGCATCGCCGGGCTGTGGCCGGCCTGCTACAACCATCCCCGGCAGACCGTGGTGGCCGGTACGGTCGCGGCGCTGGCGGAGTTCGAGCAGCGGCTGGCCGCGGAACGGATCGGCAGCCAGCCGCTGACGGTCTCCAACGCGTTCCACACCCCGCTGCTGGACTCGGCCCGGGACGAGATCCGGGCCACGGTGCCGGCCGCCGCGATCCTGCCGCCGACCCGGACGTTCGTCTCCTCGGTCTCCGGTACCGAGAGCGCGGAGCCGGCCGCGCTGGCCGACCTGTGGCGCCGGCACGCCGGTGCACCGGTACGGTTCGCCGACGCCGCCCGCGCCGCCTACCAGGCGGGCGCCCGGATCTTCGTGCAGGTGCTGGGCGGGTCCGCGCTGCTGCGTACGGTGCGGCAGAACCTGCGGGACCGCACCGACTGCCACTACGTGTCGGTGACCGGCGACGGGCCGGACGACGCCCGCACCTTCCTCACCGGGCTGGCCCAACTCGTCACGCTCGGCGTGGACGTGGACGGCTCCGGCCTCACCGCCGCGCCGGGCCGGCTGCTCAGCCCGCCGGTGACGCCGCTGGCCAACCGCAGCTACCCGACCCCGCCGTGGCCGGACGTCGACGCGTTCCTGCACCCCGAGACCGGCCCGGCCGGGCCGGCCCCCGCCCGCACCCGGTCGGACGGCGTGACGGCAGCGGACGCGACCGCCGGCACACCGGCACCAGACCCGACCGCCGGCTCGCCGGCACCAGACCCGACCGCCGGTTCACCGGCGGCGGACGCGGCCGGTGGTCCGAGGCCACCGCACCGGCCCACCGATCCGTGGCCACCGGCCACGGCGCCAGCCGGGTCGGGTGCGCGGCCGACCCAGGTACCCGTCGCAGCGAGCCAGGAGGACCAGCCGGTGAGCGACCTAGTCAACCTGTTCCGGGAACAGATCGCGCTGCTGCGATCGCTGGATCCGGCCGCGGCAGCCGCGCACGGCCCGCAGGCCGTCGCGGCACCGGACCGGCCGCGGCGGGCGACCACCGCGACCGACCCGCGGCCGGCGCCGCCGCCGTCGCCGGGGCCGACCGCCGCGGCGGCCGGGCGCGACGAGGTCGCGACCGTCGTCTTCCGCGAGGTGGCCCGGATCAGCGCGTTCCCGGTCGACCACTTCACCGGTACCGAACTGCTCGTGCAGGAGCTCGGGTTCGACTCGCTGATGATCACCGAGCTGCTGTCCGCGCTGACCCGGGTCTGGCCCGAGCTGGCCAGAGCCGGTACCGACCTGCCGGCTCGTCCGACACTCGGTGAGATGGTCGCCGCCATCGCCGAGATCGTGTGTCCGGACGACACCGCGCCGGCAGCGGCCGCCGCACTCGGTGGCCTCCCGCCCGCGGCTCCGACACCAGACCCCACTCCCCCTCCGGTGTCGGAGCCGCGGCTCACCGAACCCGTACCCGGCGCGGTGGTCCCGGAGCGCGGGCTCGCCGACATGCCCGAACTGGCCGGGCACGACGAGGAGCTCGCCCGGCTCGGGCGCAACCCGTACTTCCTGACGCACGAGGGCAACGCCCGGGAGACGACCCGGATCGACGGGCAGGAGCTGGTCAGCTTCTCCAGCTACAACTACCTCGGGTTGTCCGGGCATCCGCAGGTCAACGAGGCGGTCTTCGAGGCGGTCCGGCGGTACGGCACGTCGGTGTCGGCGAGCCGCTTCCTGTCCGGCAACCGGCCGCTGCACGACGAGTTGGAGGCCGAACTGGCCGCCCTGCTCGGCGCCGAGGCGTGCCTGGCGATGGTCAGCGGGCACGCGACGAACGTGTCGGTCATCGGCCACCTCGTCGGCCCGGGCGACCTGATCGTGCACGACGAGCTGGCGCACGACAGCATCCTGCAGGGCTGCGCGCTGTCCGGTGCGACGCGCCGGCCGTTCGCGCACAACGATCCCGCCGCGCTGGACGCGGTGCTCGGCCGGCACCGGCCGCGGTACCGCCGCTGCCTGGTCGTCGTCGAAGGCGTGTACAGCATGGACGGCGACATCGCGCGACTGCCCGAGCTGATCGAGGTCAAGCAGCGGCACGGTGCGCTGCTGATGGTCGACGAGGCGCACAGCGTCGGCACCGTGGGCGCGCACGGCGGCGGGATCGGCGAGTACTTCGACGTCGACCGGTCCACTGTGGACATCTGGTCCGGCACGCTGTCGAAGTCGCTCGCGTCCTGCGGCGGCTACGTCGCCGGCGCGCGCACGCTGATCGAGTACCTGCGGTACACGGTGCCCGGGTTCGTCTACAGCGTCGGGATGACGCCGGCGAACACGGCGGCGGCACTCGGTGCGCTGCGGACCATGCGCGCCGAGCCGGAACGGCTGGCCCGGCTGGCCGCGAACTCCCGGCTGTTCCTGGACCTCGCCCGCAAGGCCGGGATCGACACCGGCACCAGCCGGGACTCCCCGGTGGTGCCGTGCATCGTGGGCGACTCGGCCCACTGCCTCGCGCTGTGCCACGCGCTGTTCGACCGCGGCATCAGCGTCAACCCGATCATGTACCCGGGGGTGCCCGAGGAACTGGCCCGGCTGCGGTTCTTCGTGACCTCCGAGCACACCACCGAGCAGCTGGAACGGACCGTGCAGGCCGTCGCCGAGGAGCTCGGCCGGCTGCGCGCGCCACTGGCGTCCGCCCCCGTGTGAGGCGGACCCGGCGCATCCGACGGCTCCGCGGCCGGTCGACGCGTCGATCCCCCGAAGCCGGAACCCCTTCGTACGCGATGAATGGACTCACTGTGGAATGGTTGACGGGCAGGATCTTCACCTGCCAGGCCGTGAACACGTCGGTCGACATCGAGGAACGCGCGCTGCGGATGGCTGCGGTGCTCGGCGGCCGGGGCGTGTGCGCGGGCGACCGGGTCATGTTGGCGGCCAGCAACTCGGCCGACTACGTCGTGGCGCTGCTCGCCCTGATGCATCTGGACGTGTCGATCGTGCTGGCCGACGATCGGGAGACCGAGGCGGAGCGGGTGCGGATGGCCCGCCGGGCCCGGGCCCGCTGGGTGGTCCGCGGCGACCTCGACGAGAGTACCGGCGGGGCCGACGTGGTGTCGCTGGCCAGCCTGGTCAAGGAGGAGGCGGACGCCACCTCCGACGTGGACGTGCTGTCGTTCGCGGCCTGGAACCGGCGCAGCGACGCGCTCATCACCTGGTCGTCCGGGTCCACCGGGATCCCGAAGGGCATCGTCCGCTCCGGGCGCGGGTTCCTGCACGACCTGGAGCGCACCCGGGAGCGGATGGCGTACCGCAACACCGACGTGCTGCTGCCGCTGGTGCCGTTCTCGCACTTCTACGGGCTGACCCTGCTGGTCATGTCGTGGACGCTCGGCTGCTCGCTCGCGATCGCCCCGCTGGGCCGGCTCGACCAGGCGGTCAAGCTGGCCGCGGACAGCGGCGCGACCGTGCTGGACGCCGCGCCCTCGACCTACCACAGCCTGCTCAAGCTGATGGACCGGCGGCCCGAGATCGCCCGGGACCTCGCCTCGGTACGGATGTTCTGCGTCGGCGGTTCCCCGATGCCCCGCTCGCTGGCCGAACGGTTCCAGGAGCGGCTCGGGCAGCCGCTGCTCGACGGGTACGGCAGCAACGAGGCCGGCAACGTCGCGCTGGCGGCGCCGGGCAACGCGGTCGGCTGCGGCCGCCCGCTGCCCGGGGTCGAGGTCACGATCGTGGACGGGGACGGGCATCCGGTGCAGGCCGGGGAGACCGGCGAGATCTGGGTGCAGTCACCGAGCCTGATGCAGGGCTACCTGAGCGGCGACGGGTCGATCGAGCCGCGCGGCGACGGGCCGTACCGGACCAACGACCTCGGGTACGCCGACGCGGACGGGAACATCGTCGTGCTCGGCCGCAAGTACGCGGTGCACCGGATGGGGCACACGCTCTACCCGGAGGCGATCGAGCGCAAGGCGGAGATGTGCGGCCGGCCGGTCAAGATCGTCGCCGTCTCGGACGAGGGTCGTGGCACCCAGCTGGTGCTGTTCGTGGCCGACGGGAGCGGGCAGCCGGCCACCGAGCTGCGCCGCGAGATCGCGGCCCTGCTGCCGGACTACGAGCGGCCGAACAAGGTGGCCGTGCTGCCGTCGTTCCCGCTCAACCGCAACGGGAAGCCGGATCTCGCCCGGTTGCGCGACCTGGCGCAGGAACTGGTCGCCCCGGCCCGGCGGCCGGCCGCGGACTCCGACGACGCGATGGTGCTGCTGCCCGGCGTGGCGACGACCGGCGGCGAGGGCGACGTACCGTTCCCGGCCCGGGTCGCCGGCCTGCGGGCGGTGCTGGAGCTGCTGCGGGACCGGCCCGAGGACGTACGCCGGATCCTGACCCGGATCTCGCTGCACCGCGCGGTCGACATGGAGATCGACGGGGCGATCCACACGCTGGCCGGCGCCGTCGACGAGGTGCTGCGCAACGGACCGCAGGCGGTCCGCCGGATGGCCGTGTTCATGCCGTCCAACGTGCTGCTCTACTCGTACGTGCTGTACCTGCTGGTGCCGGCGCTGTTCGTGGAGGACATCGCGTTCCGGCCGTCCAGCCAGGTCGCCGACGTCACCCGGGAGCTGCACGAGCTGCTCGCGCCGGTACACCAGATCCCGATCGAACTGGCCTCGTTGAGCCAGCGCAAGTTCGTCGGTGGTCCGGTCGCCGACGCCGACGTCGTGGTGTTCACCGGCACGTACCACAACGCCGAGGCGGTGCGCGCCCAGCTGCGCACCGACCAGCTGTTCATGCTGTTCGGCCAGGGCGCGAACCCGTTCGTGGTGGCGCCGGACGCCGACCTCGACCTGTCCATCGACGACGCGGTGCGGATCCGGATGCTCAACTCCGGCCAGGACTGCTTCGGCCCGGACGTGTTCTTCGTCCCCGAGCAGGACGCGTCCCGGTTCGTCGAGGGCATCGGGAAACGCCTGTCCGCCATGACGTTCGGCGACTGCGCCGATCCGGCCGCCGACTACGGCCCGATCTGCTACGACAGCGCGCTGACCGCGGTGACCGAGTACCTGCCGCGCAACGCCGGGTACATCGTGCAGGGCGGCGCGGTCGACTTCCGTACCCGGCAGGTGCATCCGACGATCCTGCTGCGCGACTTCGACGCGCCGATGTCGCTGACCGAACTGTTCTGCCCGGTGTTCAACGTCGTCACCTACACCGACCGGGAACAGCTGCGGACCCGACTGACCGAGCCGTCGTTCCAGGACCGGGCGATGGGCGCGATGGTGTACGGGCACGCGCCGGATCTGGTGGAGCAGCTGGGGAAGCGGCACGTGGTGGCGGTGGACCGGACCCTGCTGGACGTCGACGACGGGAACCGCCCGTTCGGCGGCCGCGGGATCATGGCCAACTACGTCAGTCATCGCAAGCGGCGCTGGGCCCAGCCGCTGCTGATCTCGAAGGTGGTGGCGGACGAATGTCCGGTACGCGGATGACCGAGTATCCCGGCGCCTGGCACGCGGTGGTCGACTTCCTGACCACCCGCGGGGTGGACACCGTGTTCGGCCTGCCGGCCGACGACCTGACCGTACTGGATGCGTTGCGCGACAGCGGAATCCGGTTCGTACTCAACCGGGACCAGCGCAACGCCGGCTTCATGGCGACCGGGTACGCACTGCAGAGCGGCGACCCGGCGGTGTGCCTGATCGGCAAGGGACCGGCCAGTACCAACGTGCTGACCGGGGTGCTGGAGGCCGCGGCGTCGGCCGCGCCGCTGGTAGTGCTCGCCGCCGGTACCGCGGTCGGCCGGCGCGGTGCGCGGGCGTTCCAGGAGCTCGACCAGGTGTCGTTGCTGCGGCCGCTGACCAAGTGGGCGTACCGGGTCGACCATCCGGACCGGCTCGTCCCGTCGCTGGAGCGGGCGTTCACGACGGCGGCGGCCGGCGCGCCGGGCCCGGTGTACCTGGAGATCGCCGACGACCTGTGCGACGCCGCCGTGACCCGGACCCGGCCGTGGCGGGACGTCGCCCCGCAGTACCCGGGGCCGGATGCGGCCGCCGCGACGACCGCGTGGTCGGCGGTGTGGGCGAGCCGGCGGCCGATCCTGGTGGTCGGCGGCGGGATGCGGCACCGCAACGGTTCCGCCGCGGTCGAGCAGCTGGCGACCGGTCTCGGCGCGGCGGTGTTCAGCACCGCGTCCGGCCGGGGCGCGGTGGACGAGGCGCACGAGCTGTGCTGCGGGGTCTGCGGCCTGTACTCGCCGCCCGAGGCCGTCGAGCTGTGGCGCGACACCGACCTGGTGATCGCGCTGGGCAGCCGGCTGGAGGAGACCGCGACGTTCGGTACCGGCTTCGCGCCGGCCGGCGTGCCGGTGGTGCAGGTCAACATCGACGCGACCGAACTGAGTACCGAGTTCGCCGGGCCGTCGGTCGTCGCGGACGCCGGGCGGGTGGTCGAGGACTGGTGCGGCCGGCTCGCCGTCGGTCGCCGTGAACCGGACCCGGTCTGGGTCGACCGCGTCGGCGCCGCGTCGGTACGGGCGCGGCAGCGCGTCGCGGCCGACACGGCCACGGCGCGGGCGTCGAGCACGCCGCGCATCGCCGCGTTGCTCGACGCGCTGGCCGAGCGGCTGCCGGCGGAGCACGTGCTGGTACAGGAGAACGGGCTGCAGGACATGTGGTCCTACTTCTTCCCGTTCTGGCGCTGCGCCGGGCCGGCCGGCTCGGTCGTCCCGTCGGAGCAGACCAGCCTCGGGTTCGGCGCCGCCGCGGCGGGTGGCGTGAAGCTCGCCGCGCCGGACCGTACCGTCGTCGCGCTCGTCGGCGACGGCGCGTTCGGGATGCTCGGCGCCGACCTCGCGGTCCTGGCCGAGCAGCGGCTCGGGGTGCTGTTCGTGGTGCTCGACAACGGCGGGTACGGCTGGCTGCAGTCGCAGTGGGACAAGCGGTCCGAGGGCGGTGACCGGTTCCGGTTCGTCGCCGAGACCGGACTGCGCGGGCTGCCCGCCGCGGTGCATCACGCGGTCGTCTCGACCGCCGACGCGATCGATGCCGAGCTGGACCGGGCGCTCAAGGAGTGCGCGTCCGGTCGGGTGGCGGTGGTCGAGGTTCCGGTGGCGTTGTCCGACGTGCCGACCGACCTCGACGAGTTGGACGGTGACTTCCCGGCGGTCGAGGACCGCTGACGGCCCCACTGCACCGCGCCGCGGTGCACGCGACAGCATCGGAGCAGAAGGTCATGAACCCACAATCAGCACGCCGCCGGGTGGTCATCACCGGCCGCGGGGCGATCACCCCGATCGGGCTCAACGTCGCCGAGTTCTGGGCGTCGCTGATGGCCGGCCGCAGCGGTATCGGCCCGATCACCTCGTTCGACGCCAGCGGTCTGCCGGTGCGGATCGCCGGCGAGATCAAGGGATTCGAGCCGACCGACTGGATGGAACGCAAGGTCTCCCGGCGGATCGACCGGTTCGCGCACTACGCGATCGCGTCCACGCTGCAGGCCCTGGAGGAGTCGAAGCTGGAGATCGACGACGACATCGCGCCGCGGGTCGGCGTGCTCGTCGGATCCGGGTTCGGCGCCACGCTGATCCTGCACCACAGCGCCATCAACATGGTGGAGAAGGGTTTCCGCGGCCTGACTCCGTGGATCACCGCGGGTGCCGCGATCGACAGCGCGGCCGGCGAGGTGGCGCTGCGCGTCAACGCGCAGGGCCCGAGCGGCGCCGTCAGTACCGCCTGCGCGTCCGGCACCGACGCGGTCGGCATGGGCATGCGGATGATCATGTACGGCAACGCCGACGTGGTGCTCGCCGGCGGCTCGGACAACTCGGTGACCTCCGTCGACGTCGGCTCCGCGGCCATGTCGCGGGCGCTGTCCAAGCGCAACGACGACCCGGAGCGGGCCAGCCGCCCGTTCGACGTCGACCGGGACGGCTTCGTCGTGTCGGCCGGCGCCGGCATGGTGGTACTGGAGGAGCTGGAGCACGCGCTGTCTCGCGGCGCACCGATTCTCGCCGAGGTGATCGGGTACGGCGCGAGCACCGACGCGTACCACCCGACCGCGCCGCACCCGACCGGTCGCGGTGCCCGGCAGGCGATGCAGGCCGCGTTGACCGACGCCGGCGTGCGGCCGGAGGACATCGACTACATCAACGCGCACGGCACCAGTACGGTGCTCAACGACCGGACCGAGTCGCAGGCGATCCGCACCCTGTTCGGCGAGCACGCGCTGCGCATCCCGATCTCGTCGACGAAGTCGATGACCGGGCACATGATCGGCGCGGCCGGCGTGGTGGAGCTGATGGCCACGGTCAACGCGATGCTCGACGGCCGGGTGCCGCCGACGATCAACTGCGACAACCCCGAGGACCCCGAGCTGAACTACGTGCCGCACAAGCCACAGGAACATCGGGTCGACGTGGCGATGAGCAACTCGTTCGGCTTCGCCGGACACAACGCGGTGGCCGTGGTTCGCCGGTGGCAGGGCTGATCCCGTCGCCACCGGGGCCTGCCGAACCGACTTTCCGAACTCTCAGAGTGGCGGCCGGAAGCCGCCCGCGTTCAAGGAGGAGCAATGTCCGACTCAGAGATCCTGGCCCACCTCGCCGCCGTCATCGAGGATCTCGGCGGTGCCGCGGCCGGTGAGATCACCCGGGAGAAGTCGCTGCGCGACGACCTGGACATCGACTCGCTGTCGATGGTGGAGGTGGTGGTGTCCATCGAGGACAAGTACGGCGTCGAGCTGCCGGACGACGCGATGACCGGCCTGCACACGGTCGGCGACCTGGTGGACTTCATCGAGCACGCGGTGGCGCCGACTCCGGCCTGACCGCCAGGGCGCGGCCCGGGCCGTCCGGGAAGCCGGCAGGACGGCCCGGGCCGCGGCACCCCGACACACCGTTGCAGAGGGGCGACGTGATGCAGGATCGCGCAGCGAACCCGTACCTCGGCGGGGACGTACGACGCTCGTACCACGGGATGCGCGGCAAGCGGCTGATGCGGTTGCAGCCCGAGGAGGGGCCGGCGGACGCCGCCGCGACGATGGTGCACGAGACGTTCCGGTCGATGGCGCTGTCGGAGACCTACCCCTGCGTGGTCGCGCGCTCCGCGATGCGCCGAGGCGACTACCGGTTCGGCTGCTACCCGCGACTCGGTACCGAGGCCGCCGCCGCGGCGGTCGCCTGCGACCTGTGGGAGTTCGTGGCCGAGTTCCCGATCCGGCCGGACCGGTACGCCTCGTTCGTCGCCGCGTTCGACGGCCCGTGCACGGCCACCGAGCAGGGGTTCGAGGACCTGCTGTGGCGCCAGCTCCAGCTGCTGCACGGGCTGGACGTCCGGCACAGCCGCTGGGATGCCGCGGTCGGCACCGACCCGACCGAGTACGGCTTCTCCTTCAGTTTCGCCGAACGCGCCTTCTTCATCGTCGGCATGCATCCCGGTGCGTCCCGCTGGGCGCGCCGGACCGCGTGGCCGACGCTCATCTTCAACTCGCACGCCCAGTTCGACCTGCTGCGCGATGCCGGGGTGATGCCGCGGATGCAGCAGACGGTACGGATGCGGGACCGGCGGGTGCAGGGCAGCGAGAACCCGAGTCTCCGGCAGTTCGACGCGAAGCGTCCGGAGACCGTCATGTACTCCGGTCGGCTGGTCGAGGACGACTGGACCTGCCCGTTCCGGCCGGCCGAGCAGGCAACCGAGAACAGCACGCAGCAAGCCGAGGAGGGCTTGGTATGACCCGGATCCTCGACCCCACCGTCGAGCGCGGCCTGTTGGGCGAGCTCGAACCGGTGGTGGCGGCCAACATCGATCGGCACCTGTCGGTCGCGCGGAACTGGAACCCGCACGACTACGTGCCGTGGAGCGAGGGGCGCAACTTCGCGTTCCTCGGCGGCGAGGACTGGTCGCCGGAGCAGTCCCGGCTCACGCCCGTCGCCAAGGCGGCGATGATCGTGAACCTGCTGACGGAGGACAACCTCCCCTCGTACCACCGGGTCATCGCGACCGCGTTCGGCCGGGACGCCGCGTGGCGCACCTGGCTGGACCGCTGGACCGCGGAGGAGAACCGGCACGCGGTCGCGATGCGCGACTACCTGACCGTCACCCGTGGCGTCGACCCGGTCGACCTGGAACGGCGCCGGATGCGGCTGATGAGCACCGGCATCGAGGACGGCCCGCAGGGCCTGCTGGAGAACCTCGCGTACGTGTCGTTCCAGGAGCTCGCCACCCGGGTGTCGCACCGCAACGCGGGCCGCGAGACCGGCTGCCCGATCGGCGACCAGCTGATGGCGCGGATCGCCGCGGACGAGAACCTGCACATGGTCTTCTACCGCAACCTGGTCGACGCGGCGCTGGAACTCGCGCCGGAGGCGATGATGTGCGCGATCCGCGACGTGGTGCTGTCGTTCGAGATGCCCGGTGCCGGGCAGCCGGACTTCCTGCGGTACTCGGCGATCATCGCCAACGCCGGCATCTACGACCTGCGGCTGCACCACGACGCGGTGATCATGCCGGTGCTGCGGTACTGGAAGGTGTTCGAACGCACCGACCTGACGCCCGCCGCGGAGCAGGCGCGCGAGCAGCTCGCCGAGTTCCTGCGCGAGGTCGACGTGGCCGCGGAGCGGTTCGTCGCCCGGCGGGCGGAACGCACCGCGCGCCGGGAACGGAGCCGCTCGTGAGCCGGTCGGTACTGGTCACCGGCGGCAACCGGGGGATCGGCCTGGCCATCGCCCGGGCCCTCGCGGCGGACGGCGACCGGGTGGCGATCACCTACCGTTCCGGCGAACCGCCGGCCGACCTGCTCGGGGTACGGTGCGACGTCACCGATCCGGCCTCGCTGGACGAGGCGCTCGGCACCGTGACCGACCGGCACGGCCCGGTCCAGGTCCTCGTCGCGAACGCCGGGATCACCCGCGACACGTTGCTCGCCACGATGTCCGAGGACGACTTCACCGCGGTACTCGACGCGAACCTGACCGGCACGTTCCGGGTGACCCGCCGGGTGGTGCGCGGCATGGTGAAGGCCCGCTACGGCCGGGTTCTCGCGGTGTCGTCGGTGGTCGGGCTGCAGGGCGCCGCGGGGCAGACGAACTACGCGGCGGCGAAGGCCGGGATGGTCGGCTTCGTCCGGTCGCTGGCCCGCGAGCTCGGCAGCCGCGGCATCACCGCGAACGCGTTGGCGCCCGGGTTCGTGGACACCGACATGACCGCGGTGCTGTCGGACCGGCAGCGCACCGCGGCGCTCGCCGGCATCCCGCTCGGCCGGGCCGCCTCGGCCACCGAGATCGCCCGGGTGGCGCGGTTCCTCGTCAGCGAGGACGCCGCGTACATCACCGGTGCGCTGGTGCCGGTGGACGGCGGCATGGGCATGGGGCACTGAGGCGGAGATCCCGGCCGGGACCGCGGCGGGCGAGGCCCCGGAACGGCAAAGACTTCGGTGCGGAGTTCGGGGGCGGACGGGCCGATCGATGCCAGACTGGTCCGATACCCGGCGATCCGTCCCGAGTGGACGGATCGGCACGACCATCGCCGATCGTCCGCACGACCGCAGGTGGCACCCGGGCGACCCGCCCGGCGCCGCGTCGAACGCCCAGTACTCGTCGAATGGAGCCAGCAGGTGAATGTGATCTCGTCCGGGCAGCTGGACACCGGTACCGCGGACCCGCCGGTCGACGGGCCGGGCCGCCGGCGGCGCCTGGCGCTGGCGCTGCGCCGCCCCCGGCTGATCCTGGTACTGGCGTTCCTGGTGATGGTGGCCGGAGTGGTGCTCGCCGGCAGCGCCACCGCGCTGCTGAAGAACGGCGGCTTCGACGACCCGTCCTCCGACTCGGTCGCCGCCACCAACGTCCTGTCCCGGCACTTTCCGGCCACCCAGCCGAACCTGTCGGTGCTGGTCCGCGCGGACGACGGGAAGATCGACGGCGCCGCAGCGCAGCGCGCCGGCCGGCAGATCGTCGCCACGCTGCGCGGGCACTCCGGCGTCACCGTCGTCGGCTCGTACGTCGGCGGCGCCGACCCGAGCATGGTGGGCAAGGACGGCTCGTACGGGCTGGTCCTGGCCCGGGTCGCCGGGGACGACGACACCTCCGGCAAGGCGGCGAAGCAGCTGCACGACAAGCTCGCCGGGCACCGGGACGGGGTGCACGTCACGTTCGGCGGCATCCTGCAGATCAACAACGACATGAGCGACCAGCTCAACGCCGACCTCGGCGCCTCCGAGCTGGTCGCGTTGCCGCTCACGCTGATCCTGCTGTTCTTCGTGTTCCGCGGGGTGATCGCGGCGCTGCTGCCGCTGTTCATCGGCGTGTTCGCGATCCTCGGCTCGTTCGCGGTGCTCGACGGGCTCGGCCGGCTCACCTCGATCTCGGTGTTCGCGCTGAACCTGATCACCGCACTGGGACTGGGCCTGGCGATCGACTACAGCTTGTTGATCGTGTCCAGGTTCCGGGAGGAACGGGCGAGAGGGCTGGACAAGGCCGCCGCGCTGGCCACGACCATGCGTACCGCCGGTCGTACCGTGCTGTTCAGCGCCAGCATCGTTGCCGCGGTACTGCTCACCATGCTGGTGTTCAAGCAGGACTTCCTGCGGTCGTTCGCGTTCGCCGGGGTGACCGTCGTGGCGGTCGCCGCGATCGGCGCGCTGCTGCCGTTGCCGGCGGCGCTGATGCTGCTCGGCGACCGGGTCGACAAGTGGTCGATCCGGCGCCGCAGGCCGGCCCGGGAACCGCAACGCCGGCTGTGGGGCCGGATCGCCGGGATCAGCATGCGCCGGCCGCTGATCCTCGGCCTGGTGGCGCTGGCGATGTTCGTCGTCGCGGCGGCGCCGCTGCGGTCCATCCAGCTCAACGTGCCGGACGAGCGGGTGCTGCCGACGTCGTCGGAGGGCCGGCAGGCCACCCAGACGATCCGTACCCAGTTCCCCGGCGCCGCCGAGCAGGAGGGCGCGGTGGCGGTGACCACCGACCGGTGGCTCGGCGACGCCAACAGCACCGCCCTCGACGGGTACGCGACGGCGCTGTCCCGGCTGCCGCACGTGGTGGCGGTCAACGCGGCCACCGGCCGCTACGCCGACGGTGCGCGGGTGGCGCCACCGGCGCCGGGCCAGGCGGCCGCGATGCACACCGGCGACGCGGTCTACCTGCAGGTCCTCAACGACGTGACGCCCTACTCGGACAACGGGAAGAAGCTCGCCGAGGCGGTCCGGGCGACACCGGTGCCGGGCGAGCGTACGGTGCGGGTCGGCGGCATGTCCGCGCAGCTGCTGGACATCGACTCGGCGCTGACCGACCGGCTGCCGCTCGCGATCGGGCTGGCCATCCTGATCACCATGGTGTTGCTGTTCCTCGCCACCGGCAGCCTGCTGGTTCCGCTCAAGGCGGTACTGCTCAACGCGCTCGGGCTGACCGCGATCCTCGGCATCCTGGTGTGGGTGTTCCAGCAGGGGCACCTGTCCGGCCCGCTGAACTTCACCCCGTCACCGATCGCGGTGTCGATGCCGGTACTGGTGCTCTGCGTCGCGTACGGGTTGTCGATGGACTACGAGGTGTTCGTGCTGTCCCGCATCAAGGAGACGTACGAGGCGACCGGTGATCCGCGCGGCGCGGTCCGGATCGGGCTCGGGATGAGCGGCTCCATCGTCAGCGCGGCGGCGGTGATCCTGGCGATCACGTTCTTCTCCACCGCGATGTCCGGGGTGTCGGTGGCGAAGCTGTTCGGCATCGGTGCCGGCCTCGCCATCGTCGTGGACGCCACCCTGATCCGGGGCGTACTGGTCCCGATCTTCCTGCGGCTGACCGGGCGCGCGGCCTGGTGGTCACCGGCGGGGATGCGGCGGCTCAGCGACCGGATCGGCCTCGGCCACCACTGATCGGTGTCCCGGCACCGCCCGACCTCGGGCGGTGCCGGGATCGCCGTGCCGGGACCGTGCGGCCTCGGTCGAGGGTTCCCGACGGCCGCTCGGGCAGGCCCGGCCGTCGCAGCGCTGCGCCTCCTGCCTGCCGGCCGCTCAGGCGGCCGGACCGTCGGAGCGGTCCGCCTCCCGCGGCGACGGCACCGGGTACGGGCCGGGCAGCGGTGTCGGCTCGTCCGCCTCCTCGGCGAGCAGCGCGATCAGCCCGGCCCGCCCGGCCACCCGCAGCTTGCGGTACGTGTTGGTCAGGTGCAGTTCGATCGTGCGCTGGGTGACGAACAGCTGCTGCGCGATCTCCCGGTTGGTCTGGCCCTGCGCGGCGAGCAGCGCGGTGCGCCGCTCGGCCGAGGTCAGCGAGCCCAGCCCGGACTCGGTCCGGCGGCGCGGCCGGGCGCCGCTGCGGACCAGTTCGCGCCGGGACCGGTCGGTCAGCCCCACCGCGCCACAGCGCTGGGCGAGGTCGAGCGCCTCGCGCAACAGGTCCCGCGCCGATGCGGCCGCGCCGCAGTCGATCTGGGCCGCACCGAGATCGATCAACGCCCGGGCCAGCTCCAGCATTCCGGGGGAGTCGCGCAACCGGTCGACGGCGTCGCTGAGGTACCGGGCCCGGTCCGCGGTCTCGTCGGCGACCAGGCCACGGACGTGCAGCGCCAACCCGATCGCCCGCGGTGTACCCCAGCGGCGCGCGTCGCGCAGCTGCTCGTCGGCGAGCTGGCGGGCCCGGCCCGGTTCGCCGGCGCGGGCCAGTGCGAGGGCGGTGGTCGACCGCCACCGGTTCACCGCCGGGTTCGTCACGCCGAACTCGGTCAGCCGGCGCCCGCACTCGCGCAGGTCGGTCAGCCCGGCGTGCAGTTCGCCGCTGGCCACCCGGATCCGGCCACGGCTGGCGAGCAGCTGCGTGTACCGCCAGTGCGGCGGCAGCTCGTCGGCCGGTGCGGTCAGGTCGATGATCCGGTTGACCTCGTCCGCCTCGCCCAGCTCGGTGAGCGTGACGATCAGCGCCGATCGGTGGTCGGTGTACAGCGGGATGCCCTTGCCGTCGTCGACCGCTGCGGCGGCCCGCCGGGCCTGGTCCGCGGCCGCCGGTACGTGCCCGCGGGCCAGCGCCACCCAGGACCGCAGCGCGGCGATCTCGGCCACCGCCCCGGTCACCTCGTCGTCGAGCCGGCCGAGCACCCGGTCGGCCAGGTCCAGCCGGTCGGCGTACAGCAGCGGCAGCACCACCGCCATGCACTCGATCGGCTGCAGGCTGGTGAGGGCGTTCGAGTCGACCACGCCGGCGAGCGCCCGGATCCAGTACTCCCGGTCGTTGCCCGCCCAGGCCGCCCCCAGCGCCGCCGTGGCGGTGGCGAGGACGGTCCGTGCCGCGTCGCCGCGGGGCCGGTCGGTGGGCAGCCGGGAACGGGCCTCCCGGGCGGTGTCGGCGTGCAGCAGGGACAGCAGGGTGGCCGAGTCCCGGGCCCTGGTGGCGAGTTCCGGCCGGACCCCGGAAAGCTGGCTCGCGCAGTCGTCGAGTACCTCGATGGCCTCCAGCACCTGACCGTCCCCGGCGAGCGCCTCGCTCAGCGCCCGGTGCGCGGCGTTGACCTGATCCGGCTGGCGTACCACCATGCTCGCGTGCCGCAGGTGCGAGATCGCGCTCGCCGGATGGTGCACGGCCAGCGCGGAGCCGAGCTTCAGCGCGAGCCGGCCGCGGTGCGTGGGTGACATGGTGCCGTGGATGGCCCGCTGCAGGCACTCGGTACCGAGGGCGTGCTCGCCGCGCGCGATCAGGTCGACGGCGACCCGGCAGAGGGTGTCGATCATGTCCGGGTCGATCGCCGGGTTGCCGGCGAGCAGGTGCCGCGCCACCTGGGCCGGGTCGCCGTCCTGCTCGGTGAGCAGCGCCGCCGCGTTCCGGTGGTACTGCTGGCGTTCCGACGAGCGCAGGCTCGCGTAGAGGGCGTTGCGCACGATCGGGTGCACGAACGTGGCCGGCTCGGCGGCGCGCAGGATGCCGAGCTGGGCCAGTTCGGAGATGACGTCGGCGACCGAACCGCGCTCCATCCCGCACATCGCCGCGATCATCGACGCGCAGGTACCGCCGCCCACGACGGCGATCGCGCGGGCCACGGCGGCCGTGGTGGGGTCGTTGCGGCGCAGCCGCCCCAGCACGTACCGGGTCACGCCGGGTGGCGCCAGCTGCCGTACCGCGGCCAGGTCGGCCTTGGCGGGTTCCAGGTGCTCGGCGGCGAGGGTCTGGCAGACCTCGGTGACGAACCGCGGGTTGCCCGCCGTCATCCGGTGCACGGTGGCCGCGAGCTCGTCGTCGATCGGCGCGCCGAGCCGCGACCGCAGCATCGCGGCGACGCCCGCCCGGCTCAGCGCGGCCGGCCGGATCGTCGTCGCGTTCAGGCTGTACCGCAGGTCGGTCTGCGCGTCCGAGGACATGGCGGCGATCTCGTCGGTACGGCCGGTGATGGCGAGGATCGCCGGCAGCTCACCGAGCCGCCGGCTGAGGAAACCGAGCCACCGCAACGACAGTTCGTCGAGCAGGTGGACGTCGTCCACGGCGATGACCACCGGCCCGTTGTCGGCCAGCCGGACCAGCCGGCCGTGCAGCGCGTCGAACGCCTCGGCGAGCCGTTCCGGCCCCGCGTCGCCCTCCTCGCCCCGGCCGTTCTGGCCGAACAGCTGGCTGCGCAGGCCCAGCGGCATGTCGGGTTCGCTCGGCCCGCCGGAGCCGGTGAGTACCTGGGCGCCGGATCGGCGGGCGAGCGTCACCAGGGCGGCCAGCAGGCAGGTCTTGCCCACACCGGCACTGCCCTCGATCACGAGCAGGCCGGACGACCCCGCGAGCAGCCGTTCGACGCACACCTTGAGCGTGTCGAGTTCCTCGACCCGCTCCACCAGCGGTTCGCGTGCTCCGGCTGGGCTGACCGGCGACATGGTTTCGTACCTCCGATTCTCGATGGGTCCGAGACGCGGGGGGATCGCGGCGGCCGGTCCCCGGACACGTACCCGTGGCGCGGGCGGCGGGACGCCGCGGTCGCGACGCGCGGGCGCGGTACGAGGTTCGTGGCCGGCCGGCGTGCAACGCAGGCCAAGGCGGCGTCGGCGACCCGGGGCGAGGGCCGTCGTACCGTTGGCGCGCCGCGTCGCCGCGCGGGCCGGCGCCGGTTTCTCCCCAGGATTTCGTCTGACGAGTCGTTGTCGGTGACCTCCCAGCGGTGGGGTCTGGGACGTGGTCGAGTCTCGCCTACCCGGGCACTTTTCTCGGCCCCGGCAGGCGTCGCCGGCAAGAACTTGTCATCCGGACCCGGTTGCGCGTCGCGCCCGGGTCGGTCCCGGCCGGCCGCGCGGTGGATCGCGCCAGGGCCGAGAGTCCCGGGTCGGTCGGCGTCGGTCGGTGCCGGGTCGGTCAGCTCAGCGGCACGCCGGCGGGCCGCTCGACCATCGTGCAGTACATCGTGGCGACGTGTTCGGTGCTGTTGCAGAACACCCGGCAGCTGACCGTGACCAGGCCGATCCCGCCGGTGATGCGGACGTCGTCGATGTGCGCTTCGAGGTTGAGCACGTCCCCCGGGTGCACCGGCCGCAGGTGCACGAACCGCTGGAAGCCGTGCACGGTCTGGCTGTAGTCCAGGCCGAGCTCGGTGTCGGCCGCGACCTGCGCCCGCTCGGCCCGTTCGGACAGCACGGTGAGGAACGTCGGCGAGGCGAGCACGTCCCGGTAGCCGGCGGCGCGCGCGGCGGCCGGGTCGCGGTAGATCGGGTTGTCGTCGTGCAGCGATTCGGCGAAGATCCGGATGTGCTCCCGGCTGACCTCGTACGGCTCGGTCGGGGGGTAGCTGCGGCCGGCCAGGCTCACGTTGAGCTGCATCTCGTTCCTCTTCTTCGCGTACCGGTTCTTCGCGGACCGGTGGGCTGCCGCGCGCCGGGCACCGGCGGTCGTCACGGACCGGTCGGGCTGGGTCGCGCCGGGCGCCTTGGCGTGGGACCGGCCGGACACCGGCCGCCGCATCGTCCGCCCCGATGCGTGGCACATGCTAATCGTGGCTGTTCGCGGACGCACTCCCGCCGGCGCCGATGCCGCCCGACGTGACCGGATCGTGCCCGATCCCGGCCCCTGCACGACATCGGCCGAACCGATGAGTTTGCCGGCGCCACGTCGTCCGCCCCTCGGTACGACCACGACGAGATGAAGGAGTGTGCGCCATGGCGGAGTGGGCGAAGCGGATCGGAGCGTTGAACCTGATGGTCGACGACCTGGCGGCGATGAAGCGGTTCTACCGGGACACGTTCGACCTCGCCCCGTTGGACGACGAACCCGACACGCTGATCTACCGGCTCGGCGACCTCTACCTCGCGCTGCGGCTCGACCGGGCGCACCAGCCGTCGCCGACCGACCAGGCGGCCCTGGCAGGTATCGGCGTCGGACAGTTCGCGCTGGCGGTGGAGAACGTGGACGAGATGGCGGCCGAGTTGCAGAAGCGCGGCGTGACGCTGCTCAGCGGTCCGGCCGACCTGGCCTGGGGCATCCGTACCGCCACCTTCGCCGACCCGGCCGGCTACGTCTGGGAGATCTCCCAGGACACCGACTGACCGGAGGCGGTACCGTCGCGCCGGCGCCGGGCCGCTAGGTTGTCGGCGTGGACGTCACCGTGGTTGATCACCCCCTGGCCGCAGCCCGCCTCACCGCGATGCGGGACGTGCTGACCGAACCGGGCACGTTCCGGGCCGCGCTGCACGAGCTGACCACGATGCTGGTCTACGAGGCGACCCGGGAGCTGCCGGTCGAGCGCTTCGACATCAACACCCCCGTCTCGCCCACCCAGGGCGTACGGGTGGCCGCCCCGCCGCTGCTCGTGCCGGTGCTGCGGGCCGGGCTCGGGATGGCCGACTCGGCGCTCGGGCTGCTGCCGGAGTCGTCGATGGGGTTCGTCGGCCTGGCCCGGGACGAGCAGACGTTCCAGCCCCGCGCGTACCTGGAGTCGCTGCCCACCGACCTGACGGGCAGTTCGGTCATCGTGCTCGACCCGATGGTGGCGACCGGCGGCTCGCTGGAGCACTGCTGCCGGCTGATCGCGGACCGCGGCTGCACCGACATCACCGTGGTGTGCGTGCTGACCACGCCGGAGGGGCTGGCCCGGCTGGAGGCCAGCGGGCTGCCGCTGCGGCTGGTCACCGCCTCGATCGACGAGCGGCTCAACGACCGGGCGTTCATCGTCCCCGGCCTCGGCGACGCCGGTGACCGCCAGTTCGGCGGGATGCCCCGCTTCGCGGCCGGTACCGACTCCTGACGGCTCTCGGGACGGCCGATCGACCCGGGTCGGTCAGACGCCGAGGGCGGTGGAGATCTCGGCGCGCAGTCGGGCGAGCTCCGGCGCCGGGTCGGCGTCGGCGGCGACCACGACCTCCAGGTACGCCTTGAGCTTCGGCTCGGTGCCGGACGGGCGGACCACCACCCGCAGCCCGTCCGCGGACAGCCGCAGCACGTCGGCGTCGGGCAGCAGGTCGTCGACGGTGACCTTGCGTTCCAGCAGCGTTGCCGGCGGACCCGAGCGCAGCCGGGACATCATCGCGCCGAGGTCGGCCAGGTCGGTCACCCGCACCGACAGCTGGTCGGTCGCGTACCGACCGAACTCGGCGGCCAGCTCGGCCAACCGGTCGACCAGGGTACGGCCGTCCGCGCGCAGCGTCGCGGCGAGCTCGGCGACCAGCAGCGCGGCGGTGATCCCGTCCTTGTCGCGCACCAGCCGCGGCGCCACCGCATAGCCGAGCGCCTCCTCGTACCCGAAGGCAAGGTCGGTGTCGGTGCCGGGTTCGCGAGCGTCAGCGAGCGAGGAGCCCGGCGGTTCCGGGGCCGACTCGGGCACGCTGCCGGCGCGCACGATCCACTTGAACCCGGTGAGCGTCTCCGCGTACCGCACGCCGCGCGCCTCGGTGAGCGCCCGCAGCAGCGAGGACGACACGATCGTCGTCGCGTACACCCCGGGGGTGGCGCGGCGGATCAGGTGGTCGGCGAGCAGCACGCCGACCTCGTCGCCGCGCAGCATCCGCCAGCCGGCCGGATCGTCCGGGCCGGCGCCGAGCGCCGGGTCGGGCACCGCGACCGCGCACCGGTCGGCGTCCGGGTCGTTGGCGATCACCAGGTCGGCTCCGGTCGACGCGCCCAGCGCCACCGCCAGGTCGATCGCACCCGGCTCCTCCGGGTTCGGGAACGCCACGGTCGGGAAGTCGGGGTCCGGCTCGGCCTGCTCGGCGACGATCGCCGGCGGGGCGAACCCGGCCCGGCGGAACGCCTCCGCCGCCACCTTCCCGCCCACCCCGTGCAGCGGCGTGTACGCCACGGCCAGCTCGCGCGGCGCGTCCGGCGCTACGACCGCCACGGCGGCGTCCAGGTAGCGCTCCAGCAGGTCGGCACCGAGCACCTCGCCCGGCTCGCCCAGCGGTACCGCGGTCAGCGGGCCGACCTCGCGGATGGCCGCCTCGATCGCCCCGTCCGCCGGCGATACCAGCTGGGCGCCGGCGCCGCCCGGGCCGCCGAGCGCGGCGCCGAGGTAGACCTTGTAGCCGTTGTCCCGCGGCGGGTTGTGGCTCGCGGTGACCATCACGCCGGCGGCCGCGTCGAGCTCGCGCACCGCGTACGCCAGGACGGGGGTGGGCAGCGGGCCGGGCAGCAGCAGGGCGCGCCGGCCGGCGCCGGTGGCGACCCGGGCGGTCTCCACCGCGAACTCGTGCGAGCGGTGCCGGGCGTCGTAGCCGATCACGATCGGCCCGGCGACGCCCTGGGCCGCGAGCCAGCGGACCAGGCCGGTGGCGGCGGCGCGGACGACGGCCCGGTTCATCCCGTTCGGGCCGGCCCGCAGCGGCCCCCGCAGCCCGGCGGTACCGAAGGTCAGCGGCCCGGCGAACCGGTCCGCGAGCTCCGCCGCGCCGGCCGGGCCGGTGTCCAGGAGCGCCGCGAGCTCCTGCCGGTCGGCCGGGTCGGGGTCGTCGTCGAGCCACGCCGTCGCGCGCGCACGCAGCTGCTCGGTCATCTCCGCGGTCACCGCACCATCCTGCCGCATCCGGCCAACCGGTCGCCCCCGGTCCCGACCGACCGCGGTGACCGGGTGCTGGCGCGGGCCCGACAGGGCGCACACGACACCGGTACGCACCCGCACCTCCGCCCTGCGCGCGATCCGGCTCGCCGGGGCGGAGCCATCCGGACACGCCCTGGCGGTCAGTCGAACCGGTAGCTCTTCACCGCCTGCTGGTAGACCGCCTTGTCCTTGGCGAACATCCGCTGCGGCACCGACAGGTACACCTCGTACAGGTGCCCGTCGACCGCGGTGACCCGCCACAGCGCGTGGCGGGCCTGGCCGTGGTCGGTGAGCGTGTACTCGATCTCCGCCGCATCGTGGCCGCCGAGCTTGACCCCGGAGCGCAGCGCGACCCGCTGGTAGTTGCCGTAGCTGCCGCGCAGCCCCTTCTCCGAGCCGCGCAGGAACGCGGCGGGGTGGCTGCCGGTGCGGTTCGCCTGGAACCGGATCCACGCCTTGCTGTCGGCGGGGTCGGTGAACGTCTGGGGCGACTTGGCGGTCTGCGGCCAGTTCTTCGCCACCACGGTGCTGAACCCCGCCGGGTTGTGTACCGCCTTGGTCGGGCCACCGCTCTCCGCCGCCGGCGTCGTCGAGTTCGTGCTCGGCTCGTCCGGGCTGAACGCGCCGCCGGCGCCGAGCGCCACCACGACCAGGATGATCACCACGATCGCGGCGCCGGCACCGACCAGCCACGGACCGAGGTGCCGCAGCTGGCGGGACGGTGCGTGCGGCTGCTCGTACCCGTCGCCGTAGCCGGGTTCCGGGTACCGCTGGGGCACGGACGCGGTGGCGCGCATCGGGTTGGCCGGTCCGCCGGACGCCGGTGGGCCGGACATCGGCCCGGCCATCCCGCCAGCCGGCGCGCCGGCCATGCCGGGCCCGGGCATCCCGGGGGCGGGCGCGCCGGACATCGGCCCCGGCACCCCGAACTGGCCCGGCGCCGGAGCGCCGGACATCGGTCCGGGCACGCCGGGTGCCGGGGCCCCGCTCATCGGACCGGGGACGCCGGGCGCCGGTGCGGGCGGCCCCGACATCGGGGAACCCGCGGCGTACCCACCGGGGGCCGGCTGGGCGCCGGGGGCCAGCGGCCCGGCCAGCGCGGCGCGCAGCTCGGACCGGGTGCGGTCCACGTCCCAGCGCTGGGCCGGGTCCTTGACCAGCAGCCCGAGCAGTACCGGGGCGAGCGGGCCGGCGTTGCGCGGCGGCTCCGGGTCCTCGTAGACGACGGCGTGCATGGTCGACAGCGGGTCGCCCCGGTCGAACGGCGGGGTGCCCTGCGCCGCGGTGTAGAGCGTGACGCCGAGCGAGAACAGGTCGGACGGCGGGCCGAACTCGGCGCCCATCGCCCGCTCCGGCGAGATGTACTGCGGGGAGCCGAGCACCATGCCCGGCGTGGTGAGCGCCGCGTTCTGGTCGGTCATGATCCGGGCGACACCGAAGTCGGTCAGCACGCACCGGCCGTCCGAGCAGATCAGCACGTTCGCCGGCTTCACGTCGCGGTGCAGCACCCCGGCGGAGTGTGCGGCCTCCAGCGCGCCGAGCACGGACAGGCCGATCTTGGCCACCGCGCGGGGCGGCAGCGGGCCGTTGCGGGTGATCATGTCGGCGATGCTGCGGGCCTGCAGCAGCTCCATCACCAGCCACGGGCGGTCGGCGTCCTGGACCACGTCGTACATCCGGACCACCGACGGGTGCGACAGGCTGGCCGCGGCCCGCGCCTCGCGCAGGGTGCGCTCGTAGAGGGCGGCCCGCTCGTCGGCGGGGATGCCCGGCGGCAGCAGTACCTCCTTGATCGCGACGTCCCGGCGCAGCAGGTCGTCCCAGGCGCGCCAGACCGCGCCCATGCCGCCGGAGCCGATCAGCTCGTGCAGCGTGTACCGACCGCCGATGACCGCGCCGGCGCTGCCGTGGCTGTCGCTCGGCGCCTGGGGCGGCTGGTCGGGGGTGCCGCCGAGGGAAGCTGGGGTGGTCACGAGGTGGGTCCTCCGGTAGTCGACCGCTCCCCGGTGCGGGGCGGCCTCCGAAGCGGGCATCGGTACGAAACGGTCACCAGGACGTGTTTCGGAATGCAACGCGCCGGGGGTTCCGAAATGCGTCCCAGGGTGTGTTTCGGGACCATGGGGGGTTTCGAAACACGCCCTAGTGTGGGCGGTCGGCGCAGGGCGCGCAGCGTGGGGGTCGCACCGTCCATCGCGCCATCACCTTCCGTCCATCGGGTCGTGACGCCGGGTCGGATCGGGCCCGGCGTCGAGGCGACCGGCGCGGGGCCGACCTGGCGGTGCGGCGACCGCCGACCGGCTGGCCCGGCGGCGACACCGGCACCGGTCGTGCGCCGGTGCGCCGGCCCGGCGCGGCGCCTACGATCGGCGCATGACCGCAGCCATGCCAGTTCCCGCCGTGCCGCCGCACGCGTCGGTCGGCCCACACGGTACGTCGGGGTGGCGACAGTCCGACAGGTGGCGGCGCGAGGCGGGCCGATGACCGGGGCGTACCGGTCGGAGTCGGGCATCGAGCTGCCCACGGTGGCCGGCCCGGACGACGTGCGGCCGGGGCTGGACGCGCGGCTGGGTGCACCGGGTGAATATCCGTTCACTCGGGGCGTATATCCCACGATGTACACCTCCCGGCCGTGGACCATGCGCCAGTATGCCGGGTTCGGTACGGCGCGCGAATCCAACGCCCGCTACCACCAGCTGCTCGCCGCGGGCGGTCACGGCCTGTCCGTCGCGTTCGACCTGCCCACCCAGATGGGGTACGACTCGGACGAGCCGATCGCGCACGGCGAGGTCGGCAAGGTCGGCGTCGCGATCGACTCGATCGACGACATGCGCACCCTGTTCGACCGGATCCCGCTCGGCGAGGTCTCCACCTCGATGACGATCAACGCGCCGGCCGCGGTGCTGCTGCTGCTCTACCAGCTGGTCGCCGAGGAGCAAGGGGTGCCGGGGGCGAAGCTGACCGGCACGATCCAGAACGACGTGCTCAAGGAGTACATCGCCCGCGGCACGTACATCTTCCCGCCGCGGCCGTCGCTGCGGCTGGTGGCCGACACGTTCGGCTACTGCGCGAGCGAGCTGCCGCGCTGGAACACCATCTCGATCTCCGGCTACCACATGGCCGAGGCCGGCGCGACGCCCGCCCAGGAGATCGCGTTCACCCTGGCCAACGGCATCGAGTACGTGCAGACCGCGGTCGACGCGGGCCTCGCGGTGGACGACTTCGGGCCGCGGCTGAGCTTCTTCTTCGTGGCGCGCACCACCCTGCTGGAGGAGGTCGCGAAGTTCCGCGCGGCGCGCCGGATCTGGGCCCGGATCATGCGCGAGCGGTTCGGCGCCACCAACCCGAAGGCGCAGATGCTGCGGTTCCACACCCAGACCGCCGGGGTGCAGCTGACCGCCCAGCAGCCGGAGGTGAACCTGGTCCGGGTCGCCGTGCAGGGCCTCGGTGCGGTGCTCGGTGGCACCCAGTCGCTGCACACCAACTCGTACGACGAGGCGATCGCGCTGCCGACCGAGAAAGCGGCCCGGCTCGCGTTGCGCACCCAGCAGGTGCTGGCGTACGAGACCGACCTGACCGGCACCGTCGACCCGTTCGCCGGGTCGTACCTGGTGGAGGGGCTGACCGACGAGGTGGAGGACGCGGCGGTCGCGCTGATCGACAAGGTGTTCGAGCACGGTTCGGCGGTCGCGGCGATCGAGGCCGGCTTCCAGAAGCAGGAGATCGAGCTGTCCGCCTACCAGGTGGCGCAGCAGATCGAGTCCGGCGAGCGCACCGTGGTCGGCGTCAACCGGTTCACCAGCGACGGCGACGAGCCGTACGAGCCGTTGCGGGTCGACCCGACGATCGGCGCCGAGCAGGAGAAGCGGCTGGCCGCACTGCGCGCCGACCGGGACGACCCGGCGGTACGGGCGGCGCTCGCCGCGGTGCGCGCCGCCGCGGCCGGTACCGACAACGTGCTGCCGCCGCTGAAGGCGGCGCTCGCTGCCCGGGCCACGGTCGGTGAGGTCTGCCATGCGCTGCGCGATGTCTGGGGCACGTACCGCCCGGCCGAACGGTTCTGACGGACCGCCGCGTCACCCGCCGCACGGACGGGCGACCCCGCAGCGTCACCACCGGTACCGGTACGGCGTTGTAGCCGGTGGTGGCCGGGCGGGCGCGGCATCCCGACGGCGCCGGCTGGCCGGACCGTGCGGCCCGACCCGCGACCCGGGCCGGCCGCCGCGACCGGTGTCCGGCCCGGATTCGGGGATTTTCCCTGCAAACAGGCTCGGACGATGGGTGGGACGGTCGGTGTTCCGGTCGCTGAGGGGCGATCGGGCAGGTCTAGGATTCTCGCGTTCACCGGGGATCTCGACGCCGATCCGGCCGGTACCGCCGGGTCGCTGTCCGCACACCCGGTGCGAGTGCGTTCCGTAACTGTCCGTCGACCCGAGATCGAGACGATCCGACCGTGACTGCATCCACGCTCAGCGCCGACCTGCCCACCCCGTGCGAGTCGGGCGCCGACCCGCTGCCCGACCTGCTCGACGACTGGCTCGGCCGGCACCAGGCCGACCTCGTCGCGCTGCGCCGGCACCTGCACGCCCATCCGGAGCTGTCCGGGCACGAGCAGAACACGGCGGCGCACCTGGCCGGCGTGCTCACCGCGGCCGGGTTGACGCCGCGGCTGCTGCCGACCGGCAACGGGGTGCTCTGCGAGGTCGGCCCGGACGAGCCGGGCACGCCGCTGATCGCGCTGCGCGGCGACATCGACGCGCTGCCGATGGACGACGTCAAGGACGTGCCGTACCGGTCGACCGTGGCCGGCGCCTGCCACGCGTGCGGCCACGACGTGCACGCCACCGTGGTGGCCGGCGCCGGGCTGGCGCTGGCCGAACTGGCCGCGCGCGGCCAGCTGCCCGGCCGGGTTCGGCTGCTGCTGCAGCCGACCGAGGAGAAGTTCCCGTCCGGCGCGCCGCAGATGGTCGCCGCCGGCGGGCTGGCCGACGCCCGCGCGGTGTTCGCGTTCCACTGCGACCCGAAGCTGCCGACCGGGCTGGTCGGCGTCCGGTCCGGGCCGCTGACCGCGGCGGCCGACATGATGCGGATCCGGCTGTCCGGCGCCGGCGGCCACACCGCCCGGCCACACCTGACCGCCGACCTGGTGCACGCGCTGGCCAAGGTCGTCGTCGAGGTGCCGGCGCTGGTCTCCCGCCGGGCCGACCCGCGCTCGGGCATCTCGGTGGTGTTCGGCGCGGTACACGCCGGGCAGGCGGCGAACGCGATCCCGCGCGAGGGTACGGCCGAGGCGACGGTGCGGGTGCTCGACCGCGCGGCGTGGGGCGAGGCCCCGGCGCTGGTGGAGGAGCTGGTGCACGCCGCCGCGGCCGGTACCGGTACCCGGGTCGAGGTGGACTACAGCCGCGGCGTGCCGCCGGTGGTCAACGACCGTACGGCGGCGGCGGTGTTCGGTGCCGCGGCGGCCGCCGCGCTCGGCCCCGAGCACGTGGTGGAGGCGCCGATCAGCATGGGCGGCGAGGACTTCGCCTGGTACCTGGAGCACGTGCCGGGGGCGATGGCCCGGCTCGGCGTGGGCCGGCCCGGCGAGCAGCTCGACCTGCACCAGCCGAACTTCGACGTGGACGAGGCGGCGATCGGGCACGGCGTGCGGGTGCTGGTGCACACCGCCCTGGCCGCGCTGTCCGACCCGTCGCTGTGACCGGCCGCCCCGCGGCCGGAGCCGATCGCGGGGCGGTCGCGGTTCAGTCGACCGGCAGCCCGGCGGCGCGCCAGGCCCGGTAGCCGCCGATCACGTCGGTCGCCCGGTACAGGCCGAGTTCCTGCAGGCTAGCCGCGGCCAGCGACGAGGTGTACCCCTCCGAGCAGAGGATCACGACCGGCACGTCGGGCCCGGTGGCCTGCGGAAGCCGGGCCGGGCAGGTCGGATCGAACCGCCACTCCAGCACGTTGCGCTCGACCACCAGGGCGCCGGGGACGCCGCCCTCGGCCCGGCGTTGCGCGGCCGGCCGGATGTCCACCAGCAGCGCGCCGTCGAGGACCGCGCGGTGCGCCTGCGCCGGGGTGAGCCGGTGCAGCCGGCGTCGCGCGGTGGCGAGCATCGTGTCGATCGCGGCGGTCACCAGTCCACCCCGGCCTGGTCGGTGCGCAGCAGCCGCAGCTGCCCGTCCACGTAGTCGTACTGCGACATCGCGGTCAGTCCCGGCGCGTACACGTGCAGGGTCACGACCGGCTCGTGGCCGTCGTTGTGCACCCGGTGGATGTGGTGCGGCCCGAACGACCGCACCGCGCCGACGTCCCAGCGCACCGTGGTGAGCCCGGCCGGGGCGACGACGTCCTCGGCGACGGTGCCGCTCAGTACGGTGAACGCGCCGCTCGCGCCGCCGTGGTCGTGCAGGTCGGTGCCCTGCCCGGGCAGCCAGGTCAACAGCCATGCCTCGTGGTCGGCGGTGCCGTGCAGCCGGCGGTACCAGCGTTGCCGCGGGTCGAAGACGGGTGTGTGGTCGCCGGCCGCGTACCGGCGGGCCAGCTCGGCGGGATCGATCCCGGTGGTCGTGGTCATCGGGTACTCCTTGTCGTGGTTCGGGACCGCCGCGGGCGGCGGTGGGTGGCGCGGAACTCGGCGGCCGGCGCCGGTTCCGGTGCACGAGGTGCTCGCCGGAGGGGTGCCAGCCGGTCCAGCTCGCCCAGCGGGGCGGGCCGGCACCGGCGGGACGGGCGGTCCGGTGGTCGGCCCGCGAACCGCCGGTCGCCGGATCACCCCGCGGCCTGCCGGTCTCCCGGATCGGCCGCGGGCCACCCGTCTCCCGGATCGGCCGGCGGCCTGCCGGTCGCCGGGATCAGGCCACGGGTTGCCGGACGGCGGCGGTGGCGAGCGCGTCGGCGATGGCGTCGGCCTGGGCGCGGATCTCCGGGATCGCGGTCGTCTCCCACGAACCGCCGAGCCGCGGTGGGCCGAGGACGAACAGCGGCGACGACGGGGTGGTTCGCCCGGCCGGGTCGCAGCACAGGCCGACGCCGGTGTCGTCGAGCCGGGCGAGGCCGGCCGACCGGACCGATGCCGCGAGCGGATCGGTTCCGGTGGCCCACCGGCCCGGCCCGGTACAGTTCAGCAGCGCGCCGCAGGGCAGTTCCCGCCCGCGGTCGGTCACGGCGACGAGCCCGTCCCCGCTCGGCCCGAAGCGGTCCAGCCGCCCCGCCAGTACGGTCAGCGCACCGCTCTCGCGCAACCCGGTCACCGCCCTGGCCACCGGCGGCGCCATCCGGTGCCGGTGCACCTGCCAGTACCGGTCGACGTGTGCGATGAACCGGCGCCGCGCCGGCGGCGGCAGGGTGGCCCAGATCCGGTCGGCGTCGCACCGCAGCCCGTCCACGACGGCGCGCCAGTCGGCACCGGCGGCGATCGCCGCCCGTACCGCGGCGAGCAGGTCGGGCAGGCCGCGGGGCACGCGGTCGAGCCGTACCGGCGGGGCGGGTTCGGCCCGGTGCGCGGTGGGCAGCAGTCCGTGCCGGCTGATCGCGACGATCCGGGCGTCCGGGTGCCGCCGGTGGATCGCCAGTGCGGCGTCGACGGCGGTCAACCCGGTCCCGACCAGCAGTACCCGGTCGGCGGTGGCGGCCCGGTCCAGCGCGCCGGGCCGCCACGGGTCCAGGCTCGCCCGCGGGTGGTCCCAGGGGCCGGGCAGGGGCGGCGCCGGGGCGTCATGGCCGGTGGCGAGGACCGCGGCCCGGCCGGCGATCCGTCGGCCGTCGCCGAGCGTGATCTCGACCTGGTCGCCGGTGTGGCGCACGGCGACGGCGCGGCCGGGCACCAGGTCGTGGTAGCCCGTCGCGTCCAGCGTCGCCGCGAGGTAACGCCCGTACCGGCGGCGGGGCAGGAAGCCGGATGGGCCGATCGGGCGGCCGACGGCGCGGCACCAGTCGATCAGGCCGGTGGGCCGGGTGCTGTCCGCGCTCATCGTCGCGGCGCGCGAGTTCAGCAGGTGCAGGGGTTCGGTGGTGCGGTAGGCGAGGCCGGCTCCCGGTGTGGCTCCAGAGCCGATCAGCAGGACGGGACCGATGCCGCGGCGGGTCAGCGCGACGGTCGCCAGCGTCGCGCTGGCGCCGTCCCCGACGACCACCACCGGCAGAATCACCCGACCTCCAATTCCCTATCGATTCTATCTGAATAGTAGGTCTTAATCGCACGGGTGTCGCCGGGACCGATCCGTGAGCGGTCGTCAGAGTGAGGGGCGGGCGCGGATCGCCTTGACGTAGTCGTCCGGGGCACCGGCCTTGACCGCGGCGTCCGCGACGAGCTGCACGTGCAGCGCCGAGGGCAGCCCGCCCTCGTAGCCGTGCAGCACGTGCACCCGGGCGAGCTGGTCGCCCTCCAGCGTCTCGACCCGCAGGCGCAGCTTGCGGTAGAGGCCGCTCTCCAGGCCCTCCCACCGGTTCAGCGCGGGCTCGTCGAACTTGTGCAGGTCGTACAGCGCGACGAAGACCCGCTCGGCCGGGTCCTCGACGATGGTGGCGAGCGGGCCGTCGGTCCAGCCGAGCTCGGCGCCACCGAAGGTCAGCCGCCAGCCCTCCAACCAGCCGGTACCGACCAGCGGGGAGTGCGGGCAGCGCTCCCGCATCAGGGCGGGATCGAGGTTCGAGCCGTACGCGGCATACAGCGACACGGAAGGCAACACTAGTCGGGCACGCGCCCGTCCCGGGGCGACTGGCCGCACGATGATGCGTACGTCCCACTTTTCGGTACGCGGGCGGTACCCCGGCTGCGGCGGCGCGGCCGGAAGAGGAGGAGAATCCGCAGGCAGGAGCTACTCGAACGCGACGTCGCAGATCGGAGTCAGTGGTGGCACGCATCGTCATCGTCGGGGGCGGCCCGGCCGGGTACGAGGCGGCGCTCGTCGCCGCGCAGCTCGGCGCCGAGGTCACCCTGGTCGAACGGGACGGCTCGGGCGGCGCCTGCGTGCTGTACGACTGCGTGCCGAGCAAGACGTTCATCGCCTCCTCCGACGTGGTCACCACGTTCCGCGGCGCCGAGGCCCTCGGGGTGCGCGCCGGGCGGGCCACGGTGGACGCGGCGGCGGTGCACGGCCGGGTGAAGCGGCTGGCCGCGAAGCAGTCCGAGGACATCCACGACAAGGTGGCGAAGTCCGGCGTCGAGATCGTCACCGGGACCGCGCGGCTCGCCGAGGACACCCTCGGCCACACCCACCGGGTCCGGATCACCCCGGCAGACGGCGCCGAGTACCAGGTGGACGCGGACGTGGTGCTGCTCGCCACCGGCGCGACGCCGCGGGTGCTGCCGGACGCCCGCCCGGACGGCGAGCGGATCCTGACCTGGCGCCAGGTGTACGACCTGCCCGAGCTGCCGGAGAAGCTGATCGTGGTCGGCTCCGGCGTGACCGGCGCCGAGTTCGCCTCCGCGTACCTCGCGATGGGCGTCGACGTGACCCTGGTGTCCAGCCGCGACCGGGTACTGCCGAGCGAGGACACCGACGCGGCCACGGCGCTGGAGCAGGTGTTCGGCGACCGGGGCATGACCGTCCTGCACCGGTCCCGCGCGGCGAGCGTGCGGCGCGACGGCGACGGGGTACGGGTCGAGCTGACCGACGGCCGGGTGATCCACGGCTCGCACGCGCTGATGACGGTCGGTTCGGTGCCGAACACGGCCGGCCTGGGCCTGGAAGAGTACGGCGTGGCGCTGGGCCGTGGCGGCTTCGTCACCGTCGACCGGGTGTCGCGCACCAACGTGCCGGGCATCTACGCGGCCGGTGACTGCACCGGGCTGCTGATGCTCGCGTCGGTCGCCGGCATGCAGGGCCGGATCGCGATGTGGCACGCGCTGGGCGAGGCGGTGCAGCCGCTGCGGCTGTCCACCGTGTCGGCGAACGTGTTCACCGACCCGGAGATCGCCACCGTCGGCGCCTCCCAGGCGGCGGTCGATTCGGGCAAGGTACCGGCCCGCACGGTGATGCTGCCGCTGCGGACCAACCCGCGGGCGAAGATGCAGGGCATCCGGGACGGCTTCGTCAAGCTGTTCTGCCGCCCGGCGTCCGGGCTGGTGGTGGGCGGCGTCGTGGTGGCGCCGAAGGCGTCCGAGCTGATCCTGCCGATCGCGATGGCGATCGAGCACCACCTGTCGGTGCAGCAGCTCGCGCAGACCATCACGATCTACCCGTCGCTGTCCGGCTCGCTGGCCGAGGCGGCCCGCCAGCTGATGCAGCACGAGTTCGACTGAGTGCCGGCGTCTGTCGCCTATTGAAGCGGCCGGTGCGGGACGCGCCCGGACCGGTTACCGTCCGGGCAGGTCGCCCGACGACGGGGTGCGCGCCTTGATCGCTCCGGGTATGAATTGAGGGGCCGCCGAGTGCGGCGTTTGTCGATGTGTGGGCGGCGGTACGGGTCGTCGACGGATGGTTCTGGTCGAACGGGAGCGCTGATCATGTCCACACCGCCGGAGCCCAGGTCGGACGAGCCGACCGTGCTGCACGGGCCGACCCTCGGGAAGGAGTGGGACACCCTCGACCCGATCAACGGGTACAACGTGGTGCGGGTGACCGCCCACAACGCCGAGAAGCTCGGCTATCCGCGCTCGACGGTGCCCGGGTTGAAGGTGCGCTACCTGAGGCAGCACCTGGCCGACGTGGGCAGCCTGCGCGAGGCGACCGAGGTGATCGCCGAGCGGCTGGCCCGGCACCTGGTGCTGGTCGAGGAGCCCCAGCCGTACGCGGACATGTGGGAGACGGCGCTGCTCGAACCGCTCGCCGCCGTCCGGCACTGAGCGCCCCGACCGGCACCGAACGCCCCGGCCGGCACTGAGCGCCCCGACCGGCACTGCGCGCCTCGGCCGGCATCGAGCGACTCCGACCGGCACCGAGCCATCGTGGCCGGCACCGAAGCCGGCGCGGTGCGGCGCCGGCCGGGCGGCGACGGTCAGTGTCGGGGCGGATCTGGCGGCGCCGGCCGGGCTCCTGCCGCGGTGGGTGCTGGTCGGCGCCGGGCAGGGTCGGCTTCGGCAGGTGCGCCACCTCCCACTCGGCCCGGGCCAGCTCGTCCTTGGTGTCCGGCAGCCGCGGCGGCCGCCGGGCACCCTCGCGGAACGGGAACGCCGAGGTGAAGTCGCCGAACGTGGCGCGCCGCCAGGCCGAGATGTTCGGCTCGGCGACGCCGGTGACGTGCTCCAGGAAGCGCAGGCACGAGGTGTGGTCGAACGGGTCGGTGGCGACCCAGCCGCCGACCGTCCACGGTGACACGATGATCGCCGGTACCCGGAAGCCGCCACCGACCGGCAGCCCACCGACGAACTCCCCCGCGGTACCGGCGGGTGGGGTCGGCGGCGGTACGTGGTCGAACAGGCCGTCGTTCTCGTCGTAGTTGATGATCACCACGGTGCTGCGCCACAGGTCCCGGTTGCTCGCGATCGCGGCGAGCTTGCTCGCCACCCAGTCCGCGCCGGCGGCCGGCAGGTAGTCGGGGTGTTCGGACTGCGTCGAGGTGGGGATCAGCCAGGACACGGTCGGCAGTGCACCGGCGCGGGCGGCCGCCTCGAACGCGCCCTCCGGTCCCTTGCGGACACCTCGGTCGTACAGCGGATCGCCGGGCTCGGCGGCGCGGAAGGCGGCGAAGTTCTCCAGCATGTTGCAGCCGTAGTTGTCCTCCTGCTGGTACACTTGCCAGCTGACGCCGGCGGCCTGCAACCGTTCCGCGTACGTGGTCCAGGTGTACCCGCCGGCGGGCGCCTTGTTGCTGATGATCGGGCCGCCGCCGGTACCGCCGGCGTTGACGGTGCCGGTCATCCACATCATCCGGTTCGGCCAGGTGGGCCCGAGAACCGAGCTGAAGTAGTTGTCGCACAAGGTGAACGACTCGGCCAGGGCGAACTGGAACGGGATGTCCGCCCGGGTGTGGTAGCCCATCACGTACGGGGCGTTCGCGGGCTCGACCGCCCGGTGTGCGGGCAGCCAGTTGTCCATCTTCCCGCCGTGCCAGGCGTCGTGCTGGACCGACCAGGCGTGGCTGGTGGACGGGATGGCCTGCGCGCTGGTGGTGCGCGTGTCCAGGTGGAACGGCAGCAGGTAGCCGTCCGGGTTCGCCGGATCCGGTTGGTGGAACACCGAACGCCCGGTGGACAGGGTGAGCGCGTCCGGGTCGTTGAGTCCGCGCACGCCGCGCAGCGTGCCGAAGTAGTGGTCGAAGGACCGGTTCTCCTGCATGATCAGCACGACGTGCTCGACGTCGCGCAGCGACGAGCCCGCTGGGGTGGGCTCGGCGATCGCCTGCTGGACCTCGATCGGGAGCAGGGTGGCGGCTGCGGCGCCACCGGCGACCCCGGCGGCGGTTCCGAGCAGGCGGCGACGACTGAGAGGGGACATCTCGCCTCTTTCGGTGAAATGAGGGGACACCGAAAGAGTCGGCGATGGCTGGCAAACAGCTCAAAGCCGGCGCGATGAACAATGGGCGACGGGTGCGCGGCGCGCCGTAGTCCGTCCATGGTGGACAGACCGCGCCGCGCGGTCGGCGGGTGGCGGCGGGCTGGGCGAGTGCGGCGCGGTCAGCGGCGGGCTGGGCGAGTCTGGCGGGCGCGGTCAGCGGCGGGCTGGGCGAGCGGGGCGCGGTCAGCGGGTGGCGGCGGGCTGGGCGAGCGCCTCGGACAGGTCGGCCCGGGCCCGGTCCAGCAGCGCCCGGTCGCGGTTGTCCTGCTCCACCGTCTGCCGCAGCGTCTCCACCTGGCTCTGGATCGACCGTTCCAGCGCGTCCCGGTCCATCTCGGCGTACCGCTTCGCTTCGGCGTTGCTGCGCCAGCCGGAGACTGCGACCCCGACGCCGACGACGAGCGCCAGGACGCCGAGCACGATCACCAACGTGTTGCTGGCGACGGCACCGAGCACGCCGGCGACCAGACCGACCGCGCCGACCACCAGGCCGGCGATCAGCCGGGTCGACGAGGTCTGGTGCGACGCGTCGGACTCGGTACGCAGCTGATCGAGCACGGTGGCGTCGGCGCCGGACGCGGTGACCGTGACCTCCCGGCCCCGGATCCGGGCGGTACGGGCCCGCGGCGGCGCGGAGACGCCGGCGACCAGGGTGTCCGCGGCGTGGGTGAGCCAGGGCAGCGCGGCGCGTACCGCGGGGGCCCGCAGCGGGCCGGCGTCGGAGCCGAAGATGTCGTGCCGGACCAGCTCGTCGACCGAGCCGACCGGCTCGTCCCACGGCTCGAACTCGGGTCGCGGCAGCCCGGACTCCACCAGCGAGCGCAGCTTCTCGGCCCGGCGCAGCAGCGGCCGCTCCGGTTCGTGCCCCTCGTCGACGAGCGCGGCGAGGATCTCGCGCAGCGGTTCGGCCGGGTCCGCCGTCTCGGCCGGTTCGTCCGCCGCCGGCGCGCACCGCTTGGCCAGTCCGGCGAGCGCGCCCGCCACCGACCCGGCGGAGTTGCCGGAGCCGCCGATCGCGGTGAGCCAGGCCGGCAGCCGGTCCGGCCGTGCCGCCTCGCCGGTGGAGTCCGGCCGTGTTGCTCCGCCGGTGGAGTCCGGCCGTGTTGCTCCGCCGGTGGAGCCCGCCGAGTCGTCACCGCTGCGTGGCTCGGGCACCACCGGTGCGGGGTCGGCGTCCGGCCGGCCGAGCGCGCTGACCAGGGCGCTGACCAGCAGCGCGGTACCGGGTGCGCCGAACGCGCCGGCCGCGGTGGCGCGCCACATCGCCCGCGCCGACCGGGTCACCGGTGCGCCCGGCGCCGGCAGCAGCGCGGCGAGCTGCACCGCGCTGAGGTCGACCGGGCCGGCCAGCCGCAGCGCCGCGGTCAGGAAGTAGCGGGTACGCGGGCCGTCCAGCTCGGTGGCCTGCTCGATGTGCCGGGCGGCGGTCGCGTCGTCGTCGGTCAGCTGCGCGTACAGCGCGTGGGTCGCCGGCACCAGCCAGTACCCGGGCACCTCCGGCAGGTCCGGCGGCACCACGGTGCTGCCCGCCGACAGCTGGCCGATCAGCTCGCGCACCGCGTGCCGCACCACCGCCGGCTTGCTGTACACCATCAGCTCGGCGCGGATGTCGGACAGCTCCACGAAGGCGTCGAACGCGGCGGCGATCCGGTCGACCTTCGCCGACAGGCTGCCCTCGATCGCCGACAGCCGGCTGCGCAGCCGGGACGACTGCGCGTACGCGCCGGAGATGGCGGCATCCAGGTCCTCGATCTGCTGCCGCTGCCGGCGGTCGTACCAGTCGCCGTCACCGAGCCACCAGGCCACGTCCTCGTTCATGCTCGCCCTTCCTGCGCACGGCGACCAGGTGGTGCCGGTCAGCCGATCGGTCGGTACAACCCGCGGGAGTGGTCGGCGACCGCCGCGGAACGCAACGACGCGGTGATCGGCAACGCATCGAGGCACAGCCCGACCGCCCGCGCCAGGTCGGCCCACGGTACCTGTTGGGACACGGTGCAGTGGGGGACCCACGCACCCGGCCGGTACACCGCGTCGACCTCGATGCCGGCCTCGGCCAGCCGCCGGTGTACCGCATCGTGCCTGGCCAGCAGCCCGGCGTGGGGTACCGGACCGAGCCACAGCACCCGGCCGGGGAACTGGCCGACCGAGCTGAACTCGACCTCGACACCCTCCGGTGGCAGCAGGCCGGACACCGCGTCCGCCACCTGCTGCGGGTCGAACCGGCGGGCCACCGCGAACGACAGGTGCGGCCGGTGCAGCCGGTGCGTGTGCTCCCGCAGGCTCGGGATCCCGGCCTGCTCGAACGCATCCCACAGCCGGCGTAGCCGGGCCTGGGCGGCGCCGTCGAAGTACACCTCGATCGCGGCGACCATGCGAAGCCTCGGCGTCCGGGCTCAGTCGGTGATGTCGCAGATCGCGGCGCCGGCGGTGAGGGTGGCGCCGACCGTAGCGGACAGCCCGGTGACGGTACCGGCGCGGTGCGCGGTGATCGGCTGCTCCATCTTCATCGCCTCCAGCACCAGCACCAGGTCGCCCTCGGCGACCAGGTCGCCGTCGGCCACCGCGACCTTGACCACGGTGCCCTGCATCGGGCTGGCCAGGGTGGCGCCGGCCGGGGCGGCGTGCTGGGCGGCCGCCCGCCGCTTCGGCGCGGACCGCCGGGCGGCGGCCGGCGCGGCCGATGCGGTACCGAGGCCCTCCGGCAGCGTCACCTCCAGCCGCTTCCCGGCAACCTCCACCACGACGGTCTGGCGCGGCTCGGCTTCGGCCGGTGCGGCCGGCTGCACGTACGGCGGGACGGTGTTGTGCCACTCGGTCTCGATCCAGCGGGTGTGCACGCCGAACGGCTCGGCCGCGTCGGCCGGCGCGAACGCCGGGTCGCGGACCACCGCGCGGTGGAACGGCAGCGCCGTCGCCATCCCGTCCACCTGCAGCTCGTCCAGGGCGCGAGCGGCGCGCTGCAACGCCTGCTGCCGGGTCTCCCCGACGACGATCAGCTTGGCCAGCAGCGAATCGAAGTTGCCGCCGACCACCGAACCGGTCTCCACCCCGGAGTCCAGCCGCACCCCGGGGCCGGCCGGCGCGACGAACCGGGTGACCGTACCGGGGGCCGGCAGGAAGTTGCGGCCCGGGTCCTCGCCGTTGATCCGGAACTCGAACGCGTGCCCGCGCGGCGTCGGATCCTCGGTGATGCGCAGCCGCTCACCGTCCGCGATCCGGAACTGCTCGCGGACCAGGTCGATGCCGGCGGTCTCCTCGGTGACCGGATGCTCGACCTGCAGCCGGGTGTTGACCTCCAGGAACGAGATCATCCCGTCCGCGCCGACCAGGAACTCGACCGTACCGGCGCCGTGGTAGCCGGCCTCCGCGCAGATCGCCTTGGCGGCGGAGTGGATGGTGGCGCGCTGCTCGTCGGACAGGAACGGCGCCGGCGCCTCCTCCACCAGCTTCTGGTACCGACGCTGCAGCGAGCAGTCGCGGGTGCCGACCACGATCACCGTGCCGTACGTGTCGGCCAGTACCTGCGCCTCCACGTGCCGCGGCCGGTCCAGGTACCGCTCCACGAAGCACTCGCCGCGGCCGAACGCCGCCTGCGCCTCGCGCACCGCACTCGCGTACAGCTCGGGGATGTCGTCGAGGTCGCGGGCCACCTTGAGGCCGCGGCCACCGCCGCCGAACGCCGCCTTGATCGCCACCGGCAGCCCGTACTGCTCGGCGAACGCGACGACCTCGTCCGGCCCGGACACCGGGTCCGGGGTACCGGGGGTCATCGGGGCGCCGGCGCGGGCGGCGAGGTGCCGGGCGGTCACCTTGTCGCCGAGGTCGCGGATCGCCTGCGGGCTGGGCCCGATCCAGGTCAGCCCGGCGTCCAGCACCGCCTGCGCGAAGTCGCCGTTCTCGGACAGGAAGCCGTACCCGGGGTGCACCGCGTCGGCGCCGGCCCGGGCGGCGACGTCGATCAGTGTGCCGATGTTCAGGTACGTCTCGGCGGCGGTGACGCCGCCCAGCGCGTACGCCTCGTCGGCCAGCCGGGCGTGCGGCGCGTCGCGGTCCTCGTCCGCGTACACCGCGACGCTGGTCAGACCGGCGTCCCGGCAGGCCCGTACCACCCGCACCGCGATCTCGCCCCGATTGGCGATCAGCACCTTCCGCACCCGGGCTCCTCCCACGTCGTCGCCTGTCACCGGGAGTCTATGACCCGGCGTCGGCCGGTCCGGGCGGGCCGAGCGGCGGCGCCGCCGGACCGCGCCACCCGGACGTTCCGGGGGTATACCCCACCGCGCCTGCGGTGGTTGTCCGCGCCGGATGCTACCGGTCGCCGGATTGGGCACCGGTCGTCCGGACGGAAGCCTGGAGTCAGCGAACCACCCCCGACTCCAAAGAGGCTGACGATGGCACTGCTGACGCCACTACCAGCGAAAACGCCGGATCATGGCGCCGGAGTGCCCGCCGCCGGGCGGGACCGGTTCGTCGACGCGGTCCGCGCGTTCGGCACCGTGGTGGTGATGCTGCTGCACTGGCTGATCCCGGTCGTCGCCTGGGACGGGCACGGGCTCGCCATCGGCAACGCGCTGTCGTCCGGGCAGGGCTGGCTCGTCACCTGGCCGCTGCAGGTGATGCCGCTGATGTTCTTCGCCGCCGGCGCCGCGGCCTGGTGGTCCCGCTCCCCAGCGGGACCGGTACGGTTCCTGCGCCGGCGGCTGGGCCGGCTGCTGCCGCCGGTCGTCGCGTTCGTGCTGGCCTGGGCGGTGGTGCTGGCACCCGCCGCGCTCGCCCTGGGGGTACCGGCGGCCGCGGTGGCGCGCGGTGCGTCGATCGCGCCGCAACTGCTCTGGTTCGTCGCGGTCTACCTGCTGCTGTCGCTGGTCACGCCGTGGCTGCTGCGCGCCTTCCACCGGTACGGCCTCGGCCTGATCCTGCCGTTCGCCGGCGCGGCGGTGGCGATCGACGGGGCGCGGTTCCTGCTCGGCGGCCCGTCCTGGCTCGGGTACCTCAACGTGCTGTTCGTCTGGGTGGTGCCCTACCTGCTCGGGTTCGGCTACGCCGACGGCCGGTTCCGCGGGGTGTCCCGCCGTGCCCTGGTGGCGGTCGCCGCCGCGTCGGTGCTGGTGCTCGCGCTGCTCGTCGCCGCCGGCCCGTACCCGGCGAGCATGGTCGGGCTGCCCGGCGACACCATGTCGAACATGAACCCGCCGACGATCTGCCTGCTGCTCGTCACCGGGTTCCAGCTTCCGCTCGCGTTGCTGGTGCGCGGACCGGTGCTGCGGGCGCTGGCGTACCGGCCGGTCGGCCGCGCGGTGGCGTTCGTCCAGGCCCGCAGCATGACGCTCTACCTGTGGCACCTGACCGCGATGTTCGTGCTGATCGGCGCCGTCCTGTTCGGCCTGCACCGGCAGCTGCCCGAGGCCTGGTCCGCGGACTGGTGGGCGACCCGGCCGCTCTGGTACGGGGTGCTGATCGCGCTCACCGCCGTGCTGGTCCGGGTGTTCGGCCGGGTCGAGCTGCGCGCGCCGCGGGTGCCGCGGTCGGGCCGGGCGATCGCCGGGTACGCCGGGATCGGGTGCCTGCTCGCCGCGCTGCTGCTGGTCATCACGACCGGCACGATGATCACCGACCCGTTCGGCCCGCAGACCGTCGCGTTGCTGCTCGGTGCCCTCGGCGGCACGCTGCTCGTCCTGTCGCGCCGGCCGGCCGGCGCGACCTCCGCCGCCCGGGGCCCCGGCCGCACCCTCCAGCACTGACCGCGGCACCGCCGGCGGCGTGGCGACAACGCCGGGAACCCTTGCCGGGCAAGGGTTCCCGGCTTGCGGTCAGTTGCCGAACAGGAAGGACAGACCGGTCAGGACCAGCGCGCCGCCGTTGATGACGGTGCCGATCACGATGCCGGTGATCGCGAGCGGGCGACCGCGTCCGCCGTCCTGCTTGATCTGCCGCAGCGCGGGCACGCCCGCGACGATGCCGAACAGCGACAGGCAGCCGGTCAGCGCGAACACCAGGCTAACGATCGCCATCGGGTTCATCTTGTCGTTCGCCGGCCGGGCCGGCGCCCCGTAGGTCTGCTCGCCCTGCCCGGGGTCACCGGTACCGGACGAGACGGGCTGTGGGGGATAGGTCATGGAAGAGCGCACCTCGGGTTGTCGTGACAGGGAAACTCGCGCAGCGTAGAACGCACGAACCAGCACGAATCGCAACCAACCAGCCCCACAGAGTGGATCTTGGTTCGGACTCACTCGCGTCCCTCCAGACGAGCCGTGTGCTCAGCGACCCTGAGATCGACATGCTGGCGCACGCCGACGAGGCCTGATCGAGTCGGCACCGACGGCCCGGCGGCGCGTGTCACGGTCGCCGGGCCGCACCGTGTCGTTGGCCGATCCGGTTGTGGCGCAAGGTAACTGCGGCCGGGCCGGCGAAACGACGCGTGCTCTGCGGTCGCGGCGGTCGTGGGTGCTGGTGGGCGCCGTCTCCCGCCGTGGTCGCCAATGCGGTGAAGCGTGGCTGGTTGGGGGTTTGTCCGATAAGCTGCCTACTCCGGGAATTTCCTTCGGACCCTGGAGCGATCATGAAACTTCCTGTTCGCTTGCTCTCGGTGGCCGCCACGGCGGTGTGTCTCGTCGCGGGCATGCTGGCCGGCAGCCCGCCCGCGGCGGCCGCGACCCTCACCACCCAGGCGATCTTCAACGATCCGGGTGGGAGCGCGTCCGCCCAGTCGGCGATCGTCGACAAGGTCGTCGAGCTGATCGACGCGGCGCCGGCCGGGTCCCGGGTTCGGATGTCGATGTTCTACGCCGACGACGTCAGGATCCCGAACGCGTTGATCGCCGCGCACCAGCGCGGGGTGAACGTGCAGGTGATCTTCTCGTACAAGGAGACCGGCGAGACGTTGTGGTCGAGCCTGACCGGTGCGCTGGGCACGGACAAGTCGAAGGCGTCGTACGCGATCACCTGCCCGCAGAACCGCGGGTGCGTCGGCAACCGGCAGTTGTCCAGCGTCTACTCGATCAACCACAACAAGTTCTTCCTCTTCTCCTCGACCGAGGGCGCGAGCGACGTGGTGGTGCAGTCGTCGGCGAACCTGCACAACGGCCGGGACGGTACGAAGGGCTGGAACAACGCGCTGATCCTCACCGGCAAGCCGGACATCTACGACGCCTACTCCGGCTACTTCGACGATCTGGCGAGGATGACCACGAACAACAACTACTACGACACCGGCCGGCCGCCGGTGACCTCCGGCAACGCGAAGATCCACTTCTTCCCGCGGCAGGAGTCCAGCGGCGCCAACGTCTACCGTGACCCGACCGAGGACACCATCGAGACGGTCCTGGACCACATCTCGTGCTTCGGCAACACCAAGGTCGGTACGGCCGACAACCACCGCACCGTCATCCGGGTCAACACGCACATCTTCAGCCGGCCGTACCTGGCCACCAAGCTGGCCGAGTTGGACGCCGCCGGCTGCTACGTCGAGGTGGTCGAGAACTTCGCCGCCGGCGACACCGGCCTCGCCCACGAGTCGCTGTCCGACCTGCTGAAGAAGACCTCCAGCGCCTACAACGGCGTGGTGGTCGGCTACTTCTGCAGTACCGACTCGGTGTGGACGCACTCGAAGTACCTGGCCGTCGACGGCAAGTACTACGGCGTACCGGACCGGCGGCTCGTCTGGACCGGTAGCGCCAACCTGTCCACCAACTCGCTGCGGCAGTCCGACGAGACGATCCTGCAACTGGAGGACCCGACGATCGCCGAGGCGTACCGGGCGAACTTCCACGACGTCCTCACCGCCGCCACCCACCACCCCGCCAACGGCGGCTCCATCACCTGCTGATCCTGCCACGTCGGCGGTCCCGGCCCGCTCCGGTACCGCCGACGCCGGCCCGGGCTAGTCGGCGAGGGCGGTGCGGAGGGTGGTGAGGGTGCGGGTGAGCAGGCGGGAGACCTGGACCTGGGAGATGCCCAGTTCGGCGGCGATCTCGGACTGGGTGCGGTGGGCGAAGAAGCGCAGCACGATGATGCGCTTGTCGCGCGGTGGCAGCCGGTCGAGCAGCGGACGCAGCGCTGCCCGGTTCTCCACCCCGGCGAGGGCTTCGGCACTGTCCAGCGCGGCGGTGTCGGCGCCGGAGTCGCTGCCGTCCAACGGGATCGTGGTACTGGCCTGCGCGACCTCCAGCGCCTCCAGCACCTCCTCGTCGGTCAGGTCGGTGACCTCGCCGAGTTCGTGCACCGTGGGGGAGCGGCCGAGCCGCTGGTAGAGCCGGACGGACGCGGCGGACACGGCGGCGTGCCGTTCCTGCAGCCGGCGCGGTACCCGGACCGTACCGGCCCGGTCGCGCAGGTGGTGTTTGAGCTCGCCGACGATCGTCGGCGTCGCGTAGGTGGTGAACTCGGCGCCGCACTGCGGGTCGAACCGGTCGATCGCGTGCAGCAGCCCGACCATGCCGACCTGGACCAGATCGTCCAGGTCCTCGCCCCGGTCGCGGAACCGCCAGGCCAGTGCGCGGACCAGGGACCGGTGCCGCCGGCACAGCTCGGCCCGCAGGGTCGACCACTCCGGCTCGCCGGGGCGGCTGCGGGCCAGCCGGGCCAGCAGTTCGGCGGTGGGCGCCTGCTCCGCGTACGCCGGGGACGGCCGCGGGATCACTCGTGCCGGGGTCCGGGTCGGTGCGGTGCGGGTGGACGGCGGGCGGCGGGGCGCGGCGCTCACCGCGAACCGTCCCGCTTCTTGGTCAGCCAGATCGTGGCCCGCCCGCCGGACACGTCGGAGCGGACGCTGCCGGCGAGCGCCGCGAGCACCATCCAGGCGAACGTCTCGGTACCGGGCAGCCGCTGCCCGTTGCTCGGCACGCTGACCGCCGCGGTGAGCGTCTGCTCCGCCACCTCGAACCGGCAGGTCAGCTCGGCCTCGGCGGGAGCGGCGGCGAGCAGCATGGCGCACGCCTCGTCCACCGCGATGCGCAGGTCCTCGATCTCGTCGAGGGTGAAGTGCAGCCGCGCGGCCAGCCCGGCGGTGGCGGTACGCAGCACCGACAGGTACGCGCCGTCCGCCGGCACGGTGAGGACGACCAGATCCTCGTCGTCCACGTCGGGTTCGGGGAGCGCCTGCGTCACGTCTGCACTCTAGAGGCTCAGCGGTGCGTTCGCCCATGCCTCGTACCCGACCGACGGACGTTTGCCACTCTCCGGTAACCGGGTCGTGACGGTGACGGTCATCGATATTCGGCGAGTCCGGTCAAAGCGGTCCCGGTCAGCCGGTACGGCACCCATTCCTCCTGCGCGGACGCTCCGATCGCGGCGTAGAACTCGCGGGCCGGGTTCCAGTCGAGCACCGACCAGTCGAGCCGGGCGTACCCGCGGTCGACGCAGATGCCGGCGAGTGTGGCGAGCAGCCGCCGGCCGATCCCGCCGGCCCGCGCCGCCGGCTTCACGTACAGATCCTCCAGGTAGATGCCGTGTGTTCCTTCCCAGGTGGAGAAGTTGAGGAACCACAGCATGAAGCCCACCGGGGTACCGGCCGCGTCGAGCGCGACGTGCCCGTACAGCGCCGGGTGGTCGCCGAACAGGCAGGAGTGCAGCTGCGTCTCGGTCAGCCGGCACGACTCCGGCGCCTTCTCGTACGCGGCCAGCTCGTACACCATCGCCACCACGGCGGGCACGTCCGCCGGTTCCACCGGCCGGATCTGCGTCTCACTCATCCCCGCAGCATGCCCGGCGCGCGCTCGGTCGGGTACCGCAGGGGGCGGACACGACGGTGCCCCGGCGGCACGCGGCCGACCGGGGCACCGAGGCAGGTCAGGACTTCTTGGTTTCCCAGAAGATCTTGGCGATCTCGTCGATCTTGTCCAGCAGCTGCTGGGCGACCGCCGGGTCGACGGAGCCCTTGGTACCGGTGGCGCCGGCGAGCTTGGTCGCCTCGTTCACCAGCTGGTGCAGCTGCGGGTACTTCTCGAAGTGCGGCGGCTTGAAGTAGTCGGTCCACAGCACCCACAGGTGGTGCTTGACCAGCTCGGAGCGCTGCTCCTTGATGATCACGCACCGGGTGCGGAACTCGGGGTCCTCGTTCGCCTGGTACTTCTCCGCAATGGCCTTGATCGACTCGGCCTCGATCCTCGCCTGCGCAGGGTCGTACACACCGCACGGAAGGTCGCAGTGTGCGTGCGCGACGAGACGAGGAGCGAGGAAACGCGGCAGTCGCATTCGGTCCTCCGTCAAACAAACATGGCTATGGCTACGCGGGTGGTCAATCCGCGCACGGAGGGAGACACCGTGCCATCGGCCTGGATCTCCCCACAGCAGGACCCTACCCCCGGGGTCCGGCCCGAAACCGGGGAAGTACCGGAGCGACCTTGATCACGGTCCGCCGGGCGAAGCAGTCCACCGAGTGTCTGAACCGAGCTTCACGTCTTGCGCCCGCGGAGGCGTCGGCGGCCGGCGCGGGTCGTACCTCTAGGGTCGGGCGGGTGAGACGGACGCGCCGGGTGGTCGGGGTCGGGCTGGTCGTCGCCGTGGCGGGTGCCGCGGCCGGCTGGGCGGCCGGGCGTACCCGGGCGGTCGCGGTGTCCGGGCCGTCGATGGTTCCGACGCTGCGGGACGGCGACGCGGTACTGGCGTCCCCGGCGCGGCGGGTGCACCCCGGCGACGTGGTGATCGCCCGGTTCCGGGCGCGTCCCGACCTGCTGGTCGTCAAGCGGGCGGTCCGGCCGTACCGCGACGGCTGGTGGCTGCAGGGCGACAACCCGGCGGTGACCGACGACTCCCGCCGGTACGGCGTGGCCGACGTCCTCGGCCGGGTCCGCCTCCGCTACTTCCGCGCCGGGCGCTGACGCCGAGAACCGACCGGATCTTCGCGCAGCGCGGTGCGCGGTTCGTTTCGCCACGTGGAACCGGGGAAACGGGACAACGTTTGGCGGCCGACCGGCGGCGGATTGCGCATGACGAATGCGCGGTCGCTGGCTAGACTCCAGCGTCATCGGGTGCACCCACCGCCCGGTATGTTCCGCGTCCGGCCGACCGCCGTGGCGAGCCTCGGTGGTCTCGTGCCGAGTCGACCGTGCCGAGCCGGGCCCAGAGCCGAGCGGCCGGGGCCGAGCCCCGTGCCGAGCGGTTCGAGCCACCCCGCTTCCGGCACGTGCCGGCCCGCCGCGGCCGTGCCGCGACACGACACGGCCGGCGCCGCCGACGGCACCCAAGCATGTTGAGCTGACCGGCAAGGAGACGCCCGTGACCGCGCTGTCGATTCGTACCGATGATCCGATCTTCGCCCTGCACGAGGGCGGCAAGCTGGCCGTGGCGGCCACCTCGCCGATCCAGACCCCCGAGGACCTGTCCAAGGCGTACACGCCGGGGGTGGCGGAGGTGTCCCGGGCGATCGCGGCGGACCCGACGCTCGCCCGGCGGTACACCTGGGTGTCGCACACGGTCGCGGTGGTCACCGACGGCACCGCCGTGCTCGGCCTCGGCGACATCGGCCCGGCCGCGGCGATGCCGGTGATGGAGGGCAAGGCGGTGCTGTTCAAGCAGTTCGGCGGCGTCGACGCGGTGCCGATCTGCCTGGACACCACCGATCCGGACGAGATCGTGGCGACCGTCGCCCGGCTCGCCCCCTCGTTCGGCGGCATCAACCTGGAGGACATCAGCGCGCCGCGCTGCTTCGACATCGAGCGCCGGCTGGACGAGCGGCTCGACATCCCGGTGTTCCACGACGATCAGCACGGTACGGCGGTCGTCGTGCTGGCCGCGCTGCGCAACGCGGTCCGGCTGCTGCGCCGCGACCTGGCGACCCAGCGGATCGTCATCTCCGGTGCCGGTGCGGCCGGCGTCGCCGTCAGCCGGATGCTCGCCGCGGCCGGCGCCACCGACCAGATCGTCTGCGACTCCCGCGGCGTGCTGCACGCCTCCCGTGGCGGCCTGACCCCGGTCAAGGCCGACCTCGCGCGGCAGACGAACCCGCGCGGCGTCACCGGTACGATCGCCGACGCGCTGCGCGGCGCCGACGTGCTGATCGGCGTGTCCGGCGGGCACATCGAGGAGGCCGCGGTGGCCGGCATGGCGGCCGACCCGATCGTGTTCGCGCTGGCCAACCCGACGCCCGAGGTGCACCCGGACGTCGCCCACCGGCACGCTGCGATCGTCGCCACCGGCCGCAGCGACTTCCCGAACCAGATCAACAACGTGCTCGCGTTCCCGGGCATCTTCCGCGGCGCCCTCGACGCGTCCGCACCCCGGATCACCGAGCCGATGAAGCTCGCCGCGGCCGAGGCGATCGCCGCGGTCGCCGCGGACGACCTGCGCGCCGACCGGATCGTGCCCAGCGCACTCGACCCGCGGGTCGCCCCGGCCGTCGCCACCGCGGTCGCCGCCGCCGCCGGCTGACCCCGACCGGCCGACGAGGGTGGGCCCGGCGACGGCGCGGAGCGGGTCAGGCGAGGGTGTCGGTCCAGCGGGTGAGGCGGTCGCGCAGGGCCGGGCCGTCCAGGTCGGGGCGGCCCAGCCCGGCGTAGTTCGGCGCCCAGGTCTCGATCTGGCCGTACGCGTGCATCGCCGCGCTGCGGTCCCACAGCTCGACGTCGTCGAGTGACCCGGCCGCGGACCGGTAGGCGTCGGTGAACACGTCGGCGATCCGGCTGTCGTACAACAGGATCAGGTCCAGGCGGCACCAGGCGACGTCGAAGCCGCGGGGTGCGTACGCCGCGCCGGACCAGTCGACGACGCCGGTGAGCCGGTCGCCCACCCACAGCGTGTTGCCGGACCAGTAGTCGAGGTGGGTGAGCACCCGCGGCTGCGCGACGAGGCGGTGCCAGTGCTCCCGTACCGTCGGTCCGGTCGGACCCGCGCCGGTCGGCCCCGCCGCGAGCGGGTCACGCAGCTCGATGCCCACCGGTACGGCGTGGATCCGGGCCAGGGTGCGGCCGAGCTGACGGGCCCAGGACGGCGGGTCGGCCGGTGCCAGGCAGCCGTCCCCGGGCAGCCGGCTGACCAGCAGGGTCGGCCGGCCGGTGGCGGCACCGTCCGGATCGGCCGCCAGCAGCCGCGGGGCGAGCCCGGCCAGCCCGTCGAGCAGCGGCAACACCCGGGTCTCCCGCCGCACCGCGGGATCGCCGGCTGGGAAGACACGCAGTACCACCTCGCGGTCGTCGCCGGTGGCGAGCAGCTCGGTCCGGGCGTGGGTACCGCCGGTCAGCGGGCGGAGGCGGCGCACCGGGCAGCCGAGCTGCTCGGCGGCCCAGGAGAGTACGTCGGTCACGGTCGACCAGTGTGCGCCCGGCGCCGACCGGCGGCAAAGCGGTTCCGTCGGTCGACCGGATCCCGCTATCCTGCGCGCGTGCTCGACCCCGTGGACCGCCCGTTGCTGTTCCTGGACGTCGACGGCACGCTGCTGCCGGTCGGTGGTGACGCGCCGAGCGTGGCCTGGGACGAGAGCTGGCAGACCGACGCGAACCCGCTGCTCGCGCGGCTGTCGCCGGCGCACGGTCCCCGACTCCTGGCGCTGTCGTGCGAGCTGGTCTGGGCCACCGCCTGGATGGCCGACGCGAACGAGCTCGTCGCGCCGCGGCTGGGACTGCCCGAGCTGCCGGTGGCGGAGCTGGGCGAGGTGCCGGCCGCCGAGGATCCGAGCTGGTCGCTGAGCGCCGCCGGTGCCGCGTTGAGCTGGAAGACCAGGGCGCTGGTCGACCAGGCCGCCGGCCGGCCGTTCGCCTGGCTGGACGACGAGATCACCGACGCGGACCGGGCCTGGGTCGACGCGCACCACTCCGGGCCGGCGCTGCTGCACCGGGTGGACGCCCGGCACGGGCTGACCGAGCGCGACTTCACCGTCGTACGCGAGTGGCTCCGCGGCCTGTCGTCGCAGCCGTGACCGCCGGCCGGATCGGCCGCGCACCAGCGTGATCTCGGCGCCCGCGCCGTCGGGCGGTGCGCGGTCGGCGGGCTGCGCCGGCTCGGGTTCGTGGCGCGGGTCAGCGCAGGCCGAGCAGCAACGTGGTGGCGGAGCCGAGCATGATCAGCGCGATGCCGGCGTCGAGCACCCGCCAGGTGGTACGGCGGTGGGCCAGTGGTGAGAGCAGCCGCGCGCCGAAACCTAGCGCGCTGAACCAGATCGCGCTGCCGATCGCCGCACCGAGCCCGAACCACCAGCGCAGCGATCCGTGCGCGCTGGCCACCGAACCGACCAGTACCACGGTGTCCAGGTAGACGTGCGGGTTGAGCCAGGTCAGGGCGAGGCAGCTGGCGAGTACGGCCGGTGCCGCGGCCGCCGCACCGCCGACCGTCGCGGTCAGGGCGCCGGGACGCAGTGCGCGCCGGGCGGCGAGCATCGCGTACCCGAGCAGGAACGCGGCGCCCGCCAGCCGGGCCACGGTGAGGATCACCGGTGCCGCCTCGACCAGGGCGCCGAGGCCGCCGACCCCGGCGGAGATGAGTACCGCGTCGGAGGCGGTGCAGACCAGCACGATGGCGGCGACGTACTCGCGGCGCAGCCCCTGGCGCAGGACGAAGGCGTTCTGCGCGCCGATGGCGACGATCAGGGACAGCCCGAACCCGAGTCCGGACACGACGGCGACGATCACGGTTCCAGCCTGACCGCCGGCAGCGCAACAGTGAAGTTCATCGTTCTGTCGGTGGATTAGAATTGCTGATGTGGAGGTGGACCTGCCGCAGTTGCGGGCGCTGGTCGCGGCGGTCGACGAGGGCTCCTTCGACGCGGCCGCCCGGGCGCTGCACCTGACCCCGTCCGCGGTCAGCCAGCGGATCAAGGCGCTGGAGACGGCCGCCGGCCAGGTGCTGCTGCTGCGCAGCAAGCCGATCACGGTGACCGGTCCCGGTCAGGCGTACCTGCGACTGGCGCGGCAGATCCAGGCGCTGACCGCGGAGGCGGTCGCCGGCGACGGCGAGGCGGGCGAGTCACCGGTGGTGGCGCTGGCGGTCAACGGCGACTCGCTCGGCACCTGGGTGCTGCCGGCGCTGGCGCCGCTCGCCGACGCGGTGCGCTTCGACATCCGGCGGGAGGACCAGGACCATTCGGCCGCGTTGCTGCGGCAGGGTGTGGTGATGGCCGCGATCACGACCGCGGCGCAGCCGGTGCAGGGCTGCACGGTCACCCGCCTCGGCACCATGCGGTACCGGCCGATGGCGTCGCCGGCGTTCGTCCGGCGCTGGTTTCCGGACGGGGCGACGCTCGACGCGCTGGCGGTCGCGCCGGTGCTCACCTTCGACCGCCGGGACGACCTGCAGGACGCGTACCTGCGGCGACGCACCCGGCGCCGGCTCGACCCGCCGCGGCACTACGTGCCGGCCACCGCCGACTTCGGTACCGCGGTACGGCTCGGGATGGGCTGGGGCATGCTGCCCGACCAGCAGCTGCGGCCGGAGCGCCGGCGACGTCAGCTGGTCGAGTTCGACCCCGGCGCGCACCTGGACGTGCTGCTGCACTGGCAGCAGTGGACGCTGCGTACCGACGCGCTGGACCGCACCGCCGCCGCGATCCGGGCCGCGGCCGCCGACCAGCTCCGCCAGCCGCACCGCGCGCCCTGACCGGATCAGGCGAGTTCGGCCACCCGGCGGCGCGGCACGATCCGTTGGTACAGCACGGTTCCGAGGGCGAGGCACGCGGCGCCGGCGGCGGTGGCCAGCCAGAGCGTCGCGGTGCCGTGTGCGAGCAGTGGCGTGCCGAGCAGCGGCGCCACGACGGTACCGACGCCCCAGGACAGGCCGTACCCGGTGAGGACGGTGGCGGCGCTGCTCGGCGGGCCGAGCCGGGAGGCGATCGCCTGCTGGGTGCCGAGCAGCAGGCTGCCGCTCGCGCCCTCGAACACCGCGCCGGCGACGAGCTCCGGCACCGTACCGCCGGACCAGAGCAGCAGCCCCGCCGTGAGCGAGAGGTACCCGATGGTCAGCATCGTCGCCGGTGTCAGCCGCCGCTCGGTGGCGGCGACGACGCGCTGCGCGGCGATCGCGGCCGCGGCGGCGGTCGCGAGCAGCCAGCCGGTGAGCGTGGCGGGGTGGCCGCCGGCCTGCACCGCGAGCGGCAGCATGAACACCACCAGCATGGCGAGCGTGGCGTACAGGCTGCCGACGGCGGTCCATGCGGCGAGCCGGGCCGACAGCACCGCGCGCCACGCGGCCCGTACCTCGGTGCGGCCCAGCGGCCGGTCGGCAGGCAGCCGGCGCCACACCACTGCCGCGGCGGCGAGGCTGGTCGCGGCGTCGGCGAGGAACAGCGCGCCGATGCTCCACCGGGTCAGTACCGCGGCGAACACGCCGGCGACGACGCCGGCCACCGCGAGCGCCGCCCACAGCAGCGAGTAGCTCGACGCGCGGCGCTCGCTCGGTACCGACTGGGCGATCAGCGCCTGGGTGGCCGGTTCGACCAGTTCGTAGGCCAGGCCGAGCAGCAGCGCGCCGGCGATCACGACCGGGACCGAGGTGCCGAGCGCGATCGTGGCCTGCGCCGTGGCGCAGGCGAGCAGCCCGGTGAGCATCGCGGTACGGGCGCCGAACCGGGTGGCGAGCACCCCGCCGAGCAGCCGGGACGGGATCGTACCGGCGCCGAAGGCGGCGAGTACCAGGCCGGCCAGGGCCAGGCTCGCGCCGAGGTCGTGGGTGAGCCGCAGGCTCAGAAATCCCATCGCGAACGCGCCGAGCCGGTTCACGACCCGGATCAGGACGAGCCAGCGAGTGACTGTTGTACTCTCAGACGTCAGTGACATGAGAGGAGGCTACGTGACTAGCGAGATGCGTTTCAACAGTCACATCGAGCGGCTGCTGACCACCACGGTCCGGCTGGTGAACGTGTTGACGCCGGGCCTCGACGGCGGCCGGCCGGTGACGCCGCCGACCGGGCCGGCGCTGCGCGAGGTGGTCGCCGAGACGGTGCTCGGCGTAGGCCGCGACTTCTCGCCCAGCGCCGCCGACGCCAGGGCTCTGCGTACCAGCGCCGCCGAGGCCCGCGAGGTCTTCGCCGCGCTGACCGACGGCGCCGCCGACCGGGCCGCCGCGCTGGTCAACGCGATGCTGCGGAGCAGCGACGCCCGGCCGCAGCTGGACGCGAACGGCAACGGCGGGCACACCCTGCACTTCCACGGGCCGGACGACTCGTTCGTCCGTGGCTGGGCGGCCGGCATCGCGGCCGGCCTGGCGATGGCGATCGGCGGCGACGCCGGCAGCCGGCTCGGGCTGTGCTCGGCGCCGAACTGCGACCGCGCCTATGTCGACCTGTCCCGCAACTCGCACCGCCGGTTCTGCTCGACCCGCTGCCAGAACCGGGTCAAGACCGCCGCCTACCGCGCCCGCGCCACCGTCGGGTAGCGCGGGCGCAGGGATCAGCCGGTCGCCGCCGCCGCCCGGTCCGGCACCGGCGCACCGGCCGCGGTGGCGGGTCGGCGAGGCCAGGCGCGGCCGCCGAGCAGGGACAGCGCGGCCGGCAGCAGCACGCCGCGGACCACCGTCGCGTCGATCAGCACGGCGACCGCCATCCCGACGCCCAGCATCTTCTCCTCGATCGCGGACAGCGTCACGAACACCGAGAACACCGCGGTCATGATCAGCGCCGCGGTGGTGACGACGCCGGCGCTGCGGGCGGTACCCTCGACGACCGCGGCCCGGGCCCCGACGCCGGCGCGGAAGCGTTCCCGGATCCGGCTCAGGATGAAGATGTGGTAGTCCATGCTGAGCCCGAACAGCAGCACGAACAGGAACAGCGGCACCCAGCTGACCACCCCGCCGTACGAGGTGAATCCCAGCAGGCCGCCCAGGTGACCGTCCTGGAAGATCCAGGTGAGCACGCCGCAGGCCGCACCGACCGACAGCAGGTTCAGCACGATCGAGACCAGTGGGATCGTCACCGACCGGAACGCCAGCAGCAGCAACACGAAGCCGAGCGCCAGCACGAACCCCACCACGTACGGGATGCGTCCGCGCAGCTGGGTGACGAAGTCGTGCGCGAACGCGGCGCGCCCCGCCACCCCGTACCGGACGCCCGGGACCGCCCCGACGGTGGCCGGCAACACCTTGTCCCGCAACAGTTCCAGCGCCCGGACCGACGTCGCGTCGGTACCCGAACCGGGCAGCGGCACCCGCACCACGACGATCCGGTCGACCCGGGCCACCGCGACCGGTGCGAGGTGCTCGGCGGCGATCCGGGTGCGCAACCTGCCGATCGCCTGCCGCAGCGCGACGGAGTCGACCTGCCGGCCGTCGGCGCGCCACAGCACCACCCGGGTCGGTGACGCCGCACCGGGAAACGCCTGCTGCAGCCGGATCGCCGCGTCAACCGCCGGTACCGACCGAGGCAGGCTGTTGGTCGGCCCGGCGTCCTGCAACCGCAGCTGCGTCATCGGCGCCGCCAGGAACAGCAGCGCCAGCACCGCGATCCCGCCGTACCGGACGGGTCGCCGGACCACCCGGCGCGCCATCCCGGCCCAGATCCGGGAGTGCTCGGCGGTGGTGCGCCGGCGGCCCAGCCACGGGATGCGCGCCCGGTCGACCCGGTGGCCGAGCGTCGCGAGCAGCGCCGGCAACACCGTCACCGAGCCGACCACGGCCAGCCCGACCGCGACGACGGTACCGATGGTCAGCCCGCGAAACTGGCCGATCCCGGTGAACAGCAGGCCGATCAGGCACAGCATGACGGTCAGCCCGGACACCACGACCACCCGCCCGGAGGTACCGGCGGCGATCCGTACCGCGGTCGGCGCGTCGTGCCCGGCGGCCCGTTCCTCCCGCGCCCGGCGCAGGTAGAACAGCGAGTAGTCGACGCCGACGGCGACGCTGATCAGCAGCAGCATCGACGAGGTGGCGCTGTTGATGGGTATCCAGTGGTCGACCACCGACAGCAGGCTCATCGTGGTGACCACGGTGGTCAGCGTGAGCAGGATCGGCAGGCCGGCCGCGATCAGCGAGCCGAACACCACGAGCAGAATGGCGAGCGTCACGGGTAGCGAGGTCAGTTCGGAGCGGGACAGGTCCTGCTTGACCTTCTCGTCGACGGCGGTGGTCAGGCTCCGGTCGCCGGACTGCGCGAGCCGTACGCCGGGGTGTCCCGCGGCGACCGCACGCACCGCCCGTACGGTCGCGTCGTAGTGGGCGGCGAGGGCGTCGTCCGGTCCGCGCAGCCGGAACGTGACGAGCCCGGACCGGCCGTCCGCCGAGACGTGGCCGGCCGCCGGTGGTGTACGGATCTCCGCCGCCCCACCGGATCGGCGCAACGCGCGGACCAGCTCGCCGGTGGTCGCGGTCAGCGTCGGATCGTCGACGAAGCGCTCCCCGCCGCCGGAGCGCCGCGCGACGAGGACGCTCTCCCGTTCCGCGTCGTGGCCGGGCTGCGAGTCCATGACCCGCTCGGCCCGCCCGGTCTCGCCCGGGTCCTCGGATCGCGCGCCGGGGCCGGGGACCGCGGCGCTGGCCGCCACCGCGGCCACCAACAACGCGAACCAGAGCCCGATCGCGACCAGCGGGCGCCGGGTGGACCAGCCCGCGATCCGTTCGACCAGCGGCTGCGACTTGCGTCTGCGCAGCATGAGGTGATGTCCTTTGGTTGAGGGAGCGTCCGTGCGAACTCGCCTGTGGGCGAGGTACTGCTTCTTCGGCTGGGCCGTCGAGTTGCCGCTCGACGGCCCAGCGCCGTCCGACCGTCGAGTTGCCGCTCGACGGCGCAGAGCGCGTCGCCCCGGTCGTCGAGTGGCCGCCCGACGGTGCGGAGCGCCTCCCCCGGCGCCGAGTTGCCGCTCGACGGCGGGGATCGGGTGGTCGCGGCGGCCGGGTCGGGCGCCGGTTCGGGTCAGTCGACCTGCTTGAGGATGCGGTCGAGCGAGTCGACCCGGGTGCGGATGTCGCCGAGCCGGTCGGTCAGCTCGCCGAGACGCTGCTCGGCGGCCTCCTGCGCGGCGACCGACTTCTCCGCGAGCCGGCGGTACTCCTGCTCCCGAGCGAGCGCCGCTCTGGCCCGGATGGTGGCGCCGAACTGCCAGATGAGCGTGGTCAGCACCGAGGCGACGACCAGCGAGATGCCGATCGCACCGGCGATCTCTCCGCCGGCGTGCCCGCTCATGCCGGCACCCCGTTGCTTTCCCGCTGCGTGCGCATCACTGTGGTTCCTCCTCGGTACGTGCGTGCGGTGTGGTCAGGCTCGACGCGGCGGCGGCGATCGTCGTCGGTGTGAGCTGGTAGCCGAACGCGGTGACTTGGTAGAACTTCATGGCCTTGCCGTCGGGGGAGAGCTCCAGCGCCGAGCTGACCAGCCCGGCCGACTCGAGCTTCTTGAGGTGCAGTTGCAGCAGGGCGCGGCTGATGCCGAGCTCGCGCGCGAGCGCACTCACGTACGCCCGGCCGCGGGCCAGCGTCGCGACCACCCGCAACCGGTGCGGGTTGGCCAGCGTGGCCAGTACCTGCAGCAGCTCGTCACCACTCGGCGGCTCGGTCATAGCGAAACCCTGCACATGCCAAGAAAACCTAGCAGGTCGTGGCCGAAGGCGCCAGCCGGAACCGGGCGTACCGGTGTGGTCAGTCGCAGGTGCCGTAGCGGCCGCGGTGGAACACCAGCGGCGGGTGGCTGGAGTCGGCGGCGATGGCGCGTACCCGGGCCAGCGCGAAGTCGTGGTCGCCGGCCGGCGTGATCGACTCGATGGTGCAGTCCAGCCACGCCACCGCGCCCAGCAGGATCGGTGCGCCGGTGCTCGGCGCCGGCCGCATGCCCACGTCCCGGAACCGGTCGGTACCGGGCGAGGCGAACGTGCGGGCCAGCGACTCCTGGTGGTGGCCGAGGATGTTGACGCAGAACCCGCCCGCGTGCCGGATCACCGGCCAGGACCCGGACGTGTGCGCCGGGAAGAACCCGACCAGCGGCGGCCGCAGCGACACCGACGTGAACGAGTTCACCGCGAGGCCCACCGGCCCGTCCGGGCCGAGCGCCGTCACGATCGTCACCCCGGTCGGGAAGTGACCGAGCACCCGGCGGTACTCGTCGGGCTCCGGCCCGGTGGGTGCGGGGTATTCGTCCGGTTCGATGTCTGACGGCACGACTGCCATTAGAACGCATCCCGCCCGGCCGGGCACGTGATCATCCGCACCGTTACCGGCCCCGGTCGGCTGCTAGCCTCCGGGGCATGCTGGCCGCGTACGCGAAACGTATCGATCCGGACGATCCGCTGTCGGCCCTCGCGGTCGGCGAACGCCCCGAACCGGAGGTTCCGGACGGGTGGGCGGTCGTCGACGTCGCGGCCGCCTCGGTCAACCACCACGACCTGTGGTCGCTGCGCGGGGTGGGGCTGTCCGCCGACGCGCTGCCGATGATCCTCGGCTGCGACGCCGCCGGTACCGACGCGGACGGGCGGCGCGTCGTGGTGCACGCGGTGATCGGCGACCCCGCCGTCGGTGGTGGCGACGAGACCCTGGACCCGCGCCGCAGCCTGCTGTCCGAGCGGTACCAGGGCACGCTGGCGCAGCGGGTCGCGGTGCCGGCGCGCAACCTGGTACCGCTGCCGGACGGGATCGACTTCGACGCCGCGGCGTGCCTGCCCACCGCGTGGCTCACCGCGTACCGGATGCTGACCACCCGCGGCCGGCTGCCGGACGGCGGTGCGGTGCTGGTGCAGGGCGCCGGCGGTGGGGTGGCGAGCGCCGCGGTGGTGCTGGCCCGGGCACTCGGCGCCCGGGTGTACGCGACCAGCCGGGACGCCGCCAAGCGTGACCGGGTCGCCGAGCTCGGTGCGACCGCGGTCGAGCCCGGCGCGAAGCTGCCCGAGCGCGTCGACGTGGTGATCGAGACGGTCGGCGAGGCCACCTTCGAGCACTCGCTCAAGTGCGCCAAGCCGGGCGGCCGGATCGTCGTCGCCGGCGCCACCAGCGGCCACCTGCCCGCCGTCGACCTGCGCCGGGTGTTCTTCCTGCAGCTGGAGATCCTCGGCGCCACCATGGGTACCCGGGACGAGCTCGCCGCGCTGCTCGACCTCTGCATCGCGCAGAACCTGCGCCCCGTCGTCGACTCCAGCTACCCGCTGGCCGACGCCGCCACCGCCTTCGCCCGCCTCGCCGAAGGCACCGCCTTCGGCAAACTCGTCCTCCACCCCTGACCGCTACTCCCGTTCGCGCCCACGAATGTCGTCTGCGGACAGGACATAGGTAGCTGTAGCGTCGCGCATAGCCGATCCCTTCGCGATCGGTCGGGGACCGGGTTGGCGTGGCCGCGCCGCCCGGTCCTGCTGCTTTCATGGCAACACTGAACGTACTCGAGTTGTCCAATCAAGCCCATATGAACTCCATTGAGTTCATCCGAGTCCTACTGGATTCCATCGAGGCGCATGCGGTCCACGCTGGTGTCATGATCGACCCGCGTTCGCCTCTCTATGCCTGGGAGCAGGCTCGGGACGTGATCCGGGCCCGGATCGCCGACGGCACCTACCCGGATCGGCTGCCGGCGGAAGTGGACCTTGCGCACGAGCTCGGCGTCGCCCGTGGCACGCTGCGCCACGCGTTGACCGCGCTGGTCGACGACGGCGTGCTCGTGTCCATCCGTGGCCGCGGTTACTTCGTCGCCCAGCGCTGATCCCTTGAGTCATCGGCGGCGCCGGAGCCGCCTTCGGCTAGGGGACGAGGGTGTCGAGGTTGAGGTCGATCGGGAACGGGGCAGTGAGCCGCAAGCGGTCGCGGTGGATGCCGGTCGGGACGTACGAACTCGTCATCGGGTCGAGTTCGTAGGTGTGGACGGTGGCAGCGCCGTCCTCATCCTCGATCCGCCAGAAATGCGGAATCCTCGCCTGGGCGTACTTGAACGGCTTGAGGGAGCGATCCCGGTCGGCTGACTCGGCCGACACCACCTCGATCATGACGACGACGTCTTCCGGCGCGTACCAGGTGCGGTCGGGGTCGTAGGCAGCGGTGGTGATGAGGATGTCCGGCTCAGGGCGGCTTCGGCGATCCAGCCGCACGGTCATCTCCCGTTCGACGTCGAACCCGTCCGGCGCCGCATGCCGCAGCGCGAACGTCAGGTTCTCCACCAGTCGGGAGTGCCACGACCGCTGCGGCGACATCATGAAGATCAACGCTCCGTCGATGAGTTCCGTGTGTCGCGGTGCCTGCGGAAGGTGGTCGAGATCGTCCGCCTCCCAGCCGCTCGGCCTGGGCGGGATCATCCAGTCTGGGAAATTGGCGGTCACGCTTCATCGCCTCCGGTAGCGGCGGGGGCATGTCGTGGCACAGAGCGCTACTGCACCGACCCGTTCAGGGTAGTCGATGACGCAGCCGGCACCGTCAAGCTGGCGGCCGGACGGCTCCGGGACGCAGTCAGGGCAGGGTGTCCGCCGCCTTCGGGGGCGGGGTGAGGCCGTCCTGGGTGGGGGTGAGGCGGCGGCGGAGGGTGAGGAAGGCGAGGCCGCCGAGCAGGCTGCCACCGATGCACAGGGCCGCCCAGTACCGGCCGTCGGCGCGGGCGATCAGCAGACCGGCCAGCGCCGGGCCGGCGATGCCGGAGATGGTCCAGGTCATCCCGGCGAGGGCGTTGTACCGGCCGCGGACCCGCTCGTCGGCGAGCCCGTTGACCAGCGCCGGCATCACCGGCGCCCAGATCGTCTCGCCGGCGCCGAACACGGCGAGCCCCAGCACCACCGCCACGATCGCGAGCGGCCGGCCGACGAAGGCGCCGGAGATCGCGACGACCACCCAGGCCGCCGACCAGATCAGCCCGGCGATGCCCAGCGCGGTACTGCGCCGGCGGCCGGACACCAGCCGCAGCGTGACCAGCTGCCCGGCGACGATCACCACCGTGTTCGCCGCGAACGCCCAGCCCAGGGTGCGCGCCGGCACCTGCGCCTGGTTCACCGCGTACGCCGTGAAGCCGGTGTCCATCTGGGCGTACGCGCAGGTCAGAAGCAGGGTGCCGACCACGATGACGAGCAGCAGGGTACGGTCGCGCAGCACCTCGCGCCAGCCGGGTTGCGGTGTCGCGGTGTCGTGGTCGGCGGCTGCCGGGTCGAGCTTGCCGGTGCCGCGCGGCAGGGTCAGCAGCACCACGATGTAGCCGACGTAGCTGGCCGCGTCGATCCAGTACAGCCACTGGAAGGTGCGCGGGTCGGCCAGGTCGACCAGCGCCGAGGCGACCAGCCCGCCGACCCCGAAGCCGGCGTTCATCAGCATGAACTGCACGCCGTACGCGCGTTCCCGCTTCGCGACCGGCACCATCCGGGTCAGCAGCGCGGACGAGCCGGGGAACGTGGCGCAGTTGAACACGGCCACCCAGCTCGCCACCACGATCGCGTCCAGGCTGGAGTCGATGAAGCCCACCGCCGCCATGCCGGTCGCCTCGCCCAGCAGCCCGAGCAGCAGCACCACCCGCGGCCCGAACCGGTCGATCAACGTACCGGCGAGCGGGGAGACGACCAGCGCCACGACGCCCATCCAGGACAGGATCAGCCCGACCTGGGTGGTCGGCAGGTGCCGCACCTGGGTGAAGTAGACGAACAGGTACGGCATGGACATACCGCTGCCGAGCGCGGAGAACGCGATGCCCGCGAACAGCCGGCGCAGCAGCGGCGGCGTGCCGGGTGCGTCGGTGGGGGCGGGGGCGGTGGTGAAGGAAGTTGCCATCTCAACCGCGAATCGTGCCACCGACCTGTGACGACCCGGCAGTCATTTACGGCCACCGCGGCGCGCACGGTGGTGGACCTAACACCGCTCAGAGATCGAGCTGGTACTCGTGGCTGACGCGGGCCGGTCGGTAGCCGAGGTCGGCGTTGATCCGGCGCATCGGGCCGTTGCTCGCCGCGGTGTCGGCCAGCAGCCCGGACAGCTGCGGGTACCGGTGCGCGGCGCGGTCGATCGCGGCGACCTTCATCCACCGGGCGAGCCCGTGCCCGCGGTGCTCCGGCAGTACGCCGGTGCCGTAGTGCTGCCCGTCGCCGGTGCCGTCGGCGCCGACGACCAGCTCGGTGAAGCCGACGATCTCGCCGGTGTCCTCGGTGGCGACCGCGACGGTGTCCAGGTGCTCGCCGCGGTCGGCGACCGCGCGGGCGACCTCGCGTACCGCGTCCACGTCCCAGACGACGGTGCCGTAGTCGGTGTCGTCCATCGGCATGTCGTCCATCGCACGGCGGGACGCGGCGAAGCTCGCCGCGAGCTCGTCCGGCACCGTGCCGCGCCAGCTGACCAGCCGGTACCCGGGGTGCGGCGTGGCGATCTCGGCCGTCAGAGCGGCCCGGTCCACGTCGGCGAGCGACAGCCGGGTGTAGATCAGTTGCAGTACCCGGCGGAAGCCGCGGGCGGCGAGGAACGCGTCGCCGGGCGTGTCCGCATGCGCCTCGGCGAGCAGGCTGCGCCGGCCGTCCGCGCGGGCCGCGGCCACCAGCGCCGCGAGCAGCGCGGTACCGGTGCCCTGCCGGCGCTCGGCGGGGTGCACGGCGACCGACAGCTCGCCCAGGTGGCGCCGCCCGTCGGAGTCGAACAGCCGCAGGTACGCGGAGCCGACCGGATGCCCGTCCGGGTCGGCGGCGAGCCAGGCCAGCCGCGGGTGCGGTCCGGTCTCGGTGAGGGCGGTCAGGGTGATGCGGTCCGACACGGACGCTCCGATCGTGGTCGTGGCCCGCTGGTGCCGGGCCGCGGCGGGGGACGACGCGGGCAAGCTACCCGGTCGGGGCCGGCGGCGCGAGCAATATCGGTGGCCGGCGGGGACGGGTCGGCAGCTAGCATCGGCGTTCGATGACTGCCACCCTGATCGCCAAGGACCTGTCCGCCGGGCACGGTGACCGCGTGCTGTTCACCGGGCTCGACCTGATCGTCGCGCCCGGCGACGTGGTCGGTCTGGTCGGCGCGAACGGCGCCGGCAAGTCGACGCTGCTGCGGCTGCTGGCCGGCCTGGGTACCGCGGAGTCCGGTGCGGTGTCGCTGAGCCCGCCGACCGCGACCGTCGGGTACCTGCCGCAGGAGCCGGAGCCGCGGCCGGGCGAGACGGTCGAGGAGTTCTTCGGCCGGCGTACCGGGGTGGCCGAGGCGCAGCGCCGGCTGGACGAGACGACCGAGGCGCTGACCGAGGGCCGGCCGGGCGCCGACGAGGCGTACGCGACGGCGCTGGAGCGGTGGCTCGCCCTCGGCGGCGCCGACCTGGCCGAACGGGTCGGTGAGGTCACCGCCGACCTCGGCCTCACCGTCGACCTGGACGTCGAGATGACCACACTGTCCGGTGGGCAGGCGGCGCGGGCCGGGCTCGCGTCGCTGCTGCTGTCGAGGTACGACGTGTTCCTGTTGGACGAGCCGACCAACAACCTGGACCTGGCCGGGCTGGCCCGGCTGGAGCGGTTCGTCACCGAGCTGCGGGCCGGCACCGTACTGGTCAGCCACGACCGCGAGTTCCTCACCCGCACCGTGGACCGGGTCGTCGAGCTCGACCTTGCGCAGCAACAGATCCGTACCTACGGCGGCGGGTACGAGTCCTATGTGGAGGAGCGGGAGCGGGCCAAGCGCCGGGCCCGCCAGGAGTACGAGGAGTACGCCGGCAAGAAGGACGACCTGCTGGCGCGGGCCCGCAAGCAGCGCGCCTGGTCGGACAAGGGTGTCGCGAACGCGACGAAGAAGCAGACCGACCCGGACAAGAACATCAAAGCGTACCGGATCGAGGGCAGCGAGAAGCTCGCCGCGAAGGCGAAGCAGACCGAGCGGGCGATCGAGCGGCTGGAGGTCGTCGAGGAGCCGCGCAAGGAGTGGGAGCTGCGGATGCACATCGCCGCGGCGCCCCGGTCCGGTGCGGTGGTCGCCACCCTGCGCGGCGCGACCGTCCACCGTGGACGGTTCACGCTGGAACCGGTGGACCTGCAGATCGACTGGGCCGACCGGGTCGCGATCACCGGCGCGAACGGCGCCGGCAAGTCGACGCTGCTGGCGTTGCTGCTGGGCCGGCTCGCGCCGGACGCCGGTACCGCGACGCTCGGCCCCGGCGTGGTGGTCGGCGAGGTGGACCAGGCGCGCGAGACGTTCGACACCGCCGAACCGCTGGTCGACGCGTTCGCCGCGGCGTCCGGGCTGCTGCCGGCCGACGCCCGTACCCTGCTGGCGAAGTTCGGGTTGCGCGCCGACCACGTGCTGCGCGCCGCGGACACCCTGTCGCCGGGCGAGCGCACCCGCGCCGGGCTCGCGCTGCTGCAGGCCCGCGGGGTGAACCTGCTCGTCCTGGACGAGCCGACCAACCATCTCGACCTGCCGGCGATCGAGCAGCTCGAATCGGCACTCGCCGGCTACGACGGCACCCTGCTGCTGGTCAGCCACGACCGCCGGCTGCTCGAAGCGGTCCACGTCACCCGCCGCCTCGCCGTCGCGGAAGGCCGCGTCAGCGAACTCTGACCGACCCGAACTCTCACCGGCCCGCCGGCGCGCCGGAACGCACCGGGGAGCCGTCGAACGTCCCGACGACGAGATCGGGCCGCGGCCCGGCCCGAGCCGTCAGTACGGGTCCGGGCCCGGGATGCGGACGCCGGCGGCGCGAAGCTTGTCCTCGACGAGCGCGACCAGCCGGGCCGCGCCCGACGCCAGGGGTTCGCTGTGATCGGCGATCAGCCGGTACCGGGTGGCGGCATCGGTGCGCGCCTGCAGGCCGGTCACGATCTTCAGGTGTTCGGGATGGGCGAGGTAGTGGTCGGCCGTGGCGGTGGCGAGCGCCTCGATGCGGGTGTCGTCCGGTGCCCAGCTCGCGGCCTCCGCGGCGCGCCGGCTCAGCGCGATGAACTGGTCGTCGTGCAGGGCGTGCTCGACGTGGCCGAGGTACTCGTCGAAGCCGTCCGGGACGAGCGCTCTGGCCAGCACCCACCCCTCTTGGGCGGCGGCGACCTCCTCGGCGGTCAGGCCGAGTGCGGACAGCCGTTCCAGCAGCGCCACGGCGCGGTCGGGCAGCAGCGCCCGGTTGCCGTCGGCGAGTCGGTGCAGCATGTCCCGCCGGGCGGCCAACTCCTCGATCCGTTCGGTGAGCTGCCGCTCGACGCCGGCGATGGAGTCGGCGAACCGCTCGGCGTCGGCGTCGAGCAGCGGCCCGATCTCGGCCAGCGGCACGCCCGCACCGGCCAGGGTCCGCACCTGTACCAGCCGGAGCAGGTCGGCCGACCCGTACCGCCGGTAGCCGGAGCTGTCCCGTTCCGGCTCCGCGACCAGGCCGAGCTTGTGATAGTGCCGGACCGTCTTGACGGTGACGTCGGTGAACGCGGCGGCCTGCCCGATCGTGACTCCGTTGCGCATCTGCTCAGCTTGCCTGGCGGCGGCGCTCGGGAGCGGGGCGGGCGGCGAGCCGAACCGGATCGATCGAGCCTGGGGCGGCTCCGGTTCGGCTGCCGGCCGCGTCGACCGGTGCGGCACCGTCAGCTCGCCGCACCGGCCGGCTCGCCGCCGAACACCTCGTCCACGAGCCGCTGGGTCGCCTGCTGGAACGGTACGGCCAGCGACAACGCGGCGTCGTCCACGTAGTTCAGCGAACCGGTCAGGGTCTTGCTGCCGTCCGGGGTGCTGAACATCAGCGCCGCGTGGCCGGCGGCGCCGCCGTTGTGCGTGATCACGGTGCCGCCCGAGCCGGTCTCCTGGACGAACACGCCCAGTCCGTAGCCCATGTTCGGGATGGGCGTCGGGCGTGGCGTGCGCATCTCGGCCAGCAGGTCGGCCGGCAGCAGCGTGCCGCCGCACAGCGCGGAGATGAACGTGTGCAGGTCCCGGGTCGTCGAGATCATGTCACCGCCGCTGGAGATCCAGGACGGGTTCTGCCGGGTGACGTCGACGGTGTGCTGCTCGCCGCCCTCCTCGTACCGGTAGTAGGCGTGGGCGTACGGCTCGGGGAGATCGGTCTGGGTGGTGGGCGCCACGGTGCCGGTCAGCCCGAGCGGCCCGAGGATCAGCCGCTGCATCTCCTCGGCGACCGGGCGGCCGGTGACCTGCTCGATCAGCAGCCGGGCCAGCACGTAGTTGGTGTTCGAGTAGCTCCAGTCGGTACCCGGCTCGAACCGTGCCGGCTTGGACAACGCCAGCCGTACCAACTCCGCCGGCAGGTAGGTGGCGAACCGGTTGTCCACCCACGCCTTGCCCGCGGTGGTCGCGGGGATCCCCGGTACGACCGTGCCGTCGGGGTAGTACTCGCCGGTGAAGTTGAAGACGCCGCTGGTGTGCTGCAGCAGCATCCGTACCGTGATCCGCCCGTCCAGCGCGAACTCGGGCAGGTAGCTGGCCGCCGGGGTGTCCAGGTCGATCCGGCCCTCGGCCACCAGTTGCAGGAGCAGCGTCGCGGTGAACGTCTTGGTGTTGCTGCCGATCCGGACGTGCCCGTCGACGGGCGGCTCGGCCGGCTCGCCGAGCGTGCGCACTCCCGCGCTGCCGGCCCACTCGCCGTGCTCGTCGTGCACCCGCAGCGTCATCCCGGTGATGCCCGACGCGACGATGTCGTCGAGCGCTTTCCGCAGTTCCGGGCGGTCCTGGCCGATCTGGGTGGTGGACATGGTGTCTCCTCGTGCTCGGTCGGCTCGATGCGGCGCCGCGGTGCGGCGTACCGATGGCCGGAGCGTGCACCCTGACCCAAGGTCAACCTCAAGCATGATCCACGCCACCTGCTTGACTTGAAGTCAGCTTCATGTTCGAGACTCTTCCCGGGACGACCGAGGGGAGTGTTCGGATGTTGGTGGCGGAGGCGGCGCGGTTCGGCGGGCCGGACGTACTGGTGGGCCGGGAGGCGGCCGATCCGGTCGCCGGACCGGGGCAGGTGGTGGTCGAGGTCGCCGCGATCGACGTGCTGTACGTCGAGGCGCAGGTGCGGTCCGGCTGGGGCCAGCAGTGGTTCCCGGTGACCCCGCCGTACGTGCCGGGCGACGGGGTCGCGGGCACCGTGCTCGCGGTCGGCGACGGCGTCGGTGACGACTGGTTGGGGCGCCGGGTGGTCGGCTACACCGGCAGCGTCAACGCGTACGCCCAGCGTGCCGTGGTCGCCGTCGACCAGCTGGCGCCGGTACCGGACGAGTTGGAGCTGGTCGACGCGGCGGCGCTGTCGCACGACGGGCCGATGGCGTTGACCCTGCTGCACACCGCGGCGGTACGGGCGGACGAGTCGGTGCTGGTGCTCGGCGCGAACGGTGGTGCCGGCCTGCTCGCGGTGCAGCTGGCCGCCGCGGCCGGTGCCCGGGTGATCGGCGCCGCGCGCGGCGAGCGCAAGCAGGACCTGGTGCGGCAGGCCGGCGCCGGCACGGTACTGGACCCGGGCGAGCCGGGCTGGTCGGCCCGGCTGCGCGAGGCGGGCGGTGTGGACGTGGTGTTCGACGGGGTCGGCGGCGAGATCGGTACGGCGGCGTTCGACACCGTTCGCCGCGGCGGCCGGTTCTTCGGCTACGGGGCGCCGACCGGCGAGTTCGCCGCGGTCGCCGAGGCGGAGGCGGCGCGGCGCGGCATCACCCGGTACGGCATCGGGGAGCTGTCGCAGGCCCGCTACGACGTGACTTCCCTTGCTGCCCAGGCATTCCAGGCGGCGGTCGAGGGGCGGCTGCGGCCGGTGATCGGCCGCGTCTTCCGGCTGAGCGACGCCGCGGCGGCGCACGCCGCGACCGAGTCCCGTTCGGTACTCGGCAAGATCCTGCTGCAACCGTGAGCGGATGGGCTCGGATCTGGGCCGCTGGCGGCGATCCGGCTACGTGGCGGTACCGGGGCGGGACGACTCGACGGCGGCGAAGGAGCGGATGATGCTGGTGGTACAGGCGACCCGGTTCGGCGGGCCGGACGTGCTGGTGGCGCACCAGGTGCCGGGGCCGATGGTCGGTGCGGGCGAGGTGCTGGTCCAGGTCGCCGCGATCGACACGATGGTGATCGAGACGCGGATCCGGGCCGGCCAGGCGCGGGACTGGTTCCCGGTGACCCCGCCGTACGTGCCGGGCGGCGCGCTCACCGGCACCGTCGCGGCCGTCGGCGCCGACGTCGACCCGGGGCTGCGGGGTCGCCGGGTCGCCGCGTACGTGGCCGGCTCGTACGCCGAGCAGGTGGTGGCGCCGGCCGCCGAGCTGATCGACGTACCGGACGCGCTGGACCTGCGCGAGTCCGCGGCGCTGTCGTACGACGGGCCGACCGCGCTGGCGCTGGCGGAGCTGGCCGGCCTCAAGCCGGACCAGCGGGTCGTGGTCGTCGGCGGTACCGGCGGCGCGGCGATCCTGCTCGTCCAGCTGGCGCGCGCGGCCGGCGCGCACGTGCTGGCGACCGCACGCGGGCAGGTGAAGCTCGACCTGGTCCGGCGGCTGGGCGCCGACGAGGCGGTCGACACCGGCGCCGCCGACTGGCCGTCGCTGCGCGCCGACGTGGTGTTCGACGGGGTGGGCGGCGCGGTCGGGACGGCCGCCGTCGCAGCGGTCGCCGCCGGTGGCACGTTCCTCGGCTACGGCGCCGCCACCGCCGGCGGGTTCGCCACCGTCGACGGCTCGCGCGAGCTGACCAGCTACGGCATCGGCGACCTCCGGTTCGGGCCGGCCCGGCAGCGGGAGCTGCTCGCCCGCGCGTTCGCCGCCGCGGTCGAGGGGTCCATCGTGCCGGTCATCGGGCAGACGTTCCCGCTGGCGCACGCCGGGCAGGCGCACACCGCGATCGAACGCCGCGCCGTCACCGGCAAGACGCTTCTGTTGCCCTGACGGCGCCCCGGCGGCCCGATCCTGCGCCGCGCCGCCACCGCGAGCCGGGATGCCCCGGCGAGCCGTGCCGCCACCGCGCGGCCCGGTCACCGCCGGGCGCGGGGTGCCGGGGTCAGTAACCGAGGCGGCGGACGCCGGTGACCCGCACGACCGCGGTACCGGCCTCGTCCGAGGCGGGCAGGTCGACCTCGGCGTCGATGGACCAGTCGTGGTCGCCGGCCGGGTCGTCCAGCACCTGGCGCACCAGCCACCGCTGCGGCTGCTGCTCGATCTGCAGCAGCTTCGGGCCGCGCGCGTCCGGGCCGGTGCCGATCTCGTCGTGCTCGGCGTAGTAGCCCGCCAGCGCGTCGGCCCACGCGTCGGCGTCGAACCCCTGCTCGGCGTCCAGCTCGCCGAGCCGGTCGTACCGGCGCAGCGCGGCCAGTTCGACCCGGCGGAACAGCGCGTTGCGCACGAGAACCCGGAACGCGCGCACGTTCGCGGTCACCGCCGGCGGCTTGTCGTCCACAGTGGACTGCTCCGGCACCGCGTCCGGGTGGGTCAGCTTCTCCCACTCGTCCAGCAGGCTGGAGTCGACCTGCCGGACCAGCTCGCCGAGCCACTCCACCAGGTCGGTCAGCTCCTCGGTACGGGCCGAGTCCGGCACCGTCTGCTTCAACGCCTTGTACGCGTCGGCCAGGTAGCGCAGCAGCACGCCCTCCGAGCGGGCCAGCTTGTAGGCGCCGATGTACTCGGTGAAGGTCATCGCCTTCTCGTACATGTCACGCACCACCGACTTCGGCGACAGCTCGTGGTCGCGGACCCAGGGGTGGCCCTTGGCGTACGCCTCGTAGGTGACGTCGAGCAGGTCGGCCAGCGGCTTGGGCCAGGTGACCTGCTCCAGCCGCTCCATCCGCTCGTCGTACTCGACGCCGTCGGCCTTCATCGCGTCGACCGCCTCGCCGCGCGCCGCGAACTGCTGCGCGGACAGTACCTGCCGGGGATCGTCCAGAGTGGACTCGATCACCGACACCACGTCCAGCGGGTAGGACGGCGACTCGCGGTCGAGCACCTCCAGGGCCGCGAGCGCGAACGGCGACAGCGGCTGGTTCAGCGCGAAGTCGGCCTGCAGGTCGATCGTGACCCGGATGGTGTCGCCGTACTCGTCCGGCTCGTCCAGTTCCTCGACCACGCCGCCGGCCCGCAGCGCCCGGTAGATCGCGATCGTCCGGCGGATGTGCTTCAGCTGCGCGGTACGGGTCTCGTGGTTGTCCTCCAGCAGGTGCCGCATCGATAGGAACGGCTCGCCGCCGCGGTCGATGACGTTGAGCAGCATCGCGTGGCTGACCCGGAACTGCGAGCTGAGCGGCTCCGGCTCGGCCGCCACCAGCCGCTCGAACGTCGCCTTCGTCCACGACACGGTGCCCGGCGCCGGCTTCTTGCGCACCACCTTGCGCCGCTTCTTCTCGTCGTTGCCGGCCTTGCGCAACGCCTTCTCGTTCTCGATCACGTGGTCCGGCGCCTCGACCACGACCGTACCGGCGGTGTCGTAGCCGGCCCGGCCCGCCCGCCCGGCGATCTGGTGGAACTCGCGGGCGTTGAGCTGGCGCATCCGCACCCCGTCGAACTTGGTCAGCCCGGAGAAGATCACCGTCCGGATCGGCACGTTGATGCCGACGCCGAGGGTGTCGGTACCGCAGATCACCTTCAGCAGCCCGGCCTGCGCCAGCAACTCCACCAGCCGGCGGTACTTGGGCAGCATGCCGGCGTGGTGCACGCCGATCCCGTGCCGCACCAACCTGGACAGTGTCTTGCCGAACCCGGCGGCGAACCGGAAGTCGCCGATCAGCTGGCCGATCGCCTCCTTCTCCGCCTTGCTGCTCACGTTCGTACTCATCAGCGCCTGGGCGCGTTCCAGCGCCGCCGCCTGGGTGAAGTGCACGACGTAGATCGGCGCCTGGTGCTCCTCCAGCAGCAACTCCAGCGTCTCGTGCAGCGGCGTCGTCACGTACTCGAAGGTCAACGGCACCGGGCGCTCCGCCGAGCTGACCACGGTGGTGGTGCGGCCGGTGCGCCGGGTCAGGTCCGCCTCGAACTTCGACACGTCGCCGAGGGTCGCGGACATCAGCAGGAACTGCGCCTTGCGCAGCTCGATCAGCGGTACCTGCCAGGCCCAACCGCGGTCCGGGTCGGCGTAGAAGTGGAACTCGTCCATCACCACCTGGTCGACGTCGGCGTCGGAACCGTCCCGCAGCGCCAGGTTCGCCAGGATCTCCGCGGTGCAGCAGATGATCGGCGCGGTCGGGTTGACGCTCGCGTCGCCGGTGAGCATGCCGACGTTCGCCGGCCCGAAGGTGTCGCACAGCGCGAAGAACTTCTCGCTCACCAGCGCCTTGATCGGCGCCGTGTAGAAGGTCCGGCCGCGGCGCTGCCCGCCGGCGCGGCCGCTGGTGGCGACCCCGGCCAGCGCGGCGAAGTGCGCGCCGACCGCGACGAGGCTCTTGCCCGAGCCGGTCGGCGTGGACAGGATCACGTTCGAGCCGGACACCAGCTCGATCAGCGCCTCCTGCTGCGCCGGGTACAGCGTGAGGCCCTGCTCGCCGACCCAGCCCTCGAACGCCTCGTAGACAGCGTCCGGCTCCGCGCTGCCGGGTACCAGGTCGGTCAGTGTCACGCTCGCTCCGTTTCGTGGTGCTGGGTCGTCTTCGTGGTGCAGGGTCGCCGTCGTCCTACTCGGTCACGGTGGCGGTTCCGGACTGCCGTGGTGGTGCCGGGTCGCCGTGGTCGTTTCGGGTCGCCGTGGTCAGCGGGCCGGGCTGGGCTGCCCCGACCGTACGCGTCGTGCCGGACCCACCGCGCCGGCGCCGTGTTGTACAACGCCCGGCGCGGTGCGGCATTCCCAGCCTTGACGACAAATGGTGCACAACGGTAGTCGACCGGCCACTCCCTGTCCCCAAAACGTCCGCCGGTGGTGCTATCGTTCCTCGACTTTTCCCCTGGGAGCTGACGACGTGCTTACGCGTTCCCGTAAGGCTTTTCGGGCATTTCTCGCCACCAGCATCACCGCGGTCCTCACCGCCACCCTCGTCTCCGCCGTACCCACCACCGCCTCCGCCGCGACCCCGACCGAGATCGCCACCTTCCCGGCGGACTCGCCGGGCGTCACCGCACCGGACACGGTCGTGTTCGCCGGTGCGACCGGGTTGTTGCACCACCGCGTCGGTGGTGCTGCCCTGACCTGGACTGACTACGGCACCGGTACCAGCCGACCGGCGCCGGCGCTCGACGGTGTGGCACCAGCGACCATCCACCCCGGCGGTGGCGACCACATCGCCGTGTACGGGACGGCAACGGGCGGAACCGTCGCGGTCGGCGTGCCCGGCAGCGCGTCGCTGACCAGCCGGGCAGTGCCCGACGGGTACCAGGTCGTCGCGGTCGGGGCCGACGGCACCCGCGCGGTGGTCTTCGCAGCCGGTGGCTCGGCGCCACCGTCGATGAAGCTGCTCGACCTGTCGACCGGGGCGCTCAGCGACATCGGTGGCGTGCCGAGCACCGTCGTCTTCGACTCGGCGGTGCGGGCGGACGGCGCCGACCACGTCCTGCTGTCCTATCGGACCGACCGCACCGCCACCACCGTCCAGCACCTGCTGCTCGATCTGACCGCCGACACCGGGTCCCCGGTGTCGGGCCTGCCCGCGTCGAGCACGGTCACGATGACCCCGGAGGTCATCGCCTGGCCCGTGGCCACCGCGGACGGCCAGCCGGCCGTCGCCGTCCTGCGGCAGAGCACGGTGCTGGCCGGTGGCAGCCAGGATCCGGTCGTGGTGCCGATCCCGGCCAACCCGAGCTACGAATGGCTACCGGACGGCGATCACCTCGTCGCGGCCCCGGCCGCGGCCGCGAACACGCCTCCCGCCGGTCCGGTTCTGGACATCCCGTTCGACGGGACGGCGTCGCACACGCTGCTTCCGGCGCGGGTGTCGATGCTGGTGCAGGCCGCCGACGGCAGCGTCGTGGTGGCGGGCGGTGCGAGCGCCGCGAGCGCGGCGGTGCACCGGTTCGTACCGGCGGACTCCGGTGCGCTCGCCGACGAGACGGTGCTGGCGCCGGCGGCGGTGCAGTCGAGCAACGCCGGTCTCGTGATGGCGCACGGCAACCTGCGCCACGTCGAGAGCTACCCGACCGTGACCGGTCAGGTCCGGATGCGGTTGTACAACCACGGGGTGGCGCCGGACGCGGACCCGACCGGTGCCCCTTACGGGCCGGTCGACGGTGGGCTGCTGCCGCTGACGACCCAGCCGTGCGCGACCGACCAGACCTGCGTGCGTGGCGTCGACGGTGCGGCCGGCGGCATCACCGTGATCGACGCGGGTACGCAGGGCAACAGCAGCGTCTTCAACCTGTACGACGCCGCTGTCACCGGCACCTCCTACTTCCTCGGCAAGGCCGACGCCCGGGTCGTGGACGCGTCCCGCGACTGGGTGGTGGTGGACAGTGCGTCGACCGGCAACCAGTACGTGCTCGACCCGGCCGCGAACGCGCTGGTGTCCACCGCGCCGAGCACCGGCGCCGCGCTCTGGCAGAACCTGCTCTACCGCGCCACGGCCTCCAACGTCGTCACCGAGTACGAGCTGTCGCCGACCGCCGAACCTCGCCTCGTACGGAGGATCCAGGTCGGTGCGCCCTGCCAGCCCGACGAGGTGCAGGTGACCCAGCACTGGCTGTACTGGTCCTGCGCCGGTGTCGCCGGGATCCGCGACCTGACCGGCAACGTCGCGTTCGCCGTCCCGCCCGGCCCGGCCGAGCTGGGGGACGGCTTCCTGGTGCAGCAGGATTCCCTTGGGCTGCAACTGATCGACGTGCACACGGAGGCCGCGGCGCAGCCGGTCCGGTTGGCGAGCCTGCCGGCAGGCGCGCTGTCCGACGACCGCAACGTAGGTTGGACGGTGGACCGGTACAGCGGTGACGTCGCCTACGTGTCCGCCGACGATTCGGTGCACGTGCTCGCCACCGAGGTACCCGCCTCGCCGCCGACCGGCAGCGCCGTGAGCCGCGACTTCACCTCGCCCCGCGAGTCGTACCCGTGGACGTCGCAGGCGACGTTCGACCGCCCGGTGTCCGGCTGGAAGGTGACGCTGACCCGCAAGGCGACCGGCGAGGTCCTCTTCACCGAGGCCGGCGGGGCCACCCGCCAGCTCGCCAGTGCCTCCTGGGACGGGAAGCTCCCCGACGGGTCCTACGCGCCGAACGGCGACTACCGCTTCCAGTGGTATGGCACGGTCGACGGCACGTCGATGCCCTTCACCGGTGCCTCCGGCACGATGCAGGTGCTGTGCGGTGCTCGGGTGTTCCGCGACTACTACTGCGCCGGCTCCGGCGGGCTGATGCGCGACGACACGACGAACTACGACGCCGGCCTGGAGCTCGGTGCCAGCGACGGCGGGCTGCACGCCGGGCCCTCCACGTCCTACTGGCCGCTGGGCGCAGGCGGTTACTCGATGCTCATTCCGTTCGGCGACCTCAACGGCGACGGTCACGACGATCTGCTGGTACGCAACAATTCCGGCGAGGTAGGCGGTTACCTCGGCGACGGCGGCGGCTACTTCGAGCGCGGCGTCAGCGAGCACGTGACGATCGGTTCCGGGTACGGCGGGTTCACGGCGATCGTGTCGACGGGTGATCTGAACGGCGACGGCATCGACGACCTGGTGGTGCGCAACAGCGCCGGGGTGCTGTACTTCAAGGCGGGCACCGGGAAGTCGCAGTTCAAGCCGGGGGTGCGGTTCACGGCCGGGTGGAACAAGTACGTGAAGCTGATCGGTGCGGGTGATCTCGATGGCGATGGCTGCGGGGATCTGCTCGCGGTCGACGGTGACGGGGTGATGTGGTTCTACCGCGGCACCAAGGATGGCAAGTTCGCCACGAAGGTGCGGATCGGTGCCGGGTGGGCGAAGTACAACGCGGTCATCGGGGTCGGTGACATCACCGGCGACGGCATCCCGGACCTGATCGCTCGTGACTCGGCCGGCACGATCTGGCGCTACGACGGCACCGGCCACGCGACCTGGTCGACCAAGGCGCAGATCGCCACCGGCTGGTCGAAGTACGCGCTGTTCTGATCGCGGATCGCGGCCGCCGCCCAGCCCCGGGCGACGGCCGCGGTTCACCCGCTCCGAACCGGGCTCCCTCGCCCGATTCGAGGCGCTGTCTCGGCTCTACGACGTCGGGGCCGCGAGACCGCGGCCTCGGGTAAGGAAACCGCACCGTGATCCCCAGCCCCCGCAAGGCTTTCCGCTGGCTCGCGGCCGGCTCCGCGGCACTCGTCGCGGCGGCCACGCTGGCCGGTACGCCGGCGGCCGCGATGCCGGCCGCCGCACCCGCCGGTGCCGCCGCACCTGCCGAGGTCGCCGTCGTACCGCCGGACGCCTCGGACGTGTCCGCCACCGACTCGATCCTGTTCGCCGGCGCCACCGGCTTCGCCCACGTCCAACAGGGCGTCGACGGCATCCGGTGGACCGACTACGCGACCGGCGCCTCGCACCCGATGCCGGCACTGGACGGCGTGGCCGCCGACCGGATCCACTTCGGCGGCGGCGACCACGTCGCCGTGTTCCACGCCGGCTACTTCGGCGTTCCGATCCAGGTTGCCGACCCGGACAGCCAGACGCTGACGACCTACCGGAGCCCGCCGGACTTCGCGCCGGAAGGCGTCGGCGCCGACGGCACCACGGCGATCGGTGGTGTCCGGACCGAGGGTGAGCCGAGGTACCAGCTGCTGGACCTGGCGACCGGCAAGCTCTCGCACATCGCCGGCCTGCCCGCGCAGTTCTGGGGGGTGGTGAACACGAAGGTGCTGGTGGACGGCGAGAACCATGCCGTGCTGCCGTACCGGACGGCACAGGACGAAGCGCTCTACGCGTTGGTCGACCTGCACACCGGTCAGTCGACCACCGTGCATGGCATCCCGTCCAGTGTCAGCCCTGCCCCGGAGATCGCGCTCACGGCCACGGAGCTGTCCTGGACGGTCAGCACCGACGTCGGTCCGGCGGTCGGTGTGGTGCAGCAGGCCGCAGTGCTTGCGGGGGAGGAGCCGGAGCCGGCGATCATTCCGGTGCCGAGCGACAAGCAGCGCTCCTGGGTTCCGGTCGGCAACCACCTGTTGCGGCCCGACGACGACTGGCCGGTCTCCGGGCCGCTGCTGGACATCGACGCCGCCAGCCCGCAACCCGCCACCCGGCTCGCCGTCCGGTCGGTCGGGCCGGTACTGGCCGCCGACGGCAGCGTGCTGGCGGTCGGCGGCGCCGACGGTACGCACGCGGGCGTGCACCGCTACATCGATGCCGGGGGCGGGAGCCTGGCCGACGACACGGTGGTGGCGCTGCCGCCGCTGCAGCCGACCGGTACCGCGGGAATCTCGATGGCGCGCGGGAACCTGCGGCACATCGAGGCGTTCCCGGCGTTCGGCGGCGGCACCGAGTTCCGGCTGTTCAACCACGGCCTGACCGCCGACGGCGACCCGACCGGCAGCCCGTACGGCGCGGTGGTCGGCGGCGCGCTGCCGGCGACCACGAACCGGTGCCAGGACGGCGTCGCGTGCGTGCGGAGCGTGGACGGCAACAAGTGGGGCGTGGCGTTCGTGGGGTCCGCCGACGGGAAGAGCACCGTCTACGGCCAGGTCGACGACGCCGACTGGCCCCCCCGAGACAAGACCCTCGACGTACCGGACGCCACGCTGGTCGACGCCTCCCGCAACGACGTGCTGGTGACCAGCGCGTCGACCGGCCAGCAGTACGTGGTCGACCTCGGGTACCTGTCGGTCGTGGCGACCGGGCCGGCCACCGGCGCCGCGCTGTGGGACAGCCGGTTGTGGCAGGCGACCGGCGCCGGCGTGATCACCGAGTCGACCCTCAGCCGTACCGACGCCACCGTGACGCGCACGATCCGCACCGGCTCCGGCTGCCAGGCCGACGAACTCCAGGTGACCCAGCACTTCCTGTACTGGTCCTGTGGCGGCGACAGCGCGGGCGTCTACGACCTGACCAGCGACGTGTCGTTCCGGGTGCCGGCCGGCACGGCACTGCTCGGCGACGGGTACCTGGTGCTGCGCAACGCGGATTCGTTGCAGCTGGTGGACATCCACACCGACGCCGCCGCTCCGGCGCAGCGGCTCGCCGCGCTGCCCGCGTCGAACGTCGCCGACGACCGCAACATCGCCTGGACCGTCGACCGCTACAGCGGCCAGGTCGCCTACGTGTCCGCGGACGGCTCGGTGCACGTGCTGACCACCGGCGTACCGGGCTCCCCGGTCACCGCCGTCGGCGGCGACGGCATCACCCACGACGTCTATCCCCGCAGCCCGGACAAGGGCGGCTGGTCCGAGTCGCTGCAGCTGGACCGTCCGGTCGACAGTTGGCGGGTCACGTTCTCCCTGCCCGGTGTCGACACCGTCGAGTACAGCGTGTCCGGGGGTGCGACCCGGCAGAACGTCACGGCGAGCTGGAACGGCCTGCGCGCCGACGGATCGATGCCGCCGAGCGGCCGGTACCGCTGGCAGTGGTACGCCACGGTCGGCGGCGTCGAGTTCCCGGTGCAGGGCGGCAGCGGAAAGGTGTGGGTGGAGTGCGGAACCACGCTGTTCCGCACCTACGACTGCCTGAACGACGCCGCGGTCATGAAGGTCGACAAGACGACGTTCCACACGGTGTGGCGGCGCGGCACGGGCGACGGGAAGCTGCACGAAGCGGGCGGGCGCTACGACTACACGGTGTGGCCGCTGGGCGCGGGCGGCTACTCGATGATCATCCCGTTCGGTGACCTCGACGGCGATGGCCTGAACGATCTGTTGGTACGCAACAACTCCGGCGAGGTGGGCGGCTACCTCGGCGGGAGCGCCAGCTACTTCGAGCGCGGCGTCAGCAAGCACGTGACGATTGGGTCGGGGTATGGGGGGTTCACGGCGATCGTGTCGACGGGTGATCTGAATGACGACGGTGTCGACGATCTGGTGGTGCGCAACAGTGCCGGAGTGCTGTACTTCAAGGCCGGTACGGGTAAGTCGCAGTTCAAGCCGGGGGTGCGGTTCACGGCCGGGTGGAACAAGTACGTGAAGCTGATCGGGGTCGGTGATGTGGACGGCGACGGCTGTGGCGACCTGATGGCCGTCGACGGCGACGGGGTGATGTGGTTCTACCGCGGCACCAAGGACGGCAAGTTCGCCACGAAGGTGCGGATCGGTGCCGGGTGGGCGAAGTACAACAGCATCATCGGCATCGGTGACATCACCGGTGACGCGATCCCGGACCTGATCGCCCGCGATTCGGCCGGCACGGTCTGGCGCTACGACGGCACCGGCCACGCGACCTGGTCGACCAAGACCCAGATCACCACCGGCTGGTCCAACTACGCCATGTTCTGACCGTTCCACGCCTGTTACTCCACAGTGGAGCGACGGGTCGGCGCCATCGTTGCCCGGTGGTGCCACTTTCCTCGACCCGAAGCTGGGAGCTGGTGCCGTGATCACCCGTCCTCGCAAGGTGTTGCGCGTCCTCGTGGCCGCCGGCATCGCCGCGGTACTGGCTACTGCCGGCACCGTGTCCGTACCGACCGGCCCCGCCGCCGCGTCCACCACCCCGACCGAGATCACCGTCGTGCCACCGGGCCTGCCGGACACCCCGACGCGCGACCAGATCTGGTTTGCTGGCGAGACTGGGTTCTTGCATGTGGAGCAGGGATTCGACGGTGTCCTGTGGACGAACTACGCGACCGGCGCCACGCACGGGGTACCCGTTCTCGAAGGGGTCAGGCAGCAGGATGTACATCCCGCTGGCGGCGACGAGTTCGCCGTGTTCGACCCAGACACGCCCGGTGGAACGATCGGACTGGGCCATGCAGACGACACGGCACTCTCCAGCTATCAGGTGCCGGACGGCTACTACGTGACGGCCGTCGGCGATGCCGGCCGTCACGCCGTGGTGATCCGGCCGAGCGTCGCGGAGAGCCCGCCGTCGATGGAGCTGCTGGACATCCCCAACGGGACCGTCAGCCCGCTCGTCGGTTTGCCGGAGGGCAGTGTCCCGGATGCCAATCCGACCACATACGTTCCGGTCGACGGGGCCTCGCACGCGTTGCTGGGCTACGACGTGGACACCTATCCGTGGCAGAGGTATGCGTTGGTCGATCTCGCCACCGGGGTGGCCGTCTCGATCACCGCGATGCAAGGTGTCAATCACGCGACAGAGTTCACCAGAACGGGTGTGGCCTGGAGGCAGGGCGATGCCATCCGGATGCTGACGCAGGAACAGATCCTTGCCGGTGCTGACTCGGCGCCGAAGAGCGTGACCCTTCCCGCCGGAAATCTCTACTGGACGTGGGCTGCGCTGGGCGGTCATCTGGTGGCGGCCGCGCCTCTCGCGGGCGCCGCGGAACGCGGTGATGCGGTGTACGACCTCCCCTTCGACGGGCGTGGCCCTCGCCGGGTGCTTACCGCAGCCATGTCGGGGACGACGCCCGATGCGGGCGGGGGCGTGCTGGTGGCGGGTGGTGCGGATGGTGGACACACCGCGATTCATCGATTCACCCTCGGCGCGGACGGTGAGTTGGTCGATGAGGTCGTCCGGTCGTTGTCCCCGGTGGTTCCGGAGAACGCCGGCATCGCGATGGCTCGCGGCGAGCTGCGCCACTTCGAGTACGTTCCCCGCCTTGGCACCACGAAGACCGATCTGTACCAGTACAACCACGGTATCGCGCCGGCCCCGGATCCCACTGGGGCACCGTACGGTGCAGTCGCCGGTGGCACGCTGCCGGCGGGCACCATCGCCTGTGAACCCGGTCGGCGTTGCGTCCACGCGATGGACGGATACCTGGGCGGTCCGGTCGTTCCAGTCACGGGTGCAGCGGGAACGACGGCGTTCCACGCCCAGGTGAACGGCGCGTCCTCCTGGCCCGACACCGTCCTGCCATTTCCCGATGGTCGGCTGATGGATGTCTCCGAGAGGCTGCTCGCGGTGGCGGACGACGCCGCGGACACGTTGTACGTCGTCGACGGCGGCGGCAAGACGGTGTGGAGCGGTGCACTCGGTGGCACCGCGCTGTGGCACGACACGTTCTGGGAGGCGACCGGGCCCGGCACGATCACGGCCCGGACGGTCTCGTACCGTGGCACGTCGGTCACCCGTACTATCTCGACCGGGTCCGACTGCACGGCCGACGAGGTGCAGGTGGCGCAGCACTGGCTGTACTGGTCGTGCGGCGGCACGGCCGGCGTGTACGACCTGACCACGGATGCGGCGTTCTCGGTGCCGACCGGGAAGGCGTTGCTGGGGGACGGCTACCTGGTGTTCCGGGACGCCGATTCGCTGGACTTCGTGGACGTGCACCAGGACAGTGCGGCGCCGAAGCAACGGCTGGCTTCGATGCCGGCCTCGACGTTGGCCGACGACCGCGGCGTCGACTGGGCGGTCGACCGGTTCAGCGGCACCGTCGGCTACGTCGCGGCGGACGACTCGGTGCACGTGCTGTCGACCGGGGTGCCCGGATCGCCGTTGGTGGGAACCGGCGCGGGGGAGTACTCGTACCAGCCGGGTTCGGAAGGTCAGCCGTCCTGGGGACACGAGGTCGACCTCGACCGGCCGGTGGACAGCTGGCGAGTCACGGTCGTGCGCGCCGCCACTGGTCAGACGGTCTTCACGCAGACCGGTGGTCCGACCCGACGCCGAGTGCAGCCGGACTGGGACTGGAAGCTGCCCGACGGTTCGCCGGCGCCCGACGGCACGTACTACTCCCACGTCTCGGCGACCATCGACGGGACGACAGTGTCGGACGTGCCGGGCACCTCGGAGACACTGCACCTGCGCTGCACGACGCCGCTGTACCGGGACTACGAGTGCGACGGCATCGGCGGGTCGGTGCTGGCGATCGACAAGACCGACCCATCGTTCACGGCGAGCTGGTGGTCCGGGCACGGTGACGGAAAGCTGCACAAGAACCTCAGCGAGGCGTACTGGCCGTTGGGCAAGGGCGGCTACTCGATGATCATCCCGTTCGGTGACCTCGACGGCGATGGCCTGAACGATCTGTTGGTACGCAACAACTCCGGCGACGTCGGTGGCTACCTCGGTGACGTAGATGAAGGCAACTACTTCGCTCGCGGCGTGAGCAAGCACGTGACGATTGGGTCGGGGTATGGGGGGTTCACGGCGATCGTGTCGACGGGTGATCTGAATGACGACGGTGTCGACGATCTGGTGGTGCGCAACAGTGCCGGAGTGCTGTACTTCAAGGCCGGTACGGGTAAGTCGCAGTTCAAGCCGGGGGTGCGGTTCACGGCCGGGTGGAACAAGTACGTGAAGCTGATCGGGGTCGGTGATGTGGACGGCGACGGCTGCGGGGATCTGATGGCGGTGGACGGTGACGGGGTGATGTGGTTCTACCGCGGCACCAAGGACGGGAGGTTCGCCACGAAGGTGCGGGTCGGTGCCGGTTGGGCGAAGTACAACGCGGTCATCGGGATTGGTGACATCACCGGTGACGCGGTGCCGGACCTGATCGCTCGCGATTCGGCCGGCACGATCTGGCGCTACGACGGTACCGGGCATGCGACCTGGTCGACCAAGACCCAGATCACCACCGGCTGGTCCAACTACGCCATGTTCTGAACCGGTTGGGGCGCACCGGATCACGCTGGTGAAGGGGGGAGCATGCGGGCTCGACGGCTGACCGGTGCGCTGGTCGCCGGGCTGTTGGTGCTGGCCGGGTGCTCGACCGGCGGATCGGGCGGAGCGTCGCTCAGCATGGCGCAGGTCGCCCGGGCGGTGTCCGCGGACCGGATGCTGCACTGGGTCGGGAGCTGGCGGTGGTCCGACCGTACCGTCGCCGTCGACCTGGACACGCTGGGCAGCGGCGACGGCCTCGGTACCGTCACCGTCGCCGGGCACCGCGCCCGGTTGCTGTTCGGCCAGGGGCGGATGCTCGTCCGCGCCGATGCCGGGTTCTGGCGCGCGTCGGGTGCGAGCAAGGCCGACGCCGCGCGGATGGCCCGCGGTTGGTCGGATGCCGGCGATCCCGAGCTGGTCGACGACCCGCCCCCGTTCGAGGGCCTGCAGCTCGCGATGCTGACGCCCGGCGGGCTCGGCACGCGACTCGGCAACCCGGCCGCCTGCGCACGGCGCCGGGCCGATCGCGCCGCGGCCGGCCGCACCTCGGTACGCACGGGTGCGGCGCGACCGGCCGGCGTGCCGGCGAGCGCGCTGCGGTTCGTGGGGCCGGCCGGCTGCGAACGCGGCGTCTACTGGGTGTCCGCCACCGGGACGCACCAACTCCTCGCCTACCGCGGTCCGGACCAGCCGGCCGCCGACTGGTCCGCAGACCTGATCACCGCGGGTCCGGTCACCGGCACCACCCTGACGGTCCGGGTCGGGTCACTCGCCCAGGCACGCGCCGAGTACCGGGCGGTGACCGCGGTGGCCGACACCGTGCCCGCCACCATCGAGGCCGGGTCCGGCGCGAGAGACGAGATCACCGTCAGCGCGGATCCGGCGAGCGACTCCCAGGCCGGGCCGTGCTTCCACGACGGCTGTGCCCGCCTGGACTTCGTCGTCACGGCGGACGACACCAGCGAAGCCGTCACCGCATCGGTCGCCGTGACGGTACGGCTGACCGCCGACAAGCGGACCGTGGGCGAGTGCCGGCTGCCCACCCACGTACTGCAGCCGTCCGCGCATCACACCTGGCCGTGCCCGATGACCGATGCCAGGCTGCGCGGGCTCGGCTCGTACCGGAATCTCAGCTGGGCTGCCACCTATGCGGGCAGCCTCACCGAGCCGTCGCACGCCGCGGCGCTGGCCAGGGCCGACCGCGCCGCGGCCACCCGGCTCGGTTGACCGGCCGGCGCACCGCACGAGCGGTCGGTTCGGCTGGCCGGCGGGCGCACAGCCGGCGCACCCGAGTGTCGTACCGGGTCAGTCGTCGTCGTCCGGGTCGTCGAGGCGGGCGAGCCAGGTGGCCAGCCGCTCGATCGGTACCTCGAACTCCGGGTTGATGTCGACGAAGTCGCGCAGCCGGTCGGCCACCCACTCCAGCGACACCGACTCCTCGCCGCGCCGCTCGGACAGCTCTTCGATGCCGCGATCCGTGAAGTACATGCTGTCGTTTCCTCTACGCGAAGGCTCCCGCCACCCGAGCGGATGGCGGGAGCCGACGGCCACGGTTACTGCGGGGTCGGCAGCGCGGCCTCGATGAGCGCCTGCTGCTCCCAGCCGTGCACCTTGTTCGAGCCGGCGGCCGGCGCCGCGGCGGCCGGGCGGGAGATGCGGCGCAGCCGCACCCCGTCGAGGTGCTCCAGCAGGTTGAGCGCGATGTGCGACCAGGCGCCCTGGTTCGCCGGCTCGTCCTGCACCCAGACGAAGTCCTCCGCGTTCGGGTACCCGGCCAGCGCGGCCCGGGTCTCCTCGATCGGCAGCGGGTACAGCTGCTCGATGCGGACGATCGCCACGTCGGTCAGGCCGCGCTGCTCGCGCGCCTCCAGCAGGTCGTAGAACACCTTGCCGGAGCAGAGCAGCACCCGCTTCACGCCGTTCGCGTCGAGCGGCTGACCCTTGATGCCCGGGTCGGCCAGCACCGGCTGGAACGTACCGCTGGTGAAGTCGGCGATCGACGACACCGCGAGCTTGTGCCGCAGCAGCACCTTCGGCGTGAACACGATCAGCGGCTTGCGCTTCGGGGTCAGCCCCTGCCGGCGGAGCAGGTGGAAGTAGCTCGCCGGGGTGGTCGGCACCGCCACCCGCATGTTGTCGTCGGCGCACATCTGCAGGTACCGCTCGATGCGGCCGGACGAGTGGTCCGGGCCCTGCCCCTCCAGGCCGTGCGGCAGCAGCAGCGTGACCGAGGTCTGCTGGCCCCACTTGGCCTCACCGGAGGTGATGAACTCGTCGATGATCGACTGGGCGCCGTTGGCGAAGTCGCCGTACTGCGCCTCCCACGCCACCAGCGCGTCCGGCGTCTCGACCGAGTAGCCGTACTCGAAGCCCATCGCGGCGTACTCGCTGAGCAGCGAGTCCTGCACGAAGAACCGGGCCTGGTCGGCGCCGAGGTTGGTCAGCGGGGTGAACTCGGTGCCGGTGTTGGCGTCGACCACCACCGAGTGCCGCTGCACGAACGTGCCGCGGCGCGAGTCCTGACCGGACAGCCGCACGCCGATGCCCTGGGTGAGCAGCGAACCGAACGCGATCAGCTCGCCCATCGCCCAGTCGACGTTGCCGTCGGTGGCCATCGCGATCCGGCGCTTGAGGATCTTCGCCACCCGCGGGTTCGGCACGAACCCGTCCGGCAGCTCCTCGTGGATCCGGCCGATCCGCTCGATGGTCGCCGCGTCGGTCGCGGTGTCGACCACCGGCTCCGGCTCCGGCTCGCGCTTGCGGGGCAACTGCTTGGTGGTCTTGGCGGCCTCCTTGGTCGCCTTGAACACCGTGTCGAGCTGGTCGTGGAAGTCCTTCAGGGCCTCCTCGGCCTCGGCCAGGGTCAGGTCGCCGCGGCCGATCAGCTCCTCGGTGTACAGCTTGCGGACCGAGCGCTTGTTGTCGATGATCTTGTACATCAGCGGCTGCGTCATCGCCGGGTCGTCGCCCTCGTTGTGGCCGCGACGGCGGTAGCAGACCATGTCGATCACGACGTCCTTGTTGAACGTCTGACGGTACTCGAAGGCCAGCCGCGCCACCCGCACGCACGCCTCCGGGTCGTCCCCGTTGACGTGGAAGATCGGCGCCTGGATCATCCGCGCCACGTCGGTGGAGTAGAGCGAGGAGCGGGAGTACTCCGGCGAGGTGGTGAAGCCGACCTGGTTGTTGACCACCACGTGCACGGTGCCGCCGGTGCGGTAGCCGCGCAGCTGGGAGAGGTTCAGGGTCTCGGCCACCACGCCCTGACCGGCGAACGCCGCGTCGCCGTGCACGGCGACCGGGAGCACCGTGTACCCCTCGAGCTTGAGGTCGATGCGGTCCTGCTTGGCCCGGACGATGCCCTCCAGCACCGGGTCGACCGTCTCCAGGTGGCTCGGGTTCGCCGCCACCGAGACGGTGGTCGAGTGCTGCCCGTCCGGCGTGGTGAACTTGCCGACCATGCCCAGGTGGTACTTGACGTCACCGGAGCCCTGTACCGACTTCGGGTCGATGTTGCCCTCGAACTCGCTGAAGATCTTCTCGTACGGCTTGCCGACGATGTTCGCGAGCACGTTGAGCCGGCCGCGGTGCGCCATGCCGATGACGACCTCGTCCATGCCTTCGGTCGCCGAGTCGCGCAGGATCCCGTCCAGCAGCGGGATCAGCGTCTCGCCGCCCTCCAGGCTGAACCGCTTCTGCCCCACGTACTTGGTGGCGAGGAACGTCTCGAACGCTTCGGCCACGTTCAGCCGGCCGAGGATGTGCTTCTGCTCGTCGGTCGACGGGGCGGGCTGCTTCACCTCGACCCGGTCCTGCAGCCAGCGCCGCTCCTCCGGGTCCTGGATGTGCATGTACTCCACGCCGACCCGGCGGCAGTACGAGTCGCGCAGCACCCCGAGGATGTCGCGCAGCTTCATCTTCTGCTTGCCGGCGAACCCACCGACCGGGAACGTCCGGTCCAGGTCCCACAGGGTCAGCCCGTGCTGCAGGATGTCGAGGTTCGGGTTCTTCCGGATGTGGTACTCGAGCGGGTCGGTGTCGGCCATCAGGTGCCCGTGCACGCGATAGGCCTCGATCAGCTCGATGACCCGGGCGTTCTTCTCGATCTGGCCGTCGACGCTGCGCGCGGTGTCGCGCACCCAGCGGACCGGCTCGGTCGGCACCCGCAGCGCGGTGAACACCTCGTCGTAGAAGCCGTCGCCGCCGAGCAGCAGCTCGTGCACCCGCTTCAGGAACTCGCCGGAGACCGCGCCCTGGATGATCCGGTGGTCGTACGTCGAGGTCAGCGTGATGATCTTGCTGATCGCGAGCTTGGACAGCTCCTCGTCGGACATCCCCGCGTACTCGGCCGGGTACTCCATCGCGCCGACGCCGATGATGGTGCCCTGGCCGCCGGTCAGCCGCGGCACCGAGTGCACCGTACCGATGCCGCCCGGGTTGGTCAGCGAGATCGTCGAGCCGGCGTGGTCCTCCATGGTCAGCTCGTTCTTGCGGGCCCGGCGGACGAGGTCCTCGTACGCCACCCAGAACTGCCGGAAGTCCATCGTCTCGGTGTGCTTGATGCTCGGCACGATCAGGGTGCGCGACCCGTCCGGCTTGGCCAGGTCGATCGCCAGCCCGAGGTTGACGTGCTCGGGGGTGACCAGGGTCGGCTTGCCGTCGACCACCGCGTAGGAGTTGTTCATCTCCGGGTAGTCGGCGAGCGCCCGGACCACCGCGAAGCCGATCAGGTGGGTGAAGCTGACCTTGCCGCCGCGGGAGCGGGCCAGGTGGTTGTTGATCACGATGCGGTTGTCGGCCATCAGCTTGGCCGGCACCGCCCGCACGCTGGTCGCGGTCGGGATGGTCAGCGACGCGTCCATGTTGCTGACGATCTTGGCGGCGACGCCGCGGATCGTCTTGCTGGTGGCACCGTCGACCGGCGTCGGCGCGGCCGCGGGCTTGGCGGCGGCCGGCTTCGCGGCGGCCGGCTTCGGCGCGGCACTCGTCGGTGCCGCGGCGCCGGCCGG
>NZ_BOPO01000100.1 GCF_017312725.1 Actinocatenispora comari | reverse complement strand
CAAAACTTCGTTCTCTCCTGAGTGGATCCTGAGTACGGCGGAACACGTGAAATTCCGTCGGAATCCGGGAGGACCATCTCCCAAGGCTAAATACTCCCTAGTGACCGATAGTGAACCAGTACCGTGAGGGAAAGGTGAAAAGCACCCCGGAAGGGGAGTGAAAGAGATCCTGAAACCGTGTGCCTACAAGTAGTCAGAGCCCGTTAACGGGTGATGGCGTGCCTTTTGTAGAATGAA
>NZ_BOPO01000099.1 GCF_017312725.1 Actinocatenispora comari | reverse complement strand
GGCGCCACGAACGCGGTCGCCGCCGCCAGCGCCAGCGAGTCGGGGCCGCCGGAACAGGCGACCAGCACCGTACCGCCGGCGGGCAGGCCGGCCAGCGACCGGCGCACCGCGACCCGCACCGCCGCCACCGCGGCCGGCAACCGTGCCACCGGCTCAGCTCCGGCCGAGCGCGCGGCGCGACCACCGACCGCGGCGGCGCCGCCGCCCGGCATGACCGTCCGGGCGCGACCGCTGCCCGGGCCCGGCGACGTTCATCCCGCGGGCCTCAGATCTCGGTGCCGTGCACGCGGCGCAGCCAGGCGTCCGGGTCGGTGATCTCGGCCAGCTGCGGCAGCGTCTCGGCCGACTCCCAGACCTTGTTGAACGCGTCCATGCCGACCCGGTCCACCAGCGCGGTCACGAACTTGTTGCCCTCCGCGTACTGCCGCATCTTCGCGTCGATGCCGAGCAGCTTGCGGATCACCCGCTCCACCGGGTTCGTCGTCTCCCGGCGCCGGTTGAACTTGCTGCGGATCTCCTCCACCGACGGCACCACCTGCGGCCCGACCGCGTCCATGATGTAGTCGGCGTGCCCCTCCAGCAGCGTCATCAGCGCCGTCAGCCGGTCGACCACCTTGCGCTGCGCCGGGGTCTGCACCAGGTCGAGCACGCTGGACCGGCTGTCCGGCGACCGCACCGCGTCGGCCAGCGACTCCATCGCGTGCCGCAGCCGGTCGGCCAGCTGCTCGGTGTCCGCCCGCGACGCGTCGACGAACTCGCTGACCTGATCCAGGAAGTACTGCCGGAGCCACGGCACCGCCGTGAACTGGGTGCGGTGCGTGACCTCGTGCAGGCACACCCACAGCCGGAAGTCACGCGGCCGGGCGCCGAGCTTGCGCTCCACCTCCACGATGTTCGGCGCCACCAGCAGCAGGTTGCCCGGCTCGCCGGAGAACACCTCGTACTGCCCGAGCACCTTGCCGGACAGGTAGCCCAGCACCGTCCCCGCCTGCACGCCGGTCAGCCGGGACCCGACCTGCTGGGTGAACGCACCCGGCTCCTTGCCGGCCAGCGCCCGCTCCATCAGCGGGGTCATCACGTCGCGCAGGCCGCGCAGGTTCGCCGCGGCCCAGTCGGCCCGGTCCACCACCCGCACCGGTGGGTGCGCCGTCGTGGTGCCGCTCAGGCCGGTCGTGGCGATCACGTGGCCGGCCGCCTCGTCAGTCAGTTGACGCAGGTCGCCCACCACCTCGGCCGCCTCGTCGAAGCTGACCCGTGGACCCGCTTTCGAGATGGTCCCGGCCGTGCTGATGGCAAGATCCCAGTCCACAAACTGCGTCATGGTCCAACGGTACGTGCCCGCCGGCGTACCCGCCCAGCATCGACCTGCTTGTGCGGTTCGGTGTGCGGGGCAAAAGCCACCTCTGTTTACTGTTTTGGCCCCTTGTGGGGGAACGTGGGGAGCGGGCTTCGCCCCTCCCCACACCCCTCCCCATCAAGGGGGCAGTCGCCCCCTTGACATCCCCTGCTCGGGAATCGGTGTTCAGGCAGGACGCCGCCTGGCCGCTTCGGAACGACGGGGCCCGGTGCGGCCTGCCCATCGACGCTGAGCCCGCCACGACACCAACCCAACCCCGCCCGCGACGCGACACGGGGTCGAAGCGGGCGTTGCCGTGATGGGTAGGCCGAGCCGCTTCCCCGTTCTTCTTCGACGCCTGCTCGGCGTCGATGGGCAGCAGCACCGGAGGCTGGGCGGGGATGGCCAAGGGGGCGGCCCCCTTGGCGGGGAAGGAGCGCGAGGAGGGGGCGAAGCCCTCTCCTCGCATTCCCCCACAAGGGGTCAAGCGGCGAACAGAGGTGGCCTTTACACCACCAGCCCGAGCGCACCAGCGGGCAGAGGTGGCCGCAGCCCGCAGCGGACGGACGCGGGGGTGGCGCGGTGACCAGGCGGCTCCGTAGCAGGAGACGCCAGGTCACCGTCAGCGGCAGCCGCAGCCCACCAGCGTGGTCGCGGCCCTGTCCAGAGCGGCCTCGGCGCCACTCCAGTCGGTGACACCCTCGGCCATCATCGCGAACGCGAGCAGCCGCCCGTCCGAGTCGAGTACCAGGCCGGCGAGGGTGCTGGTGCCGTTGAGGCTGCCGGTCTTCGCGCGGATCATGCCGGCGCCGGTGGCGTCCCCGGCCGACGACGTGTACCGGTTCAGCAGCGTCCCGCTGTAACCGGCGACCGGCATCCCGGTCCACACCGGCCACAGCTTCGGGTGCTTGCCGTCGGTGATCGAGGTCAGCAGGCTGGTCAGGAACGACGGTGAGATCCGGTCCTTGCGGGACAGCCCGCTGCCGTCGTGCAGCTGCAGCCCGGCGGTGTTCAGGCCGAGCCGCTTGATCACCTCGGTCGTGGCCGCCGCACCACCGGCGAACGAGGCCGGCTTGTCCTCCGCGAGTGCCACCTGGCGGGCCATCGCCTCGGCGATCACGTTGTCGCTGCGCTGCAGCATCATCTCGATCAGGTGCAGCAGCGGCGGCGACTTGACCGCGCCGAGCCGCCGGGCACCAGACGGTGCGGTGCCGTGCGTCACGGTGTTCGTCGGGGCGCCGATCAGCTGGGCCAGCTTGCGGCCCGCGTCCAGGTCCGGTTCGGTGCTGCGGACCGCGGTGGCGCCGTTCGGGTCGACCCGGCCGGCGTTCAGCATCACCGGCCGGATCGGCGCGGCGTCGCCCCCGGAGACGATGTCGTCGTCCCAGCCGGGGCCGGTGCCGGGGCCGCCGAACAGCGACGAGTCCACCAGTATCCGGGTCGGTTTGGTGCCGTGCAGCGCCTTCTTGACCTGGTCGGCGAGCTTGTCCAGTCGGGCCGCCTCCGGGTAGATGCTGTGGTCGTTGGTGGCCAGGGTCGGGTCACCGCCGCCGACCAGGACGACCTCGCCCGGCTTCGGGCCGGCCACCGCGCTCGTGGTCAACCGGTACGTGGGGCCGCGCACGGTCAGCACGGCCGACGCGGTGACCAGCTTCGTCACCGACGCCGGCACCTCCATCGCGTCCGGCGTCTTGCCGTACAGGGCGCTGTTGGTCGCCACGTCGACGACCGACACGGCGGTACGGGCGCCGAGCCGCGGATCGGTGAGCTTCGGGCCGAGGACCCGGGCGATCCCGGCCGGCGTGGGCGCCGCCGCCCCCGACACCGGCGACAGCACCGGACTCGGCGCCGCGGTCGACGGCGACGGGGACGGCGTCGCCGCTCCGGCGAACAGCTTCTCCACCGGGCCGGGCCGGAACACCACCAGGCCGCCGGCGATCAGTACCAGCACGCCCAGCGCGGCGAGCGCGGCGATCAGGATCCGGTTCGGCCGACCCGGCCGCCGCGCCGGTGGCGGCACGTCGGCCGGCGGTGGCGGTGTCGGCGGCCGCGCCGGCAGCCGCAACGTCGGCGGCTCCACCGGTACCGACGACGTGCCGGCCCCCGCGGCGCCGAGTGCCTGCGTCGCCTCGGTGTCCGCCGTCCCCCCGGCGACCTGCGCCGCCCCGGCCGCAGGGGAAGTCTGCCCGGCCCCGGAGGTCGGGGTGACCTGCGCCGTCCCGGACGAGGCAGCTCCCTGCGCTGCCCCGGCCGCCGCAGCACCCTGCGCCGTCCTGGACGCGGCAGGCCCCTGCGCTGCCCCGGGACTCGGGGGGACCTGCGCCGTCCCGGACGCGGCCGGACCCCTCGCCGGGCCCGAGGCGGAAGGAGGCTGTGCTGTCCCGGAGATGGTGGGGACCTGCGCGGTTCCGGACGCCGGGGTGGCTGCCCGCTCGGTACCTGCCGTGGGCACCTGGGCGGTGCCGGTGGCCGCGGTGGATCCGGTCACGCGATCGCCGGCCGGTCGGCGGGTGGCCGGCCCGCCCTCGTCCGGTGCCGCAGTGTCCGAGTCAGGCGACGACGACTCGGTGAACGCCGGGATCTGCGTCGTCGGTGGGTCTGCCGCGTCCGGAGCCGGGAACGCCCGGGTCGGTGGCTCGGCGCGCTGCGGCGATCCCTCGTCGGGGCCGACGGTGGATCGCGGTGGCGGGGCAGGCGACGCGGCCGGCCCGCTGGACGAACGCGCCGGTTCGGCGGGCGTCACCGCCGCGGTACCCCGGGCCGGCGGCTCCGTCGGTGGCCGGACCGTGGCCCGGCCGCGCGGCGTCGAGTCGCCGGGCACCGGCCGGCGGGCCGGCGCGTGTTCGATCGGTTCGGCCGGCGGCGGTGCGCCCAGCGTCGGTGCCGGTTCGATCGGCCAGCTCGGCCAGTTGACCCGTCCCTCCGGCGGCGACGCCGAGTCTCCCGCTGGGGGCGCCGGTTCGCCCGGCGCGGACTGCTCGGCCCGGCTCGCCGCGTCGGCTGGCTCGGCCGTACCGGACCTGCCGCCCGGTGGTGCGGTGGGCGAGGCCGGCGCTGGCCGGGAGTCGTCCGGCCGCGCCGGCTCGACCGTCGCTGCCGACTCCGCCGCCGGCATGGTCGACCGCGCCGATCCCGTGGTCGACTGCGCCGAGTCCGCGGTCGGGTGGGCCGAGTCCGGCGGTGCGGTCGGCTGTGCCGAGTCCGGCGATGCAGTCGGGTGGGCCGAGGGCGTCGCGGTCGGATGCGCCGGCGCCGGCAACGTCGCAGATCGGTCGACCGGGGTACCGGTGGCGGGCGGCGTCCGGGTCGCCGGCGGCTCGTTGGGTCCCGCCCAGCGAAGGCCGGACAGGTCAAGGATCTGCGTGCTGTCGGTACCGGTGTGCTCGGCCCGGTCCCCACCGGGCCTGCCGGGTTCGGCGCCGGAGGCGTTGCCACCAGCGGGTTCCGCCGCGGTCCTGTCCGTATGGCTGGCGGTGGCCGAGACCGCGTCCCCGGTGTCGTTCGCCGTGTCGTCGTGGGCCTCGCGTGCGCCCGGGCCGATGGTTTCGGCTGCGGCGTCCTCGCCTGCGGCGGTTCCGCCAGCGGTGCCCTGGCCTGCGGCCGGTTCGGCTGCCGTGCCCTGGTCCTCAAGGACTTCGCCTGCGGTGCCGTCGCGTCCGGCGGTCTCGGCCGCGGTGCCCTGATCCTCGGGGACTTCGCCTGCGGTGCCGTCGGGCCCGGCGGATTCGGCCGCGCTGCTCGCTGCGGGCTCGAACTCGGGTCGGGGCTCGGGGCCGGATTCAGCCGCAGGCGCCGGCGCCGGGTCGGTGCCGGACCCGGCCGCCAGCCCGGATTCGGCGCCGGGCTGGGTCTCACCCGGGCGCCCGCCCTCGACGTCGGATTCGGGCCTGCCGCCGGCTTCGGGCCCGGTGTCGGGCTGGGACCCGGTGTCGGGCTGGGACCCGGTGTCGGGCTGGGACCCGGTGTCGGGCTGGGACCCGGTGTCGGGCTGGGACCCGGTGTCGGGCTGGGACCCGGTGTCGGGCTGGGAC
>NZ_BOPO01000098.1 GCF_017312725.1 Actinocatenispora comari | reverse complement strand
GCTCGCGGCGGAGGCGGTACGGCTCGCCGCCGGCCGCCGCGCCGCCGAGCCGCGTGCCGCGCCCGTTCGACCGGCCGGCTTGCGCGCCGTGCCGCCACGCGCGGCCGACCTACCCGCAGGCGCCTTGCGCGCCCCGGTTCGCCGGCCGGCCGGCGCCCGCTTCGCCACCGACCTCCGCGCCGGAGCACGACTCGCCGCCGACTTCCGCCCGGGAGTTCGACTCGCCGCCGGCTTCCGGCCGGCAGCACGGCTCGCCGCCGACTTCCGCGCGGGAGCGCGCTTCGCCGCGGTCCGATGGGCGGGTGCCCGGGTGGCCGCACTCCTGCGTGTGGTACTGCTCGTGCGCCCCGTACTGGTGCGCGGCGCGCTCTTGCGTGCGGCGCTCGTCCGCGCGCTGGTCCCGGTGCCCGTCGACTTTCGTGCCGGAGCACGCTTGGCCGTCGACTTCCGTGCCGGAGCACGCTTGGCGGCCGACTTTCGCGCCGGAGCACGCTTCGTCGCGCTGCCCGCCCGCTTCGCCGCCGCCGTTCGGGCCGCCGTCGTACGGGCGGTCGTCTTGCGTGCCGCTGCCCTGGTCGCCGGCGCACGTTTGGCCGCCGACTTCCGTGCCGGAGCACGCTTCGCGACACTCCGGGTACCCGCCCGCTTCGTCGCGGACTTCCATGCCGCCGTCCGGCGAGCGGTCGTGGCGCGGGCCGCCGTCCTCGTCGCGGGCGCGCGCTTGGCCGCGGACTTGCGGGCCGGTGCGCGCTTGCTGGCCGACGTGCGGGCGCCGCTCGCCCGCCCGGTGGCGGACTTCCGCGCGGTCGTCGTACGGCCCGCCGTGCTCTTGCGAGCCGCCGTCTTCCGGGTTGCCGCGGTCTTCCGGGCCGGCGTGGTCTTCCGGGTGGCCGTGCGCGCCGTCGTGCTCCGCGCGCCGGTCCTCGTCGCCGGTGCACGCTTCGCCGTGGTCTTGCGCGCGGTCGTGCGTTTCGCGGCGGTGGCCCGCTTGGCCGCCGGGCGCGTCGTGGTCCGGGCCGTCGAGCTCGCCCGCTTCGCCGTGGCGCGCTTGGCCGGGGCGGCCCGCTTCGTGGCGGTGGCCCGCTTGGCCGTGGTCTTGCGCGCGGTGGTCGCCTTGCTGGCGGCCGTCTTGCGCGCCGTGGTCGCCTTGCGGGCGGTCGTCTTACGCGCGGTGCTCGCCCGGGTGGCGGTCTTGCGCGCCGTGCCCGGCCTGGTCGTCGCCTTGCGCGCGGTGCCGGCACGGGCGGTCGTCGTGCGCGTGGTGGCGCGCTTCGGCGGTGTCGCCCGCTTGGCGGTGGTGCGCTTCGTGGCGGTCTTGCGAGCCGCCGTGGCGCGGCTGGTCGTGCTCCGTTTGGCCGGCGCAGCCCGCTTCGTCGTGGTGCGCTTCGCCGCGGTGGCCCGCTTGGTAGCCGTGGCCCGCTTGGTAGCCGTCGCGCGCTTGGTCGCCGTGGTCCGCTTGGTAGCCGTCGCGCGCTTGGTAGGCGTGGCCCGTTTGGTAGCCGTCGCGCGCTTGGTAGGCGTCGCACGCTTGGTGGCCGTGGCCCGCTTGGTAGCCGTGGCCTTCTTGGTCGCTGTCGCGCGCTTGGTCGTGGCCGGCCGCGTGGCCGCCGTTGTGCGCTTGGTCGCGGCCGGCCGCTTGGCGGCGGTCGCGCGCTTGGTTGTGGTGGCCCGCTTCGCTGTGGTGGCCCGCTTCGCCGTGGTGGCCCGCTTCGCCGTGGTGGCCCGCTTCGCCGTGGTGGCCCGCTTCGC
>NZ_BOPO01000097.1 GCF_017312725.1 Actinocatenispora comari | reverse complement strand
CCGGCGTTCGGCCGCCCCGGGTTCGCGCCCGCGCACCGTCCGCCGGCCGATCCGCTGGTGGGCGCCCGCCAGCAGGCGGTCCTGGAACTGCGCCGGCTGCGCGCGCTGACCCCGGCCGACGACCGGCGCACCGCCCTGGCCGATCTCGGTACCCGGCTCGCGGCGCTGGTCGACGGCCTGCCGGACGGTGCGGCCGGCCGGTCCGAGCTGGCCGCGCTGGTGGCCGAGCTGCGCGCCTGCGACGGGGACGAGCCGCCACGCGGCGGCGCGCTGGACGAGCTGTGGCAGCGGACCATCGACCGGCTCGCCGCGTTCGCCGGCGAAGGTGCCGCGCCGGAGTCGGCGCCGCGCCGCTTCGGTCGGCGCCGGCGCCCGGAGGACGGGACCGGCCGGCGGGACTCCTTCTGGCGCTGACCGGCCCCGCCCGGGCCGGGCGGTTGGTTCTCGCCCGTCGCCCCGGCCGGCACCGTCCGGAAGGGGCGACGCCGTCGCCGATGGGTGGTACGGGCAGGTGGCCGCGCACGTCGCCGCCGGGGCGACCGATAGCATCGAGCGGTCCGGCCGAGTCGTCGGTCCGGCGTCCCGCAGCCTTCTTGACGAGGAGTCATCGTGCCCGCAGCGACCGCCGCCCAGGGGAGTGAGACCGCCTCCGTCCTCGTGCCGGCCGGTACGACGGCGGCCGAGGCGATCGCCGCGGCCGGGCTGCCGACCTCCGGCCCGACCGCGATCGTGGTCGTCCGCGCCGACGGCGCGCTGAAGGACCTGGAGTGGGCGCCTGCGACCGACACGGTCGTCGAGCCGGTGTCGATCGACTCGCCGGACGGGTTGAAGGTGCTGCGCCACTCGGCCGCGCACGTGATGGCCCAGGCGGTGCAGGAGATCTTCCCCGGCACCCTGCTCGGCATCGGCCCGCCGGTGGAGAACGGCTTCTACTACGACTTCCTGCCGGCGAAGCCGTTCACGCCGGAGGACCTCGCCGCCATCGAGAAGAAGATGGGCGCGATCATCAAGTCCGGTCAGCGGTTCCACCGGCGGCCGATCTCCGACGAGCACGCGCACGCCGAGCTCGCGCACGAGAAGTTCAAGCTGGAGCTGATCGAGCTGAAGGGCTCGGCCGGTGAGGCGGCCGAGGGTGCCAGCGTCGAGGTCGGCGCCGGCGGGCTGACCATGTACGACAACCTCGACGCCAAGTCCGGCGACCTGGCCTGGACCGACCTGTGCCGTGGCCCGCACCTGCCGACCACCCGGCTGATCCCGGCGGTCAAGCTGATGCGCAGCGCCGCCGCCTACTGGCGCGGCAACGAGAAGAACCCGCAGCTGCAACGCATCTACGGCACCGCGTGGCCGACCCGGGACGAGCTCAAGGCGTACCTGAAGATGCTGGAGGAGGCCGCCAAGCGCGACCACCGCAAGCTCGGCGCCGAACTCGACCTGTTCAGCTTCCCGGACCAGCTCGGCTCCGGTCTGCCGGTGTTCCACCCCAAGGGCGGCATCATCCGGCGCGAGCTGGAGGGGTACTCGCGGCAGCGGCACGAGCAGGCCGGCTACGAGTTCGTCAACACCCCGCACATCACCAAGGGCGCGCTGTTCGAGACCTCCGGCCATCTGCCGTACTACGCCGACACCATGTACCCGCCGATGGAGCTCGAGGGCGCGGAGTACTACCTGAAGGCCATGAACTGCCCGATGCACAACCTGATCTTCGACGCGCGCGGCCGCTCGTACCGGGAGCTGCCGCTGCGGCTGTTCGAGTTCGGCACCGTGTACCGGTACGAGAAGTCCGGGGTGGTGCACGGCCTGACCCGGGTGCGCGGGCTGACGATGGACGACTCGCACATCTACTGCACCCAGGAGCAGATGCCGGGCGAGCTGCGCAGCCTGCTGTCGTTCGTGCTGGATCTGTTGCGGGACTACGGACTCGACGACTTCTACCTGGAGCTGTCCACCCGGGACGACTCGGACAAGTTCATCGGTGCGCCGGAGGAGTGGGAGGCGGCGACCGAGTCGCTGCGGCAGGCTGCCGAGGACTCCGGCCTGGAGCTGGTGCCCGACCCGGGTGGCGCGGCGTTCTACGGTCCGAAGATCTCGGTGCAGGCCAAGGACGCGATCGGCCGCTCCTGGCAGATGTCGACGATCCAGCTCGACTTCAACCAGCCCAAGCGGTTCGGCCTGGAGTACCAGGCGGCGGACGGCACCCGGCAGACCCCGGTGATGATCCACCGCGCCCTGTTCGGCTCCATCGAGCGGTTCTTCGGCGTGCTCACCGAGCACTACGCCGGCGCGTTCCCGGCCTGGCTGTCGCCGGTGCAGGTGGTCGGCATCCCGATCCGCGACGACCACGCCGACTACCTGCAGTCCTTCGTGGACCTGCTGCGGGCGCAGGGGATCCGGGCCGAGGTGGACACCGCCGACGACCGGATGCAGAAGAAGATCCGCAACGCGCAGAAGCAGAAGATCCCGTTCATGGCGATCGCCGGCGACGACGACGTGACCGCCGGTACGGTCTCCTTCCGCTACCGGGACGGCTCGCAGCGCAACGGCGTCCCGCTCGACGAGGCGGTGGCGCACGTCGTCGACGTCGTCCGCTCCCGTACCAACGTCGGCCCCTCCGCCGAGGCGGTCGAGGCAGTCGAGGCGCAGTAGCACCGCCGCCGGGTTTCCTTGCGTGCCAAGGAAACCCGGGGCGTTGTTCGAGCAGCGGGGCCGTTGGTACGACTACGCTGGTCTCACCGCACGTCCTGGACGAGCAGTCCGTCGATGCGGCAGAAGAAGACCCGGGCGCGGCCGTCGTGGTCGTTCGGGTCGAGCGGGCCGGCGGTCAGGTAGCACATCCCGTCGGTGAGCGCCGGTTCGGCGGTGATCACGTGCCACCAGGCGGAGCCCGCCCCGTACACCCCGGCGGCGGGGCTGATGTGCACCAGCTGTCCGGCGCGGGGAATCCGATCGGGCCGCCGGATAAGGTTCGTCATAGCCGCTCCCTTCGCGAGCGGTCAGGGGCCGGGCGGCGTGGGCTGGACGCCACCCGGCCCTGTCTGCAGGTTGCCGGTTACGTTAGCTGAACAGTTAGGTACTAGTCTAGTTCAGATTAGGGATGAGTAACGTTGTATCGGCCAGACATGCAGCGTGCTGGGTTGTCATCATCGGCACATGTCGATCGATCCCGACGCACCGGAGTACGCCTGGCAGCAGCTCGCGGCCGTGATCGAGGACCGGATCGCCACCGGGAAGTACACCCGACGGCTGCCGTCCGAGTCCTCGTTCAGCCAGGAGTTCGGCCTGGCCCGCAACACGGTGCGTCGAGCCATGGAGGACCTCCGCGAGCGCGGCCTGGTCGTCACCATCCCGCAGCGCGGCACGTTCGTGAAGCGCGACAGCTAGCTGTTCTGGGTCATGACGTTGGTGACGCCTGCGTGCAGCCGTGAGGCTGGTGGGCGGTCTCCGATGGCGGTGTGTGCTCGATGGTAGTTGTAGTGAACGTTCCATACGTCGATGGCGGCGGCGCGTTCGGCTTCGCTGGACCACGCTCGGGTGTAGAGCAGTTCGTCGGCCAGGATGCGGTTGTAGCGTTCGACCTTGCCGTTGTGTCGGGGTGTGAACGGTCGGATGCGTTGGTGGCGGGCGCCGTGGCTGGCCACGATGCGGGTGAAGCGGTGCGCGCGGTAGTTGGCGCCGTTGTCGGTGACCACGCGGG
>NZ_BOPO01000096.1 GCF_017312725.1 Actinocatenispora comari | reverse complement strand
CCCGGTGTCGGGCTGGGACCCGGTGTCGGGCTGGGACCCGGTGTCGGGCTGGGACCCGGTGTCGGGCTGGGACCCGGTGTCGGGCTGGGACCCGGTGTCGGGCTGGGACTCGGTGCCGAGCTCGGATTCGGTGTTGGGCTGGGACTCGGTGTCGGGCTCGGATTCGGTGCCGGATTCGGGCGCGGTGCTGGATTCCACGCTCGACCTGGACAGCGGGCCGGCCACGAACTCCGAGCCGGATTCGACCTCTGGACTGGATTCGGATCCGGCACTTGGTTCGGCCGCGGCGACTGGCTCGCGGTCGGTACCCGACTCGGGCGCAGTGCGCGGCGCCGAAACACCGTCCGATTCGGGTTCGGTGCGCAGCGCCGGACCGGTGCCCGAGTCGGGTGCAGCGTGCGGCGCCGAAGCGGCGTCCGGATCGCTGTCCGTACTGGGCTCGGGTTGGTGGCCGGATTCCGGCGCTGACACGGGTTCCGGCTGGTCGGCGGGGCTGCCGTCGGCTTTCGTCCCGTCCGCCTCGGGCCCGGTCTCGGCGCTGTCCTGCTCGGCCGGTTCGCGGTCCGCCGTGCTCACCTGGATCTCGGGCTCGGCCGGATCGGCCTCGGCAGCGGCGACGTCAACACCGGAACCGGCGGCCCCTGCGTCGTCGTGGGAACCGCTCGCCCGCCCGGCGGTACCAGAACCGTGCGTGCCAGAACCGCCCGTGCCAGCGCCGTGCGTGGCCGTGCCGTTCGTGGTAGCGCTGACCGGGGGTTCGGCCGGGTCGGGGCCCCCGGTATCGACGCCACGGCTGCCGTCCTCGGGCGCGGCGTCACCGGTGCCGGCCCCGGAATCGGCGGCACCGCGGTGATATCCAGGGTCGGTGCCATCGGCGTGGTCGTCGGCATCTCTGGCGGCAGCGTCGCGGCCGGGATCGCCGGCACCGCCGTGGCCACCGGGATCCGGGGCGCCGGCGTCGGTGGTGGCGGTGCCGTCCGCGGGTTCGGCGGGATCGGTGTGGGGGTTCGGGTCGGAGTTGCCTGACGCGGGGTGATCTTTCGTGTTCTGTTCGACCGGGGCGTTTATATCCGACGCGGGCGAAGCGTCCGAAGAATGGTCGTTAGGGTGTGTGCAATCTCCCGTCACAAGCCCCTCCCGCTGCCTCCCCGGCGCACCTGCGCGAGACTACTGGACGAGTACCGCGTGACAGCCGGCGCCGGGGCCGGCGTCGTGGATCGCCGATTCGGGCAGGCGCACCGCCGCACCGACCGGCCTGGCAGAAAAGTCATTGTCGCCGGTGGCCCACGCTGCCGGGAGCGAACTGGAGGACCGGGGCGTGGAGTTCGACGTCACCATCGAGATCCCCAAGGGTCAGCGCAACAAGTACGAGGTGGATCACGCCACCGGCCGCATCCGGCTGGACCGCACCCTGTTCACCGCGACCCAGTACCCGGCCGACTACGGGTTCGTCGAGCTGACCCTGGGCCAGGACGGTGACCCGCTGGACGCGCTGGTGCTGCTGCGGGAGCCGACGTTCCCGGGTTGCCTGATCCGGTGCCGGGCGATCGGCATGTTCCGGATGACCGACGAGAGCGGCCCGGACGACAAGCTGCTCTGCGTGCCGGCCGGCGACCCGCGCCAGGACCACCTGCGCGACGTGCATCACATGCCGGAGTTCGAGAAGCTGGAGATCCAGCACTTCTTCGAGGTCTACAAGGACCTGGAGCCGGGCAAGAGCGTCGAGGGCGCCGACTGGGTCGGCCGGGTCGAGGCGGAGGCCGAGATCGAGCGCTCCTTCACCCGGTACAAGGAGGCGGTGGCGGCCGGCGAGTACCACGACCCGGGCGTGCACCCGTTCCCCGGCGTCTGAGCCGCACACCCAGCGTCGAAGCCCCGTCGGCACCCCGGCGGGGCTTCGCCGTCTCCACCGGCCGGCACCTCGGCGCCAGCTGCGCCGGTCAGCGTCGCCGCGCCGGCCGCGCCGGCCGCGCCGGTCAGCGTCGCGGCGCCGCCTCCGCCGGGCGCGGTGCCGTCTCCCTGGCCAGGGTCGCGGCGCGGGTGCGGACGATGCCCGCGAGGGCGCCCAGAATGAGCAGCGCGCCGGCGCCCTCGACCAGCCGCAGCGCGCCGGGCAGCCCGTGCCCGATGCCCGCGGCGAGGATCCCGCACCCGGCCAGTACGACGAGCGCCACCGGGGCCGTCCGCCGCACCGCGCCGAGTACCAGCAGGGCGAGCAGCCCGACGTAGAAGACGACCGGGGCGAGCGTGTAGCAGACCAGCTGCACGCCGGGCACCGCGAACATCGCGTCGTACCGGTTGTTCATCGCGGCTTCGGTCGGAACGAACCCGGCGATCAGGTCGAGCACCATCTGCGCGCCGGTGAGTACCGCGCCGGCCAGGGCGACCGTGGTGGCGGCGACCAGCGCGCCGGAACCGCGGCCGGTGAACCGTCCGGGCCCGACGAGGCGGGCCAGGCCGACGCAGCCGATCGCGAACATGGCGAACGCGACGATCCACAGCGAGTGCGCGGTGGTCCAGGCGGCGCCGGGGCCGTGCGTGGTGCGTACCCGCATGACGACCCAGCCGAAGAACCAGGCGGCCGGTGCGGCGACGAGGACGGTGAGCGCGAACTGGCGCGGCGCGCCGGTGCCGGGCGGCGGTGTGGTACCGGACGTGCCGGCTGAGGGCGTTCCGGCGGTGGGGATCCGGGGGGTGGCGGTCATGGCAGGAAGCGTAGGAACGTCGGGGTCGTCACCGATATCGGTGACGACCCCGAAATGCGCCGGTGCCGGAATCCGGTGATCCCCTGAGCGGTCGCTGGGGACCTGCGGCCCCTACTCGGCTGTGTCCTCCTTGAGGTTGCGCACCGCGAGGTCGCCGTCGGCGTACTGGCGGCGGATCACCTTCTTGTCGAACTTGCCGACCGTCGTCTTCGGTACCTCGGCGAGGAACGTCCAGCGTTCGGGCAGCTGCCAGCGCGGGATGCGGTCGGCGAGGAAGTCGCGCAGCTCCTCGGGGGTGGCGGTGGTGCCGTCCCGCAGGACGACCGAGGCGAGCGGGCGTTCCTCCCACCTGGCGTCGGGGACACCGACGACCGCGGCCTCCAGTACCGCCGGGTGCGCCATCAGGTGGTTCTCCAGCTCGACCGAGCTGATCCACTCGCCGCCGGACTTGATCACGTCCTTGGCCCGGTCGGTCAGGGTCAGGAACCCGTCGGCGGTCAGCGTGCCGACGTCGCCGGTGCGCAGCCAGCCGTCGTCGAAGCGGTCGGGGTCGGGCTCGTCGGAGTCGAGGTAGCGGCCGGTGATCCACGGCCCGGCGACCTCCAGCTCGCCGACCGTCTCGCCGTCGCGGGGCGCGACGCTGCCGTCCGGCGCGACGATCCGGGCCTGCACGGAGGCGGGGATCTGGCCCTGGCTCAGCCGGTACCGCCAGAACTCGTCGCCGGTGGCACCGGCCGGCGGCCGGGCGATGGAGCCGAGCGGTGAGGTCTCGGTCATGCCCCAGGCGTGCACGATCCGGATGCCGTGCTCGTCGAACCCGCGCATCAGCGACTCCGGGCAGGCGGAGCCGCCGACGACGACCTCCTTGAGCGTGGACGTGTCGGTGGGGTGCGCGTTCAGGTACGCGAGCAGGCCGGTCCAGATCGACGGCACCGCGGCGCCGTGCGTGGGTTTGGCGGCGGCGATCATCGCGGCGAGCGGTTCCGGGGTGAGGAACCGGTCGGGCATCAGCAGGCCGGCGCCGGTCATGAACGCCGCGTGCGGCATGCCCCAGGCCATCACGTGGAACATCGGCACCACGACCAGCGACCGGGTGGCGGGCGCGAAGCCGAACGACTGCGCCGAGGCGATCTGCATGGAGTGCAGCCAGATCGAGCGGTGCGAGTAGGCGACGCCCTTGGGCAGCCCGACCGTACCGGAGCTGTAGCAGATGGCCGCCGCGTCGGTCTCGTCCCCGTCGTACTGCCAGCCGAACGTGTCCGGCTGCGAGCCGACGAGCTCGTCGAACCGGTGTACCGGTTTGCCGGCGGCGGCCAGCGGTTCGGGGTCGCCGTCCCCGACCACCACCACGTGCTCCACTGTGGACAGTTTCGGCAGGATCGGTGCCAGTGCCGGGATCAGCGTGCTGTCGACCAGGACGACCTTGTCGGCGACCTGGTTCGCCGAGTACGCCAGATGGTCGGCGGGGAGCCGGATGTTGAGCGGGTGCAGCACCGCGCCCATCGCCGGCACCGCCAGGTAGGCGGCCAGGTGCACGTCGTTGTTCCAGCAGAACGTGGCGACCCGGTCGTCGCCGCGCACACCGAGCTCGCGCAGCCCGTGCGCGAGTCGCGCGGCCAGCCGGCCGATCTCGGCGTTGGTGGTGGTCCGCGCCGCCGTACCGGTCCAGGTCAGGATCTCGGTGTCGGCATGCACCGTGCTGCCGTAGTCAAGGACGTGGCTCAGCCGAAGCGGCCACTCCTGCATCGTGCTCCGCATGATCACACGCTAGTGGCCGCCGTCACAATTCGGTACCCGTCGATGCGTCCCGTTCGCCGGCGAACGGTCGGTGCGGAAATTGCGTCGCGCGATCCCGGCCGGTACGGACAGGATTCCGGCGTGGCCGTGATCCCGTGGCGTCGCTGGGCGCTGGATGTGACCCCGCTGCGTACCTCCCGGGACTTCCGGCTCACGTACCTGGCAGCGGGCGTGTCCTTCCTGGGCTCGATGGTCACCTACATCGCCATCCCGTACCAGGTGGCGACGCTCACCGACTCGCCGCTGCTGGTCGGGCTGCTCGGCATCGTCGAGTTCGCGCCGCTGCTGGTCACCGCGCTGCTGGGCGGCGCCCTCGCCGACTACCTGGACCGGCGCAAGCTGGTACTCGGCGCCGAGGTCGGTTTCACCCTGCTCACCGCGATCCTGGTCGGCAACGCGCTGCTGCCCTCGCCACAGCTGTGGCTGCTCTACGCGATCGCCGCGATCAGCGCCACCCTCGACGGCCTGCAACGGCCGGCGCTGGACTCGATGATGCCGCGGCTGGTGCGCCCGGACGAGCTGCCCGCCGCCAGCGCGCTGAACTCGATGCGCAGCACCGTCGGTTCGCTGATCGGCCCGCTGCTGGGCGGCGCGCTGATCGCCTGGGTCGGCCTGCCCGCCGCGTACGGGCTGGACCTGCTCACGTTCGCGGTGTCGCTGGGCTGCCTGCTCGCGGTGCGCGCGGTACCGCCGCCACCGGACGCCGACCGCCCCAGCGTGCGCGGCGTCATCACCGGCCTGCGGTACGCGGCGAGCCGCAAGGAACTGCTCGGCACCTACCTGGTGGACATCAACGCGATGTTCTTCGGCATGCCGCTCGCGCTGTACCCGTTCGTCGCCGACCGGCTGGGCGGGCCGACCGTGCTCGGCATGCTGTACACGGCCGAGTCGGTCGGCGGGCTGGTCGCCTCGGTCAGCTCCGGCTGGACCGGCCGGGTGCACCGGCACGGCATGATGATCATCGTCGCGGCGGCGGCCTGGGGGCTCGCGATCGCCGGGTTCGGCCTGGCGCCGACGCTGTGGCTGGCGCTGCTGTGCCTCGCGGTGGCAGGCGCCGCGGACCAGATCAGCGGCATGTTCCGCGGGATCGTCTGGAACCAGACGATCCCGGACCACCTGCGCGGCCGGCTCGCCGGCGTCGAGATGCTCAGCTACACCAGCGGGCCGTCGCTGGGCAACCTGCGCGGCGGCGTGGTCGCCCGGTTCACCGGCGTCACCGGGTCCATCGTCTCCGGCGGCGTGCTGTGCGTGCTGACCACCATCGCGCTGGCGGTCGCGCTGCCCGCGTTCCGCCGGTACGACGGGCGCGACGGCCTGGCCCACAAGCAGCAGGTCGACGCCGCCCGCGCTGCCCGCACCGCAGCCCCTGTGCCCGACTGAACCGGCCGGCCAGCGCCCGCCCGCGCCGACCGAGCCGGTTCGGACGCGGTGACGCGGTTCGGACGCTGTGACGCGGTTCGGACGCGGTGACGCGGTTCGGCGGGCGAGGCGCGCGAACGGCCGACCGGTGAGTGCGCCGCCCGCTCGCGCGCCGCGCCGGTCGCTCGGGTCAGTCGGCCGGGGCGACCGCCCGGGGCAGGCGGGCGGTCGGCCGGGGCAGGCGTCGGGCCGGTCGGCCGGGGCAGGCGTCGGGGCGGTCGCCCTGTCAGGCGGCGGGGCGGTGGCGCGGCGGGCGCAGCGGTACGACGGTGCCGTCCGGTTCCGGGAGCTGGCGGCGTCGGTCCTCCGGTTCCGGTGTCCGGTGTGCCACGTCCGGTTCGGCGGGTCGCCGCTGGCCCGGCCGGGGTGGGTGCCAGTCGTGGCCGTCCCGGCTGTCGTGCGGCAGCCCGAGCAGCTGGGCCACCGCGAGCAGCACCGCGAACGCCGCGATGAACACCAGCGCGGTCATCGGGCACCGCCGAGCGGTCGGGCCCACGTCTCGCCGACCAGGTCGTACCCGAAGCTGTGGTGCTTCTCGGCGTCGACCAGCTCGAACCCGGCCCGGGTGTAGATCCGCCGGGCGGAGGTGAGCACGTCGTTGGTCCACAGCACCATCCGGCGGTACCCGGCCTCGGTGGCGAACCGCACGCACTCGTCGACGAGCCGCCCGCCGACGCCGAGCCCCCGCGCGGACGGTTCGACCAGTAGCAGCCGCAGCTTCGCGGTGTCCGGCTCGTCGGCCCGGACGCAGAACACGCAGCCGACCGGTACGCCGTCGAGCTCGGCGATCCAGGCGGCCTCCCGCGCCGGGTCCCGGTGCTCGGCGTAGTCGGCGACGATTCGCAGCACCAGCGCCTCGTAGGAGGCGTCCCAGCCGTACTCGGCGGCGTACAGCGCGCCGTTGCGGGACACCACCCAGCCGAGGTCACCTGGTTCCGGCGCCCGCAGCCGTACCGTGGCGCCGCCGCCCGCCCGGCGTTCTCCGCCGTCCGCTCGGCGATCGCCCGCGCGGGGCTCGCCGTCGCCGAGCACGTCGCGGACCGTACCCATGGCGGCCAGCATGCGCCGCTGGGCCGGTTCCGGCAGTCGCTCGAGCAGCGCACCGATCTGCTCGGACGAGCGGCGACTGAGCTCCCCGTACGTCTCCCGGCCGGTACCGGTGAGCCGCACCACCTGGCGCCGCGCGTCGGCCGCGGAGCGTTCCCGCTCGACCAGCCCGGCCTGGCTCAGCTTGGTCACCAGCCGGGTCAGGTACCCGGCATCCAGGCCGAGCCGCTGCCGCACCTCGATCAGGTCGACCTGGTCGGCCTGCCCCAGCTCGAACAGCACCCGGGCCTCGGTCAGCGTGTACGGCAGGTGCAGGTGATCGGCCTCCAGCAGACCGAGCAGGGCGGTGTAGAACCGGTTGAACGCACGTACCTCGGCGACGCGCTGCTGCGACGAGTCGATCATGTCCGCTCCCGTGCTCCGGAGGTCTTTGACTCAGTCAAACACTTCCGCCGGGCGGCCGCAACCACTTCGTGCCGCCCGTGCGCCATCGCGTACACTCACCAGCGCTGCCGCCTTAGCTCAGTCGGCCAGAGCGACGCACTCGTAATGCGTAGGTCGTGGGTTCGATTCCCACAGGCGGCTCACGTTGCAGGGCAAGAGAAAGCGCCCCACCGGAGGTGTCCTCCGGTGGGGCGCTCTCGTCGCGGCGGCATCCGTGCCTGCTCGGCGCACGCCGCCGGGCGCCAGGGCAGCTCGGTCGGATCAGTTCGGGCACCGATCGGGCTGCGGGCTGCTGGTGTGCGGCAGCCAGCCGACCTTGCACACGATGCTGACGACCTTGGGCAGGTTGTTGTCGGCGGTGAGCCGGGAGTTGAAGCCGAAGAACAACCCGATGCGACCCTGCGCGTCGGCATGTACGGCGATGCCCTCCGGCTCGGCCTTCAGGCCCGCCAGCGTCGTCGCCAACGCGGCGGTATGGGCATGCTGGCTGATCGTCGCCTGGGTAGCGGACCCCTGCGAGCCGACACTGTCGAGATCCAGCTCGAACAGCTGGGTCGAATCGGTGCAATCGGCCTCGCCCGGCAGGCACTTCCCGTTCAGCACGTAGTAGTACTGGCCGTAGAGGACGAAACCCTGGGCGAAGCTGGTCTGCGGGATGGACACCCGCAGCAGGGCCGGATCGTGCACGTCGTTCCAGTCGTACACGGCGACCCGGAACGAGGACAGCGACGCGTTCCAGTACCGAATGGCCAGCCGCTGGTGCACCGGGTCGGACGACACCGAGATGTGGTAGTTGCCGACGAAATGGGCGACCAGCCCGGCGGGGCGGGTCGTCGTCGTGATCGCGTTCGGCCGGTACGGGAAGCTGTCGATCTCGGTGCCGAAGATCTCCGTCTCGTTCGACGCGGCACAGGTGTGCTGCCCCGCGCACGGTCCGCTGGCCGGGCCGTCCGGATCGCCCTCCAGCCAGATCTGGGACTGCGACCCGACCGGCACGACGCCGATCGAGCCGTGGCCGGCGTACGGAACGGTCATGCTGTCGATCACCTGGCCGGCGTCGCTGCCCGTCAGCGGGATCCGGTTGATGACCAGGGTGTCGGTGTAGGCCTCGAACGTCCCGTGCGCCGTGTAGGAGCTGTAGACGTTGTGGTTCTGGACGACGAACAGGTAGTGGTGGACGTCGTCGAAGGCGAAGGCCTGCACCGGACCACCCCAGTAGGGGTGCTGCATCTTCTGCTTCAGGAGTACCGGTTGCCGGGCGACCTCGGCGCTGAGATCGAAGCTGTGTGAGGCGGGCAGGGTGTCCGCGACGGCCACGCTGGACGTGCTGACCAGGGCGCATACCGCAAGGCACGCGATGAGGGCCGATCGCCCGACGAACCGACGGGAGCGCCGCGCGCTCCGCTGACCGAACATCTCGTTCTCCCTACTGCTCGGTGGCGCATGGTGGACGGTGCTCTCCGGTCACCTCCAGACCCCCTCCGGCTCGTCGTGTCGCCGGCCGGTCAGCAGCCCGGCCAACCGGTCGACGGTCACCTCCTCCAGGGCCAGCACGACCGCGCCGTGCGAGCCGGACAGCGTCCCCGGCTCCTCCGGTACGGCCACGGTCAGGCAGCCGGCCCGGACCGCGGACGTGATCCCGTTCAGCGAGTCCTCGATCGCAATCCCGTGCCCGGGGTCGACGCCGAGCGCCGCGGCGGCGGTCAGGTAGGGCTCCGGGTGCGGTTTGGGATGCTCGACCTCGTCACCGCAGACGGAGAACTCGAACATGCCGGCCGGGATCTGGGCGAGCGTCACGTCCACCAGGGCGCGGTAACTGGTGGTCACCAGCGCGGTCGGAATTCCCCGGGCCCGAACGGACTCGACCAGGCTCCGGGCTCCCGGTCGCCACGGCACGCCGGCGGCGAACAGCGCACACGTGCGGTCGAGCAGCCAGGTGGCCAAGCGCTGATCGTCCTCGTCGGTCCCGAGATCGTCCTGCACGATCCGGACCGTGCGGAGCAGGTTGCTTCCGACCAGCAGTTGTCGAGCCGTCGGCGACAGTTCGCCGCCGAGTTCGTGCGCCAGTTCGGCGAGGCTGACGTCCCAGATCCGTTCGCTGTCGAACAGGGTGCCGTCCATGTCGAACAGGACGGCGTCGATCCCGGTGTCGTTCACGATCGTTCCTCGACCCTGCCGATGACGGCGGCCGGGTAGTCGGTGGTCACGCCATCGGCGCCCCAGGCCCTGGCGCGTTCGACGTCGGCCCGGGTCGGGGCCGGCCACACGCAGTACTCCAGGCCGCGACGGTGCGCCCGGGCGATGAGCTCGGGAGTGGTGCCCTTCCAGCCGACTCCGAGCCAGGCGACGCCGAGTTCGACGGCCTGCTCGATGAGGTGGTCGGACCCGGAATCGGACAGCAGCGCGCACCGCAGATCGTCGAACGCCGCCAGCAACGGGGTGAGGTGACGGGCATGAAAGCTCATCGGCTGGATTCGCCGGCGCAGGTCGGGGCGCTCGGTCAGGATCCGCTGCAGTTCGGCCACCGCGGCGTCGGCCTTGATCTCGGCCAGAATGGTGACGTCGATGGCATTGATCGCCTCGTAGAGAGTCGGTACGTGTTCACCGTCGCCGGCGTCCAGGCGTTGCAGTTCGGCCAGCGTCAGGTCCGCCACGGCGCCGTGTCCGTCGGTCGTACGGTCGACGGCGGCGTCGTGCATCAGCACGACCTCACCGTCCAGGCTGAGACGGAGGTCGAGTTCGACCTCGTCGACGCCGTCGGCGACGGCACGACGGTAGGACGCGAGGGTGTTTTCCGGCATGTAGCCCATGGCGCCGCGATGCCCGGTGATCCGAAAGCTTCGAAGGTCGGTCACCCAGCGCCACCGACAAGCTTGTCGTACATCGGCTTGATCTTCTTCTCGCCGGCTCTGAGCTGCCGGGCGACGTCGTCCAGGACCTCCTGCGACGGGCGGTTGTCGCCGTAGATCTTCTGCAGCCCGCCGTAGATGATCGGCGAGGCGTTCTGCACGTACGCATCCACCTCGTCCAGCTGGCCGGCATGCGCGAGCTGCGCCACGGCCACGCCCCGGTTCGGGTCCTTCTGCATGGCCTTCCGGTAGTCCGGCTGGTTCACCGCCGCCTTCACGACGGGCAGGTAGCCGGTACCCAACGACCAGGCGGCCGACGATTCCGGCGAGGACAGGAACTTGATCACTTCCCAGGCGGCCTGCTTGCGTTCCTTCGGCACGCCCTTGAAGATCGAGAATCCCGCACCGCCGGTCGGGACACCGCGAGTCACCTGAGTCGGCAACGGGCTGCAGCCGACCTCGAACTTCGCCGCCTCGTAGGTGCCGGCCAGGGCGCCGGTGGAGTTCATGTAGGCGCCGACCAGACCGTTGTTGAAGTTCGTGCCGTACTCGCTGGCCAGGATGGCCATCTTGTCCTGGAAGATCAGCTTGCGCATGAACTCCGCGCACTCGACCGCGCCGCCCTTGTTCACCACGACGTCGAGACCGTGCGAAATCCGACCGCCGAACTCCCAGACGCTCGCCTCGAACTCCCAGCTGTCTCCACCGGACAGCTCGGTCACCTTCGCCGACTTGCCCGCGGCCTTCTGCCGGACCAGCGCCGGCCCCCACTCGCGCAGTTCGGTCCAGGTTCGTGGGCCGCGGTCGGGCAGTCCGGCCTTGGCGAACAGATCCTTGTTGTAGTACATGATCGGCGTACTGCGCGCGAACGAGATCCAGTACGGCCGATTCCTGATCACGCCCGCGTCGTACAGGTTCGGATGGAACGACGAGCTGAACTTCTCGTCCGCGTAGTCGCCGAGATCCTCCAGCGTCTCGTTCAGGAAGAAGATCTGCCAGGCGGTCTGCCCGAAGGCCATGATGTCCGGTACGGCCTTGGCCCGGAGCGCCGCGGTCACCTTCGAGGTCGCGTCGAAATAGTTTCCCTGGTACTGCGCCTGTGCATAGATCTCGTCCTGCGAATCGTTGAACTTCTCCACCAGGCCGTCGAGCACTTTCCCGGCCGAGGCGTTCCACGAGCTCCAGAGAACGACCTTCTGCTTGCGCTTGTCGTACTTCTTCGGCACCTTGACGTCGACCTGAGCGAAGCCGCTCCCGCCGCCGTGCGAACATCCTGCGAGGGCCGGCGCCAGGAGCGTTCCGGCGCCGACGAGTCCGAGCAGCGATCGGCGGCTCAGCGTCGCGCCGGACCCCTGCGAGAGTCTCTGTCCTGACATCGGTCGAAAGTCCTTTCCGTAATGGCCGCGCCGCGGGCTGGTGTCAGCCTTTGACGGCGCCGCCGGAGAAGCCGGCAACGATGTAGCGCTGGGCGAGCAGGAAGACGATGAGCATCGGCGCGGCGACCATGACGGTGCCGGCCATGATGGCGCCCCAGTCGTTGTAGCCCTCCTGCGATTTCAGGTAGAGCAGCCCGATCGGAAGCGTGCGCATCTGGGTGGTGGTCGTGATGATGAGCGGCCAGATGAAGTCGTTCCACACCTCGATCACGGAGATCAGGCTGACGGTGATCATCATCGGGCGGGACATCGGGATGACCATTCGTACGAGAATCCGCAGATGGCTCGCGCCGTCCACCCGGGCGGCTTCGAACACCTCCCGCGGCAGTGCCAGCATCTGTTGGCGCAGCAGGAACATTCCGAATGCCGATCCGGCGCCGGGGACGATCAGGCCCGCATACGTGTCCACCCAGCCGAGGTCGGAGGCGGTCAGGTAGTTGGTCAGCAGGGTGACCGTGCCCGGTGTCATCAGGGCGCCGAGCAGCAGCAGGAAGATGAACCGCTTGAACGGGAAGGGCAGGAACGTGAAGGCGTAGGCCGAGCCCGTTGCCAGCACCATCTTGATCGCGGTGCCCACCGCGGTGACGATCATCGAGTTGACGAAGAAGGATCCGAACGGCGCGTCGTGCCAGGCGTTCGTGAAGTTCGACCAGTGCAGGTGATGCGGGATCCACTGCAACGGATACCGGTAGATCTCGCCGCTCGGTTTGACCGCCGAGCTGAACAACCAGTACACGGGCATGATGAACACGGCGGCGATCAGCACCAACGCCGCGTAGAGCAGGATCCGGCGCACGGGGAAACGATGGGCGGCCTGCGGTCGGGTGGATGTTTCGACCCTCATTGGTAGGTCACTCTCCGCTCGCCGTATCGGGCAATCAGAATGGTGATCGTCAGCAGGATGACCAGCATGACCATGGCGGCCGCGGCGGCCAGACCGGCATTCGAGGCCTGGAATGCCTGCTGATAGATGAACCAGCTCAGCGTGGTCGACGACTGTCCTGGCCCGCCGCCCGTCATCACCGCGGTGACGTCGTACGCCTGGAACGCGCCGATGATCGAGGTCACGACGAGGAAGTAGGTGACCGGCGACAGCAGCGGGAACGTCACGTGCCGGAACCGCTGCCAGCCGTTCGCGCCGTCCAGGGTGGCGGCCTCGAACAGATCGGCCGGCAGGTTCTGCATTCCGGCGACGTAGATGATCGCGCAGAATCCGATGCCCTTCCAGGCGTAGACCATCACCAGCGCATAGAGCGAGTAGTGCGAACTGGTCGTCCACTGTGGCGACGAGATTCCCAGCGGATCGAGAAGGGCTCGCAGCAATCCGAAGCTCGGGTCGAGCATGAACAGCCACAGTGCCGCGATGGCCGCACCGGAGATGATGTGCGGTGCGAAACTGATGGTGCGCACCAGCCCACGGCCGCGCAGTCGCTGGTTGAGCACCAGCGACGTGGCCAGCCCGCCGACGATGGCACCCACCACGATGAGCACGACGAACTTCAGCGTGTTCAGCAGGACGTGGCCGAAGTCCGCACTGGTGAAAAGCTGGCGGTACTCGTCGAGACCGACCCAGGTCGGGGTCGGGGAAATCATGTCCCACGAGGTGAAGCTCAGATAGAGGTTGTAGATCACCGGCCAGTACGAGAAGACCAGAATGAGCGCCAGGTTGGGGCCGACGAGAGCGGCGAACAGCAGGTACTCCTTGCCGTGGCGACGCAGCGCGCGGCGCAGTCGCCGGCGGGGCGTCCGGCCCGGGGAAGTCGACCGCGAGGACGGTCGAGCGCGGCCCGTCAAGACCCCGGTCACCGGCCGACCAGCCAGGGTCGTCTGTGGTCGGCCGGCTCCATCATCGGTGCTCCTTGGTTCATGCAACGCCCTCGCTATCGCTCATCTGATCGATTCGTTTGGCGTCGGACGCACCGATTAACACACGTGGTCCCAGGGCACGGCAAGGTATGGGTCGGGCTGTCGCAACAACCGTGCCGTAGAGTGCTCATATGAGCGAACCGATGCACGGCGCAGGCGTACCGAGAGTGGACGGTCGGCGACTGCGCGGTAAGCACAGCCAGGCGCTGCTGATGGCCCGGGTCGCGCGACTCGCCTACCTGGAGCAACGCACCAAGGTGCAGATCGCCGAGGAGCTCGGCCTCTCCCGGTTCCAGGTCGGGCGGCTGCTCGACCGGGCACGGGCCACCGGGCTGGTTCGCATCGAGATCGGGCTGCCCGACGACATCGGGTTCGACCTGTCCGGCCAGCTGCAGGACCGCTTCGGGCTGCGCTACTGCGCGGTGACCGAGGCGCCCGACGAGTCGCTCCACTCCCTGCGTACCAGCGTCGGCCAGGCCGCCACGTCGTTGCTGGAAGAGCTCGTCGCCGACCGGGACGTGCTGGGCATCTCGTCGACCCGGGCCCTGATGGGACTGGCGGAGCCGCCGCACGGTTTCAGCCGGTGCCCGGTCGTGCAGATCACCGGTGCGGTGTCACGCACCGACGCCTGGGACGTGATGGAGGCCGTGCGGCGGTTCACCCGGGTCGGCGGCGGCCCCGCCTACCTGTACTACGCGCCGATGGTCTGCCCCGACAGCGCGGACTCCAGCATCTACTCCAAGCAGCCCGACTTCGTTCGCTGCCAGCGCCTGTTCGGGGACCTGACGGTGTGCGCCATCGGCATCGGCGCCTGGGGGGACGGGCTGTCGACGGTCTACGAGGCCGCCTCGGAACACGACCGCCGGATCGCCCACGAGGCCAGGGCGGTCGCCGAGGTGGTCGGCCTGCTGCTCGACGAGGACGGCCGGCGGGTGAAGACACCGCTCGACGGGAGAATGATCGGCATCTCGGAGGCGCAGCTGCGGTCCGTGCCGACCCGGATCGGCGTCGCGTTCGACGCCCGCAAGACCGAGGCGGTCCGCGCCACGCTCAAGTCCGGGCTGATCAACGGCATCGTGCTGGACCGTGGCCTGGCCGAGGCGATCCTCGTCGAGGAGACCTGACCACCGGGCCCCGAGCGTTGCTCGGTAGCCGGGTGTCGAGTCCTGCCGGTGGCCGCTCGCCGAACGCGGCCGGCGGGTCGTCGACGTCGATCCCCAGTACCCGCATGTCGCCGAATCTACCGAACGGGCGATCCGGCGGTTCGGGCCCGCGCGGGTGGTGGAAACGCGTCGCGGCGTGCGCCGGGAATCCGGGTCGGGTCAGCGGCGCAGCATTTTGGCGATGAATTGCCCGATGGCCAGATAGATGATCGCGGCGAGCCCGTAGTTGAGCACCAGACCGATCTTGGCGTCGTCCGGTGTGAACACGTCGCCGAATCCGAGCACGAGCACTCGGGCCAGGTCGTAGACGAACTGTACGAATCCGTTTCCCTGGTTCGCGTCGGCCAACGAGAAAAGGACGTGCAGGCCGAAGATCACCGCAACCACGCAGGTGAGGCCGACCACGACGCGGGCGACGACCGCGGCTCCGTCGCCTGGTCGACGTCGTGCCGGCGGCCCGTACTGGTACGGCCCGGGCGGCTGCGGGCCGGCCTGATATCCCTGTGGTGGGTCGTCTCGCCGATAGTCGTGGTAGGACATGGTCGGCGAGTGTAGTTGGCGGCCGAGGCGGGCGAAACCCTACGAACGAAACACATTGAACGAGTGTCTTTCCGCTGTTCCGGAATGACGTTCGGTGGTGATGAATAGACGGCTGTCGATGCATTCAATGGGCCGGCGATGCAACTGCCTTTCGCCCTTCGGAGCAATTCCGTTACACGTTTTCCGTGCTCCGGTTTCCGGCCCGGGTCACCGCCGCTGCGGCGTGCCGACCGGGCCGGTGAGCGGCAGCCGCACCACCGCCCGGCGGGCGACCCCTCCGCGGCGAGACGCGCCGTCCGCCGGCCCACCGGTACGAACGGGGGAACCCGTGCGGGTGGGTGACCCGGCGGCGTGGTGCGAGGTTCCGTACCGGGTGTGTCCGGATGCGGGTGAGGGCAGGCACAAACGTTCGCGATCACGGAGCGCCGCCCCTACGTTCGTTGCTGTGCGTAGCGATCGACAACGACTGATGCGAGGTACGGCAGTCGCGACCGGGGCCCTGGCCGTGGTCGTCGGATTGCTTGGAGCCTGTGGGAAGGGCGAGTCGCCGGACACCAAAGCGGCAGCTCACCCGACCGCGCAGGCCACCAAGCAGTCCCAGCAGCCGTCACCGAGCGTGTCCCCCAGCAGTAAGAAGCCGACCCGAGCGCAGCAGCCGGCGAGTCGCGACAAGAAGCGCGTCACCAACCCCAAGGTGACGATGATCGGCGACTCGATCACGGTGCGTTCGACGCCGTCCCTGCAGGCGGCCCTACCCGGGATCACCATCGACGGCCAGGTCGGCCGGCAGCTGACCACCGCGCCCGGGCTGGTGCAGCAGCACCTGTCCGCGATGGGCCCGAACGACGTCCTGGTGATCGCCCTCGGTACCAACGGCAACGGCGGCCTCTCCGACTTCAACACCGCGATCAGCGAGGCCGGCAACCGCAAGGTCGTGTTGGTGAACACCGACTGCGACCGGCCGTGGACGGCGTCGATGAACCAGGCGATCCAGCAGGCGGTCAGCAGCCACTCCAACGTGAGCCTGGCCGACTGGCACGCCACCATCGCCGGCAAGGAAGGCGCGCTGCTGGTCGACGGGGTCCACCCGGGTACCCAGGGGCAGCAGCTGTTCGCCCGGACCGTGGCGAACGCGGTGCACAAGGCGGTCAGCTGACCCAGCGCCGGTGCGGAGCCCACGCCGGCCCCGCACCGGCCGCGGAGTCGGCCCGGCAGGTATCTTCGGCCCGTCATGACCTTGCGGGTTGGCGCACCTGCGCCCGGCGGACGAGCCGACCACCGACCCGCCTCACCACGAGCTGGGACGGCTGATGGATCACCTGACGGAGCGGATGCGGTACCGGCTGCTCACCGGGCCGGACGACAACGACTTCTGCGCCCGGGTCAGCGCCGCCCTGGACGAGGGCTACGAGCTGTACGGATCACCGTCGATCACCGCCCGCGCGGACGGTCAGGTGGTGGCCGCGCAGGCCGTGGTGCTCCCCGCGTACGAGGCGGTACGGATCCGCAAGAGCCCGGCCAGCGCCGACCCGGTGAGCTGACCCGCCGCACCGCCGCGACCCGCGGCCGCGCCGGAACCCGCCACGAACCGCAGCCGCGCCGGAACCCGCCGCGGGCCGGTCGGGCCCGCCGGCGGGACTACTCGTACTGCTGCTCGTAGGCCTGGCGGGAGCCGCAGACGCTGGCCCGGCTGCACGAGCACCGGCTGCCGTCGGCGTCCAGCCGGACGTTGACCGCGTCGCGCGGCACGCTGTGCCCGACGACCCGCCCCGGCCCCTGCTCGGTCTCGACCCGGCTGCCGACCGCCGGCGCCGTCTCCTGGAACCGCTGGTACAGCGGGTGCTCGTACTTCAGGCAGCACATCAGCCGGCCGCAGGCGCCGGAGATCCGCAGCGGGTTGAGCGGCAGGTCCTGGTCCTTCGCCATCCGGATGGTGACCGGCTCGAAGTCGCGCAGGAACGTGGCGCAGCACAGGTCGCGGCCGCAGGAACCGATGCCGCCCTGTACCCGGGCGGAGTCGCGGGCGGACAGCTGGCGCAGCTCGACCCGGCAGCGCAGGGTCGCGCCCAGGTCGCGGACCAGCGACCGGAAGTCGACCCGGTGCGGCGCGGTGAAGTAGATGGTGGTGTGCGCGCCGTCCTCGACCGACTCGGTGGACGGCGCGGGCCCGGTCAGGTGGTCGACCGCGACCACCTTCATCGGCAGCTCGTGCTCGCGGATCAGCTTCTTCGCGGCGACCTTCGCGTCCGCCTTGCGCCGCCGTACCAGCGCGTCCCGGTCCAGGTCGGCGTCGCCGGCCGGCCCCGCGAGGCGCGGGAAGCCCGTCGTGTCCTCGCTGACCCACTGCGGTGCCCACACGCACTCGGCGACCTCGGTACCGTCCTCGGTCGGTACCAGCACCTTGTCGCCGACCTGCGGCGTGAACTCGCCGGGGTCGAGGTAGTAGAGCCGGCCGTACCGGTTGAAACTGACCGCACAGAGCATGCCCACCCGAGCACCCTACGACGCCGGACGCCCGCCGCGGGGAACCGGAACGGGTACTCCGTCCGGGTGAACGCGCGTCACCGCGCCGGCGCCGGAAAGTTACCCGTAACGTCGGTGGAAGGATGTTTTCGCCGAAAGGGCCGCAGTTCGTACCAAGGGTTCGTAGCAGGCCCACAGGGGGTGCAGGTCGGCCGGGCCGCCCGAGCGGCGCACGATTCGGGTGAGCCCGGCCTTCCGCTTCCCCACCGCCCGCGCCGAAGCTCGGTAGCGCCGCGCGGCCCCTGGTTGCGCCGCGCCATACCGCTTCTTCGCCGCCGCACGCGCCGGCGTCGGCGACGGTCGGCCGCGCCCCGTCGGACGGCACCCGCCCCGAGCCGGCGGTCGCGACTACCCGCGGGGGCCGAACGGCTCGGTGCCGAACTCCTGCTCGGCCAGCTTCTGCCGGGCCCAGTCGGCCGCCGTCCGGGCCTGCTGGCAGGCGCCCAGCACGGTACGGGACAGGTCCCGCGCGGTGAGCGTGCGCAGCGCCGCGTCCGCGATCCGTACGTCGTGGAACGCGCCGTCGGCGCCGACCACGATCTCCACCAGCCCGTCGCCCGAGCGGATGGTCACGTCGGCGTGCGCGACCCGGTCGGCGAGCTCGGCGCGGCGCCGCTCCAGCTGCCGGTAGTGCGTCACCGCCTCCTCGATCCACGTCTCGTCGATCTCGCGCGGCGGGGCACCCGCCGCGCGCTCGTGGTCAGTCGTGGCCGGCATGGAACGCTCCCGAGTCGGTACCGGTGTCGTGGTCCGGGGTGCGCGCGGTCGGCAGCGCCGGCCGCGGGTCGGTGGTGGCCGGGCGCAGGTCCCGGCCGGCGGCGAGCACGGGTCGCAGCGCGGCGAAGCAGGCGCTGGCGAGGTCGGCGGCCGCGACGGCGGCGGCCGCGGCATGATCGAGCACGTCCGCGGTACCGGGATCGGTCCCGACGGGTCCGGCACGCAGCGTGACCGCGGCCGGCGAGTTGCCGTACCGCAGGAAGAAGCCGACCAGCGCCGCCCGCAGGTCGCCGTACCAGCGGGCCAGCGCGGCGCCGTACTCGGCGGTGGCGAGCAGTTGCGCCGGCAGGTCGTCGCTCAGCGTCGTCGACACCGCCGCCCACACCGCCTGGTACGCGCGTTGCCCGGCGCCGGCCCAGCGCAGGTCGTCGCCGTCGGCCAGGACCGGTTCGGACGCGTCGAGCACGGTCGTGCGGTGCCGGGCCAGCTCGACCGCGCGCTGCCACACCGGCTCCGGGTCGGTGTCCACGATGGACTGCGCGAGCGCCCCGGGCAGCGCCCGGAACTCGCGCAGATCGGCCACCACCTGGTGCTCGGGCGGCACGCCGTAGCGCTGCACGGCCCGGTCGACGGCGGCCAGCAGGTCGGTCAGTACCTCGGCCAGTTCGGTGAGGTGGTCGTCGGGCGGCGGCGCCGGCCGCCAGTCGGGCCGCTGCGTTCCGTATCGGGCCGACCCGGCGATCACCGAGGCTCCCCGGCCCGCCGGACCGCCTGCGCCGCCTGGTGGTCGATGTCCCGGTAGCGGGCGGCGGCGGTGCCCAGATCGGTACCGAGGTCGGTCAGCCGGTCGGCGGCGCGCTCGGCCGCCTCGTGTGCCTGCCAGACCGCAATGCCCCAGCGTCGATGCAGGTCAGCGGCCAGGTCGCCGAGCGAACCGGGTGCCGCGCAGCAGGCCGGCGCGGCTCCGGTGTCCGGGCCGGCGGCGGCGCGCACCTGGCCGGCGGCCGCGATCAGCCGGCCGCCGAAGGTACCCAGGCCGACCGAGCCCGACTCGCCCACCGCGCACTCCTCACGCCCGCGTCGTCACCGTCCGCGCCCCGCGAATGATCGCTGAGCGTACGGAAACGGTTGCGCGAGGCGCCACCCCCTGTAAATTCCCGACAGAACACTTGACAAGCCGGCAGATACGACATCAGGTCAGGCCTGACCGCAGAACCGGCGCCGGTACGCGACCGGTGCGGTGCCCAGCCGCCGGGTGAAGTGGTGCCGCAACGCCGCCGCGTTGCCGAAGCCGGCCCGCCGGGCGATCTGCTCCACCGCCAGCTCGGTCTCCTCCAGCAGCGTGCGGGCGAGCAGCACCCGCTGCCCGACCAGCCAGTCGTGCGGGGTGGCGCCGGTCTCGGCCCGGAACCGGCGGGCGAACGTGCGCGGCGCCTGGTGCACCCGGGCGGCAAGCGCCTCCACCGTCAGCTCCTCGGCCAGGTGCTCCTGCATCCAGGTCAGCAGCGGCTGCAGCGACTCGACCGCCTCGGCCACCGGTACCGGCGTCTCGATGTACTGCGCCTGCCCGCCGTCCCGGTGCGGCGGCACCACCATCCGGCGGGCCAGTGCGGTGGCGACCGCCGAGCCCTGCTCCTGCCGTACCAGGTGCAGGCAGGCGTCGATGCCGGCGGCGGTACCGGCGCTGGTCAGGATCGGCCGGTCCTCCACGTAGAGCACGTCCGGGTCGACCTTGGCGGTGGGATAGCGGGCGGCGAGGTCCGCCGCGTACATCCAGTGCGTGGTGCAGCGCCGGCCGTCCAGCAGGCCGGCCTCGCCGAGCACGAACGCGCCCGAGCAGACGCTCACCACCCAGGCGTCCCGGGCCGCGGCGGCCCGCAGCGCGTCGACCAGCTCCGCCGGGATCGGCAGCGGCCCGTCCGGCGGGTTGGTGGTGTAGCCCATCGCCGGCACCGCCACCACGTCCGCGTCCGCGAGCGGGGCGAGGTCGTGCTCCGGCACGATCTGGTACCCGGACTTGCACCGCACCGGCCGCCCGCCCGGCGAGCACAGCGCGAACTCGTACGCCGGGAAGCCCTGCGCGGTGCGGTCGACGCCGAACACCTCGCAGATCACGCCCAGCTCGAACGCGGCGACACCGTCCAGCGCCACCGCGGCGACCTTCCGCAACATGCCTGCCAGCGTACCGGCAGGAAATCGACGGTCAATGGCATTCCTGCCACTGGGCGACCGGTCGAGCGTGGTCGAACATGGACATGTCGATGGCCATCGGCAGTGCAGATTCCCCACCGGCGCAGGTGCGCGCCGGACCGACCCGAAAGAGGATCGTCATGCATGCGCTGCTGTTCATCGTCGTGTTCGCGCTCGCTCTCGGTGCCGCCCAGCTGCTCGGCTGGACCCGGGACAGCCGTGACTCGAAGGACTGGCACGCCCCCGAAGAGGCGCCGGATCGCCGGCACAGCCACGCCGCGTGACCGGACCGTGCCGGTACCCACCCCGGCGGCGTCGTGATCGGCGCCGTCGGGCAGGCTGGGTGCATGGCTGCGGGCAAGGGCAACTGGTACGCCGACGACATCTCCAAGGTCATCGTCAGCGAGGAACAGATCAGGGAGAAGACCGCGGAGCTGGCCAAGCAGGTGGCCGCCGACTACGCGGACGTCGACGGGCTGCTGCTGGTCGGGGTGCTGAAGGGCGCGGTCATGTTCATGGCCGACTTCGCCCGCTCCCTCGACCACCCGGTCGAGCTGGAGTTCATGGCCATCTCGTCGTACGGGACGCGGGCCACCTCCTCCGGCGTGGTGCGCATCCTCAAGGACCTGGACCGCGACATCTCCGGCAAGCACGTGCTGGTGATCGAGGACATCGTCGACTCCGGGCTGACGCTGTCCTGGCTGCTCAAGTACCTGACCAGCCGCGGGCCGGCGTCGCTGGAGGTGGTGGCGCTGCTGCGCAAGCCCGACGCGGTCAAGGTCGACATCCCGGTCAAGTACCTCGGGTTCGACATCCCGAACGAGTTCGTCGTGGGCTACGGCCTCGACTACGCCGAGCGCTACCGCGAGCTGCCGTACGTCGGGCTGCTCCGCCCCGAGGTCTACGAGCGCTGAGGGCACTCGGGCGGCCGCACCGGGCGAGGCCCTCTAGCCGGCCGGCAGGTCATTCACAGCACACCCTCAGTTGGTGAGATGTGCTCTGACCTGCGGATATGCCGGAAGTTGCGCTGGTCACACGCACGTTATGTACCGCTTCGGGGCCGGCCCGGGCCCTCTGACTCCGCGTTGCTCGGCTTCACGGTGTACCGTCGAATGACCGGGGACTAACTGGTTCACGCCGGTCGTCGACCGGCGAGTCGCAACGTCGGTGTGAGAGCGGGAGGGGCGGGGCGCGCTCGGCGGGCCCGCAACGGCATGGAGCGAACTCGATTCTTTCGTAGGCCGCTGTTCTGGGTCGTCTTGGTGATCCTCGGCGCGATCCTACTCAGCTCTTTGATCACCGGTGGCGACGACTACAAGAAGGTCGACACCTCGACGGCGATTGCCCAGATCAACTCGGGCAACGTCAAGAGCGTCAATTTCCAGGACAAAGAGCAGGTCCTGCAGCTGAACCTGAAGAAGGAATACCAGGGTTCAGGTGACAACAAGGTCAACTCGACCAAGATCGAAGCATCCTTCCCGGCGCTGTCCGCGGACCGGATCTACAACCAGATCGAGACGCAGGTCAAGGCCGGCAAGGTCGACACCCTGAACGTCAAGGTCACCAAGGACAACATCTGGATGCAGCTGCTGATCAGCCTGCTTCCGGTTGCCGTCGTGGTGGTGTTGCTGATCCTGTTCATGTCGCAGATGCAGGGCGGCGGCAGCCGGGTCCTCAACTTCGGCAAGTCCCGAGCCAAGCAGCTCACCAAGGACATGCCCAAGACCACGTTCGCCGACGTGGCGGGCGCCGACGAGGCCGTGGAAGAGCTGGAAGAGATCAAGGACTTCCTGCAGAACCCGGCCAAGTACCAGGCGCTCGGCGCCAAGATCCCCAAGGGCGTGCTGCTGTTCGGCCAGCCCGGTACCGGTAAGACGCTGCTCGCGCGCGCGGTCGCCGGCGAGGCGGGCGTGCCGTTCTACTCGATCTCCGGTTCCGACTTCGTCGAGATGTTCGTCGGTGTCGGTGCCTCCCGGGTGCGCGACCTGTTCGAGCAGGCCAAGGCGAACGCGCCGGCCATCGTCTTCGTCGACGAGATCGACGCGGTCGGCCGGCACCGCGGCGCCGGCCTCGGCGGCGGCCACGACGAGCGCGAGCAGACGCTGAACCAGCTGCTGGTCGAGATGGACGGGTTCGACACCAAGGGCGGTGTCATCCTGATCGCCGCGACCAACCGGCCCGACATCCTCGACCCGGCGCTGCTGCGGCCCGGCCGGTTCGACCGGCAGATCGCCGTCGACACCCCGGACATGGAGGGCCGCAAGGCCATCCTGCGGGTGCACGCCCGCGGCAAGCCGTTCACCCCGGACGTCGACCTGGAGACGCTGGCCCGCCGCACCCCCGGCTTCACCGGTGCCGACCTGGCCAACGTGATCAACGAGGCGGCGCTGCTGACCGCCCGTGCCGGCGAGAAGGCCATCTCCGACGCCAACCTGGAAGAGGCCATCGACCGGGTCATCGCCGGGCCGGAGCGCAAGACCCGGGTGATGAGCGACAAGGAGAAGAAGGTCACCGCGTACCACGAGGGTGGGCACGCGCTGGTCGGCTGGGCGATGCCCGAGCTCGCACCGGTGCACAAGGTGACGATCCTGCCGCGCGGCCGGTCGCTGGGGCACACCCTGGTGCTGCCGACCGAGGACAAGTACAACCAGACCCGGTCGGAGATCATCGACACCCTGGCGTACGCGCTGGGTGGCCGGGCGGCCGAGGAGCTGGTGTTCCACGAGCCGACCACCGGTGCCGGCGACGACATCGAGAAGGCCACCGGGATGGCCCGGGCGATGGTCACCGAGTACGGCATGAGCGCCAAGCTCGGCGCCGTCAAGTACGGCACGAAGGACTCCGAGCCGTTCGTCGGCCGCGAGATGGGGCACACCCGCGACTACTCCGACGAGATCGCGGCGGAGATCGACTCCGAGGTGCGCTCCCTGATCGAGATGGCGCACGACGAGGCGTGGGAGATCCTCACCGAGTACCGCGACGTGCTGGACAACCTGGTGCTGGAGCTGGTCGAGAAGGAGACCGTCACCAACGCCGACATGGCCCGCATCTGCGCTCGGGTGAAGAAGCGCCCGCAGCTCGCGCCGTACAACGGGTTCGGCAAGCGTCGGCCGTCGGACAAGCCGCCGGTGCTCACCCCGGCCGAGGTCGTCGCGCTCAAGCAGCGGGCCGAGGCGGACGGCGCCGCGGCGCTGGCCGGCAGCGGCGCCCAGGACCCGTCCATGAACGCCACCGGCACCCCGCGCGACGCCGAGCCGCAGGACGACGTACCGGGCGAGGCGAACGGCGGAGCGCCCGCCGCCGGCACCGACCCCGACTGGGGCCGCACCGGCCGCCAGTTCGGCCAGTCCGGCGGGCTCGGCGAGCAACACTGACCAGCGCATCGGATCGAGCCCGGCCGCACCGGCCGGGCTCGATCCGTGTCGAGGGGAGAACGCGGTGAGCGAGGAGCTCGAACCCGGCATCGACCACCTGGCCGCCCGGCTGATCGGCGGCGAGCACAGCGGTGGCCCGGTGGAGAACACCGTCGACCTCGGCCGGATCGAACGCGCCGTGTACGAGATCCTGCTCGCCATCGGCGAGAACCCGGACCGCGACGGGCTGCAGAAGACGCCGGCCCGGGTGGCCCGGGCGTACGCGGAGATGTTCGCCGGGCTGCGGATCGACGCGGCCCAGGTGCTCACCACCACGTTCGAGGCCGACCACGACGAGTTCGTCCTGGTCCGCGACATCGAGGTCTACTCCAGCTGCGAGCATCACCTGCTCCCGTTCCACGGGGTCGCGCACGTCGGGTACATCCCGGGGGCGCACGGCCGCATCACCGGGCTGTCCAAGCTCGCCCGCCTGGTCGAGGTGTACGCGCGCCGGCCGCAGGTGCAGGAACGACTCACCTCGCAGATCGCCGACACCCTCGCCGAGGTGCTCGACCCGCGCGGCGTGATCGTCGTGGTCGACTGCGAGCACCTGTGCATGTCGATGCGCGGCATCCGCAAGCCCGGCTCCCGCACCGTCACCTCCGCGGTACGCGGGCACTTCGAGCGCTCCGCCGCCGCCCGCAACGAGGCCATGTCCCTGATCCTCCGCCGCTGACCGCCGGGCCCGGCTCGTACGGACGGAGCCAGCGCAGCCGGCTCGACGTCGACGTCGCCGGCGCCGCTGCCCACGGAGCCACCGCCGGGCGCCGAGCGTCAGTCGTCGCCGGGTAGCCGGAGCTGCCCGTGTCGCCGAGTCGGGCGCCGGCGCGATCCGTTGTGCCGCAACAGGTACAGCAGTCGGTGCCGGCGGGCCGGCCGCCGGATCATTCGGCCAGTTGGGTGGAGACGATCGCCGGCGGCTTCCCGCTCCCGCCCGCCCACTGCTGGCCGCCGGAGACGAGACCGCCGGCGGCCATCGCGGCCGGCGCACCGAACGTCGAGGCGTCGTTCAGCGTGGTCGTCACGGTCTTGAACAGGTCGCGCGCATCGTTCAGCAGCGTGGCGATCCGGGACACCTCGGCCACGGTCTTCTCCGTCTTCACCGCGACCTCGACCGCGGCCTCGGTGACCGCCGCGGCCTCCGAGGCGCCGGCGGTGAACGGGGCGGCGGCCGCGCCGACCATCAGCCGGTTGATGACCAACTCCAGCACCTCGGTGATCGCGGTGACCACCAGCGCCTGCAGCGCCTGCATGATGCCGGCGCTCGCGGTCAGGATGGCCGAGACGTTGCCGATCTCCTGCTGGGTGTCGTCGAGTCCCCGCACGAACGTGCTGAGCTTCTTCCGGGCCCTGCTGCCGGCATCGCCGGTCCAGTGCGCGAAGTCGACCCGGGTCGCCTCCCTGATGTCGGAGCCGAGCTGACCGATCTCGCTCTGCACCTTCCCCCAGGCGCTGGCGTGGTCGGAGATCCGCTCCGCGTTCCCGGTCACGTACGAGAGCAGGTCCTCCAGCGGCTGGATCAGATCGATGACGATGGTCACCAGCGAGCCCAACACCCAACCCTCGGGATCGGCCACGAACGTTCCGACGTTGAACGCGAGGTCGGCCGCGGCGCTGACCAGCGCGCCGACGTCGGCATTCGGGATCGCACCGGCGCCGGCGGTGAAGTCGGCCCAGATCGGCAGGTCGGTGTCGGCGTTCCACCGGACCGGCCCGTCGGCGCCGATGCCGTCGCGCCCGACCCCACCGGACAGCGGTGCGCCCGCCGTGGTGATCGAGTCCTCGCTGTCCAGATCCGCGTCGGTGTACCCGCGCCTGGCGTCGACGACGTTCACCGAGCAGTCGGTCAGGAACTTCTCGATCAGCTGGGTGTGCGTCTCGACCGCCGAGGCGACGTTCGCGTAGTACTCGTCGATCCCGACCGTCTTGCCGATCCCACCCCAGTTCCCGTACGAGCCGGAGAGATCGGCGCCGCGAGCGTGCCGACGGATGTCCGTCGCCTGGCTGGCGAACCCCGTGAAGTGGTGCACGCCGCGGGACAGTTCGGTGAGGTCGACGCCGAGCGGCGAGATCACGGCCGCTCCTTCCACAGCTGCTGCGGCAGACCCGCGCGCACCTGGCCGGCGAGCTTCGGCCCGAGGAACTCCTCCGCCCTGTCGGTGTAGCTGGCGGAGGCTGCTGCGGTGGCGGCCGCGGTCGCCGCGAGGATGGTGGCGGCGAGCTTGTCCAGCGGGTACTGCCTGGCCTTCGGGTGGAGCTTCAGGTCGCGCAGCGCGCCGGCCGGCGTGACCGTGACCTCGACGGCGTTGTCGGGTGAGGTGGCAGTGGCGGTGAGTCCGTCGGTGCCGGCCCGGAACCGTTGGTAGCGCGCGATCGTGTCCTTCGCGGTGCGTTCGATCCGGCTCAGCGGGTCTTCCTCGGCCACTGCCACCTCCACGTCGACTCCTGCCGACAGTGACCGTATCGACACCGGTCAACCGCGGTACGCGTCAGTTCTCCGGGATGGTGAGACCGCAGACCTTCCAGCCACTCTCGTTCCGCATCGAGAACTTCCACTTCTGCTCGGGGTTGTTCGTTGACGACCCCGACGCCGTGGTCCTCGCCCGTACCTGTGCCGTCACCAGGGCCCGGTCCCGGCGCTGCCACACCTTGCGGATCGACCACTCGTAGGTCAGGAAGGTCCCCGGGTTCGACTTTTCGAAGGCGTGGATATCGCCGATGAGCTGCCGTGTCTTCTGCTTGACAGGTGGGTTGCTGCAGAGATAAGTACTGGCGAAGTCCATGCTCCGCTTGTTGAGCGTCGCGTCGAGAAACTCGTCCACCGCCTCGGTCGGGCTGGTCTGGTGGCCGGCTTTGTAGGCGTCTTGGCCGATGTAGATGATGATGGTGGCGGCGAGGACGGCGACCGCGCAGGCGAAGCCGGCGAGCAGGAACAGCAGCAGGGTCAGCGGGGTGCGGCGCAGGGGTGGCTTGACCGGGCGCGTCGGGGTGGGCGTGGCGGTGCGGGATGGGGTCATGGTCACTCCGCCCAGACGAGGTAGACGGGTACCTCGGTGCAGTCGGCCGGGCGACCGGCGAACGCCCAGCGGTACCAGTCGGGTTCGGCGCAGACCGACAGGCAGATGGTGCCGTCGTCGTTCTCGTACGGCTCGGAGGCCGCGCGGACGTCCCGGCGTGCCGCCTCGGGGGAGACGACGACGATCCGCCGGCCGGTCAGCGCCGGGACGTCCCGTGCCGGTACCGGGATGCGCAGCGGCGGCGCGTCCATCGTGACGAGCCGGGACAGCAGGTTGGCCGCCGGCTCCTCGGCGCCGGCCACCGCGTCGGGCTGCTCCACCCACACCCGCTCGACCGGTACCAGCGGCGCGAAGACGTCGGTGTCGTCCAGCTCGGCGCGGTACCAGTCGTGCTCGGCGAGCACCGGCACGAAGGCGCGGCCGTCCTGCTCGACCGGGTCGTCGGCGCGCAGGTCGTACCGCCAGCCGCGGCCCGGCGTGCCGGTGACGACCCGCCGCCCGCGCAGCGATCCGCGTCGCGTCGCGGGCACCGTGCGGACCGGCCCCGGCGCGGCCGGGAACCACAGGTCGGAGTCGGCCGGGCCGGTCATCGCGCCGGCACGGTCCGGTCGGTACTGGTCACCCCCGCGATCTTAGAGCGTGTTTCCGTTGCTCCGTCCGCGCGAGCCGGCGCTGTGGAGACCCGCGGCACCGATTGCCGCCGGCATCGGTCCCGCCGCTTCGGAACGTGCGGCGGAACGGCGCGTACCACGCCGGAAGGAGCAGGGTGGCGGATCGGCATCTCCGGCGCGGATGCCGCCCGGATCAGAGGTGGCGCATCCAGAGGTTGGGTTCGAGGTAGCTGCCGTGATCGGCGTCGCGGTCGATGTGCACGGTGGCGAGCGCCTGCGGTACCACGTAGTCGCCGGTCTGCGGGAACGCCAGCCCGGTCCAGGACTCCCACTCGGCGACGCTGCCCTCGATGACCATCGACCGCAGTGCCGGGGCGAGCACCGTCGCGCCGAGCCGCTGGTGGGTACGGATCCAGGGATCGAGATGCAGCCCGTCGTCGCGGTGCCAGGTGGCGAAGTCGGCCATCGACTGCAGCGCGTAGCTGGTCTTCAGGGTCGGCCGGACCGGGCAGATCACCGCGGTCAGGCCGGTCTCGGTGGCGCGTTCGCGCAGCGCGGTGAGGACCCGGCCGGCGAGCCCGCCGCCCTGCCGGCCGGTTGCGACGGCGGCGGCCATGATGCTCAGCGTGTTCGGTTCGACGCCCTGCTCGTGCTGCTCGACGGAGCGCACCAGGCCGCCGTCGTAGCCGTCCGGCAGGTCCTCGACGGTGCCGTCCCAGCGCAGCGGCACGCCCCAGCCGCCGGCGACGACGGCGCCGTCGTCCAACAGCCGCAGGTCGTACCGCGGGAAGTACTTCTCCACCCGGTCGATGCAGGCACCGGAGGTCGGATCGTGGAAGATGAACTCCGGCCACACCTCGCGCAGCGCCGCGGCGGCCTGCTCGTCGAGTTCCGGCGTGTCGGCGCTGGTGACCACCTGGAAGGCCATGCCCGCAGGGTACGGAGCAGGTACCGGCCCGACAACGGATATCCGGTCGTGGATCATGGGCGGATGCCCAGTACCCGACTCGTCGGTACCGACGACGCCGCCACCCTGGCCGACCTGGTCGTACGCAACCGCGACTTCCTCGCGCCGTGGATGCCGCTGCGCGACGCGGAGTTCTTCACCGAGGCCGGCCAGCGGGCGATGATCGAGGACGAACTCGACCGGTACGGCCGGGGGATCACCGTGCCGCGGCTGATCGTCGACGACGACGGTGCGGTCGTCGGCCGGATCTACCTCAACGGCATCGTGTACGGCGCGTTCCGGTCGTGCAGCGTGGCCTACTGGGTCGACGCCGGGTGCAACGGCCGTGGTGTCGCCACCGCGGCGCTGCGCGAGCTGATCCGGGTGGCGTTCGACGAGTTGGGCCTGCACCGGGTGCAGGCCGAGACGCTGGTCGCGAACGCCGGCTCGCAGCGGGTGCTGACCCGGTGCGGGTTCGTCCGGATCGGGTCCGCACCCGACTACCTGAAGATCGCCGGCCGCTGGCAGGAACACATCCTGTGGCAGCTGATCGCACCGGCCGAGGGCTGAGCGCCCGGTCGGTGTGGCGGGCGCCGGCATGCCAGCGACGATGCCCGAGCGCCGCGTCGGGGTGGACGGGCCGGGCACCGAACGGCCCGGCCGGGTGTCAGGACCTGCCCAGCGGGGCGCCCTTGTCCTGCATGAACGGCACCGGATCGATCGCGCCGTTGAGCGACAGGTCGTTGTGCAGGTGCACCTCGAAGTGCAGGTGCGGGCCGTCCGCGTTGCCGCTCATGCCCTCGTGCCCCAGCACCGTACCGGCCGCGACCGTCTGTCCCACCTGGACGGACGGCCGGGATTCCATGTGGCAGTAGCGGGTTTCGACGCCTCCCGCGTGCTTGATCTCGACGTACCAGCCGCAGCCCTCGGTGGCGATGCTGCCGTCGTGGTCGCAGTCCCTGGTGGCGGGGTCGCACTCGGCGGTGACGACGAGCCCGGCCGCCGCCGCCCGGATCGGGGTACCGCGCGGGCCGGCCAGGTCGACGCCGGCGTGGAAGAAGCCGCCGCGCGGCCCGAAGCCGGAACTGATCGGCGCCTTGACCGGCTGCACCCAGCCCGATGCGGCGATCTGCCCGTTGGCCGCGCAGGTACCGACCGACTGGGCGCCGGACGCGTCCGCCGCGGTCCGGGCCGCGCCGCCGGTCAGCGTGTTCACCAGGTTCGTCGCGTCGCCCTCCCACTTCGCGTACGCGTCCGGGTAGGCGCTGCCCTGCACCGCCTGCGCGGCGATGGTCAGCGGATCGTGCTGCCAGCCGCTGGTCGTCAGCAGCTTCCGGTAGAACTTCTCCGCCGAGATGGTCGGGTTCATCAGCTCCTTGACGGTGCCCCAGCCGCCCTCGCCCTCCGGCGGCTTCGGCCGCTGCTGGAACAGCCCGACCGAGTCGTGGTCGTGCCCCACCGCGTCGTGCGGCAGCGCCAGGCTGTGCGCCTTGACCAGCGGGTACAGCGGGTTGTCGTTGGCGTAGACCTTCAGCCCCGACTCCTGCAGCGCGGTCGCGACGGCGATCACCCAGCCGCGCGGCGGCACCTTCAGCTTGATGCCGGCCTTGATGATGTCGTACGCCCGGCTGCGCTGCGCGTCGTTGTAGCCGGACACCGCCGGCAGGTCGTGGTACGCGCGGAGCTTCTGGCCGCAGCCGCTCAGGTTCACCGCCGGCGTGCTCGGCTGGTGGAACAGCCCGGACAGCGCGACCGCGCCGCCCAGCCCGCAGCACAGCAGGACGGCGGTCGCGGCGATCCCCGCCACCACCCAGACCCCGCGCCTGCGCCGGCTCATGACGCCGGCGCCCAGTCGATGCCGTCGACCAGCCAGCCGTTGCCGTCACCGAGCAGCCGCAACGTCAGCGTGCCCGAGTCGCACGGCACCGCGACCTGCGCCCAGTGCGCGCCGTGGTCGCCGAGCTTGGCCGCACCGGTACGCCGCTGCGCCGGCACGGTGGCCGGATCCATCGTGTCGAGCTCGCCCGCGAGCCTGTCGGTGGCGTACCGGCGCAGCGCCGTGCGCCAGGTCTTCGCCGGGCCGTCCGAGGCCAGGTACGCGGTGCTGAACGAGGTGGCGACGGCCGCCGGCCCGGGCTTGCCCGCCGGTACCACCGGGCTCGGGGTCGGCCGCGCACCGGTCGGCCCGTCGTTCGGGGCGCCCGACTCGGTGCTGCCGACGCCCGCCTCGGTGCCGCCGGTCACCGGCGCACCACCGCCGTCGTGCCCGGACCCGCCGCCGACCACGCCGGCGACCCGGCCGACCACCACGATCACGATGATCAGCAGCGCCACCAGCCCGGCCAGGCCGTACCGGCTGGTGACGAACGCGAGCACCCGGCGCATCTGGAACTCCCGTCAGGATCGGTCGGTCACGGGTTTCTGGCCCGGTTGGCGTCCGCGCGCTCGTACCCGGCGAGTTCGCGGTCGACCGACCCGGCGTTCTCCGAGATGCGGGCATCGGCCCGGCCCACGCTCGCCGCCAGGTCGTCGTAGCTGTCGCTGCCGTCGGCGTACCGTCCGGTCTCGGGCACCCACACCTGGCTGTCCCGGCGCCCGGCACCACGCGGCGCGCCCGCCGGCTCGGGGGTACGCGGAGGCTCCGGCGCTCGGGCCGGATCCGGCGGCGCACCGTCCGGGGCGGGGCTGCTGCTCGGCGCGTCCGGCACCGGGCCGGTCGTCGCGGGCTGCTGCCCGTCGCCGCCCGCCTCCGCCGGCTTGCCGCGCTTGCGCCTGCCCTTCTGCTCCTCGTCGTCCTGCGACTCGATGTCGCCCAGCGCCGCGGCACCGGCCGCACCGATCGCGACACCCTTCAGATCCGAGAAGAACCGCTTGTGCCAGGAACCGATGTGCGCGATCTCGCCGATCGGCGACTTGCCGCCCAGCTGCGTGATCCGCCGGAACGGCCGCAACAGCAACCACCCCACCACCCCGCACAACCACACCAGCGTGATCTGCAACCAGCCCGGCAACGTCGCGGTGTTCATGATCAGATCCACCGCGAACAGGTAGATCGACGCTCCCGCGCCGAAGATGACGATGTTGAAGATCGCCGCCACCACGATGTTGATCAGGCGCTTGAACCCGGCACTGGCCGGCCGCAGGATCGCGATCGTGCCGATCACCGGGATCGCCACCACCGCCCAGCGGAAGATCAGGAAGCCCAGGATGATCAGCAGCGACGCCGCGATGTCGAAGAACGCGAACGCCAGCGCGCTGATGATCGCGATCAGCCCGGCACCGACCCGGGCGCTACCCTCCTTGCCCTGCAGGTAGTTGTACGCGTCCGGATCCTCGGTCTTGATCTGCTGCGCGATCCGCTGAAAGTTCTCCGCCTTCTGCTTCAGGATCGTCTGCCGCTGACTCGGATGCCGTTTGATGTCCTGGGCTTCCTGCCAGCTCAGCGAGGACGACTCGTACAGCGCCATGCCGTACTTCTGGGCCGTCGTGCTGGTGGCCGAGCCGAGCGTGCCGCGCAGCCAGTTGTTGTACAGCACGGCCTCGGTCGCCGTGTCGCTGGCCCGCAGCGCCGGCTCCCGGTGGTCCTTGCACAGATCCGGGTCGTACGGGATGCCCGGCGGGCGCTGCCGTTGCGCGTTCGGGCACTGCGCCGGTGACAGGTCTTTCGGCTGCGGTCCGACCGCGTCGTGCACGATCCCCAGTGAGGAGATGAGAGTCTTGTCGGCGAGGTGCGCGGACAGCACCGGCCACGCGGCGACCGCGGTGACCACGACCATCACCAGTACCGCCCAGCCGGCGGTGGTGAGCGCGTCGCTCATGTTCGCCTGCCGGGATCGCCACAGCAGGTAGAGGCCCACGATGGCGATCGTCACGACTCCGAAGACCGTGAAGACCTTCTGGTAGATGGACTTCGTCGCGCTCTGCACGAGCTTGTCCGCCCACCCCCACATGCTGCCCGGGTTGTATGCCTTCTCCCGGAAGGCATCGGCGGCGCCGACGATGCCGGTCGCCACCATCATCTCGCCGTTCGCGATGGTGGTCGTGGTGGAGGCGGAGGACGGCAGCGGCGACGCGCCGGAAACGCAGTCCGGGTTGTACAGGGGATAGTCGTAACCGGAATAGCCGTAGGAGGAGTACAGGCCGGTCACACCCGGCTTGACCTTCGGATCCGAGGCGAACCAGCCGCCGAAACCACTGTCCGGTGCACTCGGCGTCGGAATCCCCATGCAGTCGTTGATCGTGGTGCTCGATGCGGGCAACTGCTTGATGCAGTTGGCGGCCTGGTTCGGATCGCGCCACTGACGCAGGCTGCAGTGGGAGGGGTCGGCGGCGGCGGGTTGGGCGGGCCAGAAGAGTACGGCGGTGGCGGCGACCAGGACCGCCAGTACCAGGGAGACGACGCGTTCCCGGCGGCTCGCCGGCCGGGTGGGATCGAGGCCCGCGCCGCGGGCCAACCGGGCGATCATGACTCACGCCTCCCGACTGGCTGCTGGTACGGCGGTGTGCTCGACCGGCGCCGCCTGGGTCGGCGTGGTGTCGAGGTAGGTGAGCAGTTCGGGCACGTACGAGAGGTCGACCCGCATCCGCTGCACTCGGGCGTCCACGTCGCGCATCACGAACTCGCGGTACGACAACCGCTGGTCCGATGCGGTGTCCCCGGTGGACAGGGTGCCGAGGATCGCCTCGTACCCGACGCCGCGGGGCACCCGGAGCAGTCGCAGCGCCTCGGCCGCGATCTCCGGGTCCTCGGCGATGCGGCCGACGAACACGGTGGACACCAGGTTCTGCACGTCGAGGCCGAGGATGTCCTTCGGGTTCTGGGAGGCGACCAGGCCGGCGATGTTCCACTTCCGGGAGTCGCGGGCGAGCCGGACCAGGAAGGAGCGGCCGGACCGCCAGCCCTCCATGAAGTGCGCCTCGTCCAGCCCGACCAGCTTGCGGGCGTTCATGTCGCCGGAGTAGCAGCGGCGGACGGCGAGCCGGTGCGCGGTGTGCAGCATCGGCAGGGCGAGCTGCTCCTCGGCCGACCAGTACTCGCGTTCGATCTTCAGGTCGGGCAGTCGCAGGCCGGCCATGGTGATGACGGTGAGCACGTCGCGGTGTTCCGGGTCGGTGAGCGATTCCGGTGGCTTGCCGAAGAACAGCCGGGCCAGCGGCATCTCGGCCGCGTCCATCAGCAGGTTGGCCAGCTCCACGCCGTCGTCGTCGGCACCGCGCAGCGCCTTGACCACGTCGTCCAGTGTGGACGTTTCCTCGGCCGGTACCTGCCGGGCCGCGTGCCGCAGCAGCGCCGCGGTGGACGCCTCCCGGGTGACCTGCGGCGGGATCAGCATCGAGCAGATGTCCTGGACCAGCATCCGGCGCTCGGCGCGGGCGTTGGACACGCCGATCTCGTACTCCCGGTCGCCGCCGGGGCCGGCCGGGAAGTGCGACCGCATCGGCGTCGGGATCAGCCCGTACGGGGCGAGGGTGCCCTCCTGCGAGCCGGTCAGGTTGAGCACCCGCGAGTACGGCTTGAGTTCGGGCATCTCGCAGATCCGGGCCAGCGGGCCGGACGGGTCGAGCAGCGTGGTCTGCACCCCGCGCCGGGCGGCCAGGTAGCCGAGGCCACCGACCAGGGTGGACTTGCCGCCGCCTGGCTCGGACACGAAGACCGCGAGGCCGGACCGTTCCCGTACCTCCATCGGGAAGTGCAGGTCGAGGAAGACCGGCCGGCGGGAGGTGCCGGCGGTGCGGCCGATCAGGTCGCCGCGCCGGTCGCCGACGTTGGACGCGCCCTGCGGCAGCGCCGCGGCGAACAGCTTCACCGGCATCCGCCGCACGTACCCGGTGTTCGCGATCGGCTCGCCGGGGATGAACTCGCGGGCCAGCCAGTCCTGGTTCTTCGGGTGCTGCAACGAGATCCGCATGTCCCGGGAGTACAGCTTGGTCAGCGCGCGGGCCCGCTCCAGGCACTCCTCCCGGGTACTGCCGCCGATCGCGATCCGGTGCCAGCCGTGCACCCGGCTGGCGTCCAGCGGCAGCCCGGTGGTCATGTCGTCGCCGACGACCAGTGCCCGGCGCGCCAACCGTTCCAGCTCCGGCGGTACGTCCATGCCGTGCTCGACGTAGTCGCTCTGCTGGGACCGGATCATCCGCAGCCGGTGTTCCAGGTTGCGGAAGGTGTCGCCGGGGCCGAGCACGTCCACGTGCGAGGAGATCTCCATCGGCCACGGCAGCCGCTCGTGGAAGTGCATCCACGGCTCGTGCCGTTCCGGGATCTCCAGCGGCTCCATCCGGCCGACGGTCAGCACGCAGGCGTGCCGTTCCTCGCCGGTGAGCCGGTTCACCAGCTTCACCGTCGACCCGTACGGGGTGCGGTACCGCTCGATCTGCTCGGTCAGCGCCAGCAGGTCGGACCGCTCCCACTCCGACTGGCGTACCGAGGAGAGCAGTTGCGGCGGGTCCATGCACAGCGCGACGCTGCGGTAGATCAGCCACTCCAGCTCGGTCGGCGTCACCCGCCGGCCGCGCATCCCGAACGCGCCGAGCACCTCGTCGAACTGGCCGACCATCCGCGCCACGCGCTTGCGCTCGGCGGTGCCGGTACCCTTGCCGCGCAACGCACCCAGCCGCTCGGCGAGGTTGTCCTTGAAGGTACGGCGGGCGAACGTGATGCCCAGGTAGGTCTGGCCCTCGGCGTGGTTGACCTGCAACAGGTGCCGCTGGGCGTTGACCAGGTGGTCCGACCAGGTCGGTGCGCCCGGCGGTGTCGGCAGCGGGTGCGGCGTGTTCGCGTTGATCGTCTGTGCCCACGCGTCGGCCGGGAACGGCTTCGTGGTGCGCCGCAGGTGCAACCGGAACCCGGCGAGCCCCGCGTACTGCTCGGCGATCGCGACGATCATCGCCTCGCGCTCGGTGTCCGGCCGGAACGCCCACCGCATCTCGGGCAGCCAGTACCAGGCGGTGACGCTGGTCGGGCTGAACGTCAGGTGCCCGGCGATCTCGGTGATCGCCAGCTCCACCGGCGCCGGCCGGTCCTTGTGCTTCGGGGTGCGGTTGCGGGCGACCGGCCCGGCCGCCCTGGCCTGCTTCTGCGGTACCGGCTTACGCTGCTTCGCCGGCTTGCCGGGCTTGCCCGGTGCGGCGGGCCGCGTCGCCGGTCGTCCCGGCGCGGCGGGTGGCGCCCCGACCGACGGTGCCGCGGTACTCGCCGACTGCGCCGTCGCCGGTCGAGGCGGCGGGCCGGCCGGTGAGGTCGGGTGGGTCGGGGGCGGTGTCGGCCGTGCCGCGGGTGGCGGTGTCGCCGGCGCGGGCGGCGCCGATCGCGGTGGCACGGTCGGGTACTGCCCGCTGGGCGGGTCGGCGGCCGGGGCGACGGTCGGGAACTGGCCACTGCGCTGCTCGGTGGCCGGTGGAACCGTCGGGTACTGCCCGCTGGGCTGGTCGGCTGCCGGTGCCACGGTCGGGAACTGGCCGCTGCGTTGGTCGGTGGCCGGGGCGACGGTGGGGTACTGGCCGCTGGGCTGGTCGGTGCGGGGCGGTGCGGTCGGGTACTGGCCCTGCCGCGAGCCGACGGTGGGGTACTGGCCGCTCGGCTGTCCGGTGGGTGCCGGGACCGTCGGGTACTGCCCGCTCGGCTGGCTGGGGCGCGGCGGCACCGCGCCGGGCTGCCGGCCGCGCTGGTCGGTGGGCGGCGGGACGGTGGGGTACTGGCCGCTGTGCTGCGCGGTGGGCGGTGGGACCGTCGGGTACTGGCCGCTGTGGTGCGCGGTGGGTGGCGGGACCGTCGGGTACTGGCCGCTGTGGTGCGCGGTGGGTGGCGGGACGGTGGGGTACTGGCCGCTGGGCGGGTCGGCGGGTGCGGGGCGGGAGGTCGGTGGGGCCGCTTGGCCACCCGGACCGGCGGGGGCCGGTCGCGTACCCGGGGTCGCCGGGCTGGGGGGTGTCGGAGCGGCGCCGGGTGCGCGGAAGACCGCGAGCGGTGCTGGTCCCGTCGTGGCGCCGCCGGCGGGACCGCCGGTACTGCCGGGCGGTCGCTCCGGGCGTTCCTGGTCCGGTCGGGCCGGCGTGGACTCGTCCGGTGCGGTCGACTCGGCGGACTGGCGGGCGCGGTCGGCCCGGGACGGGGTGGTGGTCATGTCAACTCCTGGCGGACGCGGACCCGGCTGGCGACGAGCGACGGCTCAGGCCGTTCGGTGTGCGGTTCGCGGGTGCGGCGCCAGTCGGTGAGCGCGGTGCGCAGCACCTGCCGGGCCGGGCGGTCCGGATCCACGTACCGAAAGACCAGGGAGGTGGCGACCATCGACAGCGCGATCTCCCACGCCGGGAACAGGTCGACGGTCAGAGTGAAGGCGTAGTGGATGAGCATGAACACCGGGACGAGCAGGGCGAACAGCCCGTATTGCGCGTACGGCAGCTGGAACGGCAGGGTGTAGCCGGGCGGGCCGAGGTAGAGCAGGCGTGCCCGGTAGATGTCGTCGTCGGTCCGCAGCCGCATCGGAGCCTCACTTGAAGATGAGGTCGACGAGGTAGCCGCCGAGGAACAGCAGGGTGACGGCGCCGCCGATGAACACCAGCCCGACGATCGCGATCACGGAGCTGGTGAGTACCCGGGACACCTCGCCCTTGTTCGCCCGGCCGATGAAGATCAGGCCGAGCACGGCGAGCAGGATCGGTGCGATCTTGGTGGCGAGGAACCCGATGATGCCGTTGGTGTCGATGTTCTTCGGCGCGGCCAGGCCGCCGGAGAGGGCGCCGCCGGCGAGGTGGAGCACGTGGGCGTCGGGGGCGGACAGCGGCAGGGCGCCGAGCGCGGCACTGAGCGGGAACGTGCCCAGCCCGGCGCTGATGAGGTCGCTAATCATCGACCCGTCCCCCGTCGCTCTCCGTGTTCGTCACGAGTCTCATTGCTTCCAGCTTCCTCGATATCCCCACTTAGTGGTACTAGGTGATCACGGTGTGTCTCGTAGTAACGCGTAAAGTGTCCCTGACTGTACATTGCACTCAACTATGCGACAAGGCAAGTTGCATGTAACATTAGTGCGCTCGTGGCGCGGCGGTGAGGTCGAGGGAGGCGCGGCATGGTCCGGACGCTCGCGACCGGTGCGTTGCTCGTCGTCCTCGGTGTCGTGCTGACCGGCCTCGGTGTGCACCAGCTCGGCGTGGTGCGCGCGGCGCGCAAGTGGCCGTCCGCGCCGCGGCCGCGGATCGGGCGCGGCCTCGCCGGAGTGGAGCTCGCCGCCGGGCTGGTGGCCATCGCCGGCGGCGCGGTGGTGCTCGCCACGATGCTGCCGATCACCGGCTTCGCCGAGGTCGCAGCCTGCACCGGGGCAGCGGTGATCGTGCTGGTCCTGGGCATGATCATTGCAGCCAAGGTGGCCGATCGGGTCGAACTCAACGCACTCATCCGGTCGCCTTCTCCCCTGTACCGCACGACGGCACCTCGACCGGGCGGGCCCCACCAGACTGCCACCATTCCGCCGGCGAAAACCAGTCCCCCCATGCATGAATCGGACAGGCCCGATCCGGCCGTTCCGGCGGACGTGCAACCGGGCTGGGTGTTGACCGATCCGGCGGGCGGCTGGTACCTCTGCGTGATCACCGCCACAGGCCGCCGGCTCGTCCGGCTGCCCGACTTCCGGCTCGAACCGGCCGGTGCGAGCGGCCAGCTGTCGGTCGCCGGCACGGTCGAGCTGTCGGTGTGGCCCCTCGACGCCGCCGACTCCGGGCCGCCGGCGACCACGGAGAGTCCGGCGGCGCCGGCGCGCTGACCGGCCGTACCGCCGGCGCACCGGCCGGCCGGGCGGTGCCGGGCCCGCCGGTACCACCGATCCGGACCTGCCCCGCGGAAGATCGCGGCACGGAAGGGAGCAAGCACAGCGTGGAGATCCCCGGTGCAGCACCCGACCCCAACCGGCTGCCGGCCGGACTGGGCATCGACCCGACCGAGCGGACGCCCCGCTCCTTCCACCTGTCCCGGCAAGTGCTCGAGCGCGCCCGCGCCGCCGCGTACTGGCTGAGCAGCACCGGCGGCGCCGGCCCCACCACGATCTCCGAACTGGTCGAGCGGGCCGTCCGGCAAGAGGTGGAGCGGCTCGAGGCCGAGCACAACGACGGGCAGCCGTTCCCTGCCGTCGTCGGCCGGATGCGCACCGGACCCGGCGCGGCCGGCGCGGAACGCATCAGGCGCGCCCAGCGGGCCCGCCGCCGCGCCGCCGGCGGCTCCGCCGGTACCGGCTGACCCCGACCGCCGCCGACCCGATCGCCGTCCCGCGGCCGGATGAACGCCGGCCGCCGTCACAGTGACCGGATGGATCCCGGTCGCCGTCCCGTGGCCCGATGGATCCCGGTCGCCGTCCCGCGACAGGGTGGACGCCGCCACTTTCCCGCAATCGGATCGGCGCCGCCGCCGTCCCGTGGCCGGTCCGGCGCCGGGCCGCTCGGTCCGGCACCGCGGGCATGAGGTTCCCCACCGGCTCGCTGGCCGCCCGGACCGGTAGCGTCGGTGCGGTGAGGGAGCACAGTGGGGGGAAGTTCGCGGTGCACCGAACGAGTGCCGCGCCGGTCGTGATGGGCGTGCTCAACGTGACGCCGGACTCGTTCTCCGACGGCGGCCGGTACTCCGACCTCGACGACGCGGTGACGCACGGGGTGCAGATGTGGCGCGACGGCGCCGATCTGGTCGACGTCGGCGGCGAGTCGACCCGCCCGGGCGCCGACCGGGTCGACGCCACCACCGAGCGGGCCCGGGTGGTACCGGTGATCCGCGAGCTGGCGGCCGCCGGGGTGCCGATGAGTATCGACACCACCCGCGCCGAGGTGGCCGCGGCGGCGCTGGCCGCGGGCGTGTCGGTGGTCAACGACGTGTCCGGCGGTCTCGCCGACCCCGAGATGGTACGGGTGGTCGCCGACGCCGGCTGCCCGTGGATCCTGATGCACTGGCGGGATCACTCGAAGCGGATGTACCGGCTGGCCAGCTACGACGACGTGGTCGTCGACGTGCGGGCCGAACTGGCCGAGCGGGTCGACGCCGCGGTCGCCGGCGGGGTGTCCGCCGATCGGATCGTGGTCGACCCGGGGCTCGGCTTCGCCAAGACGCCGGCGCACAACTGGCAGCTGCTGGCGCACCTCGACACGTTGCGGGGGCTGGGGTTCCCGGTGTTGGTCGGGGTCAGCCGCAAGTCGTTCCTGGGGTCGCTGCTCGCCGCGCCGGACGGTACCCCGCGGCCGGTCGACGACCGGGAGGCGGCGAGCCTCGCGGCGAACCTGTTCGCGGTCGACGCCGGCGCCTGGGGCATCCGGGTACACGAGGTGCGCTCCACGGTGGACGCGGTCCGGGCCTGGTGCGCGGCGCGGGCGGGAGCCGCACGGTGAGCGAGTGGATCACCGGTACTGCGCGGCTCGGTGTCTCGTCGCCGGTCGGGCGAAGGGGGAGCGGTGATGAGTGACCGGATCACGCTGACCGGGTTGCGGGTCCGCGGCCGGCACGGGGTGTACGACTTCGAGCGGGAGAACGGGCAGGACTTCGTCGTCGACGCCGAGCTGGAGCTGGACCTGTCCCGTCCGGCGCGTACCGACGAGGTGACCGACACCGTGCACTACGGTGAGCTGGCCGACCGGCTGGCGGAGATCATTGCCGGCGAGCCGGTGCGGCTGATCGAGAAGCTCGCCGATCGGCTGGCCGCCGCGTGTCTCGCGGACGAGCGGGTCGACCGGGTCCGGCTGACGGTGCACAAACCGCAGGCGCCGATCGCGCACGGCTTCACCGACGTGTCGGTCACGCTGGACCGCGACCGCGACCGCGACCGCGACCGCGACCAGGACCGCGACCAGGACCGCGACCGCGACCGGGACCGCGACCGCGACCGGGACCGCGACCGCGACCGGGACCGCGACCGGTTCACGCCGGACGCCGCCGCCGACGATGCCCGCGGGGACGGGAGCGCCGACGCGGCCGGGACGGGCGGCGAGCACGACCGGAGCCGGGGGAGCCGATGAGCCAGTCGCCGCAGCCGCGGGTGCGGCCGACCAGCGTGCCGACCCTGGTGGTGACCGCGCTGCTCGCCGGGGTGGCCGGCTGGCTGCTGTTCGCGCGGTTCTACGGGTCGTTGCCGCCGCTGCCGTTGCTGCCGGCGCTCACGCTCGCGGTCCTGGCGATCGTCGAGGGCCTCGCGGCGCTGAGCACCGGTCGGCGGATCGCGCACAAGCCCGGTACCGAGCCGGTCAACGCGCTGACCGTGGCGCGCTACGTGCTGATCGCGAAGGCGTCGTCGGCCGCCGGCGCGCTGTTCGCCGGGCTGTACGGCGGGGGCCTGCTGTGGGTGGTGCAGAACCGGGGCCAGCTCGCGTCGGCCGCCGCCGACGTGCTGCCCGCCGCGTCCGGTGCGGTGGCGTCGCTGGCGCTGGCCGCCGCCGCGTTGTGGCTGGAGCACTCGTGCCGGATCCCACCCGACCCGGACGACGAGAAGAACGCCGAGCGGTGATGCGTCCCTAGGCGGGGCTTTCCTCGGTACCGAGGGTGCATGCGCCGTGCCGGCGTGCGACCGTGGAACCGGTAGGCGACGATGAGCGCACGCGCGTCGCCGACCGGTGGGTGCGCACCGAGGGGGCCAACATGTCCGAGGACGATTCGACGGTCCGGCTGCCCGGTCGCCGGCCCGAGTCGAGCCGCTATCCCGACGACCTGCCGGACCAGGGTTTCGGCTACGGCGGCGACTACCCGTCCGACGACCCGACGTTCGACCCGGGCTACGCGACGCCGGAGAGCGACCGGACGTTGACCCTGCCCGGCCAGACCCCGCCGGGCGCGCTGCTCACCCCGCCGCCCCCGCCGGCGAACGACCGGCTGCTGGTGCACGTGGTGTGGGAGTTGCTGCTGGTGGTGCTGGTCGCGGCGCTCGCGGTGTTCTGCTGGCGGGTCGAACCGGCCATGTTCCACAGCGTCGGCCTGCGGCTGATCGCGGTGCAGGCGGCCGCGCTCGGGCTGCTCGCGATGGCGGTGTCGGTGTCGCTGCGGGCCGGCGCGCCGAACCTCGCGGTCGGTGCGTTCGCCGCGGTCGCCGGTCTGCTGTTCGCCCGGGCGTACGAGCACAACCTGCCGGTGGCGCTGATCCCCGGCCTCGGCGTGGCGCTGGTGGCCGGGCTGGCGCTCGGGGTGGTGGTGGCGCTGCTGCACGTACCGGGGTGGGCGGCCTCGCTCGTCGCGCTGTGCGGCGGTCTGGTGGCAACGACGCTGATCGGCCACGGCAGCATGGTCACGGTGGCGGACGGCGCGCCCGACCCGCGTCGCTGGGCGTACGTGTGGTTCATCGCGGTGGCCGCGACCTCGGTGCTGGCGGGGGTGTTCGGGCTGGTCCGGCCGTTGCGTCGGGCGATCGGTGCGTTCCGGCCGGTGGCCGACCCGGCGGAGCGGCGCGGCATCGGCGCGGCACTGATGGTGGTACTCGCGCTGACCGTGTCCGGCGGCCTGGCCGGACTGTCCGGGGTGCTGTCCGCGGTGCAGTTGCGCACCGCCGGCGGTCCCGGTGGGATGCTGCCGCAGCTGCTGCTGGCGCTCGGCGCGGTCCTGGTCGGCGGTGTCTCCGCGTACGGGCGGCGCGGCGGCGTGTTCGGCACCATGCTCGGCGTGCTGGCGCTGGTGCTCGCGGTCCAGTTCGGCACCATGCGCGGCTGGTCCGGGCCGGCCACCACGTTCGGTGTCGCGGGTGGCGCGATCGTGCTCGGGCTGGTGGTGACGCGGCTGGTGGAGTGGGGCGGCCGGCGCCGCGAGAACGCCCGTATGCTCGGCGTATGACTGAGGGTACGTCGAGCAACGACCTCGACGCGCTGGACGCGTTGTCCACCGAGGAGCTGCGCGAGCGGGCCTTCGCGCTGGCGCGCCACCGGCACGACCGGCACTTCTTCGTCGACCTGGTCCGGCACCTGCCGCACGCCCAGGAGAGCAACGTGCTGGACGACTCCAGCGGCTCGATCGGCGAGGTCGTCGACGAGCTGGTCGGGGTGTGGCGCGAGTTCACCGGCCACGAGTCGTACGGGGACGCCGAGCCGCTGATGCGCGCCCGCTTCATCGACTACCTGACCAAGCACTCCTGACTGCCCGCCGCCGGCCCGGCCCGGCAGCCGGGTCGAGGCGGACGGTGTGGGTCAGGCCGGGCGGCCCGGTTGGGTGTCGTGCATCGCCTGGTAGATGTCGTCGGGGGTGAGCACGCCGGCGAGCCGGTCACCGTCGTCCACCAGCACCCAGCCGGTACCCCCCTCCAGCAGCGCGGCGAGCGCCTCCCGCAGCGTCGCCGACAGCGGTACCCGGGGCGGCGCGGTGGCGGTCGCGAACGTGGGCACCTGATCGGTCGGGCGCAGCGCCGCCGGCGGGATCGGGGTGACGCCGAGCCGCTTGATGCCGCGGTCGGCGCCGACGAACTCGGCCACGAACGACGACGCCGGCCGGCCCAGGATCTCCGCCGGCGGCGCGTACTGTTCCAGCTTGCCGCCGGCGGACAGCACCGCGATGCGGTCGCCGAGCCGGACCGCCTCGTCCACGTCGTGGGTGACGAACACCGTCGTCTTGCGCACCTCCGCCTGCAGCCGCAGGAACTCCTCCTGCAGCCGGCCGCGGGCGATCGGGTCGACGGCGCTGAACGGCTCGTCCATCAGCAGCACCACCGGGTCGGCGGCGAGCGCGCGGGCCACCCCGACCCGCTGCCGCTGCCCGCCGGACAGCTCGTCGGGGTACCGCTTGCCGTACTCGGTCGGGTCGAGGCCGACGAGGTCGAGCAGCTCCTCGACCCGGGCCGCGGTGTCCGCCTTGGACCAGCCGAGCAACCGCGGCACGGTCGCCACGTTCTGCCGCACCGTCTGGTGCGGGAACAGCCCGACGTCCTGGATCGCGTACCCGATGCGACGGCGCAGCGCGACCGGGTCGGCGGCGGTGATGTCGTCGTCGTCCAGGAAGATCTGCCCGCCGGTCGGCTCGACCAGCCGGTTGATCATCCGCAGGATCGTCGACTTGCCGCAGCCGGACGGGCCGACCAGCGTGACGAGTTCCCCCGCCGGTACGGCCAGGCTCAGCTCGGCCACCGCGACCGTGCCGTTCGGGTACGCCTTGGTCAACCGGTCCAGCCTGATTTCGGCGGCGCGCGACGAATCGCCGCGGTTGGGGCGCTCGGCGGCGTGCTCCGCCCGGGTAGCGTCCACTTGTGTCCTCTCTTCAGCAGGTCCCGTTGGCGGCGGTCACCGACGCCGCGGGCAACCCGTGGTTTTCCTGGGACTACGTGCAATCCAACGCCTCGGCGCTGCTCGCCGCGCTGATCCAGCACGTCGAGCTGACCGCCGCGTCGGTGCTGATCGCGGCGGTGCTCGCGATCCCCCTCGGTATCCTCGCGTACCGCGTCAGCTGGCTCACCGGTCCGATCCTCGCACTTTCCAGCGTGCTGTACACGATTCCGTCGCTCGGCCTGTTCGCCGTGCTGGCGCCGTTCCTCGGCCTGTACGCCAGTACGGTCGTCATCGGTCTGGTGCTGTACGCGCTGCTGGTCATCGTGCGCAACACGCTGACCGGGCTCAGCCAGGTACCGGTGGAGATCCGGGACGCGGCCCGCGGCATGGGTTACGGCAAGCTGGGTCTGCTCACCCGGATCGAGCTGCCGCTGTCGTTGCCGAGCATCATGACCGGCCTGCGCATCGCGACCGTGTCGACCGTCGCGATGGTGACCGTCGGCTCGGTGGTCGGCGGGTACGGCGGGTTCGGGGAGCTGATCCTGGAGGGCTTCCGGAACAACTTCTACAAGGCGCAGATCATGACCGCGACGATCGCCACGGTCCTGCTGGCCCTGGTCTTCGACCTGGTACTGGCACTGCTCGGCCGCCTCGCCACCCCCTGGTCGAGGAGGCGGTCAGCATGAGCGAGCGGCAGCGAGCGAATCGTGGGCATCGTGCGGCTTGGTGCCTCATGAGGGTTCCGACGAAGGAGGAACGCTCATGAGCAGCATCGTGTCGCAGGCTTGGGTGTGGTTGAACGACCCGCTGAACTGGACGAACTCCGACGGGATCCTGGCGCTGACCTGGCAGCACCTGTGGATCTCCGCGGTGTCGGTGGCGATCGGCTGCGCGATCGCCTGGCCGATCGGCATCTGGCTGGGCCATCACGGCCGCGGTGGCGGGCTGGTCGTGGGCGTGTCGAACCTGACCCGCGCGGTACCGACGCTGGCGTTGTTGTCCATCTTTCCGTTGACGATCCTCGGGTTCGGGCCGTGGTCGGCGGTGGCGGCGCTGGCGGTGTTCGCGATCCCGCCGCTGCTGGCGAACGCGGTGCTCGGGCTGCGTGAGGTCGACCCGAGCGCCCGGGACGCGGCGTACGGGATGGGGTTGTCCGGCTGGCAGGTGCTGTTCCGGGTGGAGCTGCCGCTGTCGGTGCCGTACCTGGCGAGCGGGTTCCGCACCGCCGCGGTCCAGGTGGTGGCGACCGCGACGCTGGCCGCCCTGGTCGGCGGCCCGGGGCTCGGCGCGATCATCAACGAGGGGTTCGGCCTGGGCATCGCGTCGGGTGGTGGCCAGGTGCTCGCGGGCGGCCTGCTCGTGGTGGTGCTGTGCCTGCTCGTCGAGGGGGTCCTCGTGCTGGTCGAGCGGGCGGTAACGCCCCGCCCGCTGCGCCACCCCACCCGCCGTGTCCGTCGCCGCGTCGCCAAACCGGCCCCCGCTCGCTGACCCTGCCCGTTCCGTGACGGCGTCGATCGGAGCGTGGCTGCTCCGGAAAGCGCTCTCCATCCCGTTCGCACCATGATCGACGCGGGCTGCGGTGGCATGGGGACTCCGGTGGGTAACGATGATGACAACTGTTGCCATTCGAGTTGCGGCACCCGCACCGGCGAGGTTGGGTAGTCCCTGCGCGCGGAAGGCACCGTGTTCCCGGCCGGCGAGGTCCGGGTAGGGGCGCGCCGACCGCTCGTCGGACACGCGGCCGGCCAGGGGGGCCGAGCCGGGACACGGAAGGCGGGCAGTAATGGCAACGCGGCTTTCGCGGTCGCGACTCGCTGCGGGGGGAGCGCGCCGTCGCGGCGTGACCCCGCGCCGGGTGGCGGTCGGGATTCTTGCCGGACTCTCGGTGGCGGCGTTGGCCGCCGGGTGCGGCCAGGCCGGTTCGTCCGGCACCAAGAAGGACACCAACGTCAAGGGTGCTGGCTGCGCCCCGGTGGCAGGCAGCCAACTCGTCGTGCTCAAGGACGACAAGCACCTGCAGAACTCCGACAACATCGTTCCGGCGGTGAACGCGAAGGTCGCGTCGCCGGCGCTGATCGCCGACCTGAACAAGGTCTCGGCGGCGCTGGACACGCCGAAGCTGATCCAGTTGAACAAGCAGGCCGACGTCGACCGGGTGCCGCCGCAGAAGGTGGCCGCGACGTTCGCCAAGAGCGCCAAGCTGACCGACGGGGTGCAGAAGGGCTCCGGCTCGGTCACCATCGGCGCGGCGAACTTCTCCGAGAGCAAGACGCTCGCCTACCTGTACAAGACGGTGCTGGACGCCGGCGGCTTCAGCACGTCGGTGCGCACCATCGGCAACCGCGAGCTGTACGAGCCGGCGCTGCAGAAGGGTGAGATCCAGGTCGTGCCGGAGTACGCGGCGACCCTGACCGAGTTCCTGAACCAGAAGGCGAACGGCAAGAACGCCAAGCCGATGGCGTCGCCGGACATCGACACCACGATGAAGGCGCTGACCTCGCTGGGCGACAAGGACGGGCTCAAGTTCGGCGAGCCGTCCGCGGCGGCCGACGAGAACGCGTTCGGGGTGACCAAGGAGTTCGCGGAGAAGAACAAGGTCTCCACGCTGTCCGAGTTCGCCGCCAAGTGCAGCGGCAAGGCGACGATCCTGGGCGGGCCGCCGGAGTGCCCGGACCGGGCGTTCTGCCAGCAGGGCCTGGAGAGCAAGTACGGGATGAAGTTCGGCAAGTTCGTCCAGCTCGACGCGGGCGGCTCGCAGTCGAAGAACGGGCTGAAGACCGGCAAGGTGTCGATCAGCCTGCTGCTCAGCTCGGACGCCGCCCTCGCCGGCAGCTGACCGGGCTCCGCAGCTGACCGGGGCTCCGGCAGCTGACGGACAGTGATCGATCGGGCCGGTGGAGTCGACCGACTCCACCGGCCCGATCGCGTTCGGGCGTCCCCTTTCCGGGGTAATTCTCGTCGCAGTCGTGACGGTTGGTTCGGATGAAGTCACCGTTCGCCGACGATCGGGCCGGGTGGCCGGCCAGTTGTCGATCGTTTTACCGATTGCGCGATGGCCCGGCCTTTCTTCGACCGTGTCGCACTCGGTAGCCTCGGCTCCCATGACAGCCCGTACCGCAGCGTCCGCCCAGGGACGTCGACCCCACCGCGGTCGGTTGCCCACCGTGCTGTTCTGGGTCGGCGCGATGCTCGCGCCGCTCGCCGGGATCGCGCTCTGGTTCGCCCGGGACGGCGGTGCACTGCGCGGCACCGCGGTGCTCGCGATCGTCGGTACGGTGCTGATCGGCCTGTCGGTGGTGCTGCGCCGGGACGCCGACGGGGTCCGGATCGAGCTGCAAGAGAACCTGGCCGCCGAGATCGAAGCGGTACGCGGCGACCTCGGCTCCGCGATGACCACCGCGTTGCAGCGCACCAAGCACGGCACGCACGCCGAACTCGCCGCGCTGCAGGAGCAGCTCGACACGCTGACCGCGCGGCTCGGTGGCGAACCGGCCCGCGAGCCGGTCGGCGCGAGCGCGGCCCAGGCATCCGCCGGCACCCGCCGCCCGGGGATGCCGCCCCGCCGCCGTGACCCGGTCGCCGACAGCATGCAACCCGGCACGATCGACCCGGTCCGGGACAGCCTGCGGCCCGGCGCCGTCGACCCGGTCCGGGACAGCCTGCGGCCCGGCGCCGTCGACCCGGTCCGGGACAGCCTGCGGCCCGGTGCCGTCGATCCGGTGCGGGACAGCCTGCGGCCCGGTGCGGTCGATCCGGTGCGGGACAGCCTGCGGCCGGGGGCGATGCAGCCGGTACGGGATGGCGCGCGTCCCGCCGCCGCGGGCCCGGCGCGAGACGCCGCGCGCGGACGTGGCAGCCTGCCGCCGGCGCCCGATCCGCTGCGGGACAGCGGGGTACAGCGGTTCGAGCCGTTGCGGGTGGAGCGCCGCAAGGCGCAACCCGAGACCACGGCGCCGCCGGCCCCGGCCGTACGACGTCGGCCGCCACGCGCCGTCGACCCGCTGCGGGACAGCGTGGCCCGCCTCGACCCGTGGGCCGAACTGCGCGGCGAGGACCCGCCTGCGCCGCCGGCGCCGGTGTCGCCCCGGGCGGCGCGCCGGGCCCGGCACCGCGCCGAGGACTGACCGGCGACCTCGCGCGTCGCGGAGCCACTCACCGTTCTCGCGTCCCGGCGCCACTCACCGTTCTCGCGCGCTACTTGTCGAGGTCGCGCGGTCCGGCGCTACTTGTCGATGTCGCCGACGACGAAGAACATCGAGCCGAGGATCGCGATCAGGTCCGGTACCAGGCAGCCCGGCAGCAACGTGCACAGTGCCTGGATGTTGGCGTACGAGGCGGTGCGCAGCTTGAGCCGCCACGGCGTCTTCTCCCCGCGCGACACCAGGTAGTACCCGTTGATGCCGAGCGGGTTCTCGGTCCACGCGTACGTGTGCCCCTCCGGTGCCTTGACCACCTTCGGCAGCCGCACGTTCACCGGCCCGGTGGTCCGGTCCACTTCGGACAGGCAGGCGTCGGCCAGCTCCAGCGACACGTGCACCTGCTCCAGCAGGCACTCGAACCGGGCGTGGCAGTCGCCCGCGGTGCGGGTGACGACCGGCACGTCGAGCCGGTCGTACGCGAGGTAGGGCTCGTCCCGGCGCAGGTCGAGGTCGAGCCCGGAGGCGCGGGCCACCGGCCCGGACACCCCGTACGCCGCGGCCGCCTCGGCGGTCAGCACGCCGACCCCGACGGTACGAGCGAGGAAGATCTCGTTGCGCATGATGATGTCGTCGAGATCCGGCAGCCGGCGCCGGACGGCGGCGATCGCGTCCCGGCAGCGCCGGGTCCAGCCCGCCGGTACCTCCTCCTTCAGCCCGCCGACCCGGTTGAACATGAAGTGCATCCGGCCGCCGGCGACCTCCTCCATCACGGCCTGCAGCGTCTCCCGCTCCCGGAACGCGTAGAACATCGGCGTGATCGCGCCGATCTCCAGCGGGTACGAACCGAGGAACATCAGGTGGTTGAGCACCCGGTTCAGCTCGGCGAGCAGGGTGCGCAGCCACACCGCCCGGTCCGGTACCGCGAGTCCCATCAGCCGCTCGACGGCGAGCACCACGCCCAGCTCGTTGCTGAACGCGGACAGCCAGTCGTGCCGGTTCGCCAGCATGATGATCTGCCGGTAGTCGCGCACCTCGAACAGCTTCTCCGCGCCCCGGTGCATGTACCCGATGATCGGCTCGGCGGCCTTGACGCGTTCCCCGTCGAGCGTCAGCCGCAGCCGCAGCACGCCGTGCGTGGACGGGTGCTGCGGGCCGATGTTGAGCACCATGTCGGCGGTGGCGAGGTCCGGATCGGCCAGCTGCTCGGCGCCGGACCCCAGGCCGACGACCAGCTCCCGGGACGTGTCCATCCCTGCATCCTCCCACCGGTACCGGTGCCGGCCGGTCACCCGCCGTACCGCGGTGTCCGGTTCGGCCGCCGCGCGCGGGCGGGTGGTCGCGTACCGTCACCGCTGCGCCGCGCGAGCCGACGATTTGACGGTGGTCCGGGAGCTGCATGAAAGATCGACGGAATCGGACAGGGAAGCCCTTCGAAACATGTTGACGTTCTGTGATGGGTCTCCCTGTCGAGCGAGCCGGCGACAGGGTTAAAGTCGGGGCCATGCTCCGATCGGTGATCCTCGCCGCGGCCCGCAGTGACCGGGTCGAGCGGCTTGTCGAGACCGCCCCGGTCAGCCGGGACGTGGTCCGTCGTTACGTCGCGGGCGCCGCGCTCGACGACGCCCTCCACACCTCGCGCGAGCTGGTCTCGTCCGGCCTCGCGGTCAGTCTCGACTACCTGGGCGAGGACACCACCAGCCCGGAGCAGGCGACGACCACGAAGCAGGCGTACCTCGACCTGCTCGGCGCGCTGTCCGCCGAGGGGCTGTGCCCGCCGGTGGAGGTCAGCATCAAGCTGTCCGCGCTGGGCCAGCTGTTCGACGAGAAGCTGGCCTACCAGCATGCCCGGGAGATCTGCCAGGCGGCGACCAACGCCGGCACCACGGTGACGGTGGACATGGAGGACCACACCACCACCGACTCCACCCTGGAGCTGCTGATGCAGCTGCGCAAGGACTTCCCGGACACCGGCGCGGTGCTCCAGGCGTACCTGCGGCGCACCGAGGCGGACTGCCGCGAGCTCGCCGGCGCGGGGTCCCGGGTCCGGCTGTGCAAGGGGGCGTACGACGAGCCCGAGTCGGTGGCGTTCCAGGCCAAGCTGGACGTCGACCGGTCGTACGTGCGGTGCCTGAACATCCTGATGGCGGGCGAGGGCAGGCCGATGGTCGCCACCCACGACCCGCGGATGGTGGCGATCGCGGAGGACCGGGCGAAGTGGTTCGACCGCTCGCCCGACTCGTTCGAGTTCCAGATGCTCTACGGCATCCGGCCGGACGAGCAGCGCCGGCTCATCGCCGACGGGTACACGATGCGTGTCTACCTGCCCTACGGAGTGCAGTGGTACGGGTATCTCATGCGACGTCTTGCCGAACGCCCGGCGAACCTGGCGTTCTTCCTTCGCTCGCTCGGCAGCCGCGGCTGACCGATCGGCGTGGCCCACGGGGCGTCCGGCGCGTGCCGGGCGCCCCGTTGCCGTCTCCACCCCGTACTGAGCTGGCGCTTTGTTATTGATCAAGCAGACCTGACCGCATCCGCCACCTCCCGCGGTCCGCTTCGTTAGGCCGGTGGAAGGTCGGCGAAACCTCGCATCCGAGAGGTAACGGCATAACAGTGCCGTTCGCCGGAGATGTCCCCCGTCGGGGTTCGAGGAATTCTGCGCTTCCGGTCTGGGCAGGATCGGTGAGTAGGTGCAAGATCGGCGGGGGGTTAGCTGCGCCGGTCTGGGTGGAGCCGGATCCCACTCCCCATCGGCGTGCCGAGGAGGTAAGGCGATGACCCTCAGACGACGCAGCCCGACCGCACGGCGGCGGCGGCTCGCCATGGAACTGCGCCGGCTGCGCGAGGAGGCCGGGCTGACCATCGACCAGGTCGCCGGCCGGATGGAGTGTTCCGCGTCCAAGATCTCCCGGACCGAGAACGCCCAGGTCTCGCCGACCGCCCGGGACGTCCGCTTCATGCTGCACATCTACGGGCTGGACGAGCAGAAGTGCGAGGAGCTCGTCCAGATCGCCCGGGAGGCGCGGCAGAAGGCCTGGTGGCATCCGTACAGCGACGTCGCGCTGGGCCCGTACATCGGGTTGGAGGCCGCCGCGGAGACCATCTTCACCTACGAGGCGCTGCTGATCCCCGGCCTGCTCCAGACCCGGGAGTACGCCCGCGCCGCGACCCGGGCGGCGCGACCCGATCTCACCCCCGAGGAGATCGAACGCAAGGTCGATCTGCGGCTCGCTCGGCAGAAGTTGCTCACTGAGGGTGACCCTCCGGAGCTCTGGCTGGTGCTCGACGAGGCGGTCCTGCACCGCTGGGTCGGCGGCCGCGAGGTGATGCGCGAGCAACTGCACCACCTGGCCGCCGTGGCCGAGCGCACCAACGTGACGATGCAGGTGGTGCCCTTCGATTCCGGCGAACATGCGGGGATGGACGGTGCCTTTGTCATCCTCGGTTTCCCGGATCCCGAGGATCCGGATGTCGTTTATCTCGACAATGCAACTGGTGGGCTCTATCTGGAAACCGACCAGGAGGTTCGTCGTTATAACCTGATGTTTGACCATCTACGCGCGGCGGCGCTCAAGCCGGACAATGCATTGGAGCGGGTCGTCGCGTTGACGAAGGAGTTGTGATGCACTACGAAGGCACCGCGTACCCTACCGAGCTGGCCTTCGCGGCATGGCGCAAGAGCACCCGCAGCGGGGGCGGGAACAACTGCGTCGAAGTCGCGTTCGTCCCGTCAGGTGTTGGTGTGCGCGATTCCAAGAATCGACTGGGTACGGCATTCGTTTTTGGCACGGCGGCCTGGGGTGAGTTCCTCGACGGAATTCGCGACGGCCGTTTCGACCTGAGCTGAAACATCTTCGCATCACGCCGAGAAAACCGGGTGGCGAGCCGTGCGCGGCGTCCGCCGCCCGGTTTTTCTCCGGGACCCCGACCGCGCCACACCGGTGCGGTACGGGTCCTCCCGGCCGAGGGGCGGCACTGCCGGGGCGCGGTCTCGGCGAGCCGCGCCGGCCTCGGTACGGTAGTCGCTCAGCGTGACGGTCGGCGGCGAGGTGATGTGACGCCCGTCGGTGCACCTCCGCCCGCTGCGGCGATCACCCGCTCACCCGGATAAGGTTTGGTGTTCACTACCTGCGCCAGGCCGCCGCATCGGCGGCCGGCGAAATCGCAAGCAAGGGGATGACGTATGGGCTCCGTCGTCAAGAAGCGGCGCAAGCGGATGGCGAAGAAGAAGCACCGCAAGCTGCTGCGCAAGACCCGCATCCAGCGGCGCCGTCAGGGCAAGTAGGCCCGGGTCGGCTGCCGCCGACCGCATCGCCGGTGCCGCGGGACGGGTCGTGACGACGTCGTCCAACGGCAGGATTCGCGTCAGCCACTGAAGGCGCCGTGCCATCGAGGTGCTGTCACCGATGGCGCGGGCCACTGATGGTGCTGGGGGCGCGCATGCACGCAGTCGCACCACGGGTCGTGCTCGTCACGGGCGTCAGCAGGTACTTCGCGGCCCAGGTCGCGGCTCGACTCGCCGCCGACCCCCGGATCGACCGGGTGGTCGGGGTGGACGAGACCGAGCCGACCGGGGTGGCCGCGAGCCTGCTGCCCGCGGTCGACTACCGCCGCGCCGACATCAGCAGCCCGGGCATCGCCCGGCTGGTGACCGACGCCGCGGTGGACACCGTGCTCCACCTCGCCGTGGTCGCCGGCCCGACCGGGGCCGGCGGCCGCGACGCGATGAAGGAACTCAACGTCATCGGTACGTTGCAGCTGCTCGCGGCGTGCCAGCACGCGCCGACGGTGCGCCGGCTGGTGGTCCGCTCCTCCACCGCCGCGTACGGCGCGTCGCCGCGCGACCCGGCGATCTTCACCGAGCAGACCGCGCTGCGCGCCATGCCGCGCGGCGGCTACGCCAAGGACGTCGTCGAGATCGAGGGGTACGTGCGCGGGTTCCGGCGCCGTCGCCCCGACACGGCGGTGACCGTGCTGCGCTTCGCGCCGTTCGTCGGTTCGCGCGCCGACACCACGCTCACCCGGTACTTCTCGCTGCCGGTGGTGCCCACCGTGCTCGGGCACGATCCGCGGATCCAGTTCGTGCACGCCGACGACGCGGTCGAGGTGACCTGCCGGGCCGCCCGCGAGGAGCACCCCGGCGACTTCAACGTGGCCGGGCCGGGCGTGCTGCTGCTGTCCCAGGCGGTCCGCCGGGCCGGCCGGGTGCCGTGGCCGATGCCGGACCCGGCGATGACCACCGTGGCGCAGCTGGCCCGCCGGTCCGGGCTGGTCGACTTCTCGCTCGACCAGCTCGACTTCCTGGTGCACGGTCGGGTGGTGGACGTGCGCCGGCTCATCGACGACTTCGGTTACTCGCCGCGCAGCACGCCGGAGGCGTTCGACGACTTCATCGCCGGGCACGGAATGGGCGCGCCGGTCGATGCCGGCGGCCTGGACGAGGCCGAGCGGTTGCTCCGGGCCGGTGGCCGGGCCGTACTGTCCGGGCTGCGCTCGATGCTGGCGGCGAAGGGAGACCGACCGTGACCGCCGACGAGCCCGCGGTGGGCGACGACGGTACCGCGGCGAAGGACCCGTCGGCGAACGCCGGCCGTGCCGACGGCGACCCGCGCGTGGGCGCTGGCCGTGCCGACGGTGACCCGCGCGTCGACGCCGGCCGTGCCGACGGTGACCCGCGCGCGGATGCGGCGGAGGCGTCCGGCGGCACCGCCGAGGCGGACGTGTGGGAGCGGCGGATCGCGGACGGGTTGGCGTTCCTGCGTCGCCGGGTCACCGGTGACTACCCGGTGGACGACTTCGGCTTCGATCCGGAGCTGACCGAGCAGCTGCTCGCCCGGGTGCTGCGGCCGCTGTACCGCTCGTGGTTCCGGGTGGAGGTGTCCGGGCTGGACCACGTGCCGGCCGACGGCGCGGCGCTGCTGGTCGGCAACCACTCCGGCACCATCGCGATGGACAGCCTGATGCTGCAGCTGGCGCTGCTGGACGACCATCCGGCGCACCGGCACCTGCGGCTGCTCGGTGCCGACTTCATCTTCCGTACCCCGATGCTCGGCGAGTTCGCCCGCAAATCCGGCGCGACGCTCGCGTGCAACCCGGACGCGGAGCGGCTGCTGTCCGATGGCGAGATCGTCGGCGTGTTCCCGGAGGGCTTCAAGGGCATCGGCAAGCGTTTCACCGACCGGTACAAGCTGCAGCGGTTCGGCCGCGGCGGCTTCGTGGCCGCCGCACTGCGCACGAAGGTACCGATCGTGCCGGTGTCGATCGTCGGGGCCGAGGAGATCTACCCGCTGATCGGTGACATCAAGCCGCTGGCCCGGCTGCTCGGCATCCCGTACTTCCCGGTCACGCCGTTCTTCCCGTGGCTGGGGCCGCTCGGCGCGGTGCCGCTGCCGAGCAAGTGGCTGATCGAGTGCGGCGAGCCGATCGACACGTCCGCACTGGACGCCGACCCGGACGACCCGGCCGCCGTGTTCGGCCTGGCCGACCAGGTACGGGAGACGATCCAGCAGACGCTGCACCGGCTGCTGCTGCGCCGCGGCAGCACCTTCTGACCCCGCCGGGGCGCGTTCGGGTCAGCCGGCGGTGAGGCCGGCGGCGACGGTACGGATCGAGTCGCGCAGGTCGGGCGCCGACGGCGCATCGGCCGGATCGACCAGCCACAGGCCGACCACCCCGACGAGCAGCGCCTGGTAGAAGGCACCGACCCGCAGCGCGGCCGCCTCGTCCGCGGTCTCGGTACCGAAGATGGCGGCGAGTTCGAGCCGCGCCTGCCGGGTCGCCTCGGCGTAGCTGTGCCGCAGCTCGGGGGTGCGCTGCAGGTGCGCGATCAGTTCGAACTGCACCGCCCACAGCGGTCGGCTGTCGGCCAGCGAGGCGAGCACCCCGGCCCAGGCCTGCTCGAACCGCGCGGCCCCACCCGTCCCGCCGGCTTCGCCGACGGTGGCGAGGGAGGCGGCGAGGCGGTCGCCCCACTCCTCGATCGCGCGTTGCAACGCGGCGTCGAGCAGCGCCTCCTTCGATCCGTAGTGGTACCCGATCGCGGCGAGGCTGACGCCGGCCGCGGTGGCGATGTCGCGGGCGGTTGTGCGCGCGTAGCCCTTCTCGTACAGGCACTGTGTGGCGCCGTCGAGCAGCGCGTCCCGGTTTCCCATGCCGAGAGCATAGCAACTGTGTCAGACAAACGTCTTGCACAATCGTCTTACTCGACTGTATGGTTTCGGCATCGAACACCTCGACCTGCCAAGGAGCCCCCGATGACCCAGCGCAGCGTTCTCGTCTCCGGAGCCGGCGTCGCCGGCCTGACCCTCGCGTACTGGCTGCGCCGCCACGGCTGGGCGACCACCGTGGTCGAGCGGGCCGCCGAGCCCCGCACCGGCGGGTACAAGATCGACATCCGCGGTGCGGCGCTCGACGTGGTCGACCGGATGGGCCTGCTCCCGCAGTTGCGGGAGCTGACCACCGACGTGCGGGCCGGCGCCATCGTCGACGGCCGCGGCCGCAAGGTGGCGAGCATGGGCGGCGACACGTTCGGCGGCCGGCAGGGCCCGGACACCGAGGTCCGCCGCGGTGACCTGCTCCGCCTGCTCGCCGACACCGTCGGCGTCGACTGCCGGTACGGCGACGCCATCGCCACGCTGACCCAGGACGACGACGGCGTCGACGTGGCGTTCGAGAGCGGTGGCACCGGCCGGTACGACGTGGTCGTCGGCGCGGACGGGCTGCACTCGGCGACCCGCCGGCTCGCCTTCGGCCCGGAGGACCGGTACGTGCGGCCGATGGGTTATCAGATCTGCGTCTACCGGGTGCCGGACACGCTCGGGCTCGACCGGGAGGAGCTGACCTACGTCGCGCCGGGCCGCACCGCGCTCGCCTACCGCACCGCGCACGACTCCGGCGCGACCGCGATGTTCCTGTTCGAGGGCGGCTCGGTCGGCCGGCCGACGATCGAGGAGCAGCACCGGCTGCTCACCGAGACGTACGCGGGTGACGGGTGGCAGGTGCCGGCACTGCTCGCCGCCGCGGCCGACGCGCCGGACTTCTACTTCGACACCATGGCGCAGGTGCACGCCGACCACTGGTCGGCCGGCCGGGTCGTGCTGGTCGGCGACGCCGGGTACGCCGCGTCCCCCGCGTCGGGCCAGGGCACCAGCGTGGCGCTGGTCGGCGGGTACGTGCTCGCGCAGGAGCTCGCCGCGGCCCCGGACCACCGCACCGCCTTCGAGCGGTACGAGCGGCGGATGCGGCCGTTCGTCGACGCCAACCAGAAGCTGGGCCCGGCGAACGTGCGCCGGATGGTGCTGCACTCCGACCGGCAGGTCCGGATGTCGATGCGGATGCTCGGCCTGCTCGGCCGGCTGCCCGGGCACGACCGGCTGTTCGCCGCGGCGGTCGCGTCGATCCACCGCGCCGCCACCGCGATCACCCTCGACGACGACCCGACGCCCGCCGCCACGGCGACGGCCCGCTGAGCCGAACGGCGAGCCCGACCGGGGGCATGGTCAGGTACGTACCTGGCGGGCAGCGGCTCGACCGCGGCGATCGGCCGACGGTACGTGGATGGCGAGCAGCGACGGGCGGAGCGGGCGGGCGACGCGGACCAGCGCGACACCGCGGACCAGCGCGACACAGCGGGCCGGCGACGGGCGGCGCGGGTCAGCGCGGGTCAGCGGCGGCGACGGTGGTACGCGTAGCCGACGCTGATGGCGAGCGCCGCGGCCATCGGCAGCGCGTACCGGGCGGCGCGACGGCCGGTGCGGAAGTCGTGCACCTCCCAGCCGCGCTCGCGGGCCAGCCGGCGCAGCGACGAGTCGGGGTTGATCGCGACGGCGCCGCCGGCGGCGGTGAGCATCGGCAGGTCGTTGATCGAGTCGCTGTAGGCGACGCAGCGGTCCAGGTCGAGGCCCTCCCGCTCGGCCAGCGCCCGGATCGCCTCCGCCTTCGCGGGGCCGTGCAGGATCTCGCCGACCAGCCGCCCGGTGTACACCCCCTCGCGGGTCTCGGCCACGGTGCCGAGCGCGCCGGACAGCCCGAGGCGGCGGGCCAGCAACCGGGCCAGCTCCACCGGCGCCGCAGTGACCAGGTAGACCCGCTGGCCGGCGTTCAGGTGCAGCTGGGCGAACGCCTTGGTCCCGGACCAGATCCGGACCGCGAGCAGCTCGTCGTAGATCCGTTCGCCGTGGGTCACGATCTCGTCGACCCGCCGGCCGGCGACGAACGCCAGCGCGCTGTCCCGTGCGCTGGCGATGTCCTCGGTGTCCTCGGTGCTGCTGGCCCGGAACTTCAGCTGCTTCCAGGCGAAGCCGAGCAGGTCGCGGGTGGTGAAGTAGTCGTGCGCGGCGAGGCCACGGGCGAACCAGAAGATCGATGCGCCGCGCAGCAGCGTGTTGTCCACGTCGAAGAACGCCGCCGCGGTCGGATCCGGCGCGGCGGCACGCCGCGGGGCGTCGGGCGCCTCGTCGAGCGTGGCCACCGCACCCGGTTCGGCCGGCTCGGCCATCGATGCGTGCGCGGCGCTGGCCGCACCGGCGACCCTCGCACGCGCGGACAGCCGTTGCCGACGACGCCGTAGTCGGGCAAACACGTCCACCCTCCGAGCGTATCGGCCGTGACCGCTCCCGGTCAGAGCAGACCGCCGAGGATCTTGCCGATCGTCCCGAGAAGGCCACCGTTGCCCGAATCGCTGGTCGACGGGCTCGGCGCCGGCGATCCGCTCTCGCTCGACGACGGCCGGGCCGATCCGGACGGTGTACCGGAGGTGCTCGGTGTCGGCGAGGCGCTGGCCTTCCCGCTCGGGCTCGTGCCGGTCGGCGACTGGCCGGGGCCGCGGCCGGACCCCTGCCCGGTACCGGACGGGCCCGGCTTCGCGCCGGGCAGCGCGGCGCAGCTCTGCGGTACCGGTCCGAGCGAGTCCTGCTTCACCGACTTGCCGGTGGTGCACAGCAGCAGCCGGCGCAGCTCGGTGGACCGCTGCTTGACCTGGTCGATCAGCTCGAGCGACTGCTGCGCCCGGTGGTGCGACGGGCCGGTCAGCCGGCCGGTCAGCCGGGCCACCACCGGCCGCTGGGCGGCGGTGAACGAGTCGACCCGGTCCAGCTCGGTCGCGCTGCGGTCGTGTACCGCGGTGGAGTCGAGCAGCGCGACGCCCTGCCGGGTCTCCCGGTCCATGTCGCCGAGCACCTTGGACAGCTGCGCCGGGTCGTCGCTGACCGAACCGGCCTCGCCGGACCGGGTCCGGGCGAACTGCAGGTAGAGCTGGCCGGAGTTGCTGTCCGAGCCGGCCAGCGCGATCTGCGCCCGCTCGGTGGACCGCTTCACGTTGTACAGCGCGTCGCCCGGCACCGCGGAGGTGCTGGCGGCGGCCACGCCGGAGATGCCCAGCGCGCCGGCGACCACGCCGCCGATGACGATCAGCCGTACCTTCGGCCGCCGGTTCGGCGGCACCGCGTGCCGGGTGGGCCGGGGCGTACCGTGCGTGCGCACGCTGATGTCGGTGTCCGGCTCGGCGTCGGCACGGGCGGCCCCGATGCCGTGGATGGCGGCGTCGGCGAGCAGCCGGCGGCGGATGTCCGCCTTGGCGTCCGGATCCATCCGGTGGCTGCGTTCGAACGTACTGGCCTGCGCGGAAACTTCTCGGCCCACCCGCACCAGAAGTGCGAGTGTGTCGTCCGCGTCGCGAGTATGGTGAGCAGCACGGGCCTGGTGGTGTCCGGCCTGTTGTTCGGCGTTGTCGTGCTCGGGCAGGTCGTCCGCCACGAGCTGCGCGAAGCGTTCGGTCCGCCGGCGCAGGAACAGTTTCATCGCCGCGCGCACCTCCTTCCGTCTCGCGGCACGCCGAGCCACCGGCGACGCCGGTCGGCCAGGCAGCCTTGGGTGCGTTGTCGCACACCGTCGACCCCGTCTGGACCAACGCGTACTGCCGGGACCGGGTTACGCCCGGCCATCCTGACATGCCACGAGTCAGGGAAGAAGCCCCGTCCCGGTGTCAACAGCCGCAACCGCCACCGTCCCTACACATAGCGGACGGTGGCGACACGGCGACGCGCGGACACCAGGCGTTCAGGGTGTGAAGCCTTCCGGGAGCAGCCGGGCCAGCGAGCGCACCGCTCGGTACTGCAGGGCCTTGATCGCGCCCTCGTTCTTGCCCATCGTCTGGGCGGTCTCGGCCACCGAGAACCCCTGCAGGAACCGCAGCACGATGCACTCCTGCTGTTCCGGGTTGAGCCGCTTGACCGCCTCCAGCAGCGTCTGGTTGGTGAGCTTGTCGACGACCGCCGCCTCCGGGCTGCCCTCCGGGCCGCGCTCCGGACTGTCCGCGTCGAGGACCTCGGCGGTGGACACCTCCAGCCGGTACCGGCCGGACTTGAAGTGGTCGGCGACCAGGTTGCGGGCGATGGTGACGAGCCAGGCGCCCAGGTCACGGCCCTGCCAGGTGAAGCTGCCGATGCGGCGCAGCGCCCGCAGGAACGTCTCGGAGGTGAGGTCCTCGGCGAGTTGCCGGGTGCTCACCCGGAAGTAGATGAACCGGAACACGGTGTCCACGTACCGGTCGTAGATGAGGCCGAACGCCTCGGTGTCGCCGGCTTGGGCCCGCTGTACCAGCCGCCAGACGTCGGTGGCCGACTCGGGGACCTGGTCCGGGCGGGTCGGCTCCGGTGTCGGTGTCGGCGTGGCCGGTTCGACCCGGGTGATCGACTGGGTGGGCGTGTCGTCACCGCTGCGTTGCCGGGTGTGTGGCCGCGGCTGCGGCTTGGTCCGGGTGGCGGCGCGCAGCGCCTGCCCGGCCCGGGCCGCGAGGGAACTGCCCTTGGTCTCGGCCCGGTCCGCGACGAGAGTGCGTAAGGCGTGCAGTCCGCCGACGGGGTCCGGGCCGTCGAACGGCGCGGACATGCTGGCCGCGCTCACCGATGCCACCCTTCGTGGCGACGCGCACCGTATCGATGCGCGCGGCCAGGCGTTATGGGGTAACAGAGCGGTGCTTCGACGGGCACTTGCGGCCTCCTCGGGCGAGGGGTGTCGGTTCCCAAGGCTCAGTGTTGGACGGCCAAGTGATGATAAGGCCGGACATCACACTGATGTGTGTACTCGACTACTACGAGCAACAGTGTGTCGGGGTCCCTACCGCCAGTGACGGACATCCTGTCCGTCTGCGCGAAACGAATTTTGTCGTGAGCAAGTTTCACTTCGCACCTTGTCGGCCGAGCGTGCCGAACACTGTCCTGCCGCACCCGGAAACGATACTCGGCATCGTGCGTCGGGGTGTGTCCCGCCGCAACGGGTATGCCAGACTCGGTGGCCGTGTCGCAGGACATCCGGAACATCGCCGATCTCGTACCGCGGGCCGCTCGGGCACGGCCCGACCACGTCGCGCTGCGGCTGGGTGACACCGCGCTGACCTGGGCGGCGTTGGCCGACCGGGTCGGCGCCGTCGCCGCCGCGCTGCTGACCCGGGCGCTCACGCCCGGCGACCGCATCGTCATCGCCCTGCCGAACGGGATCGACTGGGTCGTCGGATACTTCGCCGCGATGCGCGCCGATCTGGTGCCGGTGCCGGTCAACCCCGGCTACACCGAACCCGAACTCACCCGGCTGCTGGTCGACTGCGGCGCCCGGATCCTGCTCGGTACCCCGGCCGTGCACGACGCCACCGCCGGCGTCGAGGTGCCGCACCGGTTCGTGGCCGGTGGCGCGCACCGGCTGGCCGAGCCGTACGAGGAGCTGGCCAGGACGGACGGCGCGGGGGTCGCGCCGAGCCGGGGCGGCGAGGACCTGGCGGTGCTGCTGTACACCTCGGGCACGTCCGGCAGCCCGCGGGCGGCGATGCTCAGCCACCGTGCGCTGCTCGCCAACGGCGCGCAGATGGGGCGGCTCGACCCGGCTCCGGTCGGCGTGGACGACGTGGTGCTGCTGGCGCTGCCGCTGTTCCACGCGTTCGGGCTCGGCCCCGGGCTGCACGAGGTCGCCCGCTACGGCGCGACCGGCGTGCTGGTGCCGCGGTTCGACGCCGAGGCCACCCTGGCCGAGATCGAGCGGTACGGCGTGACGACGGTGCTCGGGGTGCCGGCGATGTTCGCCAGCTGGGTCGCGCACGGCGAGCTGGCCGCACCGCTGCGCTCGGTCCGGCTCGCCGTGTCCGGCGCCGCGCCGCTGCCGCCCGCACCCCGCACGGCGTTGCAGGACAACGGCATCACCCTGCACGAGGGGTACGGGCTGACCGAGGCGGCGCCGGTGGTCACCAGCAGCCTGGCCGCGCCGACGGCGAAGCCGGGCTCGGTCGGCCGGCCGCTGCCCGGCATCGAGCTGCGGCTGGTCGGCGCGGACGGGGAGCCGCTGACCGAGGCCGAGTCGGAGGCGGACGAGAACGCCAGCCCCGGTACCGATCCGGGCGAGGTCGTGGTGCGCGGCGACAACCTGTTCTCCGGATACTGGCCGAACGGCGCCGACGGGCCCGACCCGGACGGCTGGTGGCGCACCGGCGACATCGGCTACCTGGACGCCGACGGCGACCTGTTCCTGATCGACCGGGTGGACGAGCTGATCGTGGTGTCCGGCTTCAACGTGTACCCGCGGGAGGTGGAGGCGGTGCTCGCCGCACACCCGGCGGTACGGGAGGCCGCGGTGGTCGGCGTGCCGCACCCGCTGACCGGCCAGGCGGTGCGCGGGTACGTGGTGCCCGAGCCCGGCGTGGCGGCCACCGAGGAGGAGCTCATCGCGTACTGCCACGGCAGCCTGGCGCACTTCAAGTGCCCGGTCGCGGTGGACATCGTGGCCCGGCTGCCGCACTCGGCCACCGGCAAGGTACGCAAGGCGGAGCTGCCGCACGGCGTGACCCGGACCCCGTGACTCGGGCCGGCGGCCCGGACCTGTGCCCGGACCCCGTGACCCGGGCCGGGTGGCCCGGACCCCGTGACCCGGGCCGCATGCGTGGCCGGCCCGGGTGGCTGGGATCGGGTGACGTGGGCGCCGGGTGGCGGTGACCCGGGGCCGGAGTGCCGTTCGGGCGGCGGCGATACTGGCCGGGTGGACGACCGGTTGACGTTGCTGACCAGGCAGGACTGTCATCTGTGCGCGGCGGCGCGGGAGGCGATGGCGCGGGTCGCGGCCACCGCCGGCGTGGGCTGGCGGGAGATCGACGTGGCGACCGACGAGGAGCTCGACCGCGAGTACGGGGACCGGCTGCCGGTGATCCTGTTGGACGGCAAGGAACACGGGTACTGGCGGGTCGAGGAAGCGCGGCTGCTGCGCGACCTGGCCCGCTGAGCCGCCCGCCGCGCGCACCTCGGCCGCCGTACCGACCTTCGGCCGTCGCGCCGTGCTTTGGCCGTCGCGCCGTGCTTTGGCCGTCGCGCCGTGCTTTGGCCGTCGCGCCGTGCTTCGGTGGCCGTACCGTGCTTCGGCCGTCGTGCCGGGTGGCGGTGGGTGCTGTGACGCGGATCGGTTCCGTGGCCGCGGACTGGTTCGCCCGGCCACGTCGGATCTAGGGTCGGCGTCATGCATCTGGTGTGGGACTGGAACGGCACGCTGCTGAACGACTTCGACCTGACCGTCGATGCGACCAACGCGGCGTTCGCGACCTGCGGTGACGGCCCGTTCCCGGCCGAGGAGCTGCGCCGCCGGTACCGCCGGCCGATCGCCGACTACTACGCCGACGTGCTGGGGCGTGCCGTCGACGCGGACGAGTTCGCCCGGTTGGACAAGATCTTCCACGACACGTACCACACCCGGTTGGCCGAGTGCCGGCTCGCGGCCGGGGCCGAGGCCGCGATCGCCGGCTGGCCGGGGACCCAGTCGCTGCTGTCGATGTGGTTCCACGAACGGCTGGTGCCGTTCGTCGACACGTTCGGGCTGTCCGACCGGTTCGCCCGGGTCGACGGGCTGCGGGCTGTGACCGGCGGTGGCGCCAAGGCCGACCACCTGGTCCGGCATCTCGCGGCGTTGGGGCTCGTCGGTACCGACTGCACCCTGATCGGGGACACGGTGGACGACGCGGCTGCGGCGGCGGCGGTCGGTGCCCGCTGCGTGCTGGTGACCGGCGGCTTCACCGATCCGGACCGGCTCGCCGAGGCCGGTGTCCCGGTCGCCACGTCACTGCCGGCGGCGGTACACCTGGCCGCGTCCCGGTACGCCGACTGACCGCGCCAAACCGCCCAGCGCGGCGTCCGCTGATCGCGCTCCGGGCCGTCCGGCGCGGCGTCGAATGACCGTGCGCCCAACGGTCCAGCGCGGCGGTCGGCTGACCGCGCGCCAAACCGTCCCGTGCGGCGTCGCTGGTCGCACCGCGGGACGTCCACAGTGGATGGTCGGGGGGCAGCAAGACGGGGCGGGAGCCATCCGACGAACTCCCGCCCCGCCCGGGCGCCAGTGGCGCCCCGAATCGAGCCTTGCCGGTCCCGCCGGGCCGGCGCGGTGCCGGCCCGGCAGACCTTCTACTTGAAGGAGACCTGAACGGTCAGGTTGCCGTTCTTGGCCTGCTTGGTGACCGTAATCTGGGTACCGCTGCCGGCGACCTTCACCGAACCCTGCGGGTTCTGCGGGTCGTAGTAGCGGTCGACGTTGCTGTCGTCGAACGTCTTCGCCGCCTTCTGGGCCGGCAGCGACAGCGTGGCGCCACCCGCGTGGTGCAGGTTCAGCGCCGGCGTCTTGCTCGTCCCGAAGGTGGCGTCCCACGGCTGGATCCGGTTGCTGACGGCCTTGCCGTCGGACCAGAACAGCGCGCCCGGGTGCGCGTCGACCGGCAGCACCAGCCCACCACCGGGGTGGGTGCTGGTGTTGTTGTCCTCGTACGCGTAGTTGACGTACCAGATCAACAGGCCCTTCTGGTACGGGAAGTGCTCCACCCAGTCGGCCTTGGTGTCGCCGAACCCGAAGTTGTACGGGCCGGTCCGCAGCGTGTCGTCGTAGTCGACGTACTGCCGGTTCTCCGCGATGTAGAACCGCGCCTTCTGCTCCGACGTGCTGCCGGTCATCCGGCTGAAGCCGTCCGCGGTCCACGCCGGGTCGGCCGACTCGACGTCGTCGGTCCACGCGGTCGCCCCGTCGACGGTCAGCGCCAGGTCGTCCAGGAACGCGCCGGCGTAGTGCACGCCGCCGTCGGTCTTGTACTGCCAGTGGAACAGCACCTTCTGGCCCGCGTACGCCGACAGGTCGTAGCTGACGTCGGTCCACGCGTTGTTCGACGAACCGGTGATGCCGTCGCCGTTCAGCGAGGTCCAGTGCGTGCCACCGTCGGTGGACACCTCGGCGAGCAGGAAGTCGTACCCCTCCTCGATGTCGTACCACGCCTTGGTGGAGATGCTGGCGCTGCTGGCGCCGGTCAGGTCGAGCTCCCGGGTCAGCGACGAGGACAGGTTGTCCGCGGCGCCGCCCCACCACTCGTACGAGCCGGAGGCCGGCGTGTTGTAGTCGTGCGTGATGGTCTGCTCCGGCAGCGTGACCACCAGGGCCTGCGGGTTCTTGCCCTGCCGGGCCGCCGCGCCGAGCGTCACCTTGGTCTTCGCACCCTGGTACGGCACGACCGCGTAGTCGAGCCAACCCAGCTGGTACTTGTCCCAGGCGTTCATGTAGCCGGGGGTGGTGCCGATCGAGTCGAAGCCCTTGCCCAGCCAGGAACCGGACGACATCAGCGTCCAGAACCCGGTGCTGTTGTCGCCGCCGGCGGTGTCGTACTCGTCCGGCAGGCCGAGGTCGTGGCCGAACTCGTGGCAGAACACGCCGAGGCCGCCGTTCTCCGGCTCGGTGGTGTAGTCGCCCACCCAGTACGGCGCGTCGCCGACCTGGGTGCCGCCCAGCAGGTTGCCGTCGGGGCCGGTCTTGCCCTGGTCGGTGGAGTACGCGTACCAGCGGTGCGACCAGACCGCGTCGGCGCCCTGCGGGCCGCCGCCGGCCTCTTCGCCCTCACCGGCGTGCACGATCTCGATGTGGTCGAGGTAGCCGTCCGGCTCGTCGAAGTTGCCGTCGCCGTCGTAGTCGTACCGGTCCCACTTGTCGAACCGGGACAGGTAGCTGGCGATCTCCTCGTCCGTGGCGCCCTGCTGCTTCTCCGCCGCGTACCAGGCGTTCACCGAGTCGCGGACCAGGTTCCAGTAGCCGTCGGTCTCGGGGATCTCGTTGCTGCCGTACCGCGCCTCGTTGTACGGCACGGTCACCCAGCCGGAGACGTCCCCGCTGACGCTGAACTTGCCGCTGGACTGGTGCTCGTAGAAGTCCTTGAACGAGTCCTTCTTGCCGAAGAACATGTCCTTGTAGTGCTGGGTGTCGAAGTTCGGCACCCAGTAGGTCGAGTTGTCGTCGGTGGAGTCGCCGTTCCAGTTGCGGTCCGGCTGCTTGATCTGGCCGTTGGCCGGCCCGGGCGTGCCACCGGTACGCGGGTCGGTCTGGTCGCCGAAGCTGACCAGGACGGTGAAGATCTCGTCGGTGCGCGTGCTCGACGTCTCGACGTACTGGTTCTTGCCGTCGGCGCGCTTGCCCATCTTGACGACGTCGGACTTGCCGACCCGCTTCGGCGTGATGGTGCCCTGGGCCTGCTTCTTCGCCGCCTGCTGCATCAGCTCGCGGCGCTTGTCCGACAACGGGCTGGGCAGATCGTCCTCGGCGTGTGCCCGAGCCGGCTGGACCTTGCTCGTCGTCTTGGTCGCGGGATGGCCGTCGCTCGGCGCGGCACCGGCCGCGGAGCCGATCGTACCGACGGCGAGCAGCCCCGCTGCGGCGCCGGCGATCACACCGGCGGTTAGTCTCCGCACGCGTTCCTCCTCTGTGTCCTTCCGGCGAACTGGGGATGCCGGATGGCGTGCCCTTGGGATCGGAGGGCACGGTGCCGCCCACCCTGGCACAAGGAAGATCCCGCTTCAGGAATGGAAATCCTGTTATGACCTGCTCTTAAGGGATGCTTAAGTTCCGAGGTGGGTGCGCGACCGTCCGCGGTCGATGACTCTTTTGCGCTGCTTGCGTTGTCGGTCCGTTAAGCGCCCTGTGCGGCGCCGGCAGGTCGCACATCGAGGGCCGTTGCCGGCGGCACGGTCAGTCGCGGAGCGTCCCGGTCGCTCGCTGTCCACAGGGGTACCGGTTGTGCACAGATCGGCGCGCGCCGGTCGCCGGCCCGCAGCCGTCCGGCTAGGGTCGTGTCGGGGCTGGCCCCCCGGGTGGGTGGGGTGACTGAAGAACCACTCACTACCGCGCCGATGCCTTGCGGCACGGGCAACTCGACTCCCGATCGGTCAGGAGAAGAGTTCGAAGGGTTCGTCGATCTCCTTGCCGGCCAGCACGTCCGGCAGCAGGCTGGGCAGCCGGCCGGGATAGAACCGTTCGGTGCTGCCGACGATCTCGTCGACCGGCAGCCAGCGGAAGTCGACGTAGTCCTCGACCTCGTGCTGCTCGCGGTCCTGCTCGTCGATGTCCGGGGCCACCGCATCCAGCGTCGCGACCGCGACGACCTCGTGCTGCACCCGCCGCTTGCCGCGCATCCGGAACGACGAGGTGCGCCGCCAGTTCGCCGGGCCGACCTGCGTCGGGCCGATCCGTAGGCCGGTCTCCTCGCGCAGTTCCCGGACCGCGGCGTCGACGTAGGTCTCGCCGGGCTCGATGCCGCCGCCGGGCAGCTCCCACCAGTACCCGAGTTCCGGCATGGTCAGCTCCCGGGTGTGGAACAGCAGTACCGCGCCGGTGGCGTCGCGCACGATCAGCCGGACCACGTCGCGTTCCAGTACCGGCAGGTCGTCGGGTAGCTCGATCATCCGGCCATTACACCGCGTCCGGGCGCTCCCCGGCGTACCGGCGCGGTGCGGCGCCGGTCACGCCACGCCACGCCGCGGAGGACGGTGCGGTGCCGGCCACGCCGGCAGCGGAGGGACGGCGGGGTGCCGGCCAGGTCCGACCGCGGACCGGCGGTGACGGTCAGCTGCGAGGCGGTGGTCGGCGCCGCCGGTCGCGCCGGGTCGGGGTGGCGCCGCGTCATGCCGGCCGGACGACGCCGCCTCACGCCGGGTCGGGCGACGCGGCCTCACCCCGGGCTGCGGGCGAACAGGGCGGAGACGGTGCTGCGGGCCTGGTACAGGTAGTGCCGGGCCAGCTCGTAGCGCAGTCGGCGCGGGGAGAACCCGTGGAAGACGACCACGTGGTCGAGCCGGTGCACGCCGGGCCGGTCGGCGAACCCGCGCGCCGCGTCCCGGATCGCGACCAGCTGCTCGACGCTCAGTTCCAGCCGGTGCTCGTGCGGCTGCCAGGTCGCACCGAGCGGGTAGTCGCGCCGCGGCCGGTCGGTCATCTCGACGTGCGTACCGAGCACGGCGGTGACCGGCCGTTGCTCGGTCAGCGCGACCATCCGGTCCAGGCTGCCGAGAAACGCCGGATAGTCCTCGACGTACAGCCGGCCCGGGTAGACGGTGTCGCCGGTCAGCAGCCAGCCGGTGTGCGGGTCGTACAGGGTGATCGCGGCCCGGTGGTGGCCGGGAGTGTGCACCACGTGCAGCAGCCGGTCGCCGAGGTCGAGGTCGGCCGCCGCGTAGGGCTCGTCGGCCAGCCCGAACTGCGCGCGGACCGCGTCGAGGTCGGTACCGACGACGGTCGTGTCGGGCCGGTCGGCGAACTGCGCGTCGGCCGCGACGTGGTCGCCGTGCGCGTGGCTGTGCGCCACGATCAGCCGGTACCCGGGCCGGTCCGGCAGCAGCTCGTCGACGGTGGCGCGCAACGGGAAGCTGTCCGCCTCGGCGGTGGCGCCGGTGTCCAGCAGCAGCGCGGCGTCCGTGCCGCGGAGCAGGTAGAGGAACGGCGCCTCGTACGACAGGTCCTTGCTCTGCCGCAGCACGAAGGTGTGCTCGTCGTGCCGGTGCACCTGGATCGGCGGGTCGGTGCGGCGTCGCTTGGCCGGCGCGCCGTGAATCCATCGAGGAAACTCGATGTCGGTCGGCATCGGCCCAGCTTAGATGTCCGGGCTGGTCGGCGGGGGGTCGAGCCAGAGCAGTTCGACGTCGTACACCAGGGACAGCCGCCGCGCGATCCGTTCCGCGCTGGCCGCCGAATGCACCGCGCCGCGGCCGAACCCGATCGCGGTGTCGGCGGTCTGCAGCCCCCAGTACCGCAGCGACGGCTCGCCGTCGTCGTCGGAGTACGTGCAGATCGCGAACCGGCGCGGCAGCGCGCCACCGGTCAGTGCGGCCAGGTCGATGGTGTCGTGCTCGGCGTCGTACGCCGTCGTCTCGTCGGTCATGCCGTCGACATTGCCGGCTGGAATCGACGCACGGTAGTGCTCTAGCCTCTACACGTGAACATGTACCGGTTCTAACGGCACGGGTGGGAGCAGCCGTGATGACGAGCGTCGCCACGCAGACCGACGAATGCGGCGACGCCGCGCACCGGCTGTACGCGGCCGAGCTGCGGCGCTGGCGGCAGGAGCGCGGCGTCACGCAGGAACGGCTCGCCGCGCTGACGCACTACTCGGCGGCGCTGGTCGGCATGGTGGAGAAGCTGCAGCGCAACCCCACCCGCGAGTTCACGTCCCGGTGCGACGACGTGTTGCGTACCGGAGGTGCGCTGGCCCGGCTGTTGCCGCTGCTCGCCGCCGAGTCGTACCCGTCGTGGTTCCGCCCGTTCGTCGAGATGGAGGCCGAGGCCACCGCCATCCAGGAGTTCGAGGTACAGGTGATCGCCGGCCTGTTGCAGACCGAGGACTACGCCCGGGCGGTGCTCAACTCGTGGCCGCCGAAGTCAGCGGAGGAGATCGAGCGCCGGCTCGCCGCTCGCCTCGACCGGCAGCGGATCCTGGATCGGGCCGACCCGCCGCTGCTTTCCTTCGTCCTGGACGAGAGCGTGTTGCGCCGCCCGATGGGCCCCGCGTCGATGATGGCCGCCCAACTCACCCACCTCATCGAGACGGCTGCCCGCCCCAACATCCAACTCCAGATCCTCACCTTCAGCCACGCTCGACTCGCTCCAACGGATGGGTCGTTCACGTTGATGGAACTGCCCGAGCGGGAACGCTACGTCTACGTCGACAATCCAGCGAATGCACGGCTGATCCCAGAGTCGGAGACCGTGGAATACTACGCACGCGGATTCCGGGCCGCGCAGTGTCAGGCGCTTCCGATCGAGGACTCGATAGAGCTCATTGATCGGGTGAGGAGAGACTTCCATGACCGCTCATGAAGCAATGGCCTTGACCTGGTTCAAGAGTTCTCGCAGCGGTGGCTCGGGTGGCCAGTGCGTCGAGGTCGCCGGCAACGGAGCAGCCTGGTACATCCGGGACAGCAAGAACCCCACAAACGGAATGTTGTCCGTCGGTCCGGCGGCGTGGCGCGCGTTCGTCGATGCGGTACGGGCGGATCTGCGATGACACCGTTGCGCTGGTTCAAGAGCAGTTGGTCCGGCGGGCAGGGCGGTCAGTGCGTCGAGGTTGCCGGTGGCGGGGCGGCCTGGTACGTGCGGGACAGCAAGAACCCCACAGGCGGGATGTTGTCCGTCGCGCCGGAAGCGTGGCGCGCGTTCCTCGACGTGGTGCCGAGCCTGTCGCGCTGAGCGTCAGTCCGGGTCGCCGCCGGCCGGGATCGGGATCCACCGGTGCGACCAGGCGACGACCGCGTCGATCACCGGAGCGAGGTCGCGGCCCATCTCGGTCAGGTGGTACTCGACCCGCACCGGCGTGCCGGTGTCGACCTGCCGGGTGAGCAGCCCGTCCGCCTCCATCGCGCGCAGCCGCTGGGCGAGCATGGTGTCCGAGACGCCGGGCACCGCCGCCTTGATCTCGTGGTACCGGTGCGCGTCGGTGAACACGGCGCGCAGGATCGCGCCGGTCCAGCGGGCACCGATCAGCTCGATCGCCGCGTGGAACCGGGTGCAGACGGGCCGCGTCACGGCTCAGCCCTGCCCGGTCCGCAGGGTGCGCAGCGCGCCGGTCAGGCGGACCAGCTCGTCCAGCATCGCCTTCGCCGCGCCGGTCATGACCTCGTTCGGCGCGATCGTGCGCTCGGCGGTCAGGAAGTTGGCGACGAACGGGATCTGCACCGCCTCGGGCACCGGGAACATCTTCACGGTCGTCACCACCTGCTTGATCATCTGGGCGGCCCGGGTGCCGGCCGACACGCCACCGTAGCTGACCAGGCCGACCGGCTTGTAGGACCACTCGTGGTGCAGGTAGTCGATCGCGTTCTTGAGCGCCGCGTTGTAGCCGTAGTTGTACTCGGGCATCACGAAGACGAACGCGTCCGCCTCGTCGATCTTGGCGCTCCAGTCCTTGGTGTGCTGGTGCACGTAGCGCCGCAGCCGCGGGTGCTCCGGCTCGTTCGCCATCGGCAGGTCGACCTCGGCCAGGTCGACCAGCTCGATCTCGTCGAAACCGCCGTGCGACCGGGCTTCCTGCTCGATCCACTGGGCGACCGGCAGCCCGACCCGGCCCGGCCGGACACTGCCGACGATGATCTCCAGCTTCGCCATCTGCGCCTCTCCCTGTACGGCCGGCGGCGGCGCCGCTCGACCCGCTCGCGGTCGGCGACGCGCTCCGCGCCGCCCGCCACGAAGCTACAGAATCCTGAGCAACTCAGCAAACCAAAGTGACCAGTTGCACCGCGTCCGGCTGCCCGCCCGGAGGCAGCAGACCGTTCGGTCGCCGGCCGAGGGCGGCGAACCGTTGAGCAGCCGTCCGGAGGCGGCGGGCCCTGGGCAGGGGCCCGGGGAGTGCGGCGTTCAGCAGGCGCCGGGGCCACCGAAGCGGAACGACGTCCCCGTCGTACCGCCGTGGTCGTAGTAGGCCGGGTTCGTGTCGGCGACCGAGAGCTGGGCCGGGGCCGAGCCGTTGTCCAGCGCGAAGCCGCCGATCGTGGTCGACCCGGCCGCGTCGCCGAACGTACCGTTGCCCATGTCGGTGCACGGCGCCGCGCTCGACGAGGCCACCTCACCGAACGCCTGCACCAGCCCGGCCCGGGTGTACCCGTTGCCCCACAAGGCATCCGGGAAGTAGCCGACCTCGGTCCCGTTGTACCAGGTCTGCCACTGACCGGCGGCGTGCACGATCTCGTACCGGCCGGTGGCGCCCGGCGTGACCGGATCACCGGCGCGCACCGTGGTCGAGGTCGGGACGAAGCCGCAGCCGTTGTAGCAGGACTCCTGCCGGTCGACCCAGTGGTAGACGAACAGGTGCGGTCCGGTGTCGCCGTTGTTCACCGCGCGGTCGACGGTCCAGCCGATCTCGACGATCTGCTGGCCGTCCGCGGACTGCAGCGCCAGCTCGGCCAGCGAGTGGTAGTCCGCGGTCGCGAGCGCCGGCGCTGCCTGGTCGATCGTCACCGTGGCCCCGTCGGTGGCCACCGACTGCCGGCCGTACACGTAGGTGAAGGTGTCCGCGGCCGGCGCCGCACGGCGCGGGGACCGTCCGGGCAGCGCGATGCCGGGCGCGAGCGAGCGCGCCGGCGGGACGGGACGTGCGGTGACGGTCGTCGCGGCAGGCTGGCCGGCGGCCGGTAGCGCGGCGGCGGGTCCGGCGACGATGCCGAGCAGCGCGGCGGCCACCGACGGCAGGACGGTACGGATACGCATCGGGTCCTCCGTGGCATGAGGGGTGAAGACCTCAAACTACGCGTATCGCGCGAACGCTCTCCAGTATGGCGAAAAACCTCGGGGCCGGGTTCCGGGGCTCAGCGCAGCAGCCGCACGATCTCCGGATCGGCCAGCACCCGTACGCACCAGGCGAAGTGACCGTCGCGGCCGAGCGGGTCGTACAGGTTCGAGCCGACCAGCGCGTACCAGGCGCGGTAGAGCAGCAGCAGGTCCCGGTCGTGGCCGAAGCGCCGGCACACCGCGGCGGTCAGCGCCTCGGTGTGTTCGCGGGCGCGCGGCGAGTACATGTCGAAGAACGCCGGGAAGCTCGCCGCGTCGAACGCCGGATCGCCCCGGGTGGTCAGCAGCCCCCAGTCGAGCAGCGCCGACACCCGGCCGTCCGGGCCGACCAGCACGTTCGGCAGGCACAGGTCGCCGTGCAGCAGGCCATCCGGCCGGGCCGGCAGCGTCGTGAGCCGTCGGTACGTCCCGGCGAGCAGCCGGTCGAATCCCGGTACCGCGGGGCGCAGCTGACCACCGAACCGGGAGACGCGCCGGGCCAGCACCGCCCCGAGCACCTCGCCCCACGCCGCGCCCGGCCACCACGGCGAGGTGGCCTCCCCGAGTACCGGCAGGGCGGTCACCGCCGGCCCGGCCGGCACCGCGGCCAGCGCCGCCAGGATCTCCAGCACCAGCTCGTACGCGGCGGGCACCGGCACCGTGCCGCGCGCCAGCAGCTCGGACAGCGGCACCCCGGTCAGCCGGCGCTCGACGCTGACGGTACGGCCGGCGACCCGCTCGATCCGCTCGATCCGCGGCGTCGCGAACGGCAGCCCGGCCGCCGCCACCTCCGCGTACGCCGCCGCCAACGGTTCGAGCGGCCGGCCGTCGTGCCACACCTTCGCGACCAGCTCGTCGCCCAGCCGGTACACGACGCCCTCGGTCCCGGCCCCGATCCGCTCGGCGCCCGGGAACCCCAGCGCGGCCAGCCGGTCCGGCCAACCGTCCACTGTGCCTCCACAAAGGACGGTGGCCGGTGCGTCACCGCACCGGCCACCGTCGGGTCGAACCGTCGGGGTCAGTCCTCGTCGGACTTGCCGGCGGCGAGGCCGGCCGAGATCAGGTCCATCACCGAGGAGTCCTGCAGCGTCGTCACGTCGCCCATCGTGCGGTTCTCCGCGACGTCACGCAGCAGCCGACGCATGATCTTGCCGGACCGGGTCTTCGGCAGGTCGGCCACCATCAGGATCTGCCGCGGCTTGGCGATCGGCGAGATCTCCTTGGCCACGTGGTTGCGCAGCTCGGCGGCGAGCTCGGCGCCCTGCGCCTCCTCCGCCGGTACCGAACCGCGCAGGATCACGAACGCCACGACGGCCTGGCCGGTGGTCTCGTCGGTGGCGCCGACGACCGCCGACTCGGCCACCTTCGGATGGCTGACCAGCGCCGACTCGATCTCGGTGGTGGACAGCCGGTGACCGGCCACGTTCATCACGTCGTCCACCCGGCCGAGCAGCCAGAGGTCGCCGTCCTCGTCCTTCTTCGCACCGTCACCGGCGAAGTAGACACCGGGGAAGCGGGAGAAGTACGTGTCGAGGTAGCGCTGGTCGTCGCCCCAGATGGTGCGCAGCATGCCCGGCCACGGCTCGGTCAGCACCAGGTAACCACCCTGGCCGTTGCCGACCGGCTTGCCCGCGTCGTCCACGACGTCCGCGGAGATGCCCGGAATGGCGGTCATCGCCGAGCCCGGCTTGCCGGCGGTCACGCCGGGCAGCGGGCTGATCATGTGGCCGCCGGTCTCGGTCTGCCACCAGGTGTCGACCACCGGGGTCTTGTCGTGCCCGATGTTGTGCCGGTACCAGATGTAGGCCTCCGGGTTGATCGGCTCGCCGACGCTGCCGAGCACCCGCAGGGTGGACAGGTCGTACCGGGCCGGGACCTCGGCGCCCCACTTCATGAACATCCGGATCGTGGTCGGCGCCGTGTAGAGGATCGACACCTTGTACTTGTCGATGATCTCCCACCAGCGACCCTGGTGCGGCGTGTCCGGGGTGCCCTCGTACATCACCGAGGTCGCGCCGTTGATCAGCGGCCCGTACACGATGTAGGAGTGGCCGGTGACCCAGCCGATGTCGGCCGCCGTCCAGAAGATGTCCTGCTCCGGCTTGAGGTCGAAGACGGCCCAGTGCGTCCAGGCGCACTGGGTCAGGTAGCCACCGGTGGTGTGCAGGATGCCCTTCGGCTTCCCGGTCGTCCCCGAGGTGTACATGACGTACAGCGGGTGCTCGGCGTCGAACGCCTCCGGGGTGTGCGTGGTCGGCTGGCGGTCGACCACCTCGTGCCACCACAGGTCCTTGTCGGTCCAGGCGACGTCCTGGCCGGTGCGCCGGACCACCAGCACGTTGCGCACGTCCGGGCAGTCGGCGACGGCCTCGTCCACCGCCGGCTTCAGCGCCGCCTGGTTGCCCCGCCGGTACTGGCCGTCGACGGTGATCACGATGCGGGCGTCGCAGTCCTGGATCCGGTCGCGCAGTGCGGCCGCGGAGAAGCCGCCGAACACCACGGTGTGCGGCGCGCCGAGCCGGGCACACGCCAGCATCGCGACGACCGTCTCCGGGATCATCGGCATGTAGATGGCGACCCGGTCACCGGTCCGCACGCCCAGCTCGACCAGCGCGTTCGCCGCCTGCGACACCATCTTCTGCAGGTCGGCGTAGGTGATCGTGCGGGTGTCGCCCGGCTCGCCCTCCCAGTAGTAGGCGACCCGGTCGCCGTGGCCGGCCTCGACGTGCCGGTCGACCGCGTTGTACGCGGCGTTCAGCTTGCCGCCGACGAACCACTTGGCGAACGGCGCCTTCGACCAGTCGAGCACCTGGTCCCACTTGCGCTCCCAGGTGAGGCACTGCTCGGCGGCGTCGGCCCAGAAGCCGAGCCGGTCGTCCGCGGCACGCTGGTACACGTCCGCCTTGACGTTGGCGTTCGCGGCGAGCTCGGCCGGCGGGTCGAACCTGCGCGTTTCGTGCAACAGGTTGGACAGGGCGCCGCCTTCCGGCCCGGTGCCCTCGGTAGATGTCTCGGTCATCAGCGCGACTCCCTCTCCGACGTGCCGTTCCAGCGAGGATCTTCGAACGTTCCAGCACGATCGCGGTCGGCGCCTGCCGAGCAGGCGACGCCATCGTGTTGGCACCTCTTTATTGGTCAACTTAGTGCGACGCGGCACACATGGCGAGGGCCGGGTGTCGCGAACCGCTGTCAAAGCTTGATCATTATCGTAGGGTTCCGTTCACGAACTTGCACCGCTGGTGCATAACCTGCGCACAGCCGCGCTCGGCGGCACGCCCCCGGTCGGTACGCTGGCAAGCCATGACCGTGTTGAACCGGCTGCTCGACCTCCCCGACGTGGCCGCCGCCCTGGACTCGGCCCGCGACGCCGTCGACGAGGTGCTCGGCCAGCGCAGCCTCCGCCGTACCGGTGGCCCCCTCGCCGCCGAGGTCTCGCTGCGCTGCGCGCACGCCTCCGCCGCGTTGGAAGGCGCCGCGGCCGATCTCGCCGAGGTACGCGCCGGGACGGTCACCGATCCGGTGGTGCAGGGCGCGCTGCGGGTCGCCGAGGCGCTGCCGGGCCTCGCCGACACGTACGGCCGGGCGCCCGGGCAGGCGCTCGCCCGGCTGCACCTGCTCGCGGCCCGCGGCACCGTCCCGGACGACCAGCTCGGCCGACCCGACCTCGCCGCGAGCGCCACGGCCCGGTTCGGTGGGCTGCTCGGCCTGATCGCCGACCCGGACCCGGGTCCCGGCCTGCTGCACGCCGCGGTGGTGCACGCCGAACTGCTCGCGCTGGCGCCGTTCCCGGGCCCGAACGGGGTGGTCGCGCGCGCCGCCGCCCGGCTCACGCTCCTCTCCCGCGGGGTCGACCCGCGGGCCCTGATCGCCGTCGACGCCGGCCACCTGGACCGGGCCCCGGAGTACCAGGGCGCCGCCAACGCGTACGCCGCCGGCACCGAGGACGGCGTCCGTTCCTGGCTGCGCCACTACACCGAGGCGGTACGGCTCGGTGCCGCGCAGACCGCCGCCCTGGAAGCCGCCCGTACCGCTTGACCGCCGGGGTCGGCCGCCTCGTGCCGGCTGACCGTCCGGTGACCGGGATCGGGCCGGTGCCTGTCGTCGAACACGCGGCGGGCGGCGACCGGATGGCCGCCGCCCGCCGCGCTGGTTCCGGTTACCGCTGCGCGGCGCCGGCCTGGGCCCGCAGCTGGGCGACCCGGCGCTGCACGGCCGCCACGTACCGGATCGTGAACACGATCGGGATCACGAAGCTCGCCACCTGGACGAGCACCACCGCGGTGCTGCCGGCCTGCACCGCCCCGCAGATCGCCAGCGCGGCCGAGCCGAGCGTGAACGCGATCGACCAGACCAGTGTGATGACCACGTTGGTGCGGATGAACAGCGGCTGGTGCCAGACCTCGCGCGGGGTGTCGAGCTTGGCGATGCCCAGCGTGAACGGCTGCCGGATCGCCAGCGAGAACCACGAGATGACCGCGAGCCAGCCGTTCGACACCGCCGGCAGGTACGGGTGCAGCGCCGTGTGCGGGTCGGCGAACGCCAGGACGGTCGCGGCGGCGAAGAAGACCACCGAGCCGAGTTCGATGATCATCGACGCGACCGGCCGGCGGCGGGCGATCGACCAGGCCAGCGTCGCGGCGGTGAGCACCAGCGCGACCAGCGCGCCCCACTGCCACTGCGACGACGGGATCACCGCGTAGACGATCCACGGGGCGAAAGCAAGCACGTACGACATGGCAGGCTCCTCGGGCACTTCGCTGCTGACATGTCAAAACTAGAAGGTGCTCTAGCGACATGTCAAGTCTGGAAGGTAAGGTGTGGGGCATGAGTCTTCGTCATGCGCTGCTGGGTCTGCTGGTCGAACACCCCGCCAGCGGGTACGACCTGCTGAAACGGTTCGAGGGGTCGCTCGCCAACGTCTGGCCGGCGTCCCAGAGCCAGATCTACACCGAGCTGACCAAGCTGGCCGCCGACGAGTTGATCACCGTGTCCGACACCGGCCCGCGCGGCCGCAAGGAGTACGCGCTGACCGACGCCGGCCGGGTCGAACTCCGGCACTGGCTCGTCGACAGCAAGCCGGCCAGGCCCGCCCGCAACCCGGCGCTGCTGCGCGTGTTCTTCCTCGGCGTGCTCGACCGGGACCAACGCGTCGCGGTGCTGGACGAGATGCTCGACCACGCCAAGCGCGACCAGGCGGCGATGGAGCACCTCAGCCGGTCGATCGACTGGGACGACAGCGACCTGTCCCGCTACGGCCGGATGGCCCTCGAATGGGGACTGCGGTTCAGCGCGATGCGCCGGGACTGGGCCGAGTGGGCGGCCGACCAACTCGACTGACCGACCGCCGATCGAACGACGAGGTCCCCCGCCGGCGGCGGGAACGCGGGTCGGCCGGCGTTGCTGGGATCGCGCCGGCCGACCGCGGGAGTTACTGGTTCTGGTTCTGCCCGGGCCAGAGCGGCTGGTCGGTCTGCGCCGGCGGCGGGGGCGGCGGGCTCTGCGGGTCGCGCTGGATCGGCTGCTGCGGCGCGGCACCCTGGCCCCACTGCTGCTGGGCGACGGGCTGGCCGTAGCCGGCCGGGGCACCACCCGGCTGCTGCGCCTGCGGGTAACCGGCAGGCTGGCCCTGGCCGTACTGGCCGGGAGGCATCTGGCCGGGAACCGGCTGGCCGGACATGGGCTGGCCGGGCTGCTGGTTCCAGCCGGGCTGCGGGCCGGCCGCGTTGTACGGCGCGGCCTGGGTCGGCCCGCCGGACGAGCCGCCCGCCTTGCCCTTCACCAGCGCGACGATGCCGTAGATGATCGCGATCACCGGCAGGATGAAGATCTTGAACGAGACCCAGACCGTGTCCGGATCGCCGATCAGGATGTACGCGCCGTACACGACGCCGGCGATCCCGATGAGGAGCGACAGCACGCCGCTGCCGTTGTGCTTGTTCCTCAGGTTCAGGATCCCGATGCCGAGGCAGATCAGGCCGGCGATGACGTAGAAGACCGCGATGGCCTTGAACTGGCCCTCGGTCAACGTCATCTCGGCGAGGATTGTCTGGTGACTCATGGAATGTCCCTTGAGGGGAGGGGTGTGGACGGGCGGCGCCCGAGCAGGGTCGCCTGACACTAGTCGTGTCGTGCAACCTGTGGGGCACCGTTTCGGCAGGCCACCACGTGTGTCCCGACCGTGACCAGGCAGACGCGAACGACCGCCGGTACCGATCGGTACCGGCGGTCGTCGGGCCCTGTTCGTCGGGCCCTGGTCGTCCGGGCCTTACTGCTGCGGCCAGGTCTGACCCGTCGGCGGCTGCGGTGCCCCCGGGGCGGCCGGCGGTACCGGCTGACCGGCGGGCGGCACGGGCGGGCCCGCGGGCGGTGCGGGCTGACCGGCGGGCGGTGCGGGCGGTGCAGGCTGGGCGGGCTGCGGCACGGTCGGGTACGGCGCGGTCGGCATGTCGACCCCGGCCGGCGGGTACGCCTGCTGCTCCGGCGGGTACCCCGGCTGCTGCGGGTACCCGGCGGGGGCCGGGGCCGCCGGGCGCGGCGGCTGCGGGTACACGGTCGGGCCGATCTCCAGGTGGCTGAGCACCGCGCCGACGGCCGCGACGAGCGAACCGAACAGCATCAGGTACCCGCCCCAGCCGAGCGACATGTCCAGCCCCTCGGAACTGCCCAGGCTGGTGACGCTCACCCCGAGGTCGTGGCCGAACATGATGCTCTTGGCCGACGTCGCGTAGCCGAACAGCACCAGGAACACGAAGATCGAGACGCCGATCTGCAGGTGGCCGGTGCGGAAGCCGGTGACCTCGCGCTCCCGCGGCACCGCCATCCGGGCCGCGGCGAGGCTGATCGAGATGAGCCCGCCGAGCACCACGAACCAGGTCAGCGGCGCCATGAACGTCTCGGTGGCCCAGGCGCTGAACCAGGTCGGCAGGTTCTCCCGGGCGAGATCGCGCACGGTCGAGTCGTCGGAGTACGAGACGAACGGGGCGAACGAGAACGCGAACACCAGCAGCCCGCCGAACGCGGTGAGCGCGTCACCGATCAGGATCCGCCGCTCCGGCGCCCAACCGGGCCCGGGCAGCCGGGCGTACGGCGCGCCGGAGGGTTGCGGCAGCCCGGTGTCGAAGTGGCCCGGCATCGGTTGCGCCGGACCGGGATTCGGCGGTGCTACCGGCCCGGGTGGTGGGACCGGCTGGCCCGGCGCCGGCTGGGCGGCGGGCGGGGTGGGTTGTCCGGGCTGCCCGTACGGAGGGGGCTGCGACGGATCGTTCGGCTGCATGCGGGACGGCTCCTTGGATGTCGAGCAGCGGCAGACACTGCATCCCCGACCGGTGGCGCCTCGGATGACCGCACGTGGGTACGGGCCGCACACGGCGTAAGGGGACGCCGTACGAAGCGAGGGGCCGACGCGGCCGGCGCGCGGACTTCGCCACAGACCCTAGCCGAACCGGAAAAGCAGACTCGTCCCCTGCGGTCGCCACCTACCGGTGGCCGGGCCGTCGTCGGGCGCTGATCGGGTCGCCGGCGTCGCGTTCCTTCCGAACGACCTCGGTGCGTGTGCCGTGGTACCCCGGCCGGGACAGACCGACGGCGCCCGCGGTGGGGCGCCGTCGCCACGCGTCCGCCCGGGGTACCAGGCGTGCATTCGTGTTCGTCGGCTCAGGGCCGCGCGGTCGGTGACCGTCGGTCCCGGCGACTGTGCCCTCCGCGGCTGATCGCACGTGGGTCCCCGGGTGGTCGCGCCACGGACTCGGCCTTGCGGACACTCCCCGTGCCGCTCGGCTGACCGAGCTCCGTATGCCCTTTTCTACGCCTACCAGCGCAATCACGCCAGGGGCCCGGCCCGAAGTTCCCCAAGAAGGGCAACGCTTCGTGCGGGCCAGGGGGCGGTTCGTAACGTTAGGGAAGGCTACCCTAAGCTGCACGTCATGATCTTGCCAGACACCGTGCCGGCCACCACGCCGCACCCTGCGTCCCCCCGTCCGAGCCGCACGCCGACACCGCCCCCGACTCCACCACCGGCACCTGGGCCGACCACGCCAGCGGCGTCGGCTCCGGCATCCACCCCGACCACGGCAGGAGCGTCGGCTTCCGCGCAGGCCGCGCCGCCGACGTCCATCCCGGCTTCGGCAGCGGCACCGGGTCCCGGGCCCACCGCGCCGCCGGCGGTCGGCGTCGACGAGCTGGCCGGTACCGATGCGGGGTTGGGCCGGCTCGCCTCGCTCACCACGGCGCTCGCCACCGCGGCGGCGGCCGGGCTGCGCGGTCGTACCGGACCGCTGCCCGCGCGGACCCCCGCCGACCTCGCCGACCAGGTACGGGCCGAGCTCGCCGCCGGCGGTGGCGTGCTGCCCGACGCCGGGCGCGGCACCGCCGCCGTCATCGAGCTGATCCGGCGGTACGCCACCGGCACCGTCGACCTGGCCGACCCGGCCGCCGCGGCGCACCTGCAGCCGCCGACGTTGGGCGTACCGGCTGCGGTGGAGGCGATCGTGGCCGCGCTCAACGCGAGCGTCGACACCTGGGACTCGGGGCCGTACGCGGTGGAGCTGGAGCGGCAGGTGGTCCGCGCGCTGGCCGACAGGCTCGGGTTGCCCGGCAGTTCCGACGGCGTGTTCACCTCCGGCGGTACCGCCTCCAACCTGCACGCCCTGCTCATCGCCCGGGACGCGGTCGCCGAGCGGCTCGCCGCGGGCGCCCGGCCGGTGGTGTTCTGCTCCGCGGTCGCGCACTTCTCGGTGTCCCGGGCGTGCGCGGTGCTCGGGCTGGGCGCCGACGCGGTGCGCACCGTACCGGTGGACGCCCGGTACCGGCTGCGACCCGACCTGCTCGCCGGCGCGCTGGCCGGGCTGGCCGGCGACGAGGTGCCGGTGGCGATCGTGGCCACCGCCGGTACCACCGACTTCGGCAGCGTCGACCCGCTGCCGGCGTGCGCCGAGCTGGCCCGGCGGTACGGGTGCCGGCTGCACGTGGACGCCGCGTACGGCGGGGGCGCGGTGTTCTCCGCCCGGCTGCGCGGCCTGCTGTCCGGGATCGGCGCCGCCGACTCGGTGACGCTCGACCTGCACAAGATCGGCTGGCAGCCGGCGCCGGCGAGCGTGCTGATGGTGGCCGACGGCGCCGACTTCGCGCCGCACCGGGTCGACTACCTCAACCCGGCCGACGACGGCGCGGCCGGCTACGACGGGCTGCTCGACCGGTCCGCGCTCGCCACCACCCGGCGCGCCGACGCGGTGAAGGTGGCGGCGACGTTCCTGGCGCTCGGCGCCGACGGGCTCGGCGACCTGCTGGACCGTTGCCACCACCTCGCCCGGCACGCGCAGCGCCGGATCGAGGCCGAACCCCGGCTGGAGCTCGCCGCCGGCGCGACGCTGACCACCGTGGTGTTCCGGCACCGCGGCGCCGATCCGGACGCGTTGAACGGGCGGCTGCGGCGCCGACTGCTGCGCTCCGGTGCCGCGCTGATCGGCCGTACCACCATCGCCGGCCGGGGTGTGCACCTGAAGCTGACGCTGCTCAACCCGGCGGCTCGCACCGCGGACGTGGACGAGCTCGTCGACGCCGTCCTCGCCGCCGGGGACGAGGAACGGGAGGCGGCGTGACGACGCTCGACACAGCCGCCGTCCCGGTCGACGCTGCGGTGAGCGCGGGGGAGCAGGCCGCGATCGAGGCGCTGCTGCGTTGCTTCGTGCTCGACCACGCGGTACCGGTGCCCGAACGTGGCCCGCTGCGGCTGTGGCTGCCCGACGGCGGCACGGTCACCGCCGAGGTCCGGTACCGGTCCGTCACCGGGCTGCACGGCTTCGGCGCAGTGTCCACGGTAGACGGAGAGATCGGCTCGGCGACGGCCCTGGCGGCGTTGCTGACCGGCGGCGACACCGACCTGGTGGCGCGGGTCGCGGACAGCGCGGGCCGGATCGGCCGGTACCTCCGCGAGCGCGCCGCGGAGCCGTCGCCGACGGCTGACGACGCGTCGCTGGCGAGCGGCACGCCGAGGGAGAACGGAACGTCGACGGAGCGCGGCGCATCGACGGTGAGTGGGGCGCCGGTGGACGGGTTCCTTGCTGCGGAGCAGGATCTGCTGCTCGGGCACCTGCTGCATCCGGCGGCGAAGAGCCGGGACGGCATCGGCCCGGACGAGGACGCGCGGTACGCGCCGGAGCTGCGCGGCCGGTTCCCGCTGCACTGGTTCGCCGTCGACCCGGAACTGGTTCGGACCGGATCGGTGGACCATCCCGCGCTGTCGGTGCCGCTGCCCGAACTGCTCGGGGCGCCCGCCGGGCAGCACCGACCGGTACTGCCGGCACACCCCTGGCAAGCCGCAGACCTGTTGCGCCGCAAGGGGTTCCGCGAGCTGGTCGAGGGTGGGCGGATCGAGCCGTTGGGGCCGGCCGGGCCGGACTGGTATCCGACCTCGTCGCTGCGCACCGTGTACCGGCCGGGGCATCCGGTGATGCTGAAGCTGTCGCTGGGGCTGCGGATCACCAACTCGCGCCGGGAGAACACGCCGACCGAGCTGGTCCGCGGGCTGGAGGTGCAGCGGTTGCTGGCGGCCGGGATCGCCGCGCCGGTCGCCGCCGCGTACCCGAGGTTCCGGATCGTGGCGGACCCGGCGTACGCGAGCGTGCAGCACCCGGACGGCACGCCGACGCAGCTGGACGTGTCGGTACGGGAGGCGCCGCCCGGGCTGTCTGCCGCCCGGGTACTGGCGGGGCTCGTCGCACCGCAGCCCGGCGTCCGGGACGCCACGGTGGTACGGCTGGTGCGCCGACTCGCCGCGGGCGGGCGCCCGGAAGCCGTCGCCGCCGAGTGGGTCCGCCGGTACGTGGATCGGGTGCTCGCTCCGATGGTGCTGCTGTACGCGACGACCGGGATCGGGCTGGAGGCGCACCAGCAGAACACGCTGGTGCTGCTGGACGCCGACGGCTGGCCCGACACCGGCTGGTATCGCGACAACCAGGGCTACTACCTGGCCACCTCGGCGCTGCCGGCGGTCCTCGCGACCACCGGCGCGGCGGAGTCCACCCTGGCGGTGACCGAAGACTCCATAGTGGACGATCGGCTCACCTACTACCTGCTGTTCAACCAGGCGCTCGCACCGGTGTCCGCGCTGGGTGCGGCCGGTGTCGCGGACGAGCGCGACCTGCTCGGCGCGCTGCGCGACGGGCTGCGCGCGATCGTGGCCCGCGGCCACGACACCAGCAGCGGCCTGGTCCACCGGTGGCTGACCGCGGACCGGTTGCCGCGCAAGGCGAACCTCGCCACCCGGCTGGCCGGTATCGACGAGGTGCTCGCGCCGGTGGACCGCCAGTCGGTCTACCTGACCGTACCGAACCCGCTGCGGGAGGCCCGATGAACGCCGTCGACAACGCACCGAGCGTGGCCGAGGCCGCGCCGAGTACCACGACCGCTGTCGGAGGCGCGGTGCGCCCCACGAGCGCGGAGGGAGACGCGGTGAGCACCACGAGCGCGGTGGGCACCACGAGCGCGGTGGGCGGAGCGGCGGCTGCGGCGCGGCACCACGTCGGGCGACGACTGCCGGAGGGGTTCTCGGTACCGACCGGGCGCGGCATCCTGACCCTGCGGCCGGTTCGGGTCGACGACGACCTGGGGCTGGTCCACGACTGGATGAACCGGCCGCACGTGGCCCGCTTCTGGCGGCAGGACTGGCCGGCCGACCGGCTGCGCGGCTACCTCACCGACCTGCTCGCCGGGCCGGTGTCCCGGCCGATGCTCGGACTGGTCGCCGGCGTACCCGTGTCGTACTGGGAGATCTACCGGGCGGTGGCCGAACCGGTCGGTGCCGCGTACCCGGCCGAGCCGACCGATCTCGGGGTGCACGTGCTGATCGGGGAGCCGGCGCTGACCGGACGCGGGCTCGGCCGCACGCTGCTCGGCGCGGTCCGCGACGGCCTGTTCGGCACCGATCCGGAGTGCGCCAGGGTGGTCGCCGAACCCGACGTGCGCAACGCCGCCTCGGTACGGGCGTTTCTGCGTGCCGGGTTCGCGCACCGCGGCGAGATCGAACTGCCGGACAAGACCGCGGCGCTGCTGGTCGCCGAGCGACCGGCCGAACTCCGGACAGCCGGCGCGGATCGAACCTCGTACGACGGAATGGCGGGCGCCGACCGGGAAGGAAGTGCGGCGTGAACGAGATGTGGGACGTGGTGGCGGTCGGGATCGGGCCGTTCAACCTGGCGCTGGCGGCGCTCGCCGACGAGGTGCCCGAGCTGCGGTTCGCGGCGTACGACGCGAAGCCGCGGTTCGACTGGCATCCCGGGGTGCTGTTCGACTGGGCCACGGTGCAGGTCAGCTTCCTCGCCGACCTGGTCAGCCTGGTGCGGCCGACGAGCCGGTGGTCGTTCCTGAACTACCTGGCCGACCGGGACCGGATGTACCAGTTCTTCGTGGCCGAACGGTTCCACCTGCCGCGCCGCGAGTACGCCGACTACTGCGGCTGGGCGGCGGAGCGGCTGCCGTCCACCCACTTCGGTGTCACGGTGACCGCGCTGGAGTGGCGCCCGGACCGTCTGCTGTGGACGGTGCGGTTGCGTGACTCCGCCGGCGAACGGACGGTCGAGGCCCGGCACGTGGTGCTCGGCGTCGGCACCCGGCCGGTACTGCCGGCGCCGCTGCGGGAGATCCGCGGCGACCGGGTGATCCACTCCGCGTCCTACCTGTCGTACGTGGACTGTTGGCGCGAGGAGGTGCGGCACGTCGCGGTGGTCGGCTCCGGGCAGTCCGGTGCCGAGGTGTTCCTCGACCTGCTGCGCCGGCAGCCCGAGCGCGGGTGGGCGGTGAGCTGGCTGACCCGTACCGCCGGGTTCGCGCCGCTGGACTACACCAAGCTGGTGCTGGAGTACACCACCCCGGAGTACATGCACTACTTCCACCGGCTGGAACCCGCGGTACGGGACCGGTTGATCGGCGCGCAGTGGCAGTTATACAAGGGGATCGACAGCGAGACCATCGACGCGATCCACGCCGAGCTCTACCACCGGCTGCTGGACGACACGCTGCCGCCGGTCCGGTTGTACCCGGCGACCGCGGTCCGGGACGCGACCAGGGCCGGCGACGGTGTCGAGCTGTGCTGCACGCACGCCGACACCGGCAGCACCGGGACGCTCGCGGTCGACGCGGTCGTCGCCGCGACCGGGTACGCGGCCGAGGTGCCGGCGCTGCTCGACCCGGTGCGGGAGCTGATCGACTGGGACGAGCAGGGTCGCTACCGCATCGACGCCCAGCACCGGATCCATACCGCCCCAACGGTGTCCGGCGGGCTGTACGTGCAGAACGCGGAGCTGCACACGCACGGCGCCGCGGCACCCGATCTCGGCATCGGCGCGTACCGGTCGGCGACGATCCTGAACGCGATCACCGGCCGGGAGGCGTTCCGGCTGCCGAAGCGGACCGCGTTCCAGACCTTCGGCGGTGTCCGGTGAACGGCCAGCGCTGGCGCGAGCGGACCGCGTTCCCGACGTACGGCGGTGTTCGGTGAACGGCGAGCGCTGGCGCGCGGCGAACCGCAGGCTCGCCGCGAAGGCGCTGGGCGAGTGGTGCTACGAGGGCCTGCTGACGCCGACCGAGACCAGCGCCGGGGCGTACCGGATCGAGCTGGCCGGTGACATCGGGTACGAGTTCGCCGCCCGGCCCGGTGCCTTCGGCGCGCTGCGCGTCGACCCGGGCTCGATCCTGCGGTACGCGCCGGGTCTGCTCGGCAACCGCGGCGGCGCACCGGCCTGGGACGTGCAGCGGCTCGCCGTGGACGCGGCACCGACGATGGGCGTCGACGCGGCGACGCTCGCCGGGTACCTCGGTGAGCTGTCCGCGACCCTGGCCGCCGACGCGAGCGCGGACGACCTGCCGGTCGCCAAGCTGCGCACCCTGGACCACGCCGAACTGGAGGGCCACCTCGCCGGGCACCCGTGGCTGGTGGCGAACAAGGGTCGGATCGGTTTCGGTGCAACCGATCTGCGCCGGTACGCGCCGGAGTCCCGGCGGTCGCTGCGGCTGCGCTGGGTGGCCGTCCACCGCGGACTCGCCACCTTCGCCGGCACCCCCGGCCTGTCCGAACACGCGGTACGCAGGTCCGAACTCGGCGCGGCCACCGAGGCGCGGTTCGCCGCCGGACTGCGCGACGCCGGGCTCGACCCGGACGCGTACGTGTGGCTGCCGGTGCATCCGTGGCAGTGGGACCGGGTCCTCTCGATCGGGTACGCGGGGGAGATCGCGCAGCGCCGCATCGTGGCGCTCGGCGACTCACCGGACCGGTACCTCGCGCAGCAGTCGATCCGGACCATGACGAACCTGGGCGACCGCCGCCGGTACGACGTGAAGCTGCCGGTGTCGATCCTGAACACCTCGGTGTGGCGCGGGATCCCACCGCACTGCACCGCCGGTGCGCCGGTGCTCACCGCGTGGGTGCAAGGACTGGTGGCGGCCGACGAGTTCCTGACCGGCACCGTACTGCTCGGCGAGGTCGCCTCGGTGACCGTGCGCCACCCGTACCTGTCCGAGGTGGACGGGGTGCCGTACCGGCAGCTGGAGACGCTGGGCTGCATCTGGCGCGAGCCGGTCACTCCGACCCTCGCGGACGGTGAACGCGCCCGGTCGCTCGCGGCACTGTTGCATGTGGACGGTGCGGGCCGATCGCTGCTGGCGGAACTGGTCTCGGTCTCCGGCCGGGCGCCCGCCGAGTGGCTGACGGCGCTGGTTCGTACGGTGCTGCGGCCGCTGCTCCACCTGCTCTACCGGTACGGGCTGACCGTCAACCCGCACGGACAGAACGCGCTCGTCACGTTCGACCCGGACGAGCTGCCGCGCCGGCTGCTGCTCAAGGACCTCGTCGACGACCTGGAGCTGTCCGACACGGTGGTACCGGAGCGGCTGCCCGAACCGGCCGGCATCGTGCCGCGCAAGGCGCCGAAGCTGATCGCCCAGCACGTGGTGGACAGCGTGCTGATCGGCCACTTCCGTTACCTGGCACCGTTGTGCGCCGACCAGCTCGACGTACCGGAGGCGCGGTTCTGGTCGATCGTCCGCGAGGTGGTCCGGTCGGTGCAGCGCGAGATCCCGGAACTCGCCGCCCGCTTCGACGAGTACCCGCTGCTCGGGCCGACGTTCCCGCGCTACCGGCTCAACGCCGACCGGCTGCTCGTCACCGGCTACGCCGACCGGCCGCTGCGGCACGCCATCGGCGCCTCCGGCGAGGTGCCGAATCCCTTGTACGACGGGGAATCCTGACCGTCGCCTGTGCTCGGCCCGGCGTCGTCGCTCTCCGGGCCAGCACAGTGATCGTGGCGACCGACGGGCGGGGTCGGTGCGTTCGGCGTGCCGACCCCACCCCGGGGCCCTGCGTGTCGCAGACCTGGTGCGGGACTCAGGGACCGGGCGGCGGCGCCGGCAGGGCACGGGCAGCCGGGCGGCGGCGCCGCGTGTACCAGATCGCGGCGGTGACGGCGGCGCTCGCGGTGACGAGGACGGCCATCGGCACCAGGGGGCCGCCGGGCGGGCGGCTCAGCACGTACCGGATGCGGGTCAGCGGGGTCGGAACGGGATTCCGGAAGGTCAACACCGGCCACTCGCGCTCCCGGGCCACGCGACGCAGTCCACGATCCGCGTTGACAGCTGTCGGATATCCGACAGTTGACAGGAGCGGAACATCGCTCACGGAATCGGAGTAGGCGTAACAGGTCGCAAGATCGTAGCCGTTTCGGGTCGCCAATTCCCGCACCGCCACCGCTTTGCTCTCCCCAGCGGCATAGAAGTCGACCTCGCCGGTGAACCGGCCGTCCCGGATCGCCATCCGGGTGGCGATCACATCGTCGGCACCAACCAATCGCGCAATCGGTCGGACCATCTCCTCGCCGGAGGACGAGACGAGCACAATGTCACGCCCGGCCGCCCGGTGCTGCTCGATCAACACCAGCGCCTCGGCGTACACGTACGGCGCGATCAACTCGTCGATGGTGCCAGCGACGATCCGTCTTACCTGGTCAACGGGCCAGCCGCGGCTCATGGTGGCCAGCTGGTCGCGGATTCTCGCCATCTGCTCGTCACCCGCGCCGGCCAACTTGTACACCGCCTGCGCGTACCCGCTGGCGACCACGTCGCGGCGGTTCAACAAGCCGTCGCGGTAGAACGGCCGCGCGAATGCCAAAGCGCTCGACGTCGCGATCACTGTCCGGTCGAGATCGAAGAAAGCGGCGCCCGAGCCCACGGGCCGAGTGTATTCATCACCACCGACACTCCGCTCGGCCGGTCGGTTCGTGTCCCGGTCGGTGGGCGGCGCCGAGTGGCCGAACGGTTGCACCCTGAAGGTGGAGGTACGTGCGCCGGATTCCTGCTACTACTCGACGTCGCGCCTCGATCTCGGGCATCCTTACGAGTAGGTACGTGCGGGCCGGGGCGGGCGCTTCCGGCTCGCAACCACACTCTCGGCGGTTGCACCCCCCGTGACCGCTGAGCGGGCCCGGCTCGACCCCCCCGGAGCCGGCCCCCCTGACGGCCCCCGCCACCCCCCGGCGGGGGTCGTCCCTATTCCCGGACGTTTTTCGATTGGACGTCTGCGCAGGTCAGGCCGGGAGTGGGACCCCGGCCGTGCCGTCATCGTCCGGGTCGTCGGACCCAAAAGTCAGCAAAAAGTCAGCAGACTCGCCGTCGATGGACCGCCGAATGCGCTCCTCGAAGCCCGCCGACGGGTGCGTGTACAGGTTGAGCGTGGTCGACCCGCGGGTGTGTCCCATCGCCCGCTGTACGTCGTTGATGGGGAGCCCGTCGCTCACCAACCACGTCGCGTACGAGTGGCGCAGGTCGTGGAAGCGCGGGCCGCCGGCTGCATGCAGCGCAACGTGGGTGACGGCCTGATGCTCGCTGCCGAACGTCGCCGTCCGCTCGATGCCGTCGGCTGTAGGCCACGCGCCGCGCCAACGACCCTCTGCCGCCTCGTGTACCTCGCCGAGGAGTCCAGCGCGGACGAGCGCCGGACGCCACACCCGCTTGCGGAAGTTCGCCCGGCGCATCGGGCGGCCGACGCGACTCAACACGACGAGGTCACGGTCCGACGGATTGCCGGTCATCTCCCGGTACTCGCGCAGGATGGCCGACAGGCCGGCGCCCATCGGGACCGTACGGCGCCCAGCCTCCGTCTTGGGGTACGGACGTAGCTCGACGGTGTGCGACGTCTCCACGGCGACCTGAGCCACGTGCAGGACGCCACGGTCCAGATCCACGGCACCCCAGGGCATCCCCGCACACTCGCCCCAGCGCAGACCCGCACCGGCAGCGAGCCAGACGAGGATGCGGTGATGCGGACTGGCGATTGCCGGAAGGATCTGCCCGAACACCTGCGCGCGGGTCAGCGCCACCGCACGACGCCCGCTGCGAGTCTTCGGTAGGACGACGCCGTCGGCGGGATTCACGTCGAGGATGCGCGAGCGTACGGCGGCGGCAAGGATGGACGAGACCAACCCGAAGCACTTCGCCACCGTTGCCGGCGCCAGCGTGCGACCGAGCTCGGTCACCCAGCCCTGTACCTCCAGGTGATCGATGCTGCCCAGCCGCCAGCCACCCCACTTCGGGATGATGTGCGTGCGCAGCAACGACATCGTGCGCTCGTCGGTACGCGCCTCGACGTGGCGCCCCTTCAACCACCGAACCGTGTGATCGCGGAACCGGACCTTCCGCGCCCGGTCGTCCACGTAGCTGCCGCGGGTCTTCGTCGACTCCATCTTGTCGATGTGCGCGTACGCGGCATCCTCGGCCTTGAACGTTCTCGATCGCTCCTTGCCCGACGGGTCCCGCCAGTTGGCGCGGAACGATCCCGCCGGAGTCTTCATCACCCATCCCACGGCTACCGCACCTCCCACGGGTACGGCTCCGTGCCGGTTGCCGAAAGCCCGTCGTTCGGTGCGAGCGCCTGTACGTCTTCGAGCCAGGACTCGATGCGACGTCGGGAGATGACCCACCGGCGACCGACCCGACGAGCCGGAATCTCGCCGCGCCGAAGGTACTGGTACGTCGTACCGACGCTCAGGTTCAGCAGCTCGGCGAGCCCGGGCACGGTGAGCGTCGCCCGCTGGTACTCACCGAGGTTGACGACGTCGGCCACGTGGCCGGGGACGTTGGTCCGCTGCGTATCAACCTCCGATTGATCAGACATCCGAATGACCGTCATTGTGTTGTCTCCCAATGGACTCATGCCGCAGCCCCGTTATGCGTTGCCGAAAGTCGTTGCAGGACTTGTTGTTTCGCCGCGTCGAGCTGCGCGCGCCAGGCCTGCCGTTCCGCGATCTTGCGCAGGAAGTGCACATGCGGCGGTGGCACGTCCGGATCATCGCGGGAGGCGAGCTGGTATTCGAACCGGTCGAGCCCGTCCGCCTGGTCGTGCTCGGCGCCGTCGGCCTGGTCGCCGTTGCCGTCGCCGGTTGTCGAAAGGGCGAGGAGTGCTTTGACCCAGGCTTTGCGGTCGCCGCGGTGGTCGGTGAGGGTCTTGTTCGACCATTGCCGGGAGACCAGGACGCGTCGGCCGGTGAAGCCGAGGGTGCGCCGCTGGTGCACTTTGCCCTTGCACCGTCCCGGCCGTGCCGTGGCTTTGGCGTTCTTGGGCTGGATGCCGTAGAGCAGCCAGTTCGGGCAGGTCGGCGAGCACGGCAACACCTGCAGCTCGGCCGCCAGGCGGGCCATGTGGTCTTCCTGCGCCCGCGAGTCCGGGGAGACCGCGTCGGTGATGTCCTTGGCGATGTACTTCGTGATGTAGCGGATGGTCTTCTCGGCGTTGTCGGAGCCGCCGCGCACGCCTTTGACGTCGACTGTGCCGAGCCGGGCCACGTGAGCAGACTCAGCGTCGGGGTCGTCGTCGATGGCGTCGAGCGCTTCGTCCCAGGTGGGTAGCGCGGCCCCGGTCTGGGGGTCGCGGTAGGCCAACGCATCGGCGTCCCAGACGGGAAGCGGCCCGTCGGGGTCGTAGACGAGCCGGTCATGGGCGGGCCACCACACCTGGTGGTAGGTGGCGGCGGCGACTTGCTTGACCAGCTTGCGGGCCAGCGCGCCACGCACCGCGAAGTGTCCGTGCGGGGCGAGCCGTTTCTGCATTTCGATGGATCCGGCGTACTGGACTTTCCAGCCGACGGCGCGGCGCAGGTTCTGCCAGAACCGGTCGATGACCTTGGCGAAGTGGATAGCGTCCAGCGCCGCGGCCCGGTAGTCGTAGCTGTCCGGGTCGACCGGGGTACCCAGCCGCGGGTCATGCTGGCCGTGCAACTCCCCGCACTCGCACGGCTGGGTACGGCCGCGCCGCCAGTAGGCGGAGTGCACTGGCCCGTACGAGCCGAGGGTGAGCGTCAGGAACATGGAGTCCCGATGTTCTTGCCCGTCGGTGCCGATGTGCGGGTGCGGGATGGTTCGGTTCGCCACGGGCAGCCGGGGTAGGTCGGGGGCGTCCTGCCGGCGTTTGGTCGACCGCTTCCGTGCCGGCGCCGCTTCCTGTCCGTCGGTGCCGTCCTTCCTGCCGCCGGGCAGCACCGAGCCGCGGATGCCCGCGGCGGTGATCTGCTCGTCCACCTGGTCGATCTCGGTGTCCAGCTCGGCGACCTGGTCCCACTCGGCGGCCATCACGACCGAGGTCCGTGCGAATTCCAGGACGGCGCGGTACTCGACCAGCTCCCGCTGCTCGTCGGTGGGTGCGTCGGGGGTGGTGACGGGCTCGTCGGTGAGGTGCCATCCTTCGCGGATCTGCTGCATCCGCAGTCGCCGGTTCGCTTCCGCGCACGGCTCACACTTCGCCGCCGACGTGGCGCCGCACGGCACGGAGATCAGTTCGGTTTCGCCGGTGGCGGTGTTGGTGCGGCGCAGCCACACGGGCTTGACGCACACCCCGAACTGTTTCGCCAGCTCGGCGGCCATGTTCTTTGCGATCGGCTGCAACAACCGAGCCGCGCGCGTTCCTGGTCGTGGCGTGTCCTCCTGCCCGAGATCCGGAAGGACGACAGCCGTGGGTTTGACGGTGGTCATACAGACGGCACCTCCCTCGCGGAGCTGTTGACACGGACGACCGGTCGGGCCGGTGCGACGACACGGGCCGCGAGCGGACGGGCGGTCGCGGGAGCGGCCGAATCGCCGATGTGGTCTGTGTTTGCGGCCGATACGGTCTCGTCATGGCGTTCGGCTGGTGGCGACGGTGGCAACAAGCGGGCGACCGGCGTTGGGCCGCCCACCGTGGCTGGTACCTCTTGGTCGTGGGCGGGCGCGCTTGGTTGATCGCCGTGGTTGGCAGTGCGCTGTGGCGCCTGATCCAGGTCGGCAGCGTCGGGCGACACCCGAGCCATGTGGTGATCATGGTGGGCGGTGGCGTCGGTCTCGTCGTGGTCGGTGAGGTGTTCGGCCGTCGCCGTGCGCGGCGCGTGCACGTTGCCGGGCAGGCTGGAGAACACCAGTTTGATCAGCAGGGTGAACGCGATCGCGGGTAGCGCGGCGAGTGCCTTGCTCGACAGCGACGCGTTGGCCTGCGACACCTGCGCCGCCAGCGACAGCAGCCCGGAGCCGACCAGCAGCGCCACCGGGTAGCCGATCGAGCCGCCGGCCCGTCGTCGCCGCCGCCATTCCAGCAGCGCCAGCGCGGGAGTCAGTTCGGAGACGACCGCGTTGGCCCAGCCGAACCATTCCGGCGTGCCGTGCGGCGCGTTCTGCATCGTCCAGTCGTGCATGTGCGTGAACGACGCCGCCCCGGCCATGACCCCGATCACGCCCATGATCACCAGCCGGGCCGCGCTCTCCATCTTCAATCCAGCAGACACAACGACCCTCCCTATCGGCTCGTCGGGGTAACAGGAGTACGGACGAACTCGGGCGGATCGCCGGTGACGTCCAGAGCTTCGCCGAGCAGCTTGAACACCGCCCACGCCTCCGACACCGACAGCGGCAGGCGACGGTGGCCGGCGCCGACCGCGACCCACATCCGGGCATCCGTCTCGCTCGCGTCGAGCCGTACCGTGACCGCCGTGCCAGACAGCAGCGTGCCGGGGACCCGGATGCGCCACAGCCGGGCCGCGCGGCGTTCGATGCTGGTCATCGGTCACCGCCGCGCAGCTTGTTGAACAGCTCCACCGGCAGCGGCCCTGACCCGTTCCCGTTCCCGCCGGCAGGTGGGGTGCGCTGTGGGGGTACCGGAGCCGCTGAGGACGGCGCCGGCGTTGGGGTGGCGTAGCGGGTGTTCATGTCGCGGATGTGGTCGTCGGTGACGTGGGTGAACCGCACCCGGACGGGTTCGGGCCGTTGGTCGAGGACCATGTACCCGACGCCGGGCAGGCTGGCCGGGATCTGGTCAGCCAGGGCACCCCGCTTCCGGGCGCCTGCGCCCAACACCATGTCGACCTGTTCGTCTTCGGTCATCCGCAGCCCGACGCGGGTCGGGAACAGGTCGCGGAACTTGACGACCTCCTTGCGCGGGTCCTGCACCGCCGCGATCACATGCACGCCCAGTGCCCGGCCCTGCGAGAGCAGCACCGCCAACGCTGCTTCGATCCGGTTGCGGAGGTCCTTGTCTGTCAGGTACGCCGTCAGCGCGGCCAGCTCGTCGACCAGGACCACGATGGTCGGGTCCTGCGGGGACGGAACGTGCTGGCGGACCGAGCCGGCGAGCCGCGTCTGCCGCTCGCGCATGACCTCGACGGCCTGGTCCAGGACGTCTGCCATCTCGGGAAGCGACGAGTAGGCGAAGCGGGAGAACAGCCTCTTGCCCATGGCCAGTTCCATCCCGCCCTTCGGGTCGATCGCCCACACCTGCATCAACCCCGACCGGATACCGCCCGCGAGAGCCCGCAGGATCGACCAGATCACCGACCCCTTTCCCGACCCGGTCGCGCCCGCGATCAGCACATGCGTTTGTTCCAGCACGATCCGCAGCCACGAGCCGTCCTCCCGCAGCCCGACCGGTAGGCACGACAGGTCCGGCGTGCGCGGGATCGAGTCGGGGCCGATCGCGGGGACCGCGTAGGCGAGCAGGTCACCGCGTACGAACACGAGGGTCATTTCGGTCGGGCGGTCCCGGCCGAACCGCCGCCGGTCCCACCAGGCGAGCAAGACACCGAGGCGACCCGCGCGGATCTTGGGCAGGACGTTGATGCGGCCGGAGAACACCCGGCACAGCCGCGTGCCGAACGCGTACGCCAGCTCCGCCGACCTGCCCGACCAGGTATCCGGGGTCTGACCCCGCAGCAGCCGAACGCGAACGACGTCGCCGGCCGGGGAGGACTTGACCGACAGGATCGGTGGCCAGTACTGCACCGACCCGTGCGCGGTGGACAGGCCGCAGCCGCGCATGGTGGGTTCCCAGCCACGCCGATACAGCCACCAGCGGCGCCACCGCGACAGCCACGGCCACTTCACCCACACCCCGAACGAGTTGCGGTGCCCGATCCGCCAGCCCGACAGTCCGGCCGCAGCCAGGAGGAAGACGATCGGGATGACCTGCCAGCCCGCCCGCCAGCCCAGCCAGATCAGCAGGACCACCGGGCCGGTCACCCGCCAGTACCGCAACGCCAACCGGACGGCGCGGAACAGCGCACGGAACATCAGCCCGAGCAGCAGCGCCCACCGTGGCACGGCGAACACCGACGACTGCAACCGCACCCACTGCGGCTCACGACGCGCCGCCATCAGACCTCACCGCCCGGACGCAGCCGGTACTGCGGGCATCGCACGGGAATCCCCGACTCGTCGAAGTGCTTCCGAGGCGACGAGCAGAACGGGCACGGACCCACGTCGTTACCGCCGTCGGCGACCCCGCAGTAACCCACGAGGCCGAACTCGGTCGAGAACACCTCGACCGCCTGACGGCCGCAGGTGCACAACTCACCGGGCACACCGAGCCGGGTGCCCATCAACGAACGCCAATCAGCGTCGCGTGACATGCTGGTTTCCTCCTGTACGGCAGGAGAAGCGCGGGGCGGTCGTCAGCCGCCAAGCAGGGCCGCCCCGCGCCTCATGAACGGGTGAGGGTCAGGCCGCCGAACCGTCGGCGGCGGGCAGGGTCGAGGCGGCACGGATGCCGGTCGCGCGAAACGAGTACGTCTGCTGCGCCTTGCACTTGTGCTGCCGGCCGTCCTGCGGCGCGCGGCACTTCTTGTCGTCGACGTACGGCGTGAACTGCAAGCCCTCGAACTCGATCACCGGCGGGTAGCCGGGGATCTGCGAAGTCGGCGGTACCGGCTGGTGCTCGGCGAGCACCTTGACCTTGATCTGCGCGTTCCGGCCGAACTTCGCCGCGTCCGGATCGAGGTCCATCGCGGTCACCGTCCACACGCGCTGGCCGGTCTGCTTGTCGCGCGCCTGGTCGTCGCCCTGCCCGCGCTTGTCGAAGTCGGTCTCGGCCCGCACGCCGAGGAACAGCGCGTTGTTCGGAAACGCCGCAATGGACGGGATCTCGACCCGCAGCCCCATCTGGATAGCCATTGCCTACTCAACCTCCATCGTTGAACCGGTTGTCCGATCAAGCTAGAGCCGCTTGACCAATGCGCGAAGTGTAGGCACGGCCATCTTGTACATGCAAGTCAATCAGCACGACCAGTTGTGTCCGAGTCGCGCCCGCCGAGCGTTGTCCCTGGTTGCGGCGTTGTTCGAACCTGTGTTCGAATGAAGCCGTGGGGGGACCAAGCTTGAAGACGGAGCTACGTCGGGCACAGAGCGACCTGCGCGCGGCGTCAGTACGGGCGACGAACGCGCTCGCGCTACTCCACGAGTACGGCGTACCGCTTGGTTGGCCGCCGTCGATGCCGCAGCCGCCGGCATGGGACCGCGTCACGATCTCCGTGATCCTGGAACTTCAGGACGCGATCTCCGAACTGATCAACGCCCGCCGCTCCTACGACCAACTCTCGCGAGCCCGCGGCACCGTCCCGCAGCGCAGCCGGTCGAGAGCGGACTGAGCTGACGGCAAGGTGCGCCGGATGGCGGCCGTGGGCGATGGTTAGGCATGCACTGTTGCGATGCGATGGACAGGCACGCCAACGTGACCTGCGAGGACCACGAGGACCCGTTTGATTGCCCGGATGCGCTGGTCCAGTTCAGTGCGAGGTTTCAGGAGTACGGGCTGATCATCCACGACGGCGGCCGGTCAAGCAGCATCATCGACTTCTGTCCGTGGTGTGGGCGCCGGTTGCCCGAGTCGCAGCGCGATCGTTGGTTCGACGAGCTTGAGCGCCGGGGGATCGACCCATGGGAGGACGAGCTTCCACCCGAGTTCGAGGATGACCGGTGGCTCAAGTCCGACTCGGCGGAACCGCACTAGCCACGGGCCGATGAGCCGCCAAGGTCATCAGGGGCCGAGGGCGAAGCTGTTCACGAGTTGTGCCGGCCGCCGGATAGAACGACCTCGTGACCGGGGCGACCCGTCCGATGTAGATTGCTCGGCGATGCACACTCATCGATCGTTCTTCAACCCGCCTGCCCTTCCTCATGACGTGGTCGAGGAGGCGATCGAGCGCGCGCTTCGTGATCCGACAGACGTCGCTGACGCCGCCGATGCGTTGGTTGGTAGCGCGTTGGACGACGATGACTTCGCATTCATCCAACGATGCTGCGTCCGGGTCGGGACCAGTGCGCCAGCGGGAAACGAGCTGCTGGGTCTGGCCGGCCTGTGCCTCGGGCACACGGCTCGCCGGTTCAAGCAGCTCAGCGCAGAAGCAGAAGCCTTGGTCGAGCATCTTGCCGACCGGGCCGAGCGTGACCCGAAGGACGTCGACACGCGAGCCCTTGACGGTCGCGACGACATCCGTTGCTACCTGCACCCCGACCAGGTGTACGACGACTGACAAGACCGCCAGCGGTGCCGCTCAGGAGCCGAGAGGCAGAGCTGTCTACGAGTCGGGTCGGTCGCCGGTAGGACGACATCACGTGACCAGGGACGAGCCTTCCGGGTAGGGGACTCATCCGCTGGTCTCCAAGGGGACGGCTAGCTGTTGTGGTTCGTGAGGTTGTTGACACCGGCCTGGCGATGAGGGAGGGGTAGGTCCCGGCGGCAGGATGGAAGTGCGACCAACCGTCTCTGCCAGCAAGGACCTACCCCTCGTGACCCACGCTAACGCCCCACTCACACCGGCCGGAAGGCTGCGTCTGATCCAGCGGTGCGCCACCCGACCGCTGGCCCACGTTGCCGCGGAAGCCGGCGTGTCTCGCGCCTGCTTGACCAAGTGGAAACGCCGTTACCAGGCCGAAGGACCAGCCGGTCTACTCGACCGGCCCAGCGCACCCCACCGCCG
>NZ_BOPO01000095.1 GCF_017312725.1 Actinocatenispora comari | reverse complement strand
ACAGCGCGGCGGCGCCGGGCGGCACAGCACGTCGGCGCCGGGCGGCACAGCGCAGCGCAGCACGGCGGCGCCGGGGCGGCGCAGCACGTCGACGTTCGCGCCGAGCACAGGGCGGGGCGCGATTACGTCGCCTGGCACATTTACCCTTTTCCAGGATCAATGCGGGCAATAACGTTCTGGGCAGACCATTCACCTCGAAGGGAGTCGCCATGCTACGACGACGTCTCGTACCGCTGCTGGCCGCGGCGGTGTTCGCCCTGGTCGGCGCGCCGATCGCGACCGCGACCCAGGCCGCCGCCGCGGCCACGCCGCAGGCCGTCACCACCGTCTACTACGACGCCAGCCAGGCGCCCGACCTCGCCGACAACATCACCGAGGCGGTGCAGATCTGGAACGACAGCGTGCAGAACGTGCGGCTGGTCGCCGGCAGCCCGGCCGACGTCACCATCAGCGAGGGGTACGGGGGCGGCTCGTACACGATCCCGCAGGGGCTCGGTGCCGGCGAGGTGTACCTCGACCTGCAGCAGGCCCAGGAGTACAACCCGACCCGGATCGTCGCGCACGAGCTCGGCCACATCTACGGCCTGCCGGACAACTACGACGGTGACTGCTCGATCCTGATGAGCGGGCACAGCGCCGGGTACGACTGCCAGACCACGCATCCCAGCGCCGAGGAAGCCGCGCAGGTGGACGCGAACTTCGCCGACGGCATCCGGGCCCGACGGCAGCCGACCGTCTACCACGGCTGCTTCGACCGCGCCCCGGCCGAGCTGCGCGCCTGACCGAACTGGGGCTTCGCTGGGCGTTTGGTGGGGACTTCTACCCTGCCAGCATGATCCACATTCCCTCCCCCGTACGGCGCCGGGTGATCGGGCTGGCGGTCACCGCGGCGCTGTCCGGTGCGACGCTGCTCGGCGCCACCGGCTGCGACCCGAGCAGTTCCGACGACTGCTACAGCCTCGGCAGCACCGAGACCATCACGCTGGCCCGCGGCAGCCACGGCGGCTCCCACTACGGCGGCTCGCACGGTGGCAGCCACACCGGCGGCGACGAGGGCGGATCGGGATCGGGCAGCCACGACTACGGCGGCGACGAGGGCGGGTCGGGCTCCGGCTACCACGACTACGGCGACGACGACGGCTCCGGCTCGGGTTCCGGCTCCCGTTATCGCTACCGCGGCGGGTACCACAACACCCGGCACGGCACCTCCTGCTCGCCGTCGCCGAGCCCGTCCGGGGGCTCGCCGAGCTACTCCAGCGGCGGCGGCCTCGACGGCGGCACCGGCGCCGATCCGACCGCCGGCAGCACCGACGGCGGCGGGCTCGACCCGCTCGACTGAACCGCCCACCGGCACACCGCGATCACCGGGCGAATCGGCCCGGACCGTCCCGGGAAGGACGGAACCCGAGCCGACCACGGTGCGTCCAACGTGCATGTACGTCACCCGTGCCCTGCGCTGCACGCTGGTCGTCCTGCTGCTCGCCGGTACCGTCGCCGGCGCCGGCCGGCAGAACATCGCGGCGCCGTTGACCATCGGCACCGCCCGGGCGGTCGCGGCCACCGGCGGCCCGAGCAGCGCCGCGCTGGCCAGCGCCGACACCGGCTTCGGCCTCGCCGTACTGGCGGCGCAGCCCGCCGACGGCAACGTGGTGCTGTCGCCGGAGAGCCTCGCGTCCGGCCTCGGGATGGCGTACCAGGGTGCCCGCGGGTCGACGGCGACCGCGCTGGCCCGGGTGCTGCGGCTGCCGGCCACCGGCGATCCGCTGCTCGCCGGCCTGCAGCGGCGCACCGACGCGCTGCGGTCCACGCCCGGCCTGAAGGTCTCCGACACGGTGTGGCTGGACCGTCGGGAGCAGACCCGGCGCGACTATCTGGACCGGCTCGCCACCGGCTACCGGGTCGGGATCCGCCAGGTGCCGCTGCTCAGCGACGCGGCCGCGAGCGCCACCTCGATCAACGAGACGGTGTCGGCGCAGACGAAGGGACGGATCCCGGCCATCGTGTCGGCCGACCAGCTGGCCGGCCTCGGCTGGGTACTCACCGACGCGATGGCGCTGGATGCCCGGTGGCAGCACCCGTTCCGGGCCGAGGACACCCACCCGGCGTCGTTCCGTACCCCGAACGGCACGGTCCGCACCGATTTCCTGCACGGCGACGGCCGCTACCGGTACGCCGCGGCGAACTGGTGGCAGGCGGTGGCGCTGCCGTACCGGGGCGGACGGCTGGAGATGCTCGCGCTGGTCCCGGACGGCGACCAGCGGGTACCGACCGCGGCGACGCTGACCGCGCTGACCGGCGGCCTGCACGACACCCAGCTCGGGCTGGATCTGCCGACGGTGAACCTGTCCTGGTCGGCCGAGCTGTCCGGCACGCTCGCCGGGCTCGGGATGGGCGTCGCGTTCGGCCGCGACGCCGACTTCACCGGCATCTCGGCGAACGCGGCGGCGCTGGCGTTCGTCGCGCACCGCGCCACGCTGTCGGTCGCCGAGAAGGGCACCACGGCCGCGGCGGCGACGGCGGTCGGCGTCACCACCACGAGCCTGCGGGTACCGCCGCGCCAGGTACGGTTCGACCGCCCGTACCTGATGCTGATCCGGGACCGGCACACCGGCGAGCCGGTCCTGCTCGCCCGCGTCACCGACCCCACCGCCGGCGACTGACACCCCCGCCCGGCGCCCGTGCCGCGGTCAGTCGCGGGCGGTGATGTGCGCCCGGAGCTCGGCGACCAGGTCGGCGGTGCCGAGCAGCCGTCGGGCACCGTCCCGGGTGCGTACGGTCGCCGCGTCGGCCACCGCCTCGCGGGCGCCGACGACCGCCTGGTAGGGCACCCGGCGCTGCCGGGCCCGTGCCACCCGGGCACCGAGGCTGTCCTGTGGGCCGGCCAACTCCACCCTGATGCCGTTGTCCTGCAAGGTATCGAGCAGCCGCTCGGCGGCAGGAACCTGATCGGCACCGACCGGCAACACCGCCACCTGGACCGGGGACAGCCAGGTCGGCAGCGCGCCGTCGTGCCGCTCCAGCAGGTACGCGACGAGCCGCTCCATCGCGCCGAGGGTGCCGCGGTGGATCATCACGGGTCGATGCCGGGCGCCGTCGTGGCCCACGTACTGCAGGTCGAACCGTTCCGGCTGGTTGAAGTCCAGCTGCACGGTGGCGAGGCTCTCCTCCCGACCCGAGGGATCGACCACCTGCACGTCGATCTTCGGTCCGTAGAACGCCGCCTCGCCCTCGGCGTCCTGATAGGACAGTCCGAGCCGGTCGAGGGCGGCGGCGAGCTGGTCCTCGGCGGCCGACCAGAGCGCCGCGTCACCGAGGTAGTTGCCGCCGGATCCGCGCCGGGACAGCCGGTAGCCGGCGACCTCGACGCCGAGCTTGCCGTGTACCCGCTGGATCGCCTGCAGCGCAAGGACTATCTCGTCGCCGACCTGGTCCGGTGCGCAGAACACGTGGATGTCGTCCAGGTTGATCTGCCGCACCCGGGACAGCCCGGACAGCACGCCGGACAGCTCGCTGCGGAACATCGAGGCGAGCTCGCTCAGCCGCAGCGGCAGGTCGCGCACGCTGCGCTGGCGGGACGCGTACACCAGGGCGTGGTGCGGGCAGTTCGCCGGCCGCAGCACGAACTCCTCGCCGCCGAGGAGCATCGGCGGGAACATGTCGTCGGCGAACTTCGCCCAGTGCCCGGATCGCTCGTACAGCTCGCGCTTCGCCAGTACCGGGGTGTACACCCGACGACAGCCGTCCGCGGCGGCCGACTCGGCGGCGAGCTTCTCCAGCTCGTACCGGACGATCGCGCCGTCCGGCAGCCACAGCGGCAGGCCCGAGCCGACCAGCGGATCGGTCGCGAACAGGTCGAGCTCGCGGCCGAGCCGCCGGTGGTCCGGCCGGGCGGCGTCGTCGGCGGCGAGGGCTGGAGGCTGGGGGTCGATGGACATCGGATTTCCCTTCCGCTCAGGGCATCCCCGCACCGACACGACGACGGCCCCGGGAGATCGCCCGGGGCCGTGGTCGTTGGCTGAGATCAGGTGGATCTGGGATCAGCTCAGCATCGAGGGCGCCGGGTCACCGGCGTCGTCGTCTGCTGAGCGAAGTCCATTCCGGCACCATACCTCGCCCCGATGCCGATCGCCACCGGCATCGGGGCGGGCCGGCGAACCGCACCCGTCGCGTCCGGCCGAGCCGGTCAGCGCGGGCGGTCGGCGAGGCGGGCGCCCAGCGGCCGGGCCAGCGCGAGTACCGCCTGGTCCAGTTGGGTGAGGTGGTCCACCGCGCGGCGGGTCCGCTCGTCCAGCCCCTCCGGCGCCCCGCGACCGATGGCGGCGGCCGGGTTCTCGTCCCGTACCAACGGTTCCGGGTGCGGTTCGTCCCGCAGCACCGCGCGCAGCCGGTGCAGGTTCGCGGCGACCCGGCCGCCGACCTCGGCCAGCGTCGGGTCCGCCGGCAGCGCGGCGACCTCGGCGTTCGCGGCGATCCCGCGGGCGTGGTGGGCGCACCGGGTGAGCACCCGGACCAGGTGCCGGGTGTCGCTGCGCCGGGCCCGGCGGGGGCTGGCCCGGTGCAGCAGCGGCTCGGCGCTGGTCTGTACCGCGTCGAGGTCGGCGTCCACGTCCCGGGAGGCGTCGATCAGGTCGACCAGCTCACCGTCGGCCATCAGGTCCACAGTGGACGTCACGAACCCGGCGAGCCGGTCGAGCAGGCCGGCCACCGCGTCCCGCAGCATGCTCTTGGTACTGGTGGGCAACACGACCAGCGCAGCGAGCACGCCGGCGGCCGCACCCGCCGCGGTCTCCTCCAACCGCAGCACCAGCAGCCCCGGCGTGAAGGTACCGAGCAGGCTGTAGAGCAGGCCGAGCATCACGGTGATGAAGAACGTCATCGCGCTGTAGGAGATCGCCACCAGGTAGAACGCGGCGAAGATGCAGACGAACAGCAGCCCCGCCACCAGCGGGAGATCGCCGGCGACCAGCAGCGCGACGACGGTACCGGTGACGATGCCGATCATGGTGCCGACGACCCGGCGGAACCCCTTCATCAGCGTCTGGCCGGCGGAGGTGGTGCCGGCGAACACGACGAACGCGGCGATGACCGCCCAGTACCACCGTTGCGGGGACAGCAGTTCGCCGGCGAGGATGGCCAGCCCGCAGCCCACCGTCGCCTGGATCGCCTGCCGGGTGGACGGCAGCAACCGGCCGACCAGCCCGCGTACCGGTGGGGCCACCGGGTCGCGCTCGGCGCGCTCCGGTACGTCCTCCTCGTCGTCCATCGGCGGGCCGACCACCGGCCGGTGGTTCGCCTTGCGGGAACGGGTGACCGCGGCACCGACCTCGGCGATCGCCCACACCAGGCCGCGGGCCGCCGGGCTCACCCCGGCGAGCCGCTGCTCCCGGTCGCAGACCCACTCCGGTACCCGGAACTCGCCCGAGCCGCCGCGCTGCCGGTCCACCCGGATCAGCTCGATCAGCGTCGCCAGCCGGTCCCGGGCGACGGCGCGATCGGCCTGGCTGGGCGGATCGGCGGCTGTCATGGCCCGGCGCGCCTCGTGCGCGAGCGACTCCGCGGCGAGCTCGGCGGCGAGCACCCGGCGCTGGTGCAGCCCGGCGCCGTCCGGGGCGAGCGGGCTGTCCAGCTCCGCCTCCACCATCAGCGCGCTCTCGTGCATCCGGTCGACCCGCCGGCGCAACCGGTCCAGCCGGGCCGGCGCGGGGCCGTCGGTGAGCAGGTCGGTGACGCTGTCGAGGACCTGGGCCAGCCGGGCCTGGAAGCCGCGCCGGACCCGGCGGAAGGTGCGTGCCGAGCGGGGCGGCAGCACGACGATCCGGATCAGCCCGGCGCAGGCCAGCCCGACCAGGATCGCCAGCAGCAGCACCGGCAACGCCGCCGGCGACGCGCCGACGAACGAGGCGAAGAAGAACATCATGAACGCCGGGAACCCGAGCGGGAAACCGTAGTCCGGGATCCGGCGGATGTAGACCGCGACGAAGATGACCGCGAGGAACACCAGGTCGGACACCAGCCGGTGCCCGCCGAGCAGCGCGGACAGGGTCAGCGCGCCCGCGGCCGGCACGATCGTGAGGCCGATCACCGCGGCCTGCCTGCGCAGCGTGCGCTGCACCGGGCCGGACGCGGTGACCATCGCGATGCTGGCGCCGAGCAGCACGCCGGTGATCGCGAAGCCGGCGAGACCGAGTACCACGACCGCGAGCACGACGCTGACGAGCACGCCCAGCGCGAGCCGCAACCGGGCGAGCCCGGGGTCGGAGGCGACGAGCCGGTCGTACCCACTGGCGATCAGGTCGGTCCACCGGCGGCGCAACGCGAGGGAGGATCCGGCGGCCGACATGGTTCCATTCTGACCGAACTACGCGTGCCGGCGGCGGGCGCCGTCGGCCGGAGTGAACGCGGTCATGTCGGGCGCGAAGCCACGCTCGATGCTGCGTATCGCGAGCGCACGGTCACTCTGTGCGGGGTTTCTGGGCGACCGCGCGGTGTGTTCCGCCTTCGTACAGCAAACACACGGTTACGCGGTGCGATTCGTCCGGTCCCGGGTGGTGTCGCACCGACTGGACGTGGCCCTCTTCACCATCGCCCCACCGAACTTTGCGTCCACGGACCCGGTGCACCTACGGTCAGCCGGTCCGCCGTCGCGGGCAACCACGGCCGGTACGCCGAGTCCATGCCGCCGACACCGTGGTTCCACGTACCTGCCAGGCATGGAGCGGGGGACCCAGGTTCCTCGGCACCGCGAACGTTGCGGTGCCTCGGGGTGAAGCCGCAGCACGCGGCCGGGCCAGTACCCCTCGGCCCGAACCCGACAGCTCACCTCGTAGGCGTCGAGGGAGACAACCCATGGCGAAGCACCGTGCCCTTTCCCCCCGGGCCAGGTTGGGTCGCAAGATCGCCGTCACGGCGGTCGCGGCCGGCGCCGTCACCGCGGTACCACTGTTCGGGCTGACCGAGGCCGCGAGCGCGTCCGGTACCAACTGGGACGCGATCGCGCAGTGCGAGTCCGGCGGCAACTGGGCCATCAACACCGGCAACGGCTACTACGGCGGCCTGCAGTTCTCCCAGAGCACCTGGGACGCCAACGGCGGCGACCAGTACGCGGCGCGCGCCGACCAGGCCAGCCGCAGCCAGCAGATCGCCGTCGCCGAGCGCGTCAAGGCCAGCCAGGGCATCGGCGCCTGGCCGGTGTGCGGCGCGCACGCCGGCGACGCGGGCAACTACTCCGGCAGCAACACCGACGGCTCCGGCGGCGGCTCGTCGACCGGCGGTTCCTCGACCGGCGGCTCGTCCTCCGGCGGCTCGTCGACCGGCGGCTCGTCGGCGGGTGGCTCGGCCTCGCAGCTGCCGGCCACGCACGCGCAGAAGAAGGGCCCGAAGTACACCGTCAAGCACGGTGACACGCTGTCGGCCATCGCGACCAAGCACAAGGTCACGGGCGGCTGGCAGGAGCTCTACGCCAACAACGGCAAGACGCTCCACGGCAACCCGAACCTGATCTTCCCCGGTCAGGTCCTCGTCCTGGCCTGACGCCAAGCCCGCTCTCCCGGTGTGCCGGGTCACCCCCCCGGCCCGGCACGCCACCTCCTGAAGAAGGTGCGGTGCGCCCTCCCCCCGGCGCCCGACACCGGCGCGGTGCGGTTCGCCGTACCGCCGCGGGTCGCGACTCCCCCCGCCGCGTCCCGCGCCGATCCGGCCGGCCATCGTCCACTGTGGACCATGGCCGGCCGTCGGCGGCACGGCGGCACGGCGCGGCGGCGGTACTCGGCCAGGGCGGAGCCGGCTCAGCCCCAGGCGGCACCCGGCTGCTGCTTGACCCCGTGCCCGACCGCGCCGTCGATCGACTCGCGCAGCACGTCGGCATGACCGGCGTGCCGGGACAGTTCCTCGATCGAGTGCAGCACCAGCCAGCGCACCGTGTACGCGGTGTCGTTCGGCAGCCACTGCCGCACGTTCGCCGGGATGTCCACCACCCGGTCCAGGTCCGGCTCGGCCAGCAGCACCTGCTCGGTGCGCCGGCCCACCTCGTCCCACTCGGCCAGCAGCGCCGGCACCGTGTCCGCGTCGGTCAACTGCCAGCCGGCCTGCCACTTCGCCACCGGGTCGGCGGCCTCCTCGGCGCCGGCGATCCGGTTGATCATCGTGCGCTCGCCGTCGATGCAGTGCTTGATCAGCGCCGACAGGCTCAGCGCGCTGGCCGACGGCACCGAGCGGGCCTGCTCCTCGTCGAGCCCGGCGACCGCCTGCCGGTAGGCCTCCCGCTGACCGGCCAGGAATCGGACCAGCAGCTGCTGCTCGGATGCGATCTCGTCGTTCGTCATGCCCTCAGTCTGACCCGCACAGCGGTCAGTTCCGGTCCGCAACCGGCGAACCGGCCGCCTCAGCTCTGCCGGTTCAGCCGGGCCAGATACGCGTTGTACGCGGCGAGCGCGGCGTCGCCGTCCCGATCGGCGGCCCGGTCCTCCCGGCGCGCCCGCCGCTCATCGTCCTTGATCCACTGCGCGAACAGCGCGACCACCACCAGCAGCGTCGGCGCCTCACTGAACGCCCAGGCGATGCCGCCGCCGGTGTGCTGGTCGGACAGCGCGTTGATGCCCCAGAACAGCGGCGGATGCGCGAACGTCTTCGTGATCAGCGAGGCCGACTGCATGACCGCGATCCCGAAGAACGCGTGGAACGGCATCGCCAGGAACAGCTCGATCATCCGGAAGATGTGCGGCGGCCGGTGCGGCGCCGGGTCGGTGCCCATCACCGGCCAGAAGAAGATCCAGCCGACCAGGATGAAGTGCACCAGCATCCAGTGATGCCCGAGCCAGCTGCTCATCACGAAGTCGAACAGCGGCGTGAAGTAGAGGCCGTACAGGCTGGCGATGAACAGCGGCAGGGTGAAGACCGGTGAGGTCAACACCCGCGCCGCCCGGGACCGCAGCACCTTGACGAGCACCTCGCGCGGGCCGACCTTGCCGCGCGGCGCGGGCCGGATCGCCCGCAACGCCAGCGTGATCGGCGCCGCCAGCAGCAGCAGGATCGGCGAGAACATGCTCAGCACCATGTGTTGGGTCATGTGCACCGAGAACATCGCCATCCCGTACGTGCCGAGCCCGGTGCAGGTGACGAACAGGATGGAGACGAGCCCGCCGAGCCATGCCACCGTGCGCAGCACCGGCCACTGCACGCCGCGCCGGCGCAACCGGAACACGCCGGCCAGGTACACCGCGGCGGCGGCCAGGCAGCAGAGCAGGAAGAACCAGTCGATGGACGGTGCCAGCAGGCGGTTCAGGGTCGGCGCGAGCATCGGTCCCATGTGACCCATTCCCGGCATGACCCACCCCCTGTACCCGTCGGCTCCACCGTACGCGCGGCGCACGGTGCGGTACCCGGCAGGTACGGCACCGGTGACCGGCCCGACGGCGGCCGATGGGCGGGCCGGTCAGTGGTGGTGGCGGCGCTGGTGGCCGGGCTTGTGCCGGCCGCTGGACAGGTGTCCGGCGATCTTCTTCGACGGCTTGCCGAACTGCCGGACGGCATGCCCGGCGAGCGAGCGCCGGATCGTGTTGCCGACCGCCCAGTCGACCTTGTCCGCGTACGCGTCCCCGACGGCGTTGCGGGGATTGTCCGGATCGGCGGCGATCGCCGCCGCGGCGAGCTGCGGGGTGAACCCGACGAACGTCGCGGTCTGCGTGTTGTCGGTGGTACCGGTCTTGCCGGCGAACGGTCGCCCGATGGCGGCGCCGAACCCGTTCGGTGCCGTACCCCCGTTGCACCGCTTGTAGTAGCTCTGCTGCCCGACCGGGCAGCGGGCCGCGTCGGTGGCGGCGCGGGCCACGTCGGCGGAGATCACCCGGTGGCAGTCGGCGCCCGGGATCGAGACCGCCTTGCCGTCCCGGTTCGCCACGGTGAGCACGCTGCGCGGCGCGCAGTAGACCCCCTCCGCGGCGACCGTCGCGTAGGCGTTCGCCAGGTCCAGCGGGGTCACCGCCGACACGCCGAGGGTGAACGCGCCCCACTCGTGCGGGTGGGCGGCCAGCCTGGCGTCGGACGGGGCGCGGAACCGGATGCCCAGCTTCTTCGCCATCGCGACCGCCTTCTCCGCCCCGACCTGCTGTTCCAGCCAGGCGAAGTAGGTGTTGACCGAGCGGCCGAAGCCGTCCCACATCATCCGTTTGCCGTCCATCCAGGACGGGTTGGCGTTGCTCGGACACCAGTAGCCGCCGCAGCTGGCCGGGCCGCCGCCCACCGGGTACCTCGTCTTCAGCTTCGCCGGCGCCTTGAACGAGGTGGCGAGCGGCTTGCCGGCCGACAGCGCGGCCAGCATGGTGAACATCTTGAACGTCGAGCCGGCCTGGTAGCCGTAGATGTCGCCGCCGCCGGAGATCAGCGGGTTGGTGGTGTTCGGGTAGTTGCCGCGCTGCCCGTTGTGCCGGGTCGATCTGCCGTTGTGGCTGGTGTCCAGGCTGTAGTTGCGGTTGGTCGCCATCGCCTGCACCTTGCCGGTGCGCGGCTGCACCACCGCCATGCTGATCGCGTACGGGTTGTGCGTGGACACCTGGCGCAGCACCTCGTGCTGCGCGATCTGCTGCACCTTCGGGTCCAGCGTGGTGACGATCTTGAAACCGCCCCGGTTCAGCGTGTCCAGCCGCGCCTGCCGGGTGTCGCCGAACTGCTGCTGCGCGGTCCACCAGGTCAGGAAGTAGTCGCAGAAGAAGCCCCAGTCGCGGTGCTTGGCCGGCACGTCGACGCAGCCGTTGGGTACCTCGGAGGGGTGCAGGCCGAGCGGGCTGCGTTTCGCCGCGGCGGCCTGCTTCGCGTCGACGTAGTGCAGCGCCACCATCTGGTCCAGCACGTAGTTGCGGCGCTGGGTGGCCGGCTTCGGGTCGGCCTGCGTCGGGTCGTACGCGTCGGGCGCCTTGACGAGGCCGGCGAGCAGCGCGGCCTGCGGCAGCGTCAGCTTCGACGGCGGCACCGAGAAGTAGCGCTCGCTCGCCGCGTACACCCCGTACGCCTGGTGGCCGAACGCGGCGATGTTGAGGTAGCGGCGCAGGATCTCGGTCTTGGACATCCGCTTCTCCAGCGCCAGCGCGTACCGCATCTCGCGCAGCTTGCGGTCCGCGGTCTGCGCGGTGGCCGCCCGCGCCTGCTCCGGCGTCTTCGCCGCGGTGAACAGCACGTTCCGGACGTACTGCATGGTCAGCGTGGACGCGCCCTGCCGCACGTCGCCGGCGCTGTTGTTCGCGATCAGCGACCGCAGCACGCCGTGCAGGTCGACCCCGTGGTGCTGGTAGAACCGGGTGTCCTCGGCGGCGACGATGGCCCGCCGCATCACCGGCGGGATCTCGTCGGCCCCGACATCCCTGCGGTTCTGCTCGTAGAACGAGGTGATGACGGTCTTGCCGTCGGCCGCGTAGAGGTAGGAGTTCTCCGGCGACGGCGGGATGGTCAGCTCGGTCGGCAGGTCCTCGAAGGTGTCCGAGCCGGTCTTCGCGGCGAAGCCGGTGGCACCGACCGCGGGGAACGCGACCGCGGCGACGACGACGCCGGCGAGCACGCTCGCCAGCAGCAGGTACGCGAGGTTCAGCAGGGGATGCCGGTCGCGGTCGGGGTTGGCCACGCGGCGAGGCTACCGCGAAGCGCACAGTAGACGCAGAACCGGCGGAATCGCGTGATCGCCCCAGAACGCACAGTGAGCATCAGTCGGGTCGTCCGGACCCCGAGCACGGTCGGGCCACCGGCTGACAAAGCCGGAAATGCCGACGTGCACACAAATGCGAGTGATAGGCAGGGGCATGTCTTGCGGTACCCGGCGGGCGCCTTGACGCCGTTGGGGACGGGCCGGGTGCCGGCGGACCCGACGGGGGGAGGGTGCGCGGTGCGCTCAGTGATCCGAAACAACCGCACTACGCAGGCAACGCACCGGAAGGTTTCGATACTGGTCGGCGCCACGGTGCTGGTGGCCACGGCGGCGCTGGGCGGCGGTACCGGTGCCGCGGCGCCGGCCGGCAGGCTGGTGACCTACCACGGGGTGAGCCTCCGGGTGCCGGCCGGCTGGCCGGTGATCGACCTGGACCGGCATCCCGACACCTGCGCCCGCGTCGACCGGCACGCGGTCTACCTCGGGACGCCGAGCGACTCGGCCGACTGCCCGCCGCGCATCTACGGCCGCACCGAGACGATCAGCCTGCGCCCGGCGGCGGCGACCGCGGCGCCGGGCAGCGCCGTCGTGCCGCGCGGGGTGCCCGAGGCCGCGCCGCGCAGCACCGACCACACCGGCCGGCTCGCGCTGGCCGCCGCGGGCGTCGAGCTGACCACCACGTACGGCAGCCGGCCGGAGCTGGTCGACGCCGCCCTGGCCAGCGCCCGGATCACCGAGCACGCCCACCCCCGGACGATCCGGGAGCCGGAGAACGAGCCGGCGGTGAGCACGAAGGTGCCGGGCACGTTCCACGGGTACGGCTTCGACTCCTGCGCAGCGCCGACCTCGAAGACGATGGACGCCTGGCTCGCGAAGGCACGGTTCCGCGCGGTCGGGGTGTACATCGGCGGCGGCGACCTCGGCTGCCCCAACCAGCCGAACCTGAACCCGGCCTGGGTGGCCCGGCAGACCGGCAAGGGCTGGCACGTGTTCGCCATGTACGTCGGGCGGCAGGCGCCGTGCTCGGGCGAGCCGTACCGGATCACCAGCGCGGCGAAGGCGTCCGATCAGGCCAAGGCGGACGCCACCGACGCGGTGCGGCAGGCGAAGCACTACGGCCTCGCCGCCGGGTCGATCATCGTGCACGACATGGAGTTCTACCCGCGCGGCGGGTCCTGCTCGACCGCGGTGCTGCGCTACCTGTCCACCTGGACGGCGACGATCAACGCGCTGCACTACCGGTCCGGGGTGTACTCCAGCCGGGCCGCGGCGATCGACGAGCTGGTCGCCGCCCGCAAGGCGGGCACGTACCGGATGCCCGGCACGATCGATTTCGCCCAGTGGGACAAGAAGCCGACCGTCGCCAGCAGCTACATCCCGAGCAGCTACTGGGTGGGGCACCGGATGAAGCAGTACTGGGGTGCGCACTCCGAGACGCACGGCGGCATCAAGATCAACATCGACGCCGACTGGCTCTACGTGCACTGAGCACGGGTGCCGCGGGCCGCCCCGGCGGTACCGGGGCGGCGGGTGCCGATCGGGTCGCGGGTAGTCTCGGGCCATGCGACGGTTCCTGTCGCCCCGTTGGCTGGCGCTGCACCTGCTGATGGTGCTGGCGTTCGGTGTCTGCCTGTTCATGTCCTGGTGGCAGCTCACCCGCGCCCAGGGCGGCAACGCGTTGAGCTGGGGCTACACCTTCGAGTGGCCGGTGTTCGGGGTGTTCGCCGTGGTCTTCTGGGCCCGGCTGATCCGGGACGAGCGGCGCAAGATCTCCGCCGAACCCCAGCCGGAGCCGGAGCGGCTCACCGCGCCGGTGCTGCCCGGCGCGCCGCGCCCGATCCGCCGCACCGAGCGGCAGGTGCCGGCCACGACGGTCGAGGACGACCCGGAACTCGCCGCCTACAACGCCTACCTGGCCTGGCAGAATGCCAACCCGCACCGCAGCCGCCGGGACTACCCGGGCTGAGACGACGAAAGGCAGCACCGTGGACGCTTCCGTCAGTGGCGCACTCACCCGCTACCGCATCATCGCGATCGTGGTGAGCGTCGGCCTGGTCGTCCTGTTCGGGATCGGGGTGCCGCTCAACCACCTGGCGCACATCTCGATCGTGTCCGCGATCGTCGGCCCGCTGCACGGCTTCCTCTACATGGTGTTCCTGGTGCTCACCTTCGACCTGGCCCGCCGGCTGGACTGGCCGTACGGCCGGATGCTCGTGGTGATGCTGTGCGGCACCATCCCGGTCGTGTCGTTCGTCGCCGAGCACGTCACCACCAAGCGGGTGCGCGCCGACATCGCCGCCCGCACCGAGGCCGCGGAGCACGCCGCCACCGCCTGACCGCGACCGCCCCTCCGCCCGTCAGTCGGGGTCGGACAGCGCGGCCAGCGGGATCGGTTTCACCGGCGGGCGCGCCGTGTAGCTGCCGACCGCCGCCACGTCCTGACCGGTCTCGGCCGCGACCAGCGCGCACAGCGCCGGCTGGCACGACCGGCCCTGGCACATCCCCATTCCGGCCCGGGTGACCAGCTTGACCGCATTGGCGGTACGCAGGTGCGGGTGGTCGCGCAGCGCCGAGCGCACCGTGCCGACCGTCACCTCCTCGCAGCGGCACAGCACCGTGTCGTCGGTGCGTACCGCGGCGAGCGTCGCGTCCGGCGCGACGAACGTGCCGGCGAGCAGCCCGGCCAGCCGGCCGCGCCGGCGCAGCTCGCGGCGTACCGGTCGGGCCAGCCGGTCGGCGGCGGCCGGGGCGAGGAGGCCCAGTTCGGTCAGCGCGCCGAGACCGGCGAGCCGTCCCTCGGCGGCGGCCTGCTCGGCACCGGCGACACCGGTGATCTCGCCCGCCACGTACACCCCCGGCAGGCTGGCGCGCTGCCACCGGTCGTGCTCGATCACCCAGCCACCACCCGCCGGGTCGTACCGGGTGGCGCAGCCGGCCTGCCGGGCCAGCTCGGTGGACGGCACGAACCCGTACCCGAGGGCGAGCACGTCGGCCTCGACCTCCCGCCCGGTGCCCGGCACCGGCGTGCCGTCGGCGGCCAGCTCGACCAGCCGCACCGCGCCCAGCGTGCCGTCCGCGCCGGGCAGCGCCGCGGTCACCATGGTGCCGAACCGCACCGGTACCCTCGCCCGGCGCAGCGCGGCGAGCGCGCGGGCGCCCTCGGCCAGCTTGCCGGCGTTGCCGGCGGCCGCGGGCAGCGCGCGCAGCGCCGCGGCGAGCGCCGGCCGGCGTACCGCGAGCGCCACCTCGGCCACCTCGGCGCCGGCGGCGAGCAACTGCGCGGCGACGACCAGTACCAGCGGGTGGGCGCCGGCCAGGACGAACCGGCGGCCCGGCACCAGCCGCTGCGCCTTCACGAACACCTGCACCCCGCCGGCGGTCAGCACCCCGGGCAGCGTCCAGCCGGGGAACGGGACCGGCAGGTCGTACGCGCCGGCGGTGAGCAGCAGCAGCCGCGGGTGCACCAGCCGGGTACCGGCCGGGCCGTGGGTGGCGAGCCGCAACCGCCTCGGCGCCAACGGTTCCGCCGGGTCGACGGCGCGCCCGTCGGGGCCGGCGCCGTGGACGCGCGGGACGGCGCCGCCGGCGTCGGGGACGCCGGGGGTCGCGTCGCCGGGAACGGCCGGGGGCGCGGCACCGGGGACGCCCGGGGTCGCGGCGCCGGGAGCGGCCGGGGCGGCGGCGCCGGGGGCGGTCGGGGCGGCGGCGAAGTCGTCGAGGCCGGCGCCGGCACCGAAGACACCCCAGGCGACGGTGCCCGGCCACCATCGCAGCGGGGCTTCGGCGGCGGCCGCGAGCAATCGGCGACCGGCTGGGATCGCGGTACCCGCCGGGGCGCCGCGCGCGGTGAACGTCGCCGGTGGCTGCCGGTAGATCTGGCCGCCGGGCCGGTGCTGTTCGTCCACGACGAGGACGCGGGCGCCGTGGTCGGCGAGCACGGTGGCGGCCGCGAGGCCGGCCGGCCCGGCGCCGACGACCGCCACGTCCGGATCCTCATCCGTCCACTGTGGACGATCAGGGTTCCGGCCGGCGACGGGACCCGGCTGCGCGGCTGCCGCGCTCGTCGCGGTCATCGGTCGGTCGCCACCCGCATACCGGGCCGCACCGCGACCGAGCAGGACCGGACCGCCGGCACCCCGTCGACGGTGACCAGGCACTCGAAGCAGACGCCCATGTTGCAGTACGGCCCGCGCAGCGCACCGGACGCGGTACGCCGGGTGGCCCGGATGCCGGCCGCGAACAGCGCCGCCGCGAGCGACTCGCCCGGGTACGCCGGGACCGGCCGACCGTCCACGACGAGGTCGACCCGCTCCGGCAGCTCGATCCCCGCCCGGTACCGGCCGGGCTCGGACCGATCGCCCCCGTCCGAGCCAGCCCCCGGACCCCGGCCCGGGGAGGGACCAGGCTGCGCGGCCAGCCGCCGGGAGGTGCCGGTCCGCGAGCGGCCGTCCGAGGCGGCGCGCGAGGCGCCGGTCCCCGGCGTGCGGTGGCGGGAGACGTGGTCAGACAAAGTTCAGGAATCCAAACCGGGCGGGCGAGTACTCGCCGATCGGCAGCGACGGCGCGCCGGACAGCATCGTCTCCGCGAGCAACCGCGCGTACGTCGGCCCGAGCGTGAACGCCGACCCGCCGGTCGCGGCGAACAGCCCCGGCCGGCGCGGGATCTCGCCGAGGACGGGCAGCTGGTCCGGGGTCAGCGTGGTCGCGCCGGACCAGCACCGCAGCACCGGCAGCCGCAGTACCGCCGGGACCACCCGGGCGGCGTCGGCGTTGCCGGCGAGCGACTCGTACCGCAGGTCCGGCGCGGCGTCCAGGTCGATGTGGCCGGCCCGGGTACGGAACTTCGCCGGCCAGCCGCCGCCGATCAGCACGTTGCCGTCGCCGCTCTGCTTCATCGACAGCCGCCGGCCGACGTGCTGGATCAGGTGCGGCAGCAGCGGCGGCGCGGGCGCGGTGACCGTCATCGACAGCGCCACCGGGATCACCGGCAGCCGGATGTCGGCCATCGCCGCCACCTCGGCGGTCCACACGCCGGCGGCGATCACCACCGCCGTGGCGGCCAGGACCCGGCCGTCGTCGAGCGTCAGCCGCCACCCGCCGGCGGCGTGCGTCAACCCGACCAGCCGGGTACCGGTGTGGATCGTGGCGCCGGCCCGGGTCGCCGACCGCGCGTACGCGAGGGTCACCAGCCGCGGGTTCGCCTTGCCCTCGGCCGGCGCGTACGCGGCACCAAGGACCGTGTCGGACAGGTACGGGGCGAGCGCGCGCAGCTCCGCGCCGGTGCGCACGGTCACGTCCAGGCCGTACCGGCGTTCCAGCGCTGCCTTGCGGCCGAGCCGGTCCAGTTCGTCGGGGGTCTCGGCCAGCATCAGCCCGCCGTGCTGGGCCACCCCGACCGGTTCGGCCAGCTCGGCCGCAAGGCCCGCCCAGGCGCGCTGGGCGTCGAGGTGCAGCGGCAGCGCCCGGGCGGCGCGCGCCGCCGCGTCGGTGCCGTCGGCGACCATCCGGTACTCCAGCTGGAAGTGCAGGCTGCCCGCGTTCTGCCCGGAGGCGTGCCGGTTCAGCTGGTCCTTCTCCAGCAGCACGACACTGCTGCCGGCTCGGGCGAGGTGGTGGGCGGTGGCGCAGCCGAGCAGCCCGCCGCCGACCACGGCCACGTCGTACCGGTCCATCGGCTCAACCGATCGGGCTGGCGTCGAGCAGGCCCAGCCGGGCCAGGGTGTCGTCGACCCGGCGCCGCTCGTCGTCGGTCAGCTCCAGCAGCGGCGCCCGGACGTGGCCGGCGGGCACGCCGCGGCGGCGCAACGCGTACTTGAGGATCGCCGGTGCGGAGCCGAACCGGCCACCGAGGTCGGCGGTGAACCAGTCGCCCATCAGTACCCGGTCGCGCTCGCCCAGCCGGCGCGCCTCGGCGAGGTCGTCGCGTTCCAGGGCACGGAAGAAGTCCGGATGGTCGGCGCCGAGCACGGCGCCGGCGCCCATCAGCCCGTCACCGCCGATGCCGCGCAGCAGGGCGATCCCGGTGTCGTTGGTGGGGATGCCGAAGTAGCGGACCTTCTCGTGCAGCGCGACCAGGCCGCGCACGAAGGCGCCGAAGTCGGGGGTGGAGTTCTTCACCGCGACGACGTGCTCGACCGCGGCGAGCTCGGTCAGCAGCTCGGTGTCGAGCTCGACGTTGGTGCCGCGGGGCCAGTTGTACACGCAGATCGGGATGTCGACGGCAGCGCTGACCGCGGTGTAGAACGCGACGATCTCGCGCCGGTTCGGCACCAGGTACGGCGGCGGGGAGAGCAGGATGCCCGCGAGCCCCGCGCCGCGCGCCGCCCGCGCGTGCCGGATCGCCTCGGCCGGCGTGTACGCGTTGCACCCGCCCAGCACCGTCAGCCGGGCACCGACCCGCTCGGCCGCCTGCTCGAACAGGGTCGCGCGCTCGCGTTCGCTCAGGCTGAACCACTCGCCGGTGGTACCGGCGACGATCAGCCCGTGCATCCGCTCGGCGGCGAGCCAGTCGAGCTGCTCGCGCCAGGCGCCGGTGTCCAGCTCGCCGGACGCGGCGAACGGCGTGGTGACGGCCGGCAGGTAGCCGTGCCAGTCGACACTGTCCCGGTTCACGCTGCTGCCTTTCTCCCGGGGGGTCGAGCCGTCGGCGCACCGGCGGGGCCGGCACGCCGACGGCTCAGGGGGTGGGTGGGGTGACGGCGATGATGATGCGCGCCGCGTCGGTGCTGTCGTTGCGGTAGCGGTGCGGCAGCCGGGAGTCGAACGTGATCGACTCGCCCTCGGCGAGCCGGTGCTTCTCGCCGTTGATCTCGGCGACGACCTCGCCGGCCAGCACCACCGTGCACTCGGTGGACGGGTGCGACCACGGCTCGGGTGAGGACGCGTCGCCGGGCGACAGGTCGGCCTGCAGCACCTCCAGGTCGCCGCGGCCGGGAGTGAGCCGGTCGTACGCGATCTGGCCGCGCGGCGCGGACAGCCGGGGCCGGGAGCCGGGCCGGCTGACGTGCACCTCGGGGGCGTCGGGGTCGGCGAACAGGGCGGCGATCGAGGCGTCGAATACCCGGGCGAGCTTACGCAAGGTGGCCAGGCTCGGGTCGGTCGCGCCGTTCTCGATCTGGCTCAGCAGCGCCGGTGACACGTCGGCCTGCTGGGCAAGCTGACGCAGAGTCAGGCCGTGTTGGGCCCGCAGGTCGCGGAGTCTGTCGCCGAGCATGCCGCCCCATTCGATCGCTGAGGATGAACTTGTTTGACGAGACTACACGGGAGTGTCTAGCATGGTCAAACAGCACCAGGTAAGGTCTGCTAGAACTGAACATCACTCCGGCGCCGCCGCCCACCCTCGCGGTACCGCCCCCTCGCGCCTCGGCCGGCCACCATCACTGACCGTGTCGCGCACCCGCCCGGCAGGCAATGACGCCCGCCCCCGGCCACGCACCGTGACCCGTCGGCCGTGCCCGCACGGCCGCTCCCCCGCACCCCCGCCCGAAGGGAATCCGCCATGTCGGCGACGCCGCGCCTGATGCGCCGCGCCGGGATCGCGCTGACCGCGCTCGCCCTGGCCAGCACCGCTGCCGCCTGCTCCGCGGGTGGTGACGCCGGCTCGGCCGGCGGCAGCACGCTCACCATCGACACGTCCTTCGTCATCAAGAGCCTCGACCCGGGCCACGTGTACGAGGCGACCGGCAACACCGCCGTGCACGCCATGTACGACACGCTGCTGACGTTCCACGGCGCGGACATGAGCAAGCCGCAGCCGGACCTCGCCACCTCGTACCAGGCGTCGGCGGACGCGAAGACGTTCACCTTCCACCTGCGCAAGGACGCCACGTTCGGCAACGGCGACAAGCTGACCGCCGACGACGTGGTGTTCAGCCTGAACCGGCTGCGCAACCTCAAGGCGAGCCCCTCGGTCACGGTGGCGAACCTGACCGCGAGCAAGACCGACGCGTACACCGTGGTGGTGCACGCGGCGAAGGCCGACCCGAACGTGCCGGTGATCCTGACCCAGCCGTACACCGGGATCGTGAACTCCAAGCTGGTCAAGGCCAAGGGCGGTACCGACGGCGCCGACGCGGCGAAGACCGACAGCGCGCAGAAGTACCTGGACGCCACGTCCGCCGGCTCCGGGCCGTACCTGCTGGACAGCTTCGACGCCTCGTCCCAGCTGGTGCTCAAGGCGAACCCGAAGTACTGGGGGGCCAAGCCGAAGTTCAGCCGGGTGGTGCTGCGCAACATGGACGTGCAGAACCAGAAGCTGACCATGTCCCGGGCCAAGGGCCCCGAGCTCGCGCTGGACCTGTCCGGCAAGATGCTGGAGGGCCTGCCGTCGTCGCTGCGGCAGTCCAGCGCCGACGACACCTTCTACTTCCTGACCCTGAACGCGGATCCGAAGATCTCGAAGACCACCAGCAACCCGGCGTTCGTCCAGGCGGTGCGGGCGGCGATCGACTACCGCGGCGTGGCGAGGCTGTTCGGCGGCAACGCGAGCCCGGCCGCCGGCGTGGTGCCCCCGGCGTTCCCGGGTGCGCTGCCGGCCAGCGAGGCGCAGCACCAGGATTTGGCCAAGGCGCGCAAGCTGCTCGCCGACGCCGGGCTGCACGCCCCGTCGGTCAAGCTGATGTACCCGTCGATCACCTACCGCGGCGTGGATCTCGGCACGATCGCGACGAAGGTGCAGGGCGACGCCAAGAAGGCCGGGATCAGGCTGACGCTCGACCCGCAGCCACTCACCTCGTTCCTGAACGCGCAGCAGTCCGGCAAGGTCGCCATGCGGTTCAGCCCGCAGAGCCTGAACTACCCGGTCGCCGCGTCGCTGGTGAACAACCTGGCGCCGGGCCAGGGTACGGCCGCCACCACCGGCTGGACCGTCGCCCGGGCCGACCAGGACGTGGTCGCCGCCGGCAAGAAGGTACAGGCGACGCTCGACCCGGCCGCGCAGCAACGCGCCCTGCAGGACTGGCAGCGGCTGCTGAACCAGCACTCGCCGTACATTCCGATGGCGTACAACTCCGGCGTCGTGGTGGCCGCGCCGACGCTGAGCGGCGCGGTGTACGCACCGGCCGGGTGGCAGGTGGACATCGCGGCCGTCGGGACCAAGTGAGCCGCCGATGACCGCGACGACGACGGCCGCGGCGGGCACCCGGCCCGCCGCGCGCCGGCCGCGGGTGCCGAACCTGGTGCGGTTCCTGGGCAAGCGGGTCGCCATCACGATCGGACTGCTGTGGGGCGTCACCGTGGTGACGTTCGCGCTGGTCCACGTGGTGCCCGGGGACGCGGCGACGGCGAACCTGTCCGAGCAGGCGCTCAACGACCCGGCCGTGGTCGCCGCCTACCGCGCCAAGTGGGGGCTCGACCAGCCGATCTGGCAGCAGTACCTGCACTACCTGGGCAACCTGCTGCACGGCGACCTCGGCACCTCGCAGCAGACCGGGCGGCCGGTGCTCACCGACCTGGTGCAGTACGTGCCGGCGACGCTGGAACTGGCCGTGCCGAGCATGATCCTGGCCCTGGTCGTCGGTACCGCGGTGGGCATGCTCGCCGCGGTCCGGCACGGCCGGGCCTCGGACCAGGTGGTACGGGTCGGTTCGCTGCTCGGGCTGTCCACGCCGCCGTTCTGGCTCTCGCTGGTCGTGCTGTACCTCTTCTTCTACCTGCTCGGCGTCTCCCCGTCCGGCGGCCGGCTCAGCCCGCAGTTCGCGCCACCGCCGTCGGTGACCGGCATGTACACCGTGGACGCCGCGCTCGCCGGCCAGTGGGCCGCGGCGTGGGACGCGGTGCAGCACCTGGTGCTGCCCGTACTCGTGCTGACCTGCCTGACCGTGGCGACGCTGATCCGGTTCGTCCGGTCGGCGATGCTGGAGGTGCTGCAGCAGGACTACATCCGGGCCGCGTACGCGAAGGGGTTGCCGACCCGCACGGTGCTCGGGCGGCACCTGTTGCGGGCCGGGCTGGTACCGGTGATCACGGTGTCCGGGCTGGCGTTCGCGTCGCTGCTGTCCGGCACCGTGCTGGTGGAGAACATCTTCGGCTGGCCGGGCCTCGGTCAGTACGCCTTCCGCAGCGCCACCGGGCTGGATCTGCCGTCGATCCTCGGTGTCAGCCTGTTCGTCGCCCTGGTGTACACCGGCGTCAACCTGCTGGTGGACCTGCTCTACGGGCTGATCGACCCGCGAATCAGGCTGTCATGACCGGACCAGTGACGGGCATCGGGCCCGGCCGCCCACGCGGCGCGCCGGCCGTCGAGGACCCGGTCCGGTTGCGTACCGGCGTTGCCGAGCACGGAGGACGCTCGTGAGCGAGCCGACCATGACCGAACCCCCCACGGCGGTGGACCTCGCCGACCGCCGGGTCCGCAAGCCGCTCGCCCGCCGCAGCTGGCTGCGCCGGCTGCGCGGTACCAGCGCCGGCCACCCCCTGTGGCGGCAGCCGCTGACCGTGGTGTCGGTGACGATCCTCGTCGCCTGGCTGTTGATCGCCGCGCTGGCACCGCTGATCGCCCCGTACGATCCGCTGGCGCAGCACGCGGCGACCTACCTGCCGCCGTCCGGCGCGCACCCGTTCGGCACCGACGAGCTGGGCCGCGACATCCTCAGCCGGCTCGTCTACGGCGCCCGGCTGTCGATCCCGCTGGCGCTGGTCATCGTGGCGCTGGCGCTCGCGGTCGGCGGCGTGCTCGGCCTGGTCGCCGGCTACCTCGGCCGGTTCGTCGACGAGGCGCTGATGCGCCTGACCGACCTGGTGTTCGCGTTCCCGCAGATCATCCTCGCGATGGCGGTGTCCGCGGCGTTCGGGCCCAGTACCCGCAACGCCGTGCTGGCGCTGGTGATCGTGTCCTGGCCGGTGTACGCCCGGGTCATCCGCAGCGCGGTGCTGACCGTGCGCGGCGAGGACTACCTGCACGCCGCCCGGTTGCTCGGCGTCGGGCCGATCCGCGCGCTGCGCCGCGACGTGGTGCCCAACAGCGTCGGCCCCGCGGTCGTGCTGGCCACGCTGGAGCTGGGCAACGCGGTGCTGATGCTCGCCGCGCTGTCGTTCCTGGGCCTCGGGCCGCGGCCGCCGGCGCCGGAGTGGGGCGCGATGATCGCGCTCGGCTCGCACGACCTGTCGAAGTGGTGGGTCAGCGTGTTCCCCGGCCTCGCCATCCTGACCGTCGTGCTCGCGTTCAACATCCTCGGCGACGCGCTGCGCGACCGGATCGACCCCCGCTACGCGAAGGGGCGTGAGACATGAGCGAGCGTCAGCGAGCGAATCATGGGCATCGTGTGCCTTGGTGCCTCATCGGCGTTCCGACGAAGGAGGAACGGCGATGAGCGGGAGTGCTTTGCTGTCCCTGGACCGGCTCGCCGTCACGCTGCCCGGTGGCGTACCGGTGATCCACGACGCGACGCTGCACGTCGAGCCGGGCGAGATCGTCGGCATCGCCGGGGAGTCCGGTTCCGGCAAGAGCCTCACCGCCGCGGCCCTGCTGAACCTGCTGCCGGCCGGCTCGCGGGTCACCGGCGGCGCCACGTTCGCCGGCGAGGACCTGCTCGGGCTGGACCGGGCGGGCTGGCGCCGGATCCGCGGCGCCGGCATCTCGATGGTGTTCCAGGACCCGACCGCGGCACTGCACCCGATGCTGCCGATCGGCCGGCAGCTCACCGAGCACATGCGCCGGCACCTCGGACTGTCCAGGTCCGACGCCCGGGCCCGCGCGGTCGAGCTGCTCGACCAGGTGCGCATCCCCGACCCGCAGCGGACGCTGCGGTCCTACCCGCACCAGTTCTCCGGCGGCATGCGGCAGCGGGTGGCGATCGCGATCGCGCTGGCCTGCCGGCCCAAGCTGCTGATCGCCGACGAGCCGACCACCGCCCTGGACGTGACCGTACAGGCGGGGATCCTGGCTCTGCTGAGCCGGCTGCGGGACGAGACCGGGCTGTCGGTGCTGTTCATCACGCACGACCTCGGGGTGCTGAGCGCGCTGACCAGCCGGACCTACGTGTTCTACGCCGGGCGGGTGATGGAGACCGGGCCCACCGGCGCGCTGCTGTCGACGCCCCGCCATCCGTACACCGCCGCGTTGCTCGGCGCGCGCCCGCACGGCGCCGCCGGCGTCGGTTCGCTGCGACCGATCCCGGGCAGCCCGGTGGTGCCGGGGCAGGCACCGCCCGGCTGCCCGTTCGCCCCGCGGTGCGACTTCGCCACCGCCGACTGCACGAGCGCGCCACCGGAACCTGCGCCGATCGGTACGGACCGGTTGTCGGCCTGTCCGGTCGCGCCCGAGCTGGAGGTGACGCCATGACCGCGCCGCTGCTGGACATCGACGAGCTCGCGGTCGAGTACCGCTCCCGGGCGCGCGGCGCGGTGCGGGCGGTCGCCGGGGTCAGCCTGTCCGTCGCGGCCGGCGAGATCGTCGGCCTGGTCGGCGAGTCCGGCTGCGGCAAGTCCTCGCTGGCCCGCGCCGCGGTCGGGCTGACCGCGCCGCACGCCGGTACGGTCCGGTTCGACGGCCGGCCGGTCACGCCGGTGCGGTGGGCGAAGCGGCCGGCCGCCGAGGTCGGGCTGCAGATGGTGTTCCAGAACCCGTACGCGTCGCTGAACCCGCGGCGCCGGATCGGCGACCAGATCGCGGACGGGCTGCCCGCCGGCCTGCCCCGCGAGCAGGTACGGGGCCGGGTCGCCGAGCTGCTCGACCGGGTCGGGATGGGCGCCGACACCGCGGCCAAGTACCCGCACCAGTTCTCCGGCGGGCAGCGGCAACGGCTCGCGATCGCCCGCGCGCTCGCCGGCGAGCCGTCGATGATCATCGCGGACGAACCGGTCACCGCGCTGGACGCCTCGTCCCAGGCGCAGGTGGTCAACCTGCTGGTCCGGCTGGTCCGGGAGCTGGGCATGGGGATGCTGTTCATCTCGCACGACCTGGCGCTGGTCCGCCAGATCGCCGACCGCACCGCGGTGATGTACCTCGGCAAGGTCGTCGAGGTGGCGCCGACCGCCCGGCTCTGGTCGGCGCCGAGCCACCCGTACACCCGGGCCCTGATCGACGCGGTACCGACGATCGCGGCCCGGCCCGAGCTGCCCGCGGTACTGGCCGGCGAGGTGCCCGATCCGGCGAACGCGCCGAGCGGCTGCCGGTTCCGGCCGCGCTGCCCGGCCGCGTTCGAGTCCTGTGTGGACGAACCCGCCCTGCTGCCGATCGGCGACCGCGCGTCGGTCGCCTGCTGGCTGACCACGAACGGAGCAACGGCATGATCCCGGCCGCGACCGAGCGCGTGCTCGTCAACTGCGCCCTGTACGACGGCGTCGGCAGCACGAGCGTCCCCGACCGGGGCGTGTGGATCGGCGCCGACGGTACGATCCGCGCCGTCGGCGGCTCCGACGACGTGCTGACCGAAGCCCGGTCGGTGCGCCCGCAGATCGTCGACCTCGGCGGCCGGTACCTGCTGCCCGGTCTGGTCAACATGCACGTGCATCTCGGGCTCGGGCTGCCCGGTGGGATGGCCGAGGCGGTACACCGGGCCAACCTCGCCGAGCTGGTGCTGCTGATGGCCGACTCGGCCCGCCGGACGCTGCACAGCGGAATCACCACCGTCCGGCTGGTCGGCGAGACCCGGTACGCGGACTTCGCGCTGCGCAAGGCGATCGAGGCCGGTGCCGTGGACGGGCCGCGGATCTTCACCGCCGGCCACGCGCTGTGCTGCACCGGCGGGCACGGCTGGGACGCCGACGGGCTGGAGGCCGACGGCGCGGACGGCTTCCGCCGGGCGGTACGCGAGCAGCTGCGCGCCGGCGCCGACCTGATCAAGGTGTGCGTCTCCGGCGGCATCGCCGGCGAGCACGAGCAGATCGACACCCCGCAGCTGACCGACGACGAGATGGCCGCGGTACTCGGGATCGCGCACGACTGGGGCCGCAAGGTCACCGCGCACGCCGGCCCCGCCGACACCATCGAGCGCGCCGTCGAACTCGGCCTGGACTGCGTCGAGCACGGCTACGAGCTGACCGACGAGCTGACGAGGACGATGGCGGCGCGCGGCGTCTGGTACGTCCCGACGATCACGGTGAGCCGGTGCGAGCAGTTCTTCGTGGACAGCGGCGTACCGAGCTGGATGATGGACCGGGCGCTGTCCGCCGGCCCCCGCCACTGGGACAGCCTGCAGTACGCGCTGCGCAACGAGGTGCCGATCGCGCTCGGCTCGGACATGCCGCCGCACGCGCCGTACGACGAGACGACGGCGACGGTGCGCGAGCTGGAGTTCATGGTCGAGGCCGGGATGGACACGCTGGATGCGTTGCGGGCGGCCACGATCCGGCCGGCGGAGTGGCTCGGCGTCGCCGACCGGCAGGGCACCGTCGAGGTGGGCAAGCGCGCCGACCTGATCGCGCTGACCGCCGACCCGACCCGCGACATCGCCGCGCTGCGCACCCTGCACCTGGTGCTCAAGGACGGTGCGGTGTTCCGCGACGACCTCGGTCTCACCGCCCCGCGAGGCGTGCGGTGACCGGGCGCGACGGCGGCGGGACACCGGCCGAGCCGGTGACCGAGGTGGCGGACCTGCGGGTGGTGGTGGACCGGATCGAGGGCCGGTCGGTGTGCGGCCTCGCGCCCGGCGACTTCTTCACCGTCACCCGTTCCAGCCGGCTCGCGATCGCGCCCGGCCGGCACTTCTGCCTGTACGCGCTCGCCGCGGTGCTGCCGCTGCTGCCGGCCAAGCAACGCACCCTGGACCCGGGCGACTGGCTCGCCGCCGACACCGAGGTGGCCTGCCCGGACCCCGAGGAGCGGCTGGTGATGCGGATCGAGACCACGGGTGTCAGCCGGATCCGTACCGAGGAGCTGACGTGAAGGTCAGCATCGCGCTGCAGACCGACAAGACCCTCGCCGAGTACGCGGCCCTCGGCGCGGCGGCCGAGTCGTACGGGTTCGACGGGGTCAGCGTCTTCGCCGATCTCGGTTACCAGCCACCGCTCGCCGCGCTGCTGACGATCGCCACGCACACCAGCCGGGTGCGGCTCGGGGCCGCCTGCCTCAACCCGTACCTGACGCACCCGGTGGAGCTGGCCGGGCAGCTCGCCGTGCTGGATGCCGCGTCCGACGGCCGCGCGTACCTGGGTCTCGCCCGCGGCAGCTGGCTGTCCCTGGTCGGCGTGACCCAGGACCGTCCACTTGCGACACTCCGGGAGGCGGCCGAGGCGGTCCGCCACCTGCTGTCCGGCGACACCGGCGGCTACCACGGGGAGATCTTCACGATCGAGCCGAACGCGCTCCCCCGGTACCGGCTGCACCGCCCCACCGTGGACCTGCTGCTCGGGGTGTGGGGCCCGCGCGGCGCGGCGCTCGCCGGCCGGATCGCCGACGAGGTCAAGCTCGGCGGCTGCGCCAACCCGGCCATGGTCGCCACGATGCGCGGCTGGCTGCGCGACGCGGCGACCGCGGCGGGCCGCGCC
>NZ_BOPO01000094.1 GCF_017312725.1 Actinocatenispora comari | reverse complement strand
GATCACCGGCCGTTGGGTCGCGTACGACGCGGCCGACGGCCACCGGCCGCCCGCGCTCGACGGCGCCGACCTCGCCGGCCCCGCGCGGGCGACGCTGGCCGCCTGGCAGGCGGTGGCGACCGACCCGGCGAAGGTCACCGAGTTCGATCCGGCGGCGACCGCCTGGCACGACGTGGCCCGCCGCGAGGAGGTGCGCTGCCTGCTCGCGCACGGCCTGTACGAGTCGGACGCGGCCCGGGCGGTGCCGCCGCTGCTGCGCGCCGAGCAGGTCGCCGAGCAGGCCGGGCTGGTGGTGCTGCTGGGCCGCACCCGCCGTGCGCTGCGCCGGCACGCGGTGCGCCGGGAGACCCGCGGCCCGCGGGCGGGCATGGAGCTGACCGATCGGGAACGCGAGGTGCTGCGGCTGGTCGCGCAGGGCGAGCCGACCCGGCGCATCGCCGGGCTGCTGGGCATCTCCCGGGAGACGGTGGAGACACACATCCGGGCCGGGATGCGCAAGCTCGGCGCGAAGACCCGGACCGAGGCGGCCGGGTTGGCGTTGGAGCTGCTGCAATGACCACGCCGACGAGAAGGGCGCGCCGATGAGCGGGCCGGCACCGCGCTACCTGGTCACCTCGGCGGGGGAGGCGACGACCGTGCTGCGCCGGATGGCGCGCTCCGGTTGGCACACCCGGGAGGGGTTCGCGCTGCCGGAAGCGGCCTGGGACGTGGCCGAGCAGCGGCTGATGCTGTTCGGCCGGGTGCCCGACATGGACACCGCGGCGCTCGCGGTGCTGGCGGCGGCGCGGGGTGCCGCGGTGGTGGTCATCGCCGACGAGCGCTCCGAGCCGGGCCGGGCGGTACTGGCGGATCTGTCCCGGATCGGGGCGGTGCTGCGCGATCCCAACGTCGACCCGGTGGACGAGTCCGCGGCGCACGGTGGCGACGGGTTGCCGCTGACCGACGAGCAGCGTTCGCTGTTGGACCGGCTGGGCGCGGGGGAGACGATCGCGGCGGCGGCGGAGGCGGAGTTCCTGTCGCTGCGCACCGCGAACCGGCGCATCGCCGAGGCGCGCAAGGCGCTGGGGGTGCGGACCACCCGGGAGGCGGTGCTGACCTACCTGCGCGCCACCCGGGACGAGTCCGCCTGACCGTTTTCCCTGGTCAGTGCCGTTCCACGGGCTGAGTGTCCCGAGTCTCACCGAGCTACCGGCCACCCCTCCGAGATCGTCCTCTACGGCGTGTAGAATTTTCTACGCCGTGTAGAAGACTTGGTCCGGGGGTACCCGTGGACACACTGGAACTGGCGCGCTGGCAGTTCGGCGTCACCACCATCTACCACTTCCTGTTCGTGCCGCTGACCATCGGCCTGTCGTTCCTGGTCGCCGGGATGCAGACCGCCTGGGTGCGCACCGGCCACGACCGCTGGTACCGGCTGACCCGGTTCTACGGCAAGCTGTTCCTGATCAACTTCGCGATGGGCGTGGCCACCGGCATCGTGCAGGAGTTCCAGTTCGGGATGAACTGGAGCGACTACTCGCGGTTCGTCGGCGACGTGTTCGGTGCGCCGCTGGCCATCGAAGGGCTGCTCGCGTTCTTCATGGAGTCCACCTTCCTCGGCCTGTGGATCTTCGGCTGGGGCCGGCTGCCCAAGCGCATCCACCTCGCCTGCATCTGGCTCGCCGCCATCGGCACCGCGCTGTCCGCCTACTTCATCCTCGCCGCGAACTCGTTCATGCAGCACCCGGTCGGCTACCGGATCAACCCGGCCACCCACCGCGCCGAACTCACCGACTTCTGGGCGGTGATGACCAACTCCACCAACCTGATCACCTTCCCGCACACCATGGCCGCGTCGTTCCTGACCGGCGGCGGGCTGCTCGCCGCGATCGCGTTCTGGCACCTGCGCCGGCACCGCCGCGACGACACCGACGCCGCGACGGCCGACGGGCAGCGGGTCGCGTTCCGCTCCGCCGCACGGGTCGGCACCGTCACCGTGCTGATCGCCGCGGTCGCGCTGGCGATCACCGGCGACATCCAGGGCAAGATCATGACCGAGCAGCAGCCGATGAAGATGGCCGCCGCCGAAGCGCTCTACCACACCGAGCAGCCGGCGTCGTTCTCGATCGTGACGATCGGCAGCCTGGACGGCAAGCACGAGGTGTACGCGGTGAAGCTGCCGCGGCTGCTGTCGTTCCTCGCCACCGGCAGCTTCGACGGCAAGGTAGAGGGCATCGACAACCTGCAGGCCGAGTACCAGAAGCTGTACGGGCCGGGCTCCTACACCCCGATCATCCCCGTCACGTACTGGAGCTTCCGGCTGATGATCGGGCTGGGGATGCTCGCCGCCGCGATCGCGCTGGTGAGCCTGTGGGCGCTGCGCCGGGGCCGCACGCCACGCTCGCGCCTGCTGTACCTGATGATCGTCGCGCTGCCGCTGCTGCCGCTCGCGGCCAACTCGTTCGGCTGGATCTTCACCGAGATGGGCCGGCAGCCGTGGCTGGTGTTCGGCCAGCTGCGTACCGCCGCCGGCGTCTCGCCCGGGGTGTCCGGCGGCGAGGTGCTGACCTCCCTGATCGCGTTCGCCGCGCTGTACGCGGTGCTGGCGGTGGTGGAGGTCGGGCTGATGCTGCGCGGCATCCGCGCCGGCGTCGGCGACGAGCGGCCACCCGAACCCGACGACGCCGACACCGACGCCGTCGCGTTCGCCTACTAGAGCACGCATCCGGAGACTGCTGTGACCCTCACCGAACTCTGGTTCCTGATCATCGCCTTCCTGTGGCTGGGCTACTTCGTGCTGGAGGGCTTCGACTTCGGCGTCGGCATGCTGCTGCCGTTCGTCGGCCGCGACGAGACCGACCGGCGGGTGGCGATCAACACCATCGGGCCGGTCTGGGACGGCAACGAGGTGTGGCTGATCGTCGCCGGCGCCTCCACCTTCGCCGCGTTCCCGGAGTGGTACGCGACCCTGTTCTCCGGGTTCTACCTGCCGCTGCTGCTGATCCTGCTGGCGCTGATCCTGCGCGCAGTGTCGTTCGAGTTCCGCGGCAAGCGGGCCGAGGCGCGCTGGAAGACCGGCTGGGACGCGGCGATCATCGCCGGCTCCGCGGTACCCGCCCTGCTGTGGGGCGTCGCGTTCGGCAACATCGTGCGCGGCGTACCGCTGGACGCCCGGCACGAGTTCGTCGGCAGTCTCGGCGGGCTGCTCAACCCGTACGCGCTGCTGTTCGGGCTGACCACGCTGGCGCTGTTCGCCACGCACGGGGCGATCTTCCTCGCGCTCAAGACGCACGGGCCGGTGCGCGAGCGGGCCCGCCGGATCGCGCTGCCGGTCGGGCTGGTCGCCGCCGTCGCCGCGGTCGCGTTCCTGACCTGGACCCAGCTGCACACCGGCACCGTGCTGTCCGCGATCCTCGCCACCGGCGCGGCGGTGGCCCTGCTGGCCGGCCTGGCCGCGAGCCGGCTCGGCCGCGACGGCATCGCGTTCACCGGTACCGCGGTGGCGATCGGGCTGGCGGTGGTCAGCCTGTTCGCCGCGATCTACCCCGACGTGCTGCCCGCCACCGACCCGGCGCACAGCCTGACCATCCACAACGCGTCGAGCACCCCGTACACGCTGCGGGTGATGTCCTGGGTGGCGCTGGCGTTCACCCCGTTCGTGCTGGCCTACCAGGCGTGGAGCTACTGGGTGTTCCGCCGCCGGCTGGGCCGCCACGACATCGCCGGGGCCGCCGAATGAGCGGGGTCAGGCCGCTGGATGCGCGGCTGATCCGGCACGCCCGCGCCACCGCCGGGCACCTCGCGGCGCTGGTGGCGCTCGGCGTGGGTACCGCGGCCACCGTGATCGCCGGCGCGCAGCTGATCGCCGACACCCTCGCCGCGATCGTGCACGGCGCCGCCCCCGGCACGCTGGTACGGCCGCTGGCGCTGCTGGCCGCCGTGTTCGCCGCCCGCGCGCTGATCGCCTGGGCGACCGAGGCCGAAGGCCACCACGCCGCCGCCCGGGTCAAGTCGGCGTTGCGCCGCAAGCTGCTCGCGCACGCCGTCGCGCTGCCGCCCGACCAGCGGCCCACCGCCACCGTCACCACCCTGGCCACCACCGGCATCGACGCGCTCGACGGCTACTTCGCCAAGTACCTGCCGCAGCTGGTACTGGCCGTGCTGGTGCCCGGCGCGATCCTGGCGCGGCTGGCGGTCACCGACCCGGTCACCGCGGTGATCATCGTGGTGACGCTGCCGCTGATCCCGATCTTCATGATCCTGATCGGGCTGGCCACCCGGGCCGCCACCCGCAACCGCTACACCGCGCTCACCCGCCTGTCGCACCACTTCCTGGACGTCGTCGCCGGGCTGCCCACCCTCAAGGTGTTCGGCCGCGCCGGCCACCAGGCCCGCACCATCGCCGCCATCACCGACTCGTACCGCCGCGCCACCATGCGCACGCTGCGCATCGCGTTCCTGTCCGCGCTGGTACTGGAGCTGCTCGCGACCCTGTCGGTGGCGCTGGTGGCGGTCTCCATCGGGCTGCGGCTGGTCGACGGGCACGTCGGGCTGGCCACCGCACTGCTGGTACTGATCCTCGCCCCCGAGGCGTACCTGCCGCTGCGCGCGGTCGGCACCCACTTCCACGCCAGCGCCGACGGCCTGGCCGCAGCCGAGGAGGTCTTCCGCGTGCTCGACACCACCCCCCGCGCCACCGACGGCACCGCCCCGCCCGACACGATCACCGACATCCACCTCGACGGGGTCAGCGTCACGCACCCGGGCCGGCCCACCGCCACCCCGCCGCCGGTCGAGCTGCACCTGCGGCCCGGCGAACTGGTCGCACTGGCCGGCCCGTCCGGTACCGGCAAGTCGACGCTGCTCGCGGTGCTGCTCGGGTTCACCGCACCCACCGCCGGCCGGGTCCTGGTCAACGGGTACGACCTGGCCGACTTCGACGCCGACGCCTGGCGGCACCGCATCGGCTGGGCCGCCCAGCAGCCCTACCTGCACCCGGGCACGCTGGCCGACAACATCCGGCTCGGCCGGCCCGACGCCCCCGCCGTGTTCGTCGCCGCCGCGGCCCGCGACGCGTGCCTCGACCTGCCGCTGTCCACCCCGGTCGGCGAGCACGGCGCCGGCCTGTCCGCCGGGCAGCGGCGGCGCGTCGGCCTGGCCCGGGCGCTGCTGCGCGACACCCCGATCCTGCTGCTGGACGAGCCCACCGCCGGGCTGGACGCGGCCACCGAGGCGGCCGTGCTGTCCCGGCTGCGGGCCCGCGCCGCCGCCGGCCGCACCGTACTGATCGTCAGCCACCGGCCCGGCGCGCTGGCCGCCGCCGACCGTACCGTCACCCTCGCCGCCGCGGCGGTCGGCTCATGACGCCGCGCACCGCGGCCCGCGGGCACCAGCGCACGGTGAACGGTGCCCGCCCCGAGCCGCGTGGCGCGGTCCCCGGGCCGCATGGTGCCGCCGCCGGCCCGCCCACCGGGCGCCGGGGC
>NZ_BOPO01000093.1 GCF_017312725.1 Actinocatenispora comari | reverse complement strand
GGGGTGGCGCGGACCCGGCGGCGCGGCCCGAGCTGCCCGGCACCGTGGTGGTGCTCCGCGCCGGGCTGACCGGGCCGGCGACGCCCACGGCGGTGGCCCGGCGGATCCTCGCCGAGTTGCCGGGCGGGCCCGCTGCCACCGTCGCGCACCCGGACGGCACGGTGACCGGGTACCTGCCGGCCGGTACCGACCCGACGGCGGCCGTGCTGGACCGGCTGGACTGGTACCGGACGGCGCTCGCCGCCGGCGACCGGCTGCGGGTGGGCATCAGCGAGCCGACCCCGGTCGGTCCCGGGCTGCCGGCCGCGCGCTCGGCCGCCGACTCGGCGTACGGCTGGACCGAACGCGGCACCGGTCGGCTGACCGTCGCCGCTCGGCAGGCGGTCGGCAGCCGGCAGCTGCTGCTCGGCCTGGTACCGGAGCCGGCCCGGGCGGCGCACCGGGACCGCTGGCTCGCCCCGCTGCTCGCGCACGACCGGGTGCACGGCAGCGACCTGGTACCGACCCTCGCGGCGTTCCTGGACCGCTCCGGTTCCTGGCGCGACACCGCCGCCGCGCTGCACGTGCACGTCAACACCGTCCGGTACCGGCTGCGCCAGGCCGAGCGGCTGATCGGCCGGCCGCTGCGCACCGAACGCGACCGGCTCGACCTGCACCTTGCGATGGATCTGTGGCGTGACGACCCGCCGGCCGCCCGGCCCGACCCCTGACGCCGGGCCGTCGTGTCCCGGTCCGCCCCGGCCGGCGCGCCCGTCAGCCGGTGCCGTTGAGCCAGCGGAGGGCTCGTTGCTTCTCGAAGTCGAGGGCGCGGGTGGGCGGCGGGGTGAGCCGGCCGAGCCGCTGGCCCAGGTCGCGGACCCGGCGGGCGACCTCCGGGTCGGCCAGGACCCGGACCGCGAAGGCGAGCGCCGCCGGGCTCACGTCGTACTGCCGTTCGATCGCCAGGGTGAGCGCCACGGTGGCGAGGTCGGCGTCGGTGTAGCGGCGGTGCGCGCCGCCGGCGCGGCCGTCGTGGGCGGGTGGCAGCAGGCCGAGCCGCTCGCGGTAGCGCAGCATCCGTGGGGTGAGTCCGAGCCGGGCGGCAGCCTGTGTGATGCGCATGCGCTCGATTTTGACATTCTTGTGTCAGGAACTGGCGGCCTCGGATGCGGCGGGCCAGAGTACCCACCTAGACTCGCCGGCAGGCTCCGAGGTCCGCGGGCAGCAGGTGTGCGGTCGCCTCGAATCGACAAGTAGGAGATGACGTGTCCGTTGACAAGCCGAACGAGGACTTCAAGGTCGCCGATCTGAGCCTCGCCGAGTTCGGTCGCAAGGAGATCCAGCTCGCCGAGCACGAGATGCCCGGCCTGATGTCGCTGCGCGCCGAGTACGCGGAGAGCCAGCCGCTGGCCGGCGCCCGCATCACCGGCTCGCTGCACATGACGGTGCAGACCGCGGTGCTGATCGAGACGCTGACCTCGCTGGGTGCGCAGGTGCGCTGGGCGTCCTGCAACATCTTCTCCACCCAGGACCACGCCGCCGCCGCGGTCGCCGTCGGCCCGAACGGCACCCCGGAGAAGCCGGCCGGCGTGCCGGTCTTCGCCTGGAAGGGCGAGTCGCTCGAGGAGTACTGGCAGTGCACCGAGCGGGCGCTGACTTGGCCCGACGGTGGCCCGAACCTGATCCTGGACGACGGCGGCGACGCGACGCTGCTGGTGCACAAGGGGCTGGAGTTCGAGAAGGCCGGCGCGGTGCCGGCGGTGGAGACCGCGGAGAGCGAGGAGGAGGCGGAGATCCTCAAGCTGCTCGCCGCCTCGGTCGCCGCGCAGCCGCAGAAGTGGACCGGCATCGCCGCCGGCATCAAGGGCGTCACCGAGGAGACCACCACCGGCGTGCACCGGCTGTACCAGCTGGCCGAGCGCGGTGAGCTGCTGTTCCCGGCGATCAACGTGAACGACTCGGTGACCAAGTCGAAGTTCGACAACAAGTACGGCTGCCGGCACTCGCTGATCGACGGCATCAACCGCGCGACCGACGTCCTGATCGGCGGCAAGACCGCGGTGATCTGCGGCTACGGTGACGTCGGCAAGGGCTGTGCGGAGTCGCTGCGCGGCCAGGGCGCCCGGGTGATCGTCACCGAGATCGACCCGATCAACGCGCTGCAGGCGGCGATGGACGGCTACCAGGTCGCCCGGCTGGACGACGTGGTCGAGCAGGCCGACATCTTCGTCACCGCGACCGGCAACTTCCACGTGATCACCGCGGCGCACATGGCCCGGATGAAGCACCAGGCGATCGTCGGCAACATCGGCCACTTCGACAACGAGATCGACATGGCCGGCCTGATGAAGATCGACGGCATCAGCCGCAACAACATCAAGCCGCAGGTCGACGTGTGGGAGTTCCCGGACGGGCACACCATCATCGTGCTGAGCGAGGGCCGGCTGCTGAACCTGGGCAACGCGACCGGGCACCCGAGCTTCGTGATGTCCAACTCGTTCGCCAACCAGACCATCGCGCAGATCGAGCTGCACACCAAGCCCGCCGAGTACCCGATCGGCGTGTACCGGCTGCCGAAGGTGCTGGACGAGAAGGTGGCGCGGCTGCACCTGGACGCGCTGGGGGTCAAGCTCACCGAGCTGTCCGAGCAGCAGGCGTCCTACCTCGGTGTCCCGGTCGAGGGGCCCTACAAGGCGGACCACTACCGCTACTGAGCCACCCGGCCGCCGGGCATCCGGTGGTACCAGCCACATCCGGCGCGGTGACCGTCACGGTCACCGCGCCGGTTCGTTTGCCGGCCGCCGGAACGGCACCATCCACAGTGGACTGAGCGGCCCGGCAGCATACCGGAGCCGGTGGGCCCGGACGCGGACGCCACGCCGATCGGGCACCAAAACGTACGGAACGCGCGAGGTTCTCAGATCAATAGATCGACCTCGATATCTCCGATTGTCCTGTTATCCCATGCGATGCCGGTCACGCCACCTAACCTGAAACCGACCCGGGTATCTCACTGTCCAGTGTGGACTCTGCCCGGGGGCCGGTACGGGGGTGGCAGCGATGGCGAACGCGACGCAGGTGCGTGCTGTCGAGACCACGCCGCCGGGCCCGCCGAGTCGCCGGACCGCCCGACTGCCCGGAGTGGACGGGATTCGGGCCCTCGCGGTCACCGCGGTCCTGGTGTACCACCTGAGCGCGTCCTGGCTGCCCGGCGGCTATCTCGGCGTCGATGTCTTCTTCGTCATCAGCGGCTACCTGATCACCCGGCTGCTGGTCGCCGAGCACGTCGGTACCGGCCGGATCAGCCTGCGGCACTTCTGGTTGCGGCGGGCCCGGCGGATCCTGCCGCCGCTGTTCCCGATGCTGCTCGCCACGGTGGTCCTCACCGCGCTGGTGAACCGCTCGGCGCTGCACCAGCTGCGTACCGAGGTGCTCGGCGCGCTGACGTACACCAGCAACTGGGTGCAGATCGCCGAACACCACTCGTACTTCGCGAAGTTCGGCGACCCGTCGGTGCTGCAACACCTGTGGTCGCTCGCCGTGGAGGAGCAGTTCTACCTGATCTGGCCGCTGGTGGTGGTGCTGGTACTGCTGCGCGGTCGGCGCCGGCTGGCCCTCGTCGCCGGGCTCGGCGCGCTCGGGTCGGCGGCCGCGATGGCCGCGCTGTTCCAGCCCGGCGGCGACCCGTCCCGGGTCTACTTCGGCACCGACACGCACGCCTCCGGGCTGCTCATCGGTGCGGTACTGGCGATCGCCTGGCCGGCCGCGAGCGCCGCGCCGGGGCCGTGGTCGCGCCGCCGCCTGGCCGGCACCGCCACCGCCGCCGGCCTGGGCGTCGCCGGCATCGGCCTCGGCTTCTGGCTGCTCGACCAGTACAGCGACGCGACCTACCGGGGCGGCATCCTCGCCGTGTCGGTGGCCACCGCGGTGCTGGTCGTCGGCACCGGCCACGGCCGTACCCCGATCGGTGCGCTGTTCGCGCTGCGGCCGGTGCGCTGGCTCGGCGCCCGCTCGTACGGGCTGTACCTGTGGCACTGGCCGGTACTCGTGCTCGGCGACAGGATCTTCGGCCAGCGCACCGTGATCGTCGGCGCGATCGAGGTGGCGACCGCCGTGCTGCTCTCCGCCGGCTCGTACCGGTTCATCGAGCGGCCGGTGCTCACCCACGGGTACGGGGGCGCGCTGAGCCGGGCGTGGCGCTCGGTGCAGGGCCGTACCTCGGCGCGGCGCGGTGGGCTGATCACCGCGGCCGGCGCGGTCGCCGCGCTGTGCGTGTTCGCCGTCGTCACCCTGCTGCACGCGCCGGCAGGGTCGGTCAGCGGGCTGGACAAGCAGCTCGCGTCCGCGCAGCTCGCCGCGAAGCAGCCGCGCGCCGTCGAGCCGACGCCGGGCGCCGCGGCGCCCAGCCCGTCGGCGTCGCCGAGCCCGGCCGGACCGCCGCCCGGCGACCAGATCAGCGCGCTCGGCGACTCGGTGATGCTCGCCGCCTCGCCGGCGCTGCGGCACCGGCTGCCCGGCATCCAGATCGACGCGAAGGTCAGCCGGGCGATGCAGAAGGGCCCGGGGATCATCTCCGGCTGGGCGCACGACGGCGCGCTGCGACCGGTGGTCCTGCTCGGGCTCGGTACCAACGGGCCGTTCCCGGCCGACCTGCTGGAGGGCATCATCGGCCAGCTCGGCCCGGACCGGACGCTGTACCTGGTCAACGTGTACCTGCCGACCCGGCCCTGGGGCGGCGAGGTCAACCACACGCTGACCAAGGTCGCCTCCGGGCACACCAACGTGCACCTGATCGACTGGCGCAGCGCCGCCGGCGCGCACCAGAACCTGCTCTGGCCGGACCGGATCCACCCCCGGCCCGGCGCCGGCGCCGACCTGTACGCCCGGACCGTGGTGGAGGCGATGAGCACGCCGATGCGCGCCGCGCCGCCCGGCCGCGTCCAGTGACGATCGCTGGACCGCCGGATCGCTGGACCGCTGCTGGCTGTACCGCTGGTCTGCTGACCGTGGCCGGTGACCGTGCGTGGTGCCGCCGGGCGGCCGACCGGTGCGGCGACCACGAACGAGAGATTCGGCCGGATAACCGCGATGCCGCCGCGGCCGGCGGCGCATCATCGGCCGTATGGGTGCCACCCGTCACCGTCGCCCCCGGGCCCACCTCCATCCGGCCCGCTGGCTGGCCTGCCGGCTGCGTCGCGGCAACCCGCTGCGGCGCGGCTCGGACCGGGCCGAGGGCATCTGCGCACTGTTCGCCGTCCTGCTGATCGTCGTCGCCGTACCGGTGACGATCATGATCGGGCTGAACATCGCCTCCAGCCGCGCCTCGGCCGCGGCCCGGGAGCGGGCCGAGCGGCAACCGGCCACCGCGGTACTGCTGGCCGGGGCGCCCGACGCGATCGGCGTCGCCGCGGCGGACGGAGCCGCCGGTTCCGTTCCGGTACGGGCCCGCTGGCACGTCGGCGACCGGACCCGCACCGGTACCGTCTACGCGACGCCGGGGCTGGATCGCGGCGCCCGGGTGCCGATCTGGCTCGACCAGCGCGGCCGGCCCGTCGCGGCGCCTCCGTCCACCACCCAGGTCACGATGTCGAGCGCCGGTACCGGGTTGGGGCTGCTGTTCGCGATCGTGGCCGGCGTGGGGGCGGCGTGGCTGGTGCTGCGATGGCTGCTGGACCGGGCTCGGTTGGCGGCGTGGGAGCGGGAGTGGCGCCGGGTCAACCCGCACGGCAATCACTGGGTTCGCTGATTGCCCGCGGGGTCGCTGGATCGTCTCTGCGCGCCCGGCGTACTGGTGTGAGGACCGCTTCCGTTCGCTTCGGGTGCTGGGGGAAGGCCACCTCTGCTCGTCGCTTTGACCCCGCGTGGGGGAATGCGAGGAGAGGGCTTCGCCCCCTCCTCGCGCTCCTTCCCCGCCAAGGGGGCCGCCCCCTTGGCCATCCCCGCCCAGCCCCCGGTGAGGATGCCCATCGACGCCGAGTGTGTGTCGAGGATGGGCGGCGCTCGGTCCGGCATGCCCATCGGTGTGTCGTTCGTGTCGACGAAGAGCGGGGCTCGGTGCGGCATGCCCGTCGGCGTGGCGTTCGTGTCGGAGGAGGGCGAGGCTTGCTTCGGGGAGGTCCTGGGGCGGGGCCGGTTGGTCAGGGGAGGTGGGGGGTGAGGTAGGGGGCGGTGGGGCTGGTGGGGTTGGTGGCGAGGTGTTCGGGGGTGCCGGTGGCGACGACGTGGCCGCCCTGGTGGCCGCCGCCGGGGCCGAGGTCGATGACCCAGTCGGCGCCGGCGATGGTGGCGAGGTCCTGCTCGACCACGACGACGGTGTTGCCGGCGTCGACCAGCTCGTGCAGCTGGGCGTCGAGCAGTTCGATGTCGGCCGGGTGCAGTCCGGTGGTCGGTTCGTCGAGCAGGTAGAGGGTGTGCCCGCGGGCCGGCCGCTGCAGCTCGGTGGCGAGCTTGATTCGTTGCGCCTCACCGCCGGACAGCTCGGTCGCGGGCTGGCCGAGCCGCAGGTAGCCCAGGCCGACCTGGCGCAGCGCGCGCAGGCTGCGCAGCGCCACGGGCAGGTCGGCGAAGAACTCGGTGGCCGCGTCGACGGACAGGTCCAGTACCTCGGCGATGTTCCGGCCGTGGTAGGTGATCTCCAGCGTCTCCGGGGTGTAGCGGGCGCCGTGGCAGGTCGGGCACGGCGCGTACGTGCCGGGCAGGAACAGCAGCTCGACCGCCACGTACCCGTCGCCCTGGCAGGTCTCGCACCGTCCGCCGGGCACGTTGAACGAGAACCGGCCGGCGGCGTACCCGCGCTCGCGCGCCTGCGGGGTGTCCGCGAACGCCTTGCGTACCACGTCGAACAGGCCGGTGTAGGTGGCGAGGTTGGATCGCGGGGTGCGGCCGATCGGCTTCTGGTCGACCTGCACCAGCCGGCCGACCGGGTCGAGGCCCTCGGCGGCGGGCAGGTCGTCGGCCGGCTCGTCGCCGAGCCTGGCCCGTACCACCTCGGCGAGGACCTGCAGCAGGGTCGACTTGCCGGCGCCGGACAGCCCGGTGATCGCGGTGAACACGCCCAGCGGCAGGGAGACGGTCAGGTCGGCCAGGTTGTGCCGGCGTACCCCGGCCAGGGTCAGCCAGGACGACGGGTCGCGGCGCTTGGCGCGACGCTCGCCGGCGCCGTCGAACAGGTACCGGCGGGTGACCGAGCCGGCCGCGTCGGCGAGCCCGGGAACCGGCCCGGAGTAGAGGATCCGGCCGCCGTACTCACCGGGGCCGGGGCCGACGTCGACCACCCAGTCGGCGCGGCGCACCACGTCGAGGTCGTGCTCGACGACGAACAGCGAGTTGCCGGCGGCGCGCAGCTCGTCGAGCACCGCGAGCAGCGCCTCGGTGTCCGCGGGATGCAGCCCCGCGGACGGCTCGTCCAGCACGTACACCACGCCGAACAGCCCGGAGCGCAGCTGGGTGGCCAGCCGCAGCCGTTGCAGCTCACCGGCGGACAGCGTCGGGGTGGCCCGATCCATGCTCAGGTAACCGATCCCCATCTTCGACAGCACGTCGACTCGGGCCACCAGGTCGGCCGCGATCGGCTGCGCCGGGTGGTCCGGGGAACCGTGCTCGGCGGTGGGGCGCAACAGTTCCGCCAGCTCCGACAGCGGCTCGCCGGTCAACTGCGCGATGGTACGGCCGGCGAACGTGACGGCGAGCGCCTCCGGCTTGAGCCGCGCGCCGTGGCAGGTCGGGCACGGTCCGGACACCAGGAACCGTTCCATCCGGCGGCGCATCGTGGCCGACTTCGAGTCCGCGAACGTGTGCAGCACGTAGCGTTTCGCGCTCTGGTACTTCCCCTGGTACGGCCGCTGGATCCGGCCGGCCTCGCGTTCCGGGTGCACGGTGACGACCGGTTGGTCGTCGGTGAACAGGATCCAGTCCCGGTCGGCCTGGTCCAGCTCGCGCCACGGCCGGTCGATGTCGTACCCGAGGGTGGCGACGATGTCGCGCAGGTTCTTGCCCAGCCAGGCGCCGGGCCAGGCGGCGATCGCGTGCTGGCGGATCGACAGCGACGGATCCGGTACCAGTGAGGCCTCGGTGACCTCGTGCACCGTACCGAGGCCGTGGCAGCGCGGGCAGGCGCCGACCGCGGTGTTGGGCGAGAACGAGTCGGAGTCCATGAACTCGATGCCGGGCGGGTAGTCGCCGGCCCGGGAGAACAGCATCCGCAGCAGGTTCGACAGCGTGGTCAGGGTGCCCACCGAGGAGCGGGAGGAGCCGGCGGCCCGGCGCTGCTCCAGCGCCACCGCTGGCGGCAGGCCGGTGATCTCGCCGACGTGCGGCACGCCCGCCTGCTGGATCAGCCGCCGCGCGTACGGTGCGACCGACTCCAGGTAGCGCCGCTGCGCCTCGCCGTAGATGGTGCCGAACGCCAGCGACGACTTGCCGGAACCGGACACCCCGGTGAACACCGCCAGCGCGTCCCGCGGTACCGCGACGTCGACGTGCGCCAGGTTGTGCTCGTGCGCGTCGAAGACCCGCACGAACCCGTCGCCCGGGCCGGACGCCCCGCTCGCCGCGGTCGGGTTGGTCGGACCGCTCGCGCCGGTCGGGCTGGGCTGTGCGTTCGGCATGGACCCAGCATGACCGACGCATCCGGCGCCGTGCCGGCCGTCCACCGCACCGGCGCCTTCGGTCGGGGCGCCGGCGCCGGGCGGGTCAGTCCTCTTCGGGCGCGGCGTGGTCCGGCACGCCCGGGTGCGGGTCGCGGCTGAGGTCGATCCGCGGGTCGCGCGGTGCGCCGTCGGGGGCCGCGTGCCGGCCGGTGGAGCGCTCGGTCGCGTTCTCGTCCTGCTCGGAAGTCATTCGAATCCTCCCCGTGTCCAGCTCATCGCGCTGAACGTCCGAATCCCTGAGTCGGTACGCGTATCGGACAGCAAGGTACACGAGCCGGGGTGCGGGCCAGATCACCGACACGGGATCGGCGGTTTACCTACCGGTAGCTACCCCGATCGTGCGATCCTGCCGGACATGACGCAGCCGCAGCCGGTACTCGATCCACTGTCGCCGGCGGCGCTGTTCCTGGTGCTGTCGGTACGGCCGGGGTCCGAGGCGGCGGTGCGCGACGTGCTGACGGACGTGTCCGGGCTGGTGCGTTCGGTCGGTTTCCGGTCCGCTCACGGTGAGCTGAGCTGCGTGGTCGGGGTCGGTTCGGCGATCTGGGACCGGCTGTTCGGGTCGCCGCGACCGGCGAAGCTGCACCCCTTCCGGCCGCTGCGCGGGCCCCGGCACCACGCCCCGGCCACCCCCGGCGACCTGCTGCTGCACATCCGCGCCGGCCGGTACGACCTGTGCTACGAGCTGGGTGTGCTGATCCTCGACCGGCTCGCCGGCCTGGTCGTGGTCGAGGACGAGACGATGGGGTTCCGCTACTTCGAGCAGCGCGACCTGCTCGGCTTCGTCGACGGTACGGAGAACCCGACCGGGCGCGGCGCCGCCCGCGCGGTCCTGGTCGGTGCCGAGGACCCGGACTTCGCCGGCGGCAGCTACCTGATCGTGCAGAAGTACCTGCACGACCTGACCGCCTGGACCGCACTGTCCACAGAGGACCAGGAGCGGGTGATCGGCCGGACCAAGCTCGCCGACGTGGAGCTGCCCGACGACGTGAAGCCGAGCAACTCGCACGTCGCGCTCAACACGATCGTCGACGCCGACGGCACCGAGCACCAGATCGTCCGGTCCAACATGCCGTTCGGCTCGCCGTCCCGGGGCGAGGCCGGCACCTACTTCGTCGGGTACGCGGCGGATCCCGCCGTCACCGAACTGATGCTGCAGCGGATGTTCCTCGGCGACCCGCCCGGCAACCACGACCGGATCCTCGACTTCTCCACCGCGGTCACCGGCGGCCTGTTCTACATCCCGACCGTCGACTTCCTGGACGATCCGCCGGAACCGACCGGCGGCACGCCGGACGGATCGCTGGCGATCGGCGACATGCGAGGTGAATGAGCGAATGAACAACCTGCACCGCGAACTGGCCCCGATCTCCGACGCCGCCTGGGACGACCTGTCGCAGGAGGCGCGCCGTACCTTCACCCGGCACCTCGCCGGCCGTCGCGTCGTCGACGTCTCCGGCCCGGACGGCACCGAACTCGCCGCCGTCGGTACCGGCCGCCGGGAGCGCATCGACGCCCCCGACGGGGTCCGCGCGCACCGCCGGGTCGCGCAACCGCTGGTGGAGCTGCGGGTACCGTTCACCGTCTCGCGCGACGAGGTCGACGCGGTCGAGCGCGGCGCTAAGGACGCCGACTGGCAGCCGGTCAAGGACGCCGCCAAGCGGATGGCGTTCGCCGAGGACCGCGCCATCTTCGAGGGGTACGCCGCCGCCGGCATCGGCGGCATCCGGGCCGGTGCCTCGAATCCGGCGCTGACCCTGCCCGGCGAGGTACGCGACTATCCCGACACGATCAGCCGCGCGGTCAGCGAACTGCGCCTGGCCGGCGTCGCCGGGCCCTACTCACTGCTGCTCAGCGCGGATGCGTACACCGAGGTCAACGAGACCTCCGACCACGGCTACCCGATCCAGGAGCACCTGCGCCGGCTGATCGACGGCGAGATCATCTGGGCGCCGGCGATCAGCGGCGCGTTCCTGCTCTCCACCCGCGGCGGCGACTTCGAGCTGCACCTCGGCCAGGACCTCTCGATCGGTTACACCGCACACGATGCCGACTCGATCGAGCTGTACTTCATCCAGACCTTCACCTTCCTGCTCTACACCACCGAAGCCGCCGTCCCCATCTCCAGCTGACCGCGCTGATCCTCGTCCGTCCACAGCAGACGGATGCGCTTCAGTGCCCACCGGTCGGGTCGTCGGAACGGTGCGCGTCGGACCAGAAGGCGCGGACGAGTGCGAGCGCGGCGTCGAGCCGTGGCTCGGTCTCGGTGAGACCCGCGGCGGTCGTCGGGTAGGTCTCCGTCCATGCCGGTGGGGGATCGGGAATCTCCACCGGCACCGCATGGGTCGCACGAACCGAGAACACGTGGTCCACTGCTTCGACGAGCGAGGAGTCGGGCGCGAGGCCGGTCTCGATCAGCAGTACGAGATCAACGAGATCCTTGACTCTGGTGTTCGGCCGGTCCCCGTACTGCCTCGTGAACGCGTGCAGTTTCTCAGCAAAGTGTTGCCGCCGATCGACCGCGAGAATACTGCGGGGTGGTGTGCCGGCGAAGGCGAGGGTGTTCGGGAGGGGCAGCCGCTCGGTGTGCATGATCTCCTCGCTACGAGCGACGACATCGATCCGGACACCAGCGAAGGTCTTCCCGGCAAGGCGGGCGTCGACCGAGTACCGCCACCCACCTCTGCCGCCGCTGTCGGGTTTCAGTTCCGTGGGGCTGGACACCCGGAAGGTGAAGCCATCCCCGTCATGGTCCGTCGCGAGCGTGTCGATCAGGAGCTCGCGTACCTCGGAGCCGCCCAGTGCCGACGGGGACTGCTGCTCCGCTGCGAAGTCCAGATCCTTGGTCGTACGTGCCTTGCGCTCCAGGCGGAACTCCATCGCCGCCCCGCCTTTGAGGATCCAGCGCGTGGTCGAATCGGAAGCCAGTCGGGTGGCGATCCGATCGAAGACCACGAGGCGGCGCCGCCGGGCAAGGTCCGTGCTGGTCTGCGTGGCTTGGTCTCTCAGCCGGTCTTCCAAGGCGCGTCGAAGCGCCCGCGCATCACCGTACCGACTCGTCATCCTGCCTCCCGCAGCGCTCGGTCGATGGAAAGCTCAGCTGGCGGCCCGAGTCGCTGGGCGGCGTCGAAGAGTCGCCGCCTGGAGACGACGCCGCGTTCCAGCGCCTCCGCCACAGCGGAGTCGAGCACGTCCTGGTCCACTTGTGCGGCAGCGCACTCGGCGATGGACCGCACCGGGGTCGTCACTTTGTAGCCCTGTCGTTGTTCGATCTCGTTGGCGTTGAGCACCGCCTGGTGCAGGACCAGGGCATCGTTTCGCATCCGAAATCCGGGAGGGACCGTGAGATGGATCCTCGCCGGGTTCGCGGTTCCCAAGTCGTGCACGGCGAGCGCCGTCTCATGGGATACGACCGCTCGGCCCTTGCTCCACAGTTCCCATCTGGCCAGATGGTCGTCCTCATCGCTCGGCAGGGCGTCGAACTCGCGGAAGCGGTAGATCCCGCGGTCCACTCGCCGCCAGTTGCCCTGTTCGGCGTTGTATCGCTGGGATTGGTGTGAGTAACCCGATTCAAGCGCTTGCGCCGCCGTGAAGTATCCACGCTGCGCGGCTGCCACACTCCACAGGGTGGCCTTGGCGTCCGCGTCCTTCCGAGCCATGCGCTGACGATATCAGCCACCCGACGCCAAACTAAAAGAAAACTTTAGTTTGGCGTCGAGTGGGCGCGCGAAACTAAAAGAAAACTTTAGTTTGGCGTCGAAAGGCTCGGTCGTGCCGACCGTGGGTGCGGGGCGGCCCGCCCTCGAACCGGAGACGGCCCGCCGGGGTGGAGCCGTACGTTGGGGGCATGGCGGTGGGCGATGGTGAGCTGGACGGGCTGGTGCGGGGCCGGATCCGGGCGCTGCGGTTGGCGCAGGGCTGGTCGCTGGCGGAGCTCGCCGGCCGCGCGAAGCTCAGCCAGTCCACCCTGAGCCGGATCGAGACCGGGCAGCGCCGGCTGGCGCTGGACCAGCTCGTCGACCTGGCCCGGGCCCTGGACACCTCGCTCGACCAGCTGGTGGAGACCGCCGTCGAGGACGTGGTCGTCAGCCCGATGGTCGACTCGGCGCACGGCCGGCTGCGCTGGCCGATCCGCGCCGAGCCCGGCATCACCGTGGTACGCCAGCGGGTCACGGCACCACCGCCGAAGCGCCGGGACCGGCTGCGCGCTCATCCGGGCCGGGAGTGGCTCGTCGTGCTCTCCGGTACCGCCGTGCTGGTGCTGGGGGAGCGCCGCATCCGGGTGGAGACCAACCAGGCCGCGGAGTTCCCGACGATGCTGCCGCACGCGCTCGGTGCCGACGGCGGCCCGTGCGAGCTGCTGGGCATCTTCGACCGGGACGCCCGCCGCGGTCACCGGATCGACCCCGCCGACCACCGACGATGAGCCGGCGGACTGCGTGTCCGGCCAGCAGCCGTGCCTCCTTTTTGCCATTCGCGCAACAAACGGTGCTCGAAGCGCATGGCCGGCCTACGGTTGCGCCATGCACACCAGCGAACACCACCACGCGCCGCACGACCATGCGGCTCAGCCGGAGCACCACCACGGCCACGGCCACGATCACGAGCAGGCGGACCTGCTCGACCTGGACGCCGAGGTACTCGCCGAGGTGAACGCGGACATCGTCGACCGGCTCCCGGCCCCGCCGGAGGCCCGGCGCCTGGTCGACCTCGGCGCCGGCACCGGGGCCGGTACGTTCGCCCTGCTGGCACGGTTCCCGGACGCCGAGGTCGTCGCCGTGGACTCCTCGGCCGAGCACCTGGACCGGCTGGCGGGCAACGCCCGGGCCCGAGGCGTCGCCGACCGGGTGCGCACCGTACGGGCGGATCTCGATGCGGCCTGGCCCGACCTCGGCGCGCCCGACCTGGTCTGGGCCTCGTCCTCGCTGCACCACCTGTCCGACCTCGACCGGACCCTGCGCCGGGTGCACGACCTGCTCGCGCCCGGCGGGCTGTTCGCCGTCGTCGAGCTGGCCGGCTTCCCCCGGTTCCTGCCGGACGATGCGCCCGCGGACCGGCCGGGCCTGGAGGCGCGCTGCCATGCGATCAGCGACCGCTACCACGCCGAGCACGTGCCGCTGCGCGGTGCGGACTGGGGCCCGCCGCTGACCGCCGCGGGCTTCGTGCTGGACGCCACCCGTACCGTGACCGTCGACAGTGGACGGTCCGGATCGGCGGCGGTGGGCCGGTACGCGCTGGCGAGCCTGCAACGGATGCGGGCCAGCGTCGCCGACTCGCTCGACGCCGCCGACCTCGCCGCCCTGGACCGCCTGCTGGACCCGGACGGCCCGGACGGCATCGCGCGCCGCGCCGACCTCACGGTACGCACGGAACGCACGGTCTGGGCCGCCCGTCGCCCCTGAAGCCGCCGTCGATCAAGGGCGCGGGCAGTTGATCAAAAGATCCGCGCACGAGGTCCACGACGTTCGCGGCCGGATCGCTTGATCGACGGCGGTCACCAGGGGAGCGGGTGGTCGTCCTCGGTGAAAGTGCCGGTGGGGCCGTCGGGGCCGATGGTGGCGAGGCGGACGATGACCTCGGCGCTCTGCTCGACCGGCCGGCCGCCCTCGATCCCGGCGGTGAAGTCCGTCGCGGTGAAGCCGGGCTCGACCGCGTTGAACTTCACCTCCGGCACCGCCTTGGCGTACTGCACGGTGAGCATCGAGACTGCGGCCTTGGTCGCCCCGTACACGATGGACGGGTAGTGGAACTGGCGGCGCTGCGGGTTGGTGACCGCCCAGAACGAGCCGAGCGCGCTGGACACGTTGACCACCACCGGATTGGCCGAGGCGCGCAGCAGCGGCAGCGCCGCGGTGGTGACCCGGACGACGCCGACGGCGTTGGTGTCGAACTGGCGCAGCGCCGACTCCCCGGTGACCGTGTCGGCCTCGGACGGGCCGCGCATCTCGGCGATGCCGGCGTTGTTGACGAGCACGTCCAGCCCGCCGGCGTCGGCGGCGATCGTGCGCAGCGCGGCGCGTACCGAGTCGTCGTCGGTGACGTCGAGCCGGACGTACCGGGCGCCGAGCTCGGCCGCCGCCTTCGCGCCGCGCTCGGCGTCGCGGGCGCCGAGATACACCGTGTGCCCGGCCTCGACCAGCCGGCGGACGGTTTCGTACCCGAGTCCCCGGTTCGCGCCGGTGACGAGCGTGATGGTCATGTTCGGTACTCCTTCGAACGAACGCGGTCGCCTGGCCGGAACGCCGTTCGGCGGGGCCCGGCGACCGTCCGGGCCGGTCCCGGACGTCGTTGCTCCAGCGTTCGTCGCCGGCGACGCGGCAGGCAGCGCCCCGGTGATCCTGGGGGTGGCAGGACCAGCCAGGACGCCGCCGGGCTGCCTACGCTGAAGCCATGACCGACGACACGAACCGGCTCGGCGAGTACCTGCGGGCGCGCCGCGAGCTGGTCTCGCCGGACCGGCTCGGGCTGCCGCAGGTCGGCGTGCGCCGGGTGCCCGGGCTGCGCCGCGAGGAGGTCGCGATGCTCGCCGGCATCAGCGCCGACTACTACCTGCGGCTGGAGCAGGGCCGCGACCGCAACCCGTCGGTGCAGGTACTGGAGTCGCTCGCCCGGGTGCTGCAGCTCGACGACGCGGCGACCGGGTACCTGATCAGCCTGGCCGCGGAGCGACCGCGGCGGGCGCGCCGGCGGCCCCGGCGGGAGAGCGTGCCGGCCGGCGTGCGCAAGCTGCTCGACACGCTGGCGCTGCCGGCGTTCGTCGAGGGCCGCTACTTCGACGTGCTGGCGGCGAACCCGCTCGCCGCGACGATCTCGCCGCGTCTCGCGGTCGGCCACAACCGGCTGCTCGACGTGTTCCTCGACCCGGCCGAGCAGGCGATGTACCCGGACTGGGACCGCGCCACCGCCGGCCTGGTCGCCGGGTTCCGGCAGGCGGTCGGTACCGACACCGACGACCCGCGGTTCATCGAGCTGGTAGGTGAGCTGTCGCTGGGCAGCGACCGGTTCCGGCGGCTGTGGGCCCGGCACGACGTGGGCCCGTGGGAGGGCTCCGCGGTGTTGCTGGAGCATCCGCAGGTCGGCGAGCTCACCCTGTACCGAGAGAAGCTCGGGATCGGCGGCACCAACGGTCAGGTGCTCGCCATCTACCACGCCGACCGCGGCTCGGCCGACGCGGAGAAGCTGGCCCTGCTCACCTCGTACCAGGCGGAGCCCGCCGCACCGGCGCCGACTGCCCCCACCGCCCACCAGCCGGACTGACCGGTACGGCGCTCGCAGGTGGGTCAGGAGCGGTGGTAGACCTTGTTCGCGATACGCCACTGGCCGTGCTCGCGGACCAGGACGAACAGGTCGGTGAAGGTGTCGGGGCCGTGCCGCAGCACCATCGTGGCATGCCCGACGGTGCCGGTGCGCCCCAGCTCGGTGACGGTACGGGTCCGGGTCGGCTCGTCCGCCGCTGGCGTGCCGGTGAAGTTCGCCCGGTAGCGGTCGAGGTCCCAGGAGACGAACCCGCCGTCCCGGATGCCCTCGACGTGCGCGGTGGGCCGGAACGCGGTACCGAAGTGGGCGGGGTCGCCGGTGGCGTGCCCGCGCGCGTAGCCGACCAGCGGTGCGAGCAGTTCGTCGTCGGCGGGGACGCCGGGCGCCGCGTACAGGTGCGCGGCGGCGTCGACGAGCCGGTGGTCGGCATCTGCCAGCCCGGTGACGATCGCGGCGACGTCGGCGTCGGCCGGTGCACCGGCGGACGCCAACAACCGCGGCAGTACGGCACTGTCCGGGTCGACGCGGGCGAGCAGGTCGGCGTCCTTGCCGAGGGCGCCGGCGGTGAAGTCGGCGGGAACCCGCGCGCCGCCGGTGAGCCGGTCGCGCTTGCGGGCCACCAGGCCGCCCAGGGCGGTACGCGCCAGCACGTCCAGCGTGGCGTCGCGGCCCAGGCCGAGCCGCCGCGCGCGGGCGAGCGCCTGGCCGAGCGCGACGAGCCCGTCGCCGAGCACGCCGTTCGCGACCAGCTTGAGCGCGGCGGCGGTGGACGCGTCGCGGCAGTCGAGCACGGTGCCCAGCGCGGCCAGCACGTCGACCTCGGCGGGCGTCGGGCCGGCCCCGCCGTACAGCAGGGTCAGCGTGCCGGTCGCTGCGGCCGGCGCCGAGCCGAGCACGGGGCAGTGCACGTACCGGACCGGGGTTTCGCGGTGCAGGTCGACGGCCTCGGCCGGGGCGATGGTCGCGAGGCCGAGCACCGTGGCGCCGGGCCGCAGGCTGCCGGCGCAGCGGGCGAGCACCTGCCGGCAGGCGGCCGCGTCGTACAGGGCGAGCAGGACGAGGTCGGCGTCGGCGACCGCGGCGGCCGGCGAGTCGGCGGTGCGCACGCCGCCGAGCTCGACACCGGACCGGGACCAGCCGGTCACCGGGAAGCCGAGATCGGCGAGGCGGCAGGCGATCGCGGTGCCCATCCGGCCGAGGCCGAGGACCGACACCGTCTGCGAGGCGGAGTTCATGCACCCAGTCTGGCGCCCGCTCGACCATGCGACCAGCGCAGGATTAGCATACGATCCATGCCTACCACGCATGCCAGGCCGACCTCGCTGACGCCCTGGGTGGCGTTCGCCGAGGCGTGCCGGGTCGGCAGCCTGTCCGCGGTGGCCGAGGCTCTCGGCTACACCCAGTCGGCCGTCTCGCGGCAGATCGCCACGCTGGAACGCGACCTCGGTACCCAGCTGCTCGCGCGCGAGCCGCGCGGGGTGCGGCCCACCCCGGCCGGCGCCGCCGTACTGCCGCACGCCCGGTTGCTCGTCGCCGAGGCCGACCGCGCCGCCCGCGCGGCCGCCGC
>NZ_BOPO01000092.1 GCF_017312725.1 Actinocatenispora comari | reverse complement strand
AGCGGTGCCGGCCGGCGCGGCCGCGCCGGCGCGTCGCGGCGGTACGGGCGACGTCGGAGTGCGGGTCACGTCGCGGCGGTGCGGGTCAGGTCGGTGCGGGGCCGGGTTGGCAGTACGGGCACCAGTAGGTGACGCGCTCGCCGGTGCCGTCGCGCCGGATCGGGGTGCCGCAGCGCCGGCACGGCTGGGCGCGCCGCCCGTACACGTAGGTGGTGTCGCCGCGGCGCAGCGAGCCGGTGGTGCTCTGCGCCCAGCGGTCCCGGTTGGCCAGCAGCGTCCGGTGCGCCAGCTCGACCAGCGCGGGCAGGTCGGGCACCGCCGACACCGGCGCCCACGGCGAGACGCCCCGGACAAACAGCAGCTCGCACTTGTACAGGTTGCCGATGCCGGCGAGGTTGCGCTGGTCCAGCAGCGCCGCGCCGATCGGCTGGTCGGGGTGGGCGGCGAGCCGGCGGACCGCCTCGGCCGGATCCCAGTCCGGGCCGAGCAGGTCCGGGCCGAGCTGCCCGACCAGCCGGGACTCGTCGGCGGTGGGCAGCAGCGTCACGTCGTGCAGCCGGTACCCGACCGCCACCGAACGGGCCGTGGACAGCACCACCCGGATGGTGTGTGTCGGCTCCCCGCGGAACCGTTCGCCGGGGCGGAAGATGCGCCAGGTGCCGTCCATCCGCAGGTGCGAGTGCAGGCTCGCGCGCCGGCCGTCCGGGGCGACGGTCCGGATCAGCAGGTGCTTGCCGCGGCTGCGCACCTCCTGGACGGTCCAGCCGGTGAGGTCGGCGGTGGCCAGCGCCGGCAGCCGGAAGTCGGTGCCGGTCAGCACCGCGCCGGCCAGCGCCGCGTCCAGCTGCCGGGCGTGCAGCCACACCGTGTCTCCCTCGGGCACCCGACCATTCTGCGCGCCGTCCCCGACAGACCGCGGCTGGTCGGGCCGCAGGGCCGGTCAGCGGGGTTCGGCGCGGCCCGGACGGACGCCGACGACGACGGTGGCGGCCAGTTCCGGGTCGGCGACCACCGCGGTGGTCAGGCCGGCGGCGGTCATCGCGGCGGCGGTACCGGCCGACTGGTGCGCGCCGGTCTCGATCAGCAGCCGCCCGCCCGGCGCCAGCCAGCGCGGTGCGGCCGCGGCGACCCGACGCTGTACCGACAGCCCGTCCGGCCCGCCGTCCAGGGCGGCGAGCGGCTCGTACTCGCGTGCCTCGGGCGGCAGCAGCCCGATCTCGTCGGACGGCACGTACGGCGCGTTCGCCACGAGCACGTCGACCCGGCCGCGCAGCGCGGCCGGCAGCGGCGCGTCCAGGTCGCCCTGGTACACCTGCCCGGTCGGCAGGTTGCGGCGGGCGCAGGCGACGGCGGCCGGGTCGATGTCGGCGGCGTGTACCGACAGGGTCGGGTCGGCGGCGGCCACCGCGGCGACCGCGCCGGCGCCGCAGCACAGCTCGACCAGCACGCCGCCGGGCGGGGCGGCGTCGGCGGCGAGCCGGGCGAGCAGTTCGGTGCGCCGGCGGGGGACGAACACGCCGGGCGCGATGGCGAGCCGGCGGCCGGCGAACTCGACGAAGCCGAGCACCTGCTCCAGCGGTACGCCGGTGACGCGGCGGGCGACGAGCGTGTCGAGCTCGCCGGGGCTGTCGGCGGCGGCGCACAGCAGCCGCGCCTCGTCCTCGGCGAACACGCAGCCAGCGGCGCGCAGGGTGGCGACCAGCTCGGACGGTGGTGGGACGGGCATGAGGACCTTCCGGTGGATGCGTCCGGGTGCCCGCCCGGGGTCACCGGGCCGGTGCCGCAGCTCGCGGAGGCACCCTGTCGAACCGTGCGTTGACGGGTCTCACCTCCCCGGTCGGGCGCGCTGCCGCGCGCGAATCCATCGACCCCGACAGTTTCGCACGCCGCCCGCACGCCGCCTCGATCGAACCGCACCCCCGGCGGAGAACACCGCGGCGGTGGTCCGGCGGCGGCGCCGTCCCGGTGGTGTTGCCGCCGCGGGCGCGCAGCCCCTGCCTCGGGCGGCGGCCCCGGCGGCGACAGCGCAGGGGGGCCGGCTCACTCGGCGAGCAGCGCGGCCAGGGTACGGCGGGCGGTGTCGGCCATCACCGGGTTGGTGTGCACGTAGTAGGGCAGCGCGACGATGGCCTGCAGCAACGTCCAGCCCCGGCCGCGCCGCCAGGTCTGGTCGTCGACCCCGAGCACGTCCCGGTAGCGGGCGCGGGCGTCGGCGTCGAACAGGTTCCACGCCGGCATCAGGTCGACCGCCGGATCGCCGACCCGTACGGTGCCCAGGTCGAGGACCGCCACCAGGGTGTCGTCGCGCAGCAGCAGGTTGCCCGGCATCAGGTCGGCGTGCAGCCAGGCGCCCGGACCGCGGTACGGGTCGGCGGCGAGGCAGTCGTCCCAGATCCGGGTGAGCCGCCCGGTGTCGACCAGTTCGGCGCAGTCGCGCAGCGCGGCCCGCACCTCGTCGTCCAGAGTGGACAGTGTCGAGCCGCGGCCGGCGGTGACGGCGGCCCGCCCACCGGTGTCGACCGCGTGCAGCGCGGCCACGAAACCGGCCAGGTCGGTCGCGAGCCGGGCCCGGTCGGTGGGTGGCCGCCGGTCGGCCGAGTCGCCGGCCAGCCAGCGGCACACCGACCAGGCCCCGGGGTAGCCGGCACCAGGGCCGCCGATCCCGACCGTCTCGGGTACCGGCATCGGCAGGTGCGGCGCGAGCAGCCGGGCGTGGTCTCGTTCGGCGCGCAGCTCCGCCCCGTCGTCGGGCCGCAGCGGGAACCGTGCCACCAGCTCGTCGCCCAGCCGGTACAGGGCGTTGACGGTGCCGTGCGAGCCGACCCGCCGTACCGGCAGCGCCGCCCACCGCGGGAACTGCTCGGCGACCAGCGCGGCCACCGCCGCCTCGGTCAGGTCCACCTGGTCCGCGTGCATCCGTGCGCTCACCGGCGGCCCTCGTCCCGGTCGTCGTGCGCCCGGCCGGTCACCGGCGGGCCCTGGTCGCGGACACCAGCATGCCGCGTTCGGTCAGCCGCAGCGGCGCCGGTACCCGCTCCGCGCGGTCGGCGGCGATGCCGTGGTGCCGGCACCCGCAGCCGAGGTCGAGTACCGGCCCGGACAGCCGGGGCGCGATCTCGTGGTGCCCGTCGCGGGCCGTCCGCCAGGACCGCCACCGCCCGGCGTCGCCGTCGTGGTCGGGCCGCAGCACGATCATCGGTGCTCCCGGTACTCGGCGAGGATCGTCGCCAGTACCCGGCGGGAGGCGGCGAACTCGTCGGCGTCCGCGGGGTCGTGGCGGCTGCCGGCACAGGTCGCGAGCGCCTTCCACAGCGCCCAGCCGCGCCCGCGCGCCCAGGTCGGTTCGTCCACCGCCAGCCGGTGCCGAAACGCCGCCCGGCCCGCGGCGGTCACCAGCGTCCAGGCGATGGCCAGATCGCAGGCCGGGTCGCCGACGCCGCAGGTACCGAAGTCGATGACGGCGGCCAGCCGCCCGCCGGCGAGCAGCAGGTTGCCCTCGGCGACGTCGCCGTGGAACCAGCGGTCCACCCCGTCCCAGCCGGTGTCGAGCGCGTCCGCCCAGATCTGCGCGGCGAGCGCCACGTCGATCTCGCCCGCCAGCTCGTTCAGCGCTCGGCGAGCCAGCGGGTCGTAGGTGCGCAGCGGGCCGCCGCGAAACCAGTTGTGCACGCCGGGCCGGGGGCCGCCGGTGGGGTCGATGCGCTGCAGCGCGGCCAGGAAGTCGGCCAGCTCGACGGCGAAGCCGACCGGGTCGGCGATCCGGTCGGCGGCAGCGGTCACGCCGTCGAGCCACCGGTAGACCGACCACGGGTGCGGGTAGTGCGGGTCCGGTCGCCCCTGCGCCAGCGGGACGGGGATCGGCAGCGGGAGCTGGTCGGCGAGCACCGGCAGCCACCGGTGCTCCTTCTCCACCGCCAGCGCGTACTCGGCGGCGCTGGGCAGCCGCACCAGCATGTCGGTGCCGAGGTGGAAGGTGCGGTTGTCCCAGCCGCCCTTGGCCACGGGGCGAACGGCGAGCCCGGCCCAGTGCGGGAACTGGTGCTCGACCAGCCGACGCACCTGCTCGGCCGTCACGCTGATGCGTTGCGGTGCGGGGCCCAGATCCGGCGTGTCGCTCAACGAAACGTCCTGTCCGTGACGGAACTCGAGAGGTGCGGGCTTGCCCGCCTGCCGGACGGTAGGCGGGCACCGGCGGTGGGTCCAGCCGTTTTGCCGAGCTGGGTGCGCCCGCATGGCTGGCTGGTGTGCGCCGGCCGTACCGGGTGGCTGGCCATGGCGACATCCGCCTAGGGTGGCGGGATGCGTTCCGGCATCCTGTCGCCTCCGGCCCGCTGACGCGGGCTGCCCGACGCGCACCCGGGCCCGGCCCGGTGCGCCGCCTGTTCGTGCCCGCAGACGGTGAAGACTTCCCTTCTCACGTGCGGGAGAACGCATCGTGTCCTCGACCTGCGGGCGGCGCTCGACGCTGCCCACCTCACCCTCCACCGCGGGACCCGGCCGCGGGATCGCGGCGCTGGCGATCGCCGGTACCTGCTGGGGTACCACCGGCGTCGCGGTGGCGCTGATCTTCCAACTCGGCGACGCCGGCCCCATCGCGGTGTCGTTGTGGCGGCTGCTCGGCGCGATCGCGGTACTGGCGCCCTTCGTCGCGCTGCGCCGGCTGCGCCTGCTGCGCCTGCGCCGCCGGCCGCGCGGCCTGCCGGCGGGTGCCGCGGCGCACGGCCCCGGCGTACACCCGGCACCAGGCGACCGCCGGCGGCGGACCGGGCTGCTGGCCGTCGCCGGCGCCGGGATGGCGCTGTTCCAGGCCGCCTACTTCGCCGCCGTGCAGCACACCGGGGTCGCGGTGGCCACCGTCGTCACGCTCGGCGCGGCGCCGGTGCTGGCCGCGGTCGGTGGCCGGCTGCTGCTCGCCGAGCGGCTCGGCGCCGGCGGTGTCACGGCGGTGGCCGGTGCGGTGGCGGGCCTGTCGGTCCTGGTCGCCGGCGGCGGGTCCGGCACCGTCGCGGTGTCGGGTGTCGGCCTCGCGCTCGCCTCGGCGGCCGGCTACGCGGCGACCACCCTGGTCGGCCGGGACCTGGGGCGGCGGGGGCTGGCCGACCCGTACACGCTGACGCTGGTGTCGTTCGGGGTGGCGGCGGCGCTGCTCGCCCCGCTGGCCTGGCTGTCGGGTCCGGTACCGCACACCGCCCATCCGGGCCAGCTGGCGCTGCTGCTGGGCTACGTGGCGGTGGTGACCACGGCGGTGGCATACCCGCTGTACTTCGCCGGCACCGGCGCGATGCGGGCGGCCACCGCCGCGGTGGTCACGCTGACCGAACCGCTGTGCGCGGCGGTACTGGCGGTGACCGTGCTCGGCGAACGGCTCGGCGCGGCGAGCGTGCTCGGGATGGTGCTGTTGGCCGCCTCGATCATCGCCCTGGCCCGCACCGAGTCGGCCCCGGCAGCCAGCCGCCCTCGGCGCCTCGCCGGACGCCGGTGACCGGCCCCGGGCGCCGGCCGGACGAATTCGGTGGCCGGCCGGCGCCCGGGCGGGTAGCCTCACCGCGACTGTGGCAGCACGCGAGGAGGTGAGACCCGTGAACGTTCGATCGAAGTGGGTGCTCCCCTCGTCGTCACGGTCGCGCGGCTGAGGTGGTCGCCGCCGGGGAGCCTCGCGGACAAGGCACTCGGCGAAAGGCACCAACCATGCATCCTGTTCGTTTCACCGCGCAGACCTCGTCCGACGGCGTGGTCGAGCGCGACTTCCTCATCGGTGAGATCCCCGGCGTGCTCTGGTCGCCGGCCACCGGCTCCCCGCACGCACCGCTGGTGCTGATGGGCCACGGCGGCGGCCTGCACGCCAAGACACCGGCCCAGGCGGCCCGGGCCCGCACCCTGGTCACCGCGCACGGCTACACGGTCGCCGCGATCGACGCGCCCGGCCACGGCCAGCGCCCGCGCAGCGCCGACGACGAGCGGGCCCGGACCGGGATGCGGGAGGCGGTCGCCGGCGGCGACGCCGACCGGTTCGAGTCGGTCAGCGTCCGCTACGCCCTCGATCTGGCGCAGCGTGCGGTACCGGAGTGGCAGGCGACCCTGGACGCCCTGCAACAGCTGCCCGAGATCGGCGCCGACACGCCGGTCGGCTACGGCGGCGGCATCTCGCTGGGTACCGCCATCGGCATCCCGCTGACCGCCGCCGAACCACGCATCCGCGCGGCGATCTTCGGCGGCGGCTTCTTCGTGTACGAGCAGCAACTCGCCGCGGCCCGCCGGATCACCGTGCCGGTGCAGTTCCTGCTGCCGTGGGACGACGAGTACGTCGACCGGCGGTCCTGTCTCGACCTGTTCGACGCGTTCGGCTCGGCGGAGAAGACACTGCACGCCAACCCGGGCGACCACCGCCGGGTGCGCTGGGTCGGCGTCGACGAGCAGTTCCTGCCCCGCCACCTCGGCACCGCGAAGTGAGCGACCGGTGGCCGGGCCCGTCGGTGCGGGCCCGGCCACCGGCGCCGGTCAGGCCGCCGTCTCCGTGACGTCGGCGAACTGGGTCGCGTGCAGCTGCGCGTACCGGCCGTCCGCGGCGAGCAGCTCGGCGTGACTGCCGCGCTCGACGATCCGGCCGTCCTCCACCACCAGGATCACGTCCGCGGCGCGGATCGTGGACAACCGGTGCGCGATCACGATCGCGGTACGCCCGGCCAGCGCCTCACCGAGCGCCTCCTGCACGGCCGCCTCCGAGGTGGAGTCCAGGTGCGCGGTCGCCTCGTCCAGGATCACCACCCGCGGCTTGGCCAGCAGCAGCCGGGCGATCGTCAGCCGCTGCCGCTCCCCGCCGGACAGCCGGTACCCGCGTTCCCCGACGACGGTGTCCAGCTCGTCCGGCAGCGACCCGATCAGCTCGTCGAGCCGGGCCCGGCGCAGCGCGTCCCACAGCTCCGCGTCACTCGCCCCCGGCGCGGCCAGCAGCAGGTTCGCCCGCACCGACTCGTGGAACAGGTGCCCGTCCTGGGTGACCATGCCCACCGCGCCGCGGATCGTGTCGAACGACAGCTCCCGCACGTCCACCCCGGACAGCCGGATCGCGCCGCCGTCGGTGTCGTACAGCCGGGGGAGCAGCGAGGCCAGCGTCGACTTGCCGGCGCCGGACGAACCCACCAGCGCCACCAGCTGCCCCGGCGCGGCGGTGAACGACACGTCGTGCAGCACCGTCTCGCCGCCGCGCTCGTCCAACCGGGCCACCTCCTCCAGCGACGCGAGCGACACCTTCTCGGCCGCCGGGTAGCCGAACTCGACCCGGTCGTACTCCACCGACACCGGCCCGTCCGGCAGCTGCGCCGGCACCGCCGGCTCGGCGATCAGCGGCTCGAGGTCGAGCACCTCGAACACCCGCTCGAAGCTGACCAGCGCGCTCATCACCTCCACCCGCGCCGACGCCAACGAGGTCAGCGGCGCGTACAGCCGGGTCAGCAGCAACGCCAGCGCCACCACCGCACCGGCCGGCAGCGTCCCGGCCAGCGCCAGCACCCCGCCCACCCCGTACACCAGGGCCAACGCCAGCGCCGACACCAACGTCAGCGCCGCGACGAACACCCACTGCACCATCGCGGTACGCACCCCGATGTCGCGCACCCGGCGGGCCCGGCTGGCGAACTCGGCCGACTCCCGGTCCGGCCGGCCGAACAACTTGACCAGGGTCGCGCCGGGCGCCGAGAACCGTTCGGTCATCTGGTTGCTCATCGCCGCGTTGTGGTCGGCGGCCTCCCGGCCCAGCTGCGCGATGCGCCGCCCCATCCGCCGCGCCGGCAGCACGAAGATCGGCAGCAACACCAGCGCCAGCACCGTCACCTGCCAGGACAGGGTCAGCATCACGGCCAGCGTCAGGATCAGCGTCACGATGTTGCTGACCACCCCGGACAGCGTGTCGGAGAACGCGCGCTGCGCGCCGAGCACGTCGTTGTTGAGCCGGCTGACCAGCGCCCCGGTCCGGGTCCGGGTGAAGAACGCGATCGGCATCCGCTGCACGTGGTCGTACACGGTGGTGCGCAGGTCCAGGATCAGCCCCTCGCCGATGCGCGCCGACAGCAGCCGGGACGCGATGCCCACCCCGGCCTCGGTGACCGCGATCGCCGCGATCGCCAACGCCAGCCCGACCACCAACCCCCGCGACGCGTGCCCGACGATCGCGTCCACCACCCGGCCGGCCAGGATCGGGGTCAGCACCGCGGTGACCGCGGTGACCACGCTGAGCACCAGGTAGGCGAGCACCCGCCGCCGGTGCGGCCGGGCGAACGCCAACACCCGACGCAGCGTGGCGGCCGAGAACGGCCTGGCCTGCTGCTGGTGCCGCACGTGGTACAGCTGGCTCCAGGCGGTCGATTCCATGCTCACCGTGGGGCTCCTTGCCTGCTCGCGGCCGGGCGTTCCGACCGGACCGCGCAACACTAAAACTTGATGCGAACTTCAAGTCAACCCGACTCGGGCGAGGCGGGCACGCCACCCATCACACCCCACCGCACCGACAGAACACGTCAGAGGTGAACGCGCCCGGCGCGGCTGCCGACCGCCACACCGGACGCGCACCACGACACCAGCTCAGCGCGGCATCATCGCCACGACCGCCCAACCCAGGTACTCACGCCGGTAGCGGGCGTAGCGCTCGGGCCCGGTCGCCAGCTCGGCACGCAGCTCCGCGGCCAACTCGTCGTCGGAGTTGGCGACCAGCCAGTCCCGGATGTTGTGCCACTGCGCCGCCTCGTACCGGTCCCAACCCTCCTGGTCGGCCACCACCAGCTCCACCACGTCGTAGCCGAGCTCACCGACCCGACGCAGCAGGTCGGGCAGCATCCGGAACTCCTCGTCCGGCCCCACCCCGCAGCCGGCCACGACCTCCGCGGTCGGCTCCCGCCGCCAGTACGGCTCGCCCACCACGATCACCCCACCCGCCGCCAGACTGCGGCGCAGCAGCGCGACCGTACCGTCGAAGCCACCACCGATCCAGGTGGCGCCCAGGCAGCACGCCACCGCCACCGGCTCGGCCGCCACGAACCCGGCCGCGTCGTCGTGTACGAACGTGACCCGATCGGCCACACCCAACTCCACCGCACGCTCCCGCGCCGCGGCCGTGAACACCGTACTGATGTCCACCCCGGTACCGGTGCTGCCGTGATCACGCGCCCAGGTGCACAACAACTCACCGGAACCGCTGGCCAGATCCAGCAACCGGCTGCCCGGGGCAAGCCGCAACACCCGACCCAACGTCGCCAACTGCTCGTCGGTGAACGGGTTGTGAATGCGATGACTGCTCTCGCGAATATGGAACTTACGGGACAGATCCACGTCGAGGATTCCTCACGTCAGGAACGAAACAGGACACCGTCCGCGGCGCCAACGGCACCGCACCCACCCGAACAGCCATCTGTCTCACCCCACGCGCCGGACGTCCTCGACCCGACGACGCTAACCGCCACCCCCGCCACCAGCGACCCGTTATCGCCTGCACCGAACACAGCGAGGCGGCGCACCCGAAACCGGATGCGCCGCCTCGACAACGCTCGAACCCTCAGGCGGTACGACCCCGCCGAGCCCGCAGCTCCTGCAGCCGCTCGGCGAGAATGTCCTCCAACTCGCCCACGCTGCGCCGCTCCAACAGCATGTCCCAGTGCGTGCGCGGCGGCTTCTGCTTCTTCTGCTCCGGCTCCTCACCGTCGACCAGCTTCGCCACCGTGCCGTCGAACTTGCACTCCCACGTCATCGGGATCTCAGCATCCACCGCAAACGGCACCGTGAACCGATGGTTCCTGGCGCAGACGTAGTCACGGTTCTGCCTCGGTGCCAGCTCCGTGTTGCGGTCAGACTCGTAGCTGACGGCTCCCAGGCGGCTGCCGCGCAACATCCGCTCGCCCATGGTCGGCTCTTCCCTCCGAGGTAGTTACAATCCACCGATCGAAACGACCGGGGACGTCGAATGATTCCCGCCCACCGACACGACCCCACCCAGCCGGGGCGCACGACGCACGGTAACCCTTCCAGGGTGACACTATGACCGGCCGGCGGCCACAACGATGTCGCTTCCCACCAACCACACCACCACCGGCGGTACCCACCCGCACACCACCGGCCACCCGGGCCCCGCCGAACCGGACGACCAGTCCGACAACCCCGAGCCGCGCCCACAGTACGTGACCACCACCACCGACGCCGCGGCGGCTCAACCCTCCGCCCGACGACCACCCGCATCCGCCGACAACTGCGCCACCACCCGATACGTCCGGTTCGCCCGCGCCGCCTCCCGCTGCGCCACCGCCGTCGACGCGATGTACCACTCGCTCGTCACCACCGACGCGTGCCCCAACAACCGGGCGATCTCCGTGATCGACGCACCGTCCTCCGCCAACCGCGTCGCGAACGTGTGCCGCAACGCGTGCACCAACGCCCCCCGCTGCACCCGATCCCGCACCCCCGCGTACCGGTAACACTGCTCCACCAGATAACGCAACTGACTGCGGGTCAACCCGGCACCCGACCCCGCCACGAACAACGGCGCACCCGGCACCACCGACCGGGCACCCAACCGCGACCGCCGCGACGCCAGATACCCCGACAGCAACACGTCCAGCGGCTCCTCCACCGGCACGTACCGGAACCGGCCACCCTTGCCCGCCACCGCCAACCGCCGCTCACCCGAACGACCCGACAACGACGACACCCGCAACGCCAACAACTCCGCCGAACGCACCCCGGTCAGCAACAACACCGCGAGCACCGCCAGATCCCGCTCCGGCCACGGATCCCGCGCCCGCCGCGCCCCGGCCGCCACCGCCGCCAACAATTCCTCCGGCGTACCGTCGCCCTGCAACGGCTTCGGCACCCGCTCCGGCCGCCGCGGCCGCGCCACCCCCGACATCGGATTGCCCGGCAACAGCTCCTCGGCCACCAGGAACTCGCAGAACGTGCGCCACACCGACCACGCCCGGCCCACCGACGCCGCCGCCCGATCCGCCGCGAACACCGCGAACGCCGCCCGCAACACCGGCGCCGACAGATCCGACACCACCGGCGCCCGACCCAACTGCTCCGCCACGATCGCCGCCACCGCCGCCAGATCCCGCCGGTACGCGGCCGTCGTGTGCGGCGAGTCCTTGCGCGGCGCCCGCGCCACGAAGAAGCTCTCCACCGCCGCCGCCACGCTCGTCACCGTCACCGTCACATGATCATCGTCGCCGGAGGCTACGACACAATCACCGCCGGGCAGGGGAGCGCCGACGCGTCGTGGCCGCGAGCGGACGCCAGCGCGCCGTCGCCGGCCCGAGAAGCCGCCCGGCACCACCTAGCATCGTGCGCATGACCGGAGAGCACACGACCGGGCTCAGCATCGGGCAGGTCGCCGAACGTACCGGGCTCAGCGTGCACGCGCTGCGCTTCTACGAGCGACAGAACCTGCTGCCCACCCCCGTACTGCGGCAGGCCGGCCGCCGCGTCTACACCGAGGCCGACCTGGAGTGGCTGACCATCTGCGTGAGCCTGCGTTCCTCCGGCATGCCGGTCGACCAGATCCGCCGCTACACCGACCTGGTCCGGGCCGGCGACGGCAACGAGGCGGAACGTCTCGCGCTGCTGCGCGAGCACGAGGCCCGGGTCGTCGACCGGCTCGCCGAGCTGACCCGCGCGCTGGAGCAGACCCGGTACAAGATCGGGGTGTACGAGCGGCACCTCACCGCCGGTACCGCCGACACGCTGTGGAACCCGCACCACGCCGGCGCGGCCCCGGACACCGACGGGGGACCGGTGGCCTGCACGGGCGCACCCGTCACCGACGAGGTCGCAGCGGCGGATCGGTAGGGGAGCGGCGCCGGTCGGTCATCCGGCCGGAACGAGCGTCGCGGGGCCGGTTCGCCGCATCGGGCTTCCTGCTCGGTAGGGCAGCGCGGTCGGCGACTCCCGGCGCGGGCCGGGGAAGCGGTAGTCGCTCGCCGAAATCGCGCATAAGCGTTATTATGCGCGCAAAATAGACATTCGTCCTGGCTGTGACGGGATCGAATTCGCTCGCTCGGAACCGTCCGCACCGCTAGCCTGCGGCCGACCGGCCCGAGCCGAGCACCCAGGGGAGCAGACGCATGCTGATCCGGCCCGCGAGCGGGGACGACCTGCCGAACCTGCAGGACATCGAGCGGGCCGCCGGTGAACAGTTCACCGCGATCGGCATGCCCGAGATCGCCGCCGACGAGCCGTTCTCGATCGACGAGCTGGAACGTTACCGCGCCGGCGGGTACGCGTGGGTCGCCGCCGACCCGCAGCCGGTGGCATACCTGGTGGCCGAGCCCGTCGACGGCAGCCTGCACATCGAGCAGGTCTCGGTACGGCCCGAGTACGCCCGCCGCGGCCTCGGCCGGCAACTGATCGACACCGCCGACGCCGCGGGCTTCCCGGCGTTGACGTTGACCACGTTCCGCGACGTGCCCTGGAACGCGGCGTACTACCGGCGGCTCTGCTTCCGCGATCTGGACCGCGCGGAGGAGACCCCGGGGCTGCGGCGGATCCGCCGCACCGAAGCCGAGCACGGGCTGGACCGCTGGCCCCGGCTGTGCATGCGCCGGGACAATCCGCTCGCGAAGGGGCCATCCGGTCGCTAGCGTCCGTCCGCATGGACCGGACCCGCGGGTACACCGAGCACAATCGCGTCGCCTGGGACCAGATCGCGCCGGTCAGGCCACCGGAGCCGGCCGCGTTTTTCGCCGCCGGCGGCACGACCCTCGACGACTGCGAGACCGAGGCGCTGCCGGACGTGGCCGGGCAGCGGATGCTGCACCTGCAGTGCGCGTCGGGCAACGAGTCGCTGTCCTGGGCGGTACGCGGGGCCCGAGTGGTCGGGGTGGACATCAGCGCGGTGGCGGTGCGGCTGGCCACCGAGCGCGCGGCGCAGACCGGGTTGGCCGCACGGTTCGTCGCGGCCGACGTGTACGACCTGCCGCCCGAGCTGGTCGACTTCGACGTCGTGTACGCGAGCAGCGGCGTGGTCTGCTGGCTGCCGGACCTGGATCGCTGGGCAGCGATCGTCGCGGGGCGGCTGCGGCCGGGTGGCCGGTTCCTGCTGTACGAGCACCATCCGGTGTGGGAGGCGACGGCCGGCGCGCCGGACGCGTTGCGGCCGGTGACCGGCTACTTCGGCCGTTCGACGCCGGTGGCGGAGTTGGATCGCAGTCGGCGACCGAGGGCGGCGGTGCCGGAACGTGCGTTCGTGTCGTTCCTGTGGCCGCTGGGTGACGTGGTGACCGCGTTGGCGAACGCCGGCCTGCGTGTCGAGCTGGTCGTCGAGCATCCGGTACCGGCGCTGTACGGCGCGGGCGAGGCGGCGTCCCGGTGGCCGGGTACGTACCTGGTCCGCGCGGTGCGTGGGTGAGCGGGGAAGCCCCTTCCGGGGGCCGGCGCTACTCAAGATGACATAATGTCGATTATCGGCGCCACGCGACAACGCGGGGGAATTACCGACTCGAAGAATCCCGCGTCGACGGGTTGCCTGCTCCCGCGTCACCTGTGTATGTGTCGAAATCCCGGCCTGTGTGCCGCTGTCGACGATCCGGCGTACCGCGGACGCGCCGCCGCCCTGCGCGCTACCGCGTCGGCGCGCGCCCGGCCCGTCGATGGCCCGGGACGCGGGACGGGCTGGTGCTCCCCCGCGTCCCGGGCTACTCCCGCGGACGAAACCGGACATATCTCCGGTCAGGCGCCGACGTAGCTCGCGAGGTGCTGGCCGGTGAGGGTGTTGCGGTCGGCGACCAGGTCGGCCGGGGTGCCTTCGAACACGATGCGGCCACCGTCGTGGCCGGCGCCGGGGCCGAGGTCGACGATCCAGTCGGCGTGCGCCATCACCGCCTGGTGGTGCTCGATGACGAGCACCGACTTGCCGGCGTCGACCAGCCGGTCCAGCAGGCCGAGCAGCTGCTCGACGTCGGCGAGGTGCAGGCCGGTGGTGGGTTCGTCGAGGACGAAGACGCCGCCCTTCTCGCCGAGGTGGGTGGCGAGCTTGAGTCGTTGCCGTTCGCCGCCGGACAGGGTGGGCAGCGGCTGGCCGATGCGCAGGTACCCGAGGCCGACGTCGACGAGGTGCCCGAGGATCTTGTGGGCGGCCGGTACCCGGGATTCGCCGGTAGCGAAGAACTGCTCGGCCTCGGTGACGGACATGGCGAGTACCTCGCTGATGTCGCGGCCGCCGAGGTGGTAGTCGAGGACGGCGGCCTGGAACCGCTTCCCCTCGCACTCCTCGCAGGTGGTGGCGACGCCGGCCATCATGGCCAGGTCGGTGTAGACGACGCCGGCGCCGTTGCAGGTGGGGCAGGCGCCTTCGGAGTTGGCGCTGAACAGGGCGGGTTTGACGCCGTTGGCGGTGGCGAACGCCTTGCGGATCGGGTCGAGCAGTCCGGTGTAGGTGGCGGGGTTGCTGCGCCGGGAGCCCTTGATGGGGCTCTGGTCGATGGTGACGACGCCGTCGCGGCCGGAGACCGAGCCGTTGATCAGCGAGCTCTTGCCGGAGCCGGCGACGCCGGTGATGGCGACGAGGACGCCGAGCGGGATGTCGACGTCGACGCCCTGCAGGTTGTGGGTGTGCGCGTCGCGGACCGGCAGGGTGCCGGTGGCGGTACGGACGGCGGGTTTGAGGCTGGCGCGGTCGTCGAGGTGGCGGCCGGTGACGGTGTCGCTGCGTTTGAGGTCGTCGACGGTACCGGTGAAGCAGATGGTGCCGCCGTCGGTGCCGGCGCCGGGGCCGAGGTCGACGACGTGGTCGGCGATGGCGATGGTTTCCGGCTTGTGTTCGACGACCAGGACGGTGTTTCCCTTGTCGCGCAGCCGAAGCAGCAGGGTGTTCATCCGTTGCACGTCGTGCGGGTGCAGTCCGATGGTGGGTTCGTCGAAGACGTAGGTGACGTCGGTGAGCGACGAGCCGAGGTGCCGGATCATCTTGGTGCGCTGGGCTTCGCCGCCGGACAGGGTGCCGGCGGGTCGGTCGAGGGACAGGTAGCCGAGGCCGATCTCGACGAACGAGTCGAGGGTCTCCCCCAGCGCGGTGAGCAGCGGCGCGGCGGTGGGTTCGTGCAGGTCGCGTACCCAGTCGGCGAGGTCGGAGATCTGCATGGCGCAGGCGTCGGCGATGCTGATGCCGTTGATCGTGGACGAGCGGGCGGCCTCGGACAGCCGGGTGCCGTGGCAGTCGGGGCAGGTGGCGAACGTGACGGCGCGGTCGACGAAGGCCCGGATGTGCGGCTGCATCGCTTCGGGGTCCTTGTTGAGCATCGATTTCTGGACCCGAGGGATGAGCCCCTCGTAGGTCATGTTGATGCCTTCGATCTTCATCCGGGTCGGTTCGCGGTAGAGCAGGTCGTGCAGTTGTTTCTTGGTGTAGTTGCGGATCGGCTTGTCCGGGTCGACCAGGCCGGAGGCGGCGTAGAGGCGGTAGTTCCAGCCGCCGGCCTTGTAGCCGGGGATGGTCAGGGCGCCGTCGGCGAGTGACTTGCTCGCGTCGTACAGCTGGGTGAGGTCGATGTCGGTGACGTTGCCGCGGCCCTCGCAGCGGGGGCACATGCCGCCGGTGACGCTGAAGCTGCGGCGTTCCTTGATCTTCTGGCCGGAGCGTTCGAGGGTGACGGCGCCGGCGCCGGAGATGGAGGCGACGTTGAACGAGAACGCCTGGGGTGAGCCGATGTGCGGGGTGCCGAACCGGCTGTACAGGATGCGCAGCATGGCGTTGGCGTCGGTGGCGGTGCCGACGGTGGAGCGGGGGTCGGCGCCCATGCGTTCCTGGTCGACGATGATGGTGGTGGTCAGCCCGTCGAGGACGTCGACGTCGGGGCGGGCGAGGGTGGGCATGAAGCCCTGGATGAAGGCGCTGTAGGTTTCGTTGATCATCCGCTGGGATTCGGCGGCGATGGTGCCGAACACCAGGGAGCTCTTGCCGGAGCCGGAGATGCCGGTGAACGCGGTGAGGCGGCGTTTCGGGATCTCGATGTCGACGTCGCGCAGGTTGTTGACGCGCGCTCCGTGTACCCGGATCAGGTCGTGGCTGTCGGCGACGTGTCGTGCTGGCGGCGTGCGGTCTGTCCTGGTGGCGGTGCGCATCGTCTCCCCCTGTGCGTGTGGGTGGCCGGCCGCCGGCGGCGGGTGGGTCGCCGGCGGCCGTACCATCGTGCCTGGCTGGTGTGGGTCAGCTGTCCTGGAGCAGGCCGAGGACGTTGCCGTCGGGGTCGGTGACGGTGGCGACCAGGCGGCCGCCGCCGACGTCGTGGGCGGCTTCGGCGAGTGCGCCACCGGCGGCGGTGACCTCGGCGATCTTGGCTTCGATGTCGGGTACGTGCCAGTAGGCGACGGGGCCGGTCATGCCTTGCTGGGCGCCGTTGGGTACCAGGCCGATGTGTTGGCCGTTGGCGTCGAATCCGACGTAGTAGGGCGCTTCGGCGGTGGGCGCGGTGCCGAGCAGTGCGGCGTACACCTTGGTGGCGGCGGCGAGGTCGGTCACCGGGTGCAGCACGGTCTTGATGCCCTGGGTTTCGCTCATGGCGGTTCCTCCGATTGTTTGTGCTGGTCGTACGGCTGATGTTGACGCTACGTGCGGGTGGCGGGTCGGGCTTCTCGATTCCTGACGGGCTGTCGGTGGCGGCGGGTGAGCAGCAGCACGCCGGCGGCGGTACCGAGGGTGACGGTGGCGAGGCCGGAGGCGGCGAGGGTGTCGGCGGGGCCGAGTGCGGTGGTCAGCGGCCCGCCGAGGGCGGTGCCGAGGGGCGAGGCGGTGAGCAGGACGGCGCTGCGGGCGGCGAGCATGGTGGCCAGGTGCCGGGGTGGGGCGGTCTGCTGCAGCAGGGTGACCGACAGTGGGACGAACGGGCCGTAGATGGCGCCGCCGAGGGTGAAGCTGGCGATGGTGGCGGCGACGGGCAGGTGGGCGGCGAACGGCAGCAGGGTCAGTCCCCAGCCGAGCACGATGGCCAGGGTGGTGGGCCACAGGGGTAGCCGGCGCAGGGTGCCGACGGTCAGGCCGCCGAGCAGGGCGCCGATGCCGAACAGCATCCAGTACGCGCCGAGCAGGGTGCCGGTGGCGTGCAGGTCGGCGGTGACGTGCAGCGGCAGGGCGACTTCGACGGGGCCGTACAGCAGGTTGAACAGCCAGGTGAGGGCGAGCAGGCCGAGCAGTTGCGGGTGGGTGCGCAGCAGTCGGGCTCCGCCGTGGGTGGTGGCGGGTTCGGGCGCGGGGGGTGCGGAGCGGGTGGGGCGGGTGTGCAGGACGGCGGCGGCGAGGGCGAGATAGCTGGCCGCGTCGAGGCCGAGGACCAGCGCGGGGTGCAGGTGGGTGACGAGCAGCCCGGCGAGGGCGGGGCCGGCGATGGTGGCGGCGAAGGTCAGCGAGCTGACCAGGGTGTTGGCGGCGAGCCGGTGGTCTTCGGGGAGCAGTTCGGCCAGCAGGGTGTAGGTGCCGGCGCTGCCCCAGGCGTGCAGCAGCGAGGAGGCGGCGAGCAGCGCCGCGTACAGCGGCAGGGTGAGCTGCCCGGTCGCCCAGGTCAGCGGGATCAGGCCGAGGAACAGGGCGCGCAGAGCGGCGTCGGCGGTGACGAGCCGGCGGGCGGGTAGCCGGCGCAGGCGGCGGCCGAGCAGCAGCGCGCCGGCGACGCCGGGCAGGGTGTAGGCGGCGACGGTACCGCCGACCCACAGGCCGGCGCTGGCGGGTGGGGCGAGGGTGAGGGCGAGCCAGGCGACGGCGACGAAGCTCATGCCGTCGCCGAGGTAGGAGACGGCGAGGCCGGCCAGCAGCCGCCGGACGGGCCGGTGGGCGAGCACCGGCCGGTACGCGGCGGGGACCACGTGGTGTGGCCGGATGGTGGGCATCGGTGCTCCTGTCGGTGGGCTGGGGTCAGCATCGCCGGCGGGTGGGGTGCGGCGCCTCCGTGCTGACCACGGATTCGGGTACGGAGTCGGGGGCGGTCACCGGCGGTACGGGAGAATGGGCTGGTGAGCGCGGCAGTGTCGGCCCGGGAGGCGGAGGTGTTGCGGCTGCTCGGTGAGCATCTGAGCAACGCCGAGATCGCCGCCGAGCTGGTCATCTCGGTACGGACCGTGGAAAGTCACGTGTCGTCGCTGCTGCGGAAGTTGGCTGCGCCGGATCGGCGGGCGCTGGCCCGGCAGGCGGCCGGGTCGGGTGGCGTGCGGGTGCCGCTGCCGGAGCCGGTGACCTCGCTGGTCGGTCGGGGCCGGGAGGGTGCGGAGCTGGCCCGGCTGGTCGCCGGGCACCGGCAGGTGACGGCGGTCGGCCCGGGTGGGGTGGGCAAGACGCGGTTGGCGCTGGCGGTGGCGGCGCAGCTGGCCGACGGGTACGCCGACGGGGTCGGGTTCGTGGATCTGGTGCCGGTGACCGAGCCGGGGCTGGTGGCGTCCGCGGTGGCGGATGCGTGCGGGTTGGGTGAGCGGCCGGGTGTGGGCATGGCCGACTCGGTGCTGGCGGATCTGGCCGATCGGCGGATGCTGCTGGTGTTGGACAACTGCGAGCAGGTGCGTGACGGGGTGGCGCCGTTCGTGGAGCGGCTGCTGGCGGCGTGCCCGCGGGTGACGGTGCTGGCGACCAGCCGGGCGCCGCTGTCGGCGCCGTACGAGCGGGTGCATCCGGTGCCGCCGCTGTCGCTGGCCGGTGGCGCGGAGTCGGAGGCGGTGGCGCTGTTCGTGGCGCGGGCCGCGGCGGCGGCCGGCCGGCCGCCGGGCCCGGAGCTGGCGGACGGCATCGCGGCGCTGTGTGGCCGGCTGGACGGGGTGGCGTTGGCGATCGAGCTGGCGGCGGCCCGGTGGCCGACGCTGGGGCTGGACGGGTTGACGGCGGGGTTGTCCGACCAGCTGCGGTTGCTGGCGGGCGGGAACCGGGCCGCGGCGCGGCACGCCTCGGTGGCGGCCGCGCTGGACTGGAGTCACGACCTGCTGACGCCGTCCGATCAGCGGTTGCTGCACCGGGTGTCGGTGTTCGTCGCGCCGTTCACCGTGCCGGCGGCGGCGCGGGTGTGCGGGCTTGCCGGCGATGTGGTGGCCGACGGGTTGGGGCGGCTGGCCGAGCAGAGCCTGCTGCAGGTCACGCCGGTCGCCGGCGGCACCGGGTACCGGGCGTTGGCGAGCATCCGCCAGTACGGGGTGCGGCGGCTCGCCGCGGCCGGCGCGGAGGCCGAGACGCGGGACCGGCACCTGGACTGGTGCCTGGCGGTGGCCGACGAGCTGACGGTGCTCGGTCCGGGTTGGCGGGCCCGGTTCGACGCGGTGGCCGACGAGCTGCGGGCGGCGCTGGGTTGGGCAGCGGGTCGGCCGGCGCGGCGTGCGAGGGCGTACCGGCTGGCCCGGGAGCTGGCCGGGCTCGGCTTCGAGCGCAACCTGGTCGGCGAGTCGCAGGAGCTGTACGAGCAGGCCGCGGCGCTGGCCGACGACCCGGCACGGTGTGCGGTGGAGCTACGGTCGGCGGCGGCGGTGGCGGGCTGCCGGATGCGCGGCGACGACGCGTACCGGTTGCGGCTGGCGGCCGCCGACGCCGCGCGCCGGGCCGGGGACGGGGCTGCCGCGGCGGTCGACACGGCGAGCGCGGCGAGTGACGCGTACCGGTTCGCCGGGTCGTTCGTGCGGCCGCCGGCGCCGGCGCGG
>NZ_BOPO01000091.1 GCF_017312725.1 Actinocatenispora comari | reverse complement strand
GCAGCGTACCGGCGGCGGTGCTGGTCAGCGCAACGGTCGTTCCCGCCCGTCGGGGTCCGGGCACAGCGCCGCGTCGTTCAGCGCCGGCCGCCGCTGACCGTCTCGCCGCCCGTTCGCCGGTCTCGGCGCGGGCGGGCGGCCCCGAGTTCGTCGAGCCGCCGGCCGGTCAGCGCGGGTGGGCGGCCGCGAGCTCGTCCGCGTTGACCGGCGACAGCGGCGCCTGCCCGGTCAACACCCGGACCACCTCGTGCGCGGCGAACTCGCGGACGGTCCGCATCGCCTCCTCGGAGTAGTAGGCGGCGTGCGGGGTGACGATCACGTTGTCCAGGCCGAACAGCGGGTTGCTCGGGGACCAGTCGCGCTGCTTGCCGGGCTCCTCCTCGATGTCGTCCAGGCCGGCGCCGGCGATCCAGCCCTCGCTCAGCGCCCGGTACAGCGCATGGTCGCGCACGATCGGCCCGCGCCCGGTGTTGACCAGGATCAGCGTCGACTTCATCCGGCGCAGCTCCGGCTCGCCGATGAGGTGGCGCGTCTGGTCGGTCAGGGGCGCCTGCACGACGAGGTAGTCCGACTGGTCGAGCAGCTCGTCGAACGACACCGGGGTGGCACCGTGCGCGGTGATCTCCGCCGGCGCCAGGTACGGGTCGTGCGCGATCACGCCCATCCCGAACGCGCGCGCCCGCACCGCGATCGCCTGCGCGATCGCGCCGAACGACAGCAGCCCGATCAGCCGGCCCTGCATCCGGTGGATCGGCTCGCCCGACTGCCAGCGCCAGACGCCGGCCCGGGTGGCCCGGTCGTACGTGCCGATCCGGCGGGCGGCCGCGAGCAGCAGCGCCATGGCATGGTCGGCGACCTCGTCCCGGCACCAGTCGTTCGGCACGTTGGTCACCAGGATCCCGTGCCGGGTCGCGGCGTCGACGTCGACGATGTCCACCCCGGTGCCGTACCGGGCGATCACCCGGCAGCGGGTGAACGCGGCGATGGCCCGGGCCCCGACCGTCGCGTACTGGGCGAAGACCGCGTCGGCGTTGCGGGCGGCGGCGATCACGTCGTCCTCGGTCTTGCAGTCGGCGGCCACCAGCCGGAAGCCGGCGCGTTCGATGATGCCGCGTTCGATGTCCACCTCGCCGAAGTCGTGGTCGGCGACGACCACGGTGAGCGTGCCCTGCTCGGTCATGCTCGATCACCTTCCCGCGCTCGGTTCGCTGTCTCCCGCTGCCGCCCGTCAGCTCATCGGCGCGCCGTCCCGGCTGCTGCCGGCGACCCGCGAGTACAGCGAGAGGATGCCGGTCTCGTGCCGCGGCGCCGGCGCCCGCCAGACCTCGCGTCGCTCGGCGAGTACCGCGTCGATCTCGTCGGCCGGGCGGCGCTCGTTGTCGACACCGACGACCGCCAGCCGGCGTGCCGGAATGTCGATCTCGACCAGGTCGCCGTCCTGTACCAGCGCGATGGCTCCGCCGTCGAGCGCCTCCGGCGCCACGTGCCCGACGCACGGACCCTTCATGGCGCCCGAGTAGCGGCCGTCGGTGACGATCGCGGTGGTGGTGTTGAGCGCCGGGTCGGCGGACAGGATCGCGGCCGCGTAGTACATCTCCGGCATGCCGTTGGCGCGCGGCCCCTCGTACCGGATGACCAGGACGTCGCCGGGGGAGACCTGCCGCTGCAGCAGCGCGTGCACCGCCTCGTCCTCGAAGTCGAAGACCCGGGCCGGGCCGACGTGGGTGTGCATCTGTTGCGGCACCGAGAACGTCTTGATCATCGCGCCGTCCGGCGCCAGGTTGCCGTACAGGATGGCCAGGCCACCGTCGTCGGCGAACGGGTCGGACCGCGGCCGGATGATCTCGTCCCGGGCGATCTTGTAGTTGTTGAGGTAGCCCAGCCGCTCGCGGAAGAAGAACGGGTCGTGCTCGATCTCGTCCAGGTTCTCGCCCAGCGTCTTGCCGGTGACCGTCAGGCTTTCCAGGTGCAGCATCTCCCGCAACTCCAGCATCACCGCGGGAACCCCGCCGGCGTACCAGAAGTACTCGACCGGGTAGCGGCCGGTGGTCTTGACGTTGGCCAGCACCGGCACCCGGCGGTGGATCCGGTCGAAGTCGTCGATGGTCAGCTCGACGCCGGCCTCCCGGGCGATCACGGGCAGGTGCAGCAGCGCGTTGGTGGAGCCGCCGATCGCGGCGTGCAGTACGACCGCGTTCTCGAACGCCTCCCGGGTCAGGATCTCCCGCGGCGTCAGGTTGCGCCGGATCAGGTCGACCAGTTGCTTGCCGCTGGCGCGGGCGTACCGCAGCAGCTTGGTCAGCGGCGCCGGGACCAGCGCCGAGCCCGGCAGCGCCAGTCCCAGCGCCTCGGCCAGGACCTGACCGGTACTGGCGCTGCCCATGAACTGGCAGGCGCCGCAGGTCGGGCAGGCGCCGCGCTGGGCGCTCTGCAGGTCCTCGCGGGGCAGCTCGCCGCGTTCCACCGCGGCGCCCATCTCCCACATCTGGTTGGAGGTGACGTAGTCGGGCGCGTTCAGCTGGGTACCGCCGGGCAGGTGGATGGCCGGCAGGTTGCACCGGGCGATGGCGAGCAGGTGCGCCGGTACCGACTTGTCGTTGCCGGAGACCAGCACCATGCCGTCGTGCGGATGGCCCAGCGCGTGGATCTCCACCATCGCGGCCATGATGTCGCGGGAGATCAGCGAGTAGCTCATCCCGTTGGTGGCCTGGACGACCCCGTCGCAGATGTCGCTGACGGCGAACACGCCGGGCTTGCCGCCCGCCTCGTACACGCCGTTGCTGACCTCGTCGACCAGCTCGCGGAAGTGGAACGTGCCCGGGTGGCCCATCCCGTAGGCGCTGTCCACCAGGACCTGCGGCTTGCCGAGGTCCTCCTCGGTCCAGTTCATGCCCAGCCGCAGCGCGTCGCCCTGGTGGTTGACCAGGCGCAGCCGCTGGCTGCGCAGCTGGGGGCGGTCGGTGTCCATCGAACCTCTCTTCCGTCGCCATCCCGCGCACCTGCCGGATCCCCTGCGCGGTCAGGGAACCGGCCCGTCGGAGCCGGCCGGGTACTCGTACAGCGGGATGGTGTCGGCCGACCACCCGGCCAGGACCGGCTCCACCACCCGCCAGGACTCCTCCGCCTCGTCGCCGCGGATCGACAGCGCCGGATCGCCGGTGAGCGCGTCGAGCAGCACCCGCCCGTACGGCGGCAGGTCGGGCGGCGGCATCCGCGCGGCCAGCCGTACCGGGGCGAAGGTACGTGCGGTCGAGCCGGTGCCGGTCAGATCCAGCGTCATGTCCTCCGGCGCCAGGCCGAACCGCAGCACGTTCGGCCGGACCTCGCCGTCGTGGCCGAACGGCAGGTGCGGTACCGGCCGGAAACGGACGGCGACCTCCATCCGGTCGCTGCCCAGCGCCTTGCCGGTGCGCAGCCGGAACGTGGTGCCCGACCAGCGCCAGCTGTCCAGCTCCAGTTCGAGCTGCGCGAACGTCTCGGTCCGGCGGTCCGGGTCGACGCCGTCCTCGGCGGCGTACGCGGGCACGTCCCGGTCGCCGATCCGGCCGGCCAGGTACCGCCCTCGCCGGGTGCGCCGGGCGACGTCGGCCGCGGTGAACGGCCGGATCGTGCGCAGCACGTCCAGCTTGCGGTCGCGCAGGTCGCGCTCGCCGAGACTGACCGGCGGCTCCATCGCCACCAGGCACAGCAGCTGCAGCAGGTGGTTCTGCACCATGTCCTTCAGGGCGCCGGCCCCGTCGTAGTAGCCGGCGCGGCCTTCCAGCGTCAGCCGCTCGTCCCAGACGATGTCCACCGCGGCGATGTGGGTGCTGTTCCACAGCGGTTCGAGCACCCGGTTGGCGAGCCGGACGCCGAGAATGTTCTCCACCGTGGACATGGCGAGGAAGTGGTCGACCCGGAACACCGCGTCCTCCGGTACCAGGTCGGCCAGCAGCCGGTTCAGCCGCTGGGCGTCGGCCAGGTTCTCGCCGAACGGCTTCTCCAGCACGATCCGGCTGCCCGGCGGCAGGCCGGCCCGGCCCAGCGAGGTGACCGCGGTGCCGAACAGCCCCGGCGGCAGGGCCAGGTAGACGGCGACCTGGCCACCACCGGCCACCAGCGCGGCGACGCTGTCGGCGTCGGTGACGTCGCAGCGGCGGAAGTCGGCCGACGCCACCACCGCCCGTCGCGCGTCGGCGGGCGAGGCGTCCCCGTACCGGTCCAGCTGCTCGGTGGCCCACCCGCGGAACCGTTCGGTGTCCCACTCGCTGCGATCGGCGCAGGTGACCCGGAACCGGTCGCCCAACCGCCCCGCCGCACGCAGCGCCGCGAGCCCCGGCAGCAGGTACCGGGCGTTGAGGTCGCCGGTACCACCGAACACGACGAGCCGGTCGATCCGCCTGCCGCCTTCCGCTGCCGGGCCCGCGCCAGGTTCACCCCGCTGGCGATGACCCCGATGTGGCTGAACGCCTGCGGGAAGTTGCCCATGAACTCGCCGGTCGTCGGGTGGATCTGCTCGGACAGCAGGCCCAGCGGGGACGCCCGCTCGCACAGCGAGTCGTACAGCTGCTCCGCCTCCTCGACGCGGCCCTGCCCGGCCAGGTTGTCCACCAGCCAGAAGCTGCACAGCAGGAAAGCGCCCTCGTCACCGGGGATCCCGTCGGTGGACTGCTCGTGCAGGTACCGGTAGAGCAGCCCGTTGCCGGCCGACAGCCGCTCGGCGATGGTGTCGGTGGTGGCCACCATCCGCGGATGGTCCACCGGTACCACCAGGCGCAGCGGCAGCGCGAGCAGGCTCGCGTCCAGGCCGCCGGTGCCGTCCAGGTGCTCCCGGAAGGTCCGGGCCCCGTCGTCCCACGACTGGTCCAGGATCGCCTGGCGCAGCTTGTCGGCGGCCGCCCGCCAGCCGGCCACCGGTCCCGGCAGGCCGAGCCGTTCCCCGATGGTCGCCGCGCGGTCGAGCGCGACCTGACACATCGCCGCCGAGTAGGTGAACACCCGGCCCTCGCTGCGTACCTCCCAGATGCCCTGGTCGGGATGGCGCCACGCGTCGCCCGCGGTGTCGGCGAGGCCGGCCAGACCGCCCCACAGCGCCGGTTCCAGCTCGCCGCCGGCGCGCAGCCACTGATCCGCGCAGTCCAGCACCTCGCCGTACACGTCGTGCTGGCGCTGGTCGGCCGCGCCGTTGCCCCACCGCACCGGGGCGGAGCGGCGGTACCCCTCCAGCTGGGCGTCCTCGACCTCGTCCGGCACCGCCTCGCCGGACAGCGTGTACATGATGCGCGGCACCCGGCTCTGCTCGAACGCGTCCAGCACCCAACCGAGGAACGCGTCCGCCTCGTCGGCGAAACCGATGCGGCGCAACGCGAACACGGCGAACGACGCGTCCCGGATCCACACGTACCGGTAGTCCCAGTTGCGCACGCCGCCGATCGGCGCGGGCAGCGAGGAGGTGGGCGCGGCGACCAGCGATCCGTTCACCCAGTCGTCGCACAGCTTCAGGGTGATGGCCGCCCGGCGCACCATCTGCTCCTGTGGCCCGTCGTAGTTGAACCGGCGCATCCACCGGCGCCACGCCTCGGCCGTGTCCCGCAGCATCGTCGCCGCGTCGAACCGGTGGTGCCGGTGGTACCGGCGCCAGGACAGCACCAGGTCGAGCCGGTCGCCCCGGTGCAGGTCGTAGGCGCCGGTCAGGCCGTCCAGCGGCCGGCTGGAACGCAGGTGCAGGCGCAGGTCCGGCCGTCCCGGTACGCCCAGTTCCAACCCGCTGAACAGGGTCCGCACGTGCGCGCCGCCGCGGGGCCGCACGTCCACCCGCAGTCGCACGTCGCCGTCGGTGACGACCGCGGAGCGCACCAGCTCGGCGCGCTGCGCGGGCGCGTCGTCGCTGAGGTCGGCGCCGGGCCGCAGCGCCAGCGCGTCGGTCACCCGTACCCGCCCGGTGTCGGTGACCATCTCGGTGACCAGCACCGCGGTGTCCGGTTCGTAGAACTGCCGAGCCTGCCGGATGCCTTCCGGCGCGACGGTGAACTCGCCGCCGCGGGTGCGGTCGAGCAGGCCGCAGAACAGCGGGTCGGAGCCGAAGTCGGGCAGGCACAGCCAGGGGATCGACCCGTCCAGCCCGACCAGCGCCGCGGTCGCGCCGTCGCCGATCAGACCGAGGTCCTCCAGCGGCAGGTACCCGTCGCGCCGTCGGATCGTCCGAAACTCCGGATCGGGGTCAAGCATCGCTCGCCTCCACGCCTCGCGATCGCTTGCACCGCATCGTGCTGTGTACCTGTTCGGCACGCCGGGCGGGTGCAGTCCGGTCGGCGAGGCGGCCTCGGTCGGCTCTCTCGTTCCCGACAGGAAGCCTAGACCGGCCGCTCGCCGGATCGTGGCGATACGTCCGGACGAGCCGGGCACCGCACGACCGCCCGCGCGCTGCTGGGCCGGGCCGGGGCCCGCCGTGCCGGCCGTCCGGTTCGGCACCGCTCAGGCCGGGCATCCGGTTCGCCGCCGGAGCAGGTACCGGGCGGTCGCCGGCATCCGGAAAGATTCCGGTTCCCGCGGCGGCGTGCCGCCGTGCGGACCACCATCGTGGGGGAGGGTGGGCAGCGCCCGGCCGTGGGGTCGCGGGGCGCGAACATCGGGCGTGGGCCCGCGGGCGCGAACATCGGGGTGATCGTGATGCCGGATCCGGTTCTCGTCGGCATGGATGGGTCGGCGGCGAGCTTGCGGGCCGTGCGATGGGCGGCGCAGGCGGCGGCGTCGCGGCAGCTGCCGCTGCGGATCGTGACGGCGTTCGTCTGGCCGATCCAGCTGTACTCGGTGATCTCGGGCGGCCAGCTGCCCGAGCTGACCGTCCTGCGGGACGATGCCCGGGAGCGGCTGATCGAGCAGGCCGACGCGGTGCGTGCCGAGTTCCCGGACGTGTCGGTGACGGAGGACTTCGTCGAGGAGGAACCGGCCAAGGCGCTGGTCGAGGGCAGCGGTGCGGCGGCCCTGACCGTGGTCGGGCAGCGCGGCCGGGGGGCCCTGGCCGGGATGCTGCTGGGCTCGGTCAGCGACCAGGTGGCGACCTACGCGACCGGCAGCGTCGTGATCGTGCCGGACGAACCGGCGGTGGACGGCCCGGTGGTGGTCGGCACGGACGGTTCCGCGGTGTCGCAGGCCGCCGTCGAGTTCGCGTTCGACGAGGCGTCCCGCCGCCGTACCGAACTGGTCGCGGTGCGGGCCTGGCTGGCGCCGGGGCTGGACGGCCCCAACCGCGTCCCGATGTTCCTGGACTTCGACGAGATGGCCGGGCAGGAACGGCGGCTGCTGGCGGAGTCGCTGGCCGAATGGCAGCCGAAGCATCCCGACGTGCCGGTCCGGTCGGCCCTCGGGTACGGATCGCCGGCGTCCCAGCTGCTCGAACAGGCCGAGGGGGCGGCGCTGCTCGTGGTGGGCTCGCGCGGGCGCGGCGGGTTCGCCCGGATGCTGCTCGGCTCCACCAGCCGTTCGCTGCTGTCCCGGGTGAGCTGCCCGATCGCCGTCGTCCGCCCGTGACCGCGCCGTAGCGGGCCCCGCGTCCCGTCACCGGTGCGGTCCGGTCGGTTCGACGAACGACGACGCCGGCCCGCCGCGCGGGTGGATACCGGAGAGAATCTGCGGGACGGTGTCGTACCGAGGGGTGTGCGTTCGTGGAACCGGTGTGCGGTGGCCGGCCGGGCCGCCGGTACGAGGAGCCGACCGGCCCTCGCGCACCGACGAAAGGGGACGATCGTGCCGGAGTACCTGATTGCGTTCAACGACGAGTGGGTGCCCGAACACACCGAGGAGCAGATCGGGGCGAAGGGCGTCGCCAGCCGGGCCGTGCTCGCGGAGATGCGGGCCGAGGGCGTACTGATCTTCACCAACGGAGCGCTCGACCGGTCGACGGCGCTGTGCAGCGTGGCGGCGGTCGACGGCGAACCCGTCTTCACCGACGGCCCGTACGTCGAGAGCAAGGAACACCTGGGCGGCCTGTGTATCGTGGACGTCCCCGACGACGAGACCGCCCGGTACTGGGCGGGGCGGCTGACCACGGCACTCGACTGGCCGCAGGAGGTGCACCGGTTCCCCGGCCCCGGGCACGTCGGTCGCCCCGGCGCCGCGGGGAGGTGAGCACGATGCCGCGCTACCTGCTGTCGGTCCACGGGCCGGCCGAACCCGGCGAGCTCGGCAACTACCCGTCCCAGGACGCGATGCTGCAGGCGTTCGCCGACACCGCTGCCTTCACCGAGAGGCTGCAGCGCGAGGGGCACTTCGTCTTCGCCGGCGGGCTGGCACCCGCGACGACCGCCACCACCGTCGACGGCCACGGCGCGACGCCCGTGCTCACCGACGGCCCGTACCTGGTGGCCAAGGAGTACCTCGGCGGCTTCTGGGTCGTCGAGGCGCCGGATCTGGACAGGGCGCTGGCGCTCGCGGCCGAGGGGTCGAAGGCGTGCCGCGGCAGGATCGAGGTGCGCCCGTTCCAGACCGAGGACTCGTTCCCGCACCTGCTGAAGCCGTGACCGGCCGGCGACCTGCCGAAGCCGTGACCGGCCGGCGACCTGCCGAGCCCGTGACCGGCCGGCGGCCTGCCGAGCCCGTGACCGGCGGGCGACCTGCTGAAACCGGGGTCGGCGGGCCCGTCGAGGAGGCGATCACCCGCGTTCACCACGAGGAGTGGGCGCGGGTGGTGGGCCGGCTCGCGCGCCGGTTCGGCGATCTCGACGTCGCCGAGGAGGCGACGGCCGAGGCGTTCGTGGCGGCGGTCGAGCGGTGGCCGCGCGACGGCGTACCGCCCAATCCCGGCGGCTGGTTGGTCACCACCGCGACGCGCAAGGCGATCGACCGGATCCGTCGCGAGTCCCAGCGCGACGCCAGGCACCAGGCGGCCCAGATGCTGTCCGACCACACCCCACCCGAACCGACCGGCCCGGTCCAGGACGACCGGCTGCGGCTGGTGTTCACCTGCTGCCACCCGGCGCTCGCCGTGGAGGCCCGGGTGGCGCTCACCCTGCGGCTGCTCGGCGGGCTCACCGTCGCCGAGATCGCGCACGCGTACCTGGTGCGGGAGACCACGATCGCGCAGCGGATCACCCGCGCCAAGGCCAAGATCAAGGCAGCGCACATCCCGTACCGGGTGCCGTCGGCCGAGGACATCCGGGAGCGGCTCGCCGGCGTGGAGTCGGTGGTGTTCCTGGTCTTCAACGAGGGGTACCTGGCCAGCGGGGGAGACGACCCGGTACGCGTCGACCTCACCGACGAGGCGATCCGGCTGGGCCGGCTGCTGCACACCCTGCTGCCGGACGACGGCGAGGTGACCGGGCTGCTCGCCCTGATGCTGCTGATCGACGCGCGGCGGCGCTCCCGGGTGTCGCGGACCGGTGAGCTGGTGACGCTCGACGAGCAGGATCGGGGAGCCTGGGACCGTGCCCTGATCGCCGAGGGGCACGCACTGGTCCGCGAGCGGATCGCGGCCGTCGCCGCCGGCGGTGAACCACCCGGGCGGTACCAGCTGTTGGCCGCGATCAACGCGGTGCACACCGCCGCCCCGTCGGCCCGGGACACCGAATGGTCCCAGATCGTCGCGCTCTACGACCGGCTGGCGATGCTCGACCCCGCGCCGATCGTGCGGCTCAACCGGGCGGTCGCGGTCGCCGAGGTCGACGGGCCGAGCGTCGCGCTGGCCGAAATCGACCGGCTGGCCGGCGCGCTCGACGGGTACCACGCCTTCCACGCCACCCGGGCCGACCTGCTGCGTCGGCTCGGGCGAAGCGGCGAGTCGCGGGCGGCGTACGACCAGGCGATCGCTCTGGCCGGTAACCCCGCCGAACGCGCCTACCTCACCCGGCGCCGCGACCAACTCGCCGGTTGACCGCTCTCAGCCGGTGTCGCGGGTGGCCGCCGGGGGCGCGGGGTCGGGGCCGTCCGCGTACCGGCGGCGCAGGCTCTCGGCCGTGGCCTCGTCGGCGGGCAGGAACGCCTCCAGCCGCAACTCCGAGAGTGTCACGTCCACCGCGGTCGCGAACGAGGTCAGCGTGGTGATCAACCGCAGCTCGCCCGCCGCGACCCGCAGCCGCAACGGTACGGCGAAGCCCAGGTACTCCGGCCCCGGCGACGCGTCGGGCAGGTACCCGTCCAGCTCGGCGAGGAAGGCGGCCAGGGCCGGGTCCGGGCTGCGGCGCAGCAGGTCGCGCAGCCCGCCGGTGATGTGCCGGCCCCAGTCCGCGAGGTTCGCCACCCGCGGGGCCATGCCGCGCGGATGCAGCGCGAGCCGCACCACGTTCACCGGCGGTACCAGCAGCGACTCGTCGGCGCCCGCGGTGAGCACGTCGAACGCGGGGTTCGCCGCGACCAGCTCGCCGTATGGCCGGACCACGACCGCCGGGTACGGCAGGTGGCCGTGCAGGATCGTGTCGAGCGCGTGCCGTACCGGCCCGAGCGCGGCGGCACCGAGACCCGACTCCGGGTACACCGGGGCGAAGCCGGCGACGTGCAGCAGCGCGTTACGTTCCCGCAGCGACAGCCGCAGCGCCTCGGCCAGCCGGACCACCATCGCCGGGCCCGGCCGGGATCTGCCCTGCTCCAGGAAGCTCAGGTGGCGCTGGGTGGTGCCGGCGGCGGTCGCCAGCTCCAGCTGGCTGAGCCGGCGCCGGTTGCGCCACAGCCGAAGCTCCGCCGCGAACCGGCCGCCCGACAGCGTGCTCGTCATGGCTCCTTCATACCCGACGGCGGTGCGAACACCATTCCCTCCAGGGAATCGCCACGCCGCCCGACCGGCCACAGACTTCACCCCATGCACAGCACAGACGCCACCACGTTGGCCGACCGGTACCTCGCACAGTGGAACGAACCCGATCCCGCGGCCCGCGCCGCGATCATCACCGAACTCTGGGCGCCCGACGCCGTCCACGTCCTCGTCCACCCGCCGCAGCAGATCCGGGACGCCGCCGCCGAGCTGGCGATCCCGGCACCGCCGCTGGTGGTCCGCGGGCACGACGCGCTGCGCCGCCGGGTGGACCGCGCGTACCAGATGTTCGTGGCGTCCGGCGAGCACTTGTTCGTGGTGGACGAGGCGTCCGCCCTGATGCCCGCCGTGTACGCGGTGCGCTGGTCGATGCGCTCCACCGGGCACGGCACGGTCGACGGCGGGGGTGCCGACGTGCTCACCGTCGACGAGGCCGGGCGGATCCGCACCGACCACCAGTACGTCGGGTGACGCGGTGCGGATCACGAGGATCGTCCGTACCGGGGACGGCGGGTCAGCGTTTCGCGACGACGAGATCGCGCTGGCGTCGCACCGGATCGTCGCCGGGGTGCCACCGATGGAGCTGGGCGCGCTGCCGTCGAGCGGCGGCGCGCGGTTCGTGCGCAGCGCGGCGTTCGACAGCGCCGCGCATCCGGCCCCGGTCGAGCAGTGGGTGATCATGCTGCGCGGCACCATCGAGGTCACCGTCAGCGACGGTGCCCGTCGCCGCTTCGGCCCCGGTGACCTGGTGCTGGCGGCCGACATGACCGGCACCGGCCACGTCACCACCGGCATCGGAGCCGCCCCGTTCGAGGCGCTGTTCCTCCCCACCTGAGCCGCCCCTCTGAGCCTGGCCCGGCGGGTACCGGGCGGGGTCGCGGAACGCTCGGCCCCGGCCGGCCGGGTCGCTATGCTCCGGTGGTGTTGGCGCGGAAGCGGTGGTGGTCGTCGGCGGCGGCGTTGCGCGCGGTGCGCGCCACGGTCGTCGTTCCCGGATTGTTCGCCCTCACGTACAAGGTGATCGGCGATCTGCAGATGGCCACCTTCGCCGCGTTCGGTGGGTTCGCGACGTTGGTGTTGGCCTCGTTCGCCGGGACGCGCCGGGACAAGGTCGTGGCGCACGCCGGCCTGGCGGTGGCGGGCAGCGCCCTGCTGGTGATCGGTACGGCGGTGAACTCGTCGCCCTGGGTGGCGGCCGCGGTCACCCTGCCGGTGGCGTTCCTGGTGCTGTTCGCCGGGATCGGCGGGCCGAACGCGGCGGCCGGCGGCACCGCCGCGCTGCTCGCGTACGTGTTGCCGGCGGCGTCGCCGGGGACCCTGGACATGCTCGGCTCCCGGTTGGCCGGGTGGTGGCTGGCGAGCGTGGTGGGCACGGTGGCGGTGCTGCTGCTGTCGCCGCGCCCGCCCGGCGACCGGCTGCGGGCGGCGGTCGCGGCGAGTGCCGGTGCGTTGGCCGCCCGGCTCGACGCGGCGCTGCGCGGTGCCGGCACCGACGCCGACCGTGCCGCGACCATCGACGCCAAGCACGAGCTGCTCGCCGCGTTCACGGCCACCCCGTACCGGCCGACCGGGTCGACGGTGGCCGACCAGGCGCTGACCAGCCTGGTCGGGATGCTGGAGTGGGCGACGGCGGTGCTCGACGACGGGCTGCGCGAGTTCCCCGACCTGCGTGCGGTCGCCCCGGTCGAGCGGGATCTGTTCGCGGCGACCCGGGACACGCTGCGCCGGGTGGCGCGGCTGCTGGCCGGTGGCGCCGAGGAGCCCGACCTGGCCGGCCTGCAGCAGGCGATCGCCGCCAGCGTGACCGCGCTGCGCCGGATGCCCGCCGGTGACGGGGACTTCGCCGACGCGGTGCACCAGGCGTTCCATGCCCAGACCAGCGCGCTGACGGTACGCGCGGCGGCGGTCGACGCGCTCATCGCCGCCCGGCGCGCGGATCCGGCGACCGCCGCCGACCAGGCCCGCCGCTGGTACGGGCTGCCGGCCGCGCGGATGCCCCGGCTCGGCGTGTTCGAGCTGGCGTGGCGGCACGCGAACCTGCGGTCGGTGTGGTTCGTCAACAGCATCCGGGGCGCGCTCGCGCTCGCCGCCGCGGTACTGGTGGCCGACCTGGTCGGGGTGCAGCACGCGTTCTGGGTGGTCCTCGGCACCCTGTCGGTACTGCGGACCAACGCGGCCGGCACCGGCTCCACGGCGCTGCGGGCGTTGCTGGGCACGCTGGTCGGTTTCGTCGTCGGCGCCGCGCTGCTGCTGGTGGTCGGTACCGGCCCGGTCGCGCTCTGGGTGGCGCTGCCGATCGCGGTCCTGGTGGCCGGTTACGTCCCGGGCACGCTGCCGTTCGTGGTCGGGCAGGCGGCGTTCACCGTCGTGGTGTCGGTGCTGTACAACCTGCTCGTACCGGTCGGCTGGTCGATCGGGGTGGTCCGGATCGAGGACGTCGCGATCGGCTGCGCGGTGAGCCTGGTCGTGGGCGTGCTGTTCTGGCCGCGGGGCGCCAGTGCGGTGGTCGGCGACGATGTCGCCGACGCGTTCCGGGAGGGCGGCCGGTACCTTGCCCAGTCGGTCAACTGGGCGCTGGGGCTGCGGCACCAGGAACCGGAACCGGCCCGTGCGGTGACCGCGGGCCTGCGGCTCGACGACGGGGTACGCGGATTGTTGGCCGAACGCGGCACCAGGCACCTGGCCAGCCAGCAGCTGTGGCGGCTGGTCGGCGGGACGATCCGGTTGCGGCTGACGGCGCAGTCGCTGGCCAGCCTGCCCTCGCCGGACGCCGGGCCGGACCCGGTCAGCGACGCGCTGAGCGGTCAGGCGGCGCAGATCGCCGGCTGGTTCGACGATCTGGCCGACCTGCTGGTGCGGCCCGACGCGGCCGCCCCGTCCCGGGTGCCGAGGGTCGCGACCCGGATCCCGACGCTGCAGCCGATCGCCGCCGCGGCCACCACCGACACCCTGCCCTGCACGCTGTGGGTCGAGCAGCACCTGCAGCACATCCGGCCGGCGCTGGACAGCCTGGTCGAGCCGGCGGCCGAGGTCGCCCGGCTGCGCCGCATCCCCTGGTGGCGTTAGCGCGCCGGGCCCGTGCGGCCGGGACCGCTCGGCGCGCTCGGCGGCGCCGTGGCCACCCTGGTGTTCTCGGGTGGCCACGGCACGGGCCGGACGACGGTCAGCGGGCGTGCCAGGCCGCGAGCAGCGCCGCCTCGTCCTCGGCGGTGATGCCGCCGTCGCGCTCGTGGGGGCGCCACGCCTCGCGGGTCCAGGCGAGCGTGTCGCGGGCGGTCTCGGCCAGGTCTCGGGTGCGCAGGCCGGCGGCCAGCGACCGGGTCACGTCGCGGCTGAGGAACCCGCCGTACTCCGGCAGCGGCAGCCACAGCGGCAGCGAGCGTTCCCCGGCCCACGGGTTGACCCCCTGCTCGACCAGGAAGTCCTGATCCACCCAGGTCAGCTCCGGGGTCACCCCGACGCCGGCGGCGATCGCGGCCAGGAACTCGCGCATCGGCATCGGCGCGCCGTTCCCGTCGTACGCACCGGCCAGCCCGTCGACGCCGGCCCGGACGATCCAGTCGGCCAGGTCGCGCACGTCGACGACCTGAACGAGTCGGTCCGGATCGCCGGGCGCCAGCACCTCGCCGCCGCGGGCCAGCCGGCTCGGCCAGTAGCCGAAGCGGACCATCGCGTCGCGCGGCCCCACCAGCAGGCCGGCCCGGCACAGGAACGCCCGGTCGGCGCCCATCGCCTCGACCACGGCCAGCTCGCAGGCGCGCTTGCAGCGCCCGTAGTTCTCCTCGTCGGACTCGTCCACATCGGCCGGCGCCGGCTCGACCAGCGGCGCGGTCTCGGCGACCTGCCCGGGGGTCGCGTCGTCGGAGTACACGTTGCAGGTCGACACGAACGTCCAGTGCCCGGCCCGCTCCGCCAGCGCGGCCAGCGCGGAGCGTGCCTCGCTGGGCCGGCGGGCCACGTCGACGACCGCGTCGAAGTCGCCGTCGAGCCCGTCGTACGCCCCGGGCTGGGTGCGGTCGGCCCGGACGAACCGGACGCCGGGCGGCGGCTCGCCGGTCTTGCCGCGGGCCAGGCACACCACCTCGTGCCCGGCATCGCGGGCCGCCTCCGCCACCGCGCGCGACAGCATCGCGGTGCCGCCCAGTACCAGTGTTCGCATCGAACCAGTCCTCTCGTCGTACCGTCTCCGCGGAATCGTCGCAGCCGTCGGGGCGACACGCCCGCCGCTTTCGCCAGCAGCGGATCTGCTCAGAGCAGAGCGGACGACGGCCCAGCGTGGTGCGGTGATCCGATGGCGCCGGCGCGACCCGGCTCAGCGGCCCGCCGGCGATCCGCCCGACCGGGACGCGGAGGCCCGGGGCTGCGCGGCGGCGGCCGGCGCCGACGCCCGGCGCAGGTACTCGTCGAGCGAGTCCTGTTGCGCCCGGAGCAGGCGGACGCGGGCGCCGATGCGGTCCCGGTAGGCCCGGGCCGCAGCGAGATGCTCGGCCGCCGGGACGCCGCCCGCAGGCGGGTGCGGGCCGGCCAGCACGTCGCCGATCAACCGCACCGGGAGCCCCACCGCCAGCAGCGAGCGCACGGCCGCCGCCCGGTCGATGGTCGAGCGGCAGTAGTCGCGGTAGCCGTTGCTGCGGCGGCCGGGGACGATCAGCCCCTGGTCCTCGTAGTACCGCAGCGAGCGGGCGGACACCCCGACCGCCCGCGCCGCGTCACCGATCTGCATGCCTGCGCCAACGCCGCCGTGCTCAGGGGTGTTCCCGGGTACCGGCGGCACCCACCGATGCCGCCCGAGCCGGTGACGTCTCACCGCCACGGATCGAGGGCATGCTTGCCGGTCGTCTCGCCGGCCTCGAGCCGGCGAAGCACCGCCGGGCCCGCCGCGAGCGGGTGCACCCGTGGACGCCCGGGTGGGTACACCCCCTGGCCGACGAGCGTGTCGAGCTCGGCCAGCAGTGACCGGTGGAGGGCCGGGGCGCTCGTGGCCAGCGCGCCGATGTGCAGCCCCTTGACTTGCACCTGGTGACGGAAGACCAGATCGTGCGTGTCGAGCACGGCGTCCCCGGACGCGGCGCCGAACACCACGATGCGCCCCACGAACGGCCTGGTGACGGCCAGGCTGGTGGCGAACGTCGCGCGCCCGACCGACTCCAGCACCAGATCGACCCCGTCGGTACGGCGACGGATCAGGTCGGTCAGCTCGGGGCTGGCGCTGTCGAACACCTCGTCGACGCCGAGCGCCCGGACCGTGTCGTGCTTGGCCGCCGATGCCGTGCCGAGCACGCGCGCGCCGTAGTGGCGGGCCAGCCGGACGGCGGCCTGGCCGACCCCGCCGGCCGCGGCGTGCACGAGGACCACGTCGCCGGGCTCGACCTGGCCCAGTGGCCGCAGCGCGGCCAGGGCGGTCGCCCAGTTGAGCACCATGCCCAGGGCCGCGGCGTCGGTCCAACCCGGCGGTACCGGGATCGCGCCGGCGGCCGGCATGGTCAGGTACTGCGCGAAGGCGCCGGGTCCGGCGCCCACGACCCGGGTGCCGGGCGGGAGCGGAGCCGGGACGTCCGGGCCGGTCGCCACGATCTCGCCGGCGGCCTCGAAGCCGGCCAGGTACGGCGCCGCCGGCCCGCCGCCGTAGGTCCCGCGGGACTGCATGACGTCGGCGAAGTTGATCCCGGCGGCACCGACCCGCACCAGGTACTCCCCGGGCCCCGGGGTGGGGCGGGGCCGGTCGGTCACGAGGACCAGGTCGGCCGGCCCTCGGTGGGTCTGCTGCACCAGCGCCCGCATCGTCCTGTCGTGCTGCTCGTCGAGTCGCATCGGCCGACCGTAGAAGCCTCACACGTACGGCAAGGTCAAGTCGCCGGCTCAGCCGCGGGGCCGGACCAGCGGCAGGTAGACCTCGTCGACGATCTCGACCAGCAGGCCGTCCCCGGCGCTGGTCATGCCGTTGAGCCCGTACTCGTTGCGGAGCAGGTCGACGGCGACCGTCGCCACCCGCGGGGTCAGCGCCGCGGGGTCGGCCTCGCCGCGGGTGACCGCGCGCGCCAGGATCGTCAGCCACGGACCGACGCCGACCCGGCCGAGCTGCTCGCGGATCTCGCGCAGCCGCTCGGGATCGTCCTGCATCCCGGCCAGCAGGCCGCGCAGCACGGCGCCGAACGGTGCGGCCATCCGGTCGTTGGTCCGGCGCAGCATGGCCAGCGCGTCGTCGCGCAACGTGCCCGTGTCGGGCACGTCGTCCGGCGCGCTCGGCAGCATCGATCGCCATGCCGCGATGCTCAGCGCCGTCCGGTTCGGCCAGCGGCGGTAGATCACGTTCTTGCTGGTACCGGCGCGGGCGGCGACCCGGTCCATGGTCAGCCCGGGATAGCCGACCTCGGCCAGCTCCTCGGCCGCGGCCTGCAGCACCGCCGCCTCCAGCGCCGCACCGCGCCGGCGGGTCGCCTTGACCGCCGTGCCGTCCTCGACCATCGAGACCTCCCCTGAAGGAACTGGCCCGTACCTTACCGCAAGTCGCTTGCCCTGCGTGCAAGTCCATGTGAGATACGTTCACGTATCCTAATTTCGAGGGAGTGGACATGGACAAGCGAGCGCTGATCATCGGGCTGCTGGCCGACGTGGGGCTGCCGGCCGCGGTCTACTACGGGGGGCGCGCCGTCGGGCTCGACGTCGAACCCGCGCTGGCCGCCGGCGGCTGCGTCGCGCTGCTCCGGCTGGCGTACGTCGCGATCACCAGACGGCGCCTCGACGGGCTCGCCGCCGTCGTGGCCGGTGGGTTCGTCGCGCTGCTGGTCGCGTCGCTGCTGACCGGGGACGCCCGGATCCTGCTGGCGCGCGAGTCGATCGTGTCCGGCGGGCTCGGCCTGCTGCTGCTCGGATCGGTCGCCGTCGGCCGCCCGGTGCTCTACGCGATCCTGCGGCGGCTCAACGCCGGCAAGCCCGACGTGCTCGACCGGTGGGACCGGCTGTGGCGCGACCGGCCGGCGTTCCGGCGGGTGTTCGTGCTGATGAGCCTCGTCTGGGGGGCCGGTCTGCTGGCCGAGGCGATCGTCCGGGTGCCGCTGATCTACCTGCTGCCGGTCGACGTCACCGCCGCGCTGTCCACCGCGTTGCAGATAGGCACCGTCGGGCTGCTGGTCGGCTGGTCGCTGTGGTACCGCCGGAGCCGGCAACGCGCCGCCGCCCGCCACGCCACCACCCCCGAGACGGTCTGACTCCGGTGCGCGGCAAGGGAATCAACTACGACACCGGCGCCTACCCGGCGGGGCACCCGACGCGCGAGCGGTTCGACGCGGCGACGGTAGGCGAGGAGATGCGGGTCATCGCGGCGGATCTGCACTGCACCGCGGTACGCATCACCGGCGGCGATCCGGGCCGGCTCGATGTGGCCGCCCGCGCGGCGGCGGCCGCCGGCCTGGCCGTCTGGTACGCGCCGTTCCCGTGCGAACTGGGCACCGACGCGATGCTCGCGCTGTTCGCCGACTGCGCGAGACGAGCCGAAAGCCTGCGGCGGCAGGGCAACGAGGTCGTACTCGTGCTCGGCGGTGAGCTGAGCATCATGGCATCCGGGTTCCTGCCCGGCGACGACCTGCACGCTCGGCTGGCGTCGTTGACCTCGCCCGGCGGGCGGTCGCCGGCGCTGCTCGCCGCCGTACCGCCGGCGCTCAACGGGTTCCTGGCCACCGCGCTCGACCGGGTCCGGCCGCTGTTCGGCGGTCCGGTCACCTACGCCTCGCTACCGTACGAGCGGGTGGACTGGACACCGTTCGACTACGTCGCGGCGGACGCGTACCGGGCGGCGCACAACGCGGCCACGTTCGCCGCGGAGATCCGCGCCCTGCACCGGTACGGCAAACCGGTGGCGGTCACCGAGTTCGGCTGCGCCACGTTCCGCGGTGCGGCCGACCTCGGCGCCCGCGGCTGGCTGATCGTCGACCGCTCGTTCACCCCGCCCCGGCTGTCCGGCGAGTACGTCCGGGACGAGCCGGAGCAGGCCCGGTACCTGCGCGAGGTGCTGGCGGTCTTCGACGCAGAGGGGGTCGACACGGCGTTCTGGTTCACCTTCGCCGGCTACGCGTTCGAGCACCGGCCCGGCCCGCACGCCGATCTCGACCTCGCCTCGTACGGGGTCGTCCGGATCGGGCCGGACGGTCGACGCCGCCCCAAGGCCGCCTTCCACGCCCTGGCCGACGCTTACCGGGACCGTGCCGTGGACCATCGCCCGGCACCGGAGCGTCCGAGCCGGTGACGTCCGGAGCGCCGGGTCAGGATGACGTCTGGCGCGAACGGGCCGGTGACTCCCGAACCGCCGGGGCCGGTGACTCCCGGACCCGCGGTTCGGCCGGTGCCGTTCGGTCCGGTGCCCGCGCTGCCGAGCCCGGTCGACCTGCACCGTGGCCGCGGCGGTCCGGTGGCCTGCGCTAGGCTGCGCGCGACGATGAGCGAGATGCTGCGGCCAGGATTCGACTGGCTGGACCTTCCGGTGGAGCAGGCCGCGCGCCGGCTGCTCGGCTGCGAACTGCACCGCGAGCTCGACGGCCGCACGCTGGTCGCGCGGATCGTGGAGACCGAGGCGTACGACCAGGACGACGAGGCGAGCCACGCGTTTCGCGGGCGTACCGCGCGAACCGACGCGATGTTCCGCTCCGCCGGGCACCTGTACGTCTACCTGATCCACGGCATTCACCACTGCTGCAACGTCGTCACCGGGCGGGACGGGTACGGCAGCGGGGCGCTGGTCCGGGCCGTCGAACCGGTCGAGGGCGAGGACGTGATGCGGGCCCGCCGCGGCCGAGCCGGGACGGCGCTGACCAACGGGCCGGGCAAGCTGTGCCAGGCACTCGGCATCACCCGCACGCTGAGCGGCCACGACCTGTCGCTGCCGCCGGTACGGCTGGTCGAGCGCGACCCGGTCGACCAGCAGCGGATCGTCACCACGACGCGGGTCGGCATCTCCCGCGCCGTCGCCGCGCCCCGCCGCTTCTACCTCGCCGACAACCCCTACGTCTCCCAGCCCTGACCGGTCGCGCTTCCGCGCCGAGCCGGGCCTGTTGTCCTCGATCGGCGCCACCGCGAAGATCGTCCGGTAACGACGTCCTACCCGGGGCGCTCGTCGGGGGATCCGGTCAGCGGCGGGGTGGTTGCCAGCGGGCCAGGCGGGCGCGGTCGTGCCAGCTCGCGCGTTCCTGGTAGGGCGGCCCCTCGCGCTGCGGGGAGCCCAGCCGGCTGCGGATCGCCGCGAGCTTCGCGTCGACCCGATCGTGCTCGGTCATGCCGGCGCGGGCCCGGGTGTCGAGCTGGTAGGCGACCACGTTGGCCAGCGGCTCGTCGGCGAGCTTGCGGTGCGTCGACGCCGTGGTCGCGGTCAGGGCTGCATGCGGGGGTCGTGGGTGGGATCGGGGTAGAGGGGCGGCCGGCCGTGCCGGACGGCTTCCGGGCGCAGCTCGTAGTGCCAGGGCTCGTTGCGGTAGATCTGGCACAGCCCGTACCGGGCGCCGTACCGGGCCAGCCAGGCGGTCGCGTCGAACCGCCCGATGTCGACGGCGTGGCCGGCCACGTGCGCGGAGGTGTCCGCGGTGGCGACCCAGCGGGCGGCCTCCGCCGCCGACCCGTACTTGGTGACCGCCTCGCGCAGCAGCTGGTTCTGGTACGCCGGGGAGCGCCAGCCGCTGTTGACCCGGAACTCCACGCCGTCCCGGGCGGCGTCGGCGGCTGCCGCCCGCAGCGCGCGGAGCAGCGCGGAGTCGAGGTTGGCGACGCCGGGATAGCGGTCGTCGAACACCGTCACGCCGGCGGGCAGCACCCCGTCCGCCTCGGTCGTGGTCCGTACGGGCACCTCGTCGTTCGGCGGGATCCTGCCGGTCTTCGCTGGTGCTGAGGTGGTTTGTCGCATGCGGTCAGTCAAGGCGACGCCGTGTTGCCGGCTCGTATGTGCTTTTTGGTATGCCGACGATATGTGTCGGCTCCTAGCATCGAGACCATGCGTGTGTTGGTCGTCGAGGACGAGCCCTACATGGCCGAGGCCATCCGTGACGGCCTGCGGCTGGAGGCGATCGCGGCCGACATCGCCGGTGACGGCGACACGGCCCTGGAGCTGTTGAGCGTCAACGCCTACGACATCGCGGTACTCGACCGTGACATTCCCGGCCCGTCCGGGGACGAGGTCGCGCAGAGCATCGTGAGTTCCGGCAGCGGCATGCCGATCCTGATGCTCACCGCCGCCGACCGGCTCGACGACAAGGAGTCCGGGTTCGAACTCGGCGCCGACGACTACCTCACCAAGCCGTTCGCGCTGCGCGAGCTGGTGCTGCGGCTGCGGGCGCTGGACCGCCGCCGGAGCTACAGCAGGCCGCCGGTACGGGAGATCGCCGGGTTGCGGCTCGACCCGTTCCGCCGCGAGGTGTACCGGGACGGCAGGTACGTCGCGCTGACCAGGAAGCAGTTCGCGGTACTGGAGGTGCTGGTCGCCGCCGACGGCGGGGTGATCAGCGCCGAGGAGCTGCTGGAGCGGGCCTGGGACGAGAACGCCGACCCGTTCACGAATGCGGTACGCATCACCGTCTCGGCGCTGCGCAAGCGGCTCGGCGAACCGTGGTTGATCGCCACGGTCCCCGGCGTCGGCTACCGCATCGACGCCGAAGCCGGTACCGGGCGGGAGGGCGCGGGCCGTGCGTAGGCCCGGGATGAGCGTCCGGCTGAAGCTGACCCTCAGCTATGCCGGGTTCCTCATGGTGGCCGGTGCCCTGATGCTCGCGGTGGTGTACTTCTTCCTGCTGCGCTACGTGCCGTGGGTGGTCGTCACCTCCACGCCCGGGATGATGATTCCGGGGCGCACCGACCTGATCGAGGCGTTCGCCCCGAAGATCGCCTGGATGATGTTCTTCCTGCTGATCTTCGGACTGTTCGGCGGGTGGATCCTGGCCGGCCGGATGCTCGCCCCGCTGACCCGGATCACCAACGCCACCCGCAAGGCAGCGAGCGGGTCGCTGTCGCACCGGATCGAACTGGAGGGCCGCGCGGACGAGTTCCGGGAGCTGGCCGACAGCTTCGACGCGATGCTCGCCCAGATCGAGGCGCAGGTGGCCGAGCAGCAACGGTTCGCGGCCAACGCCTCGCACGAGCTGCGTACCCCGCTCGCGATCACCCAGACGCTGCTGGACGTGGCGCGCAACGACCCGCACCACGACACCCGGGAGCTGATCGAACGGCTGCACTACGTCAACGGCCGGGCGATCGACCTGACCGAGGCGCTGTTGCTGCTCAGCCGGGCCGATCGGCGCTCCTTCACCCGGGAGCCGGTCGACCTGTCGTTGCTGGCCGAGGAGGCGGCGGAGACGTTGCTGCCGCTGGCGGAGAAGCGCGGCGTCACGATCGAGACGGCCGGCGAGGTGGCGGTCACGATCGGCTCGCACCCGCTGCTGCTGCAGCTGACCACGAACCTGCTGCACAACGCGATCGTGCACAACCTGCCGCGGGACGGCACCGTGCGGGTCCACACCGCGGCGTTCGCCGGGTTCGTCGTGCTGACGGTCGACAACACCGGCGAGCAGCTCTCGCCGCAGCTGGTGGCGACGCTCACCGAGCCGTTCCAGCGTGGTACCCAACGCATCCACCGCGACCACAGCGGGGTCGGCCTGGGCCTGGCCATCGTCAAGAGCATCACCCGGGCGCACGACGGCGTGCTGCACCTGGTACCGCTGCCGTCCGGGGGGTTGCGGGTCAGCGTGCAACTGCCGGCCGCGCCGCCGCCGGTTCCCCGCTGACCCGCGGCGATCAACGGTCGGTGTCGGTGCCCAGCTCGCGAAGGAACCGGGACGAGACCCCGGCCTGATCGGCGTAGCCGTGCCGCCGGTAGAACGCGTGCGCGTCGCCTCGCCGAGCGGCGCTGGTGACCTCCATCCGCGTGCAGCCGTGCCCGATCGCGAACCGCTCGGCGGCGGCGACGAGGCGGGAGCCCACGCCGCGGCGGCGCACCCGGTCGCGGACCACCAGCGCGGTGATGCGGGCCCAGGCCCCGTCGCGCTCGAAGTACGGACAGATCTGGACGGCGACGATGCCGAGCGGCGCACCGCCGTCGTCGGCGACCAGGGCCGTCGCGCTCGGATCGTCGTGCCAGGAACGGATCCGGACCGCCGTCGCGGCCCGGTCCCGCTGCGGGTAGCCCAGCTGCTCCAGCAGCGCGACGACCGCGTCGACATCGGTGGCGTGCACCGGCCGGATCCGGAGCTCCCGGCTCACCGGGCGTCCCGGCGCCGGTCGGCGATGAGGCCCAGCACGTGCCGGGCCAGGACGGCGTCCGCGTCGGGGGCGCCGGCCGCGGACGCGGCGGCAGACATGGCCGCGATCCGGGCCGGATCGGTGAGCACCGGGAGCAGGCTGCTCAGCACCCAGGCCGGGTCGAGGTCGGCGTTGTCGACCAGCAGCCCGCCGCCAGCCGCGACGATCGGCTCGGCGTTGTGCCGCTGCTCGCCGCCGCGCAGCGGCAGCGGTACGTACGCCGCGGGAAGCCCGACGGACGTCAGCTCGGCGCAGGTCATCGCCCCGGACCGGCAGATCACGAAGTCGGCGGCGGCATAGGCGTACTGCATCTCGTCGACGTAGCGCAGCACCACGTACGGCGGGTCGCCGGCGGGTGCCTCGACCTCGTGCTGCGGCCCGGTGATGTGCAGCACCTGCACGCCGGCCGCGCGCAGCGCCGGTGCGGCGCCGGAGACCGCGACGTTGATCGCCCGGGCGCCCTGCGACCCGCCGGTGACCAGCAGTACCGGCCCGTCCGGGTGCAGGCCGAACCGCCGCCGGGCCGCGGCGCGCAGCGCGGACCGGTCCAGCCCGGTGATCGCCGGCCGCAGCGGGATCCCGATCGCGGTGGCGTGCGCCAGCCGTACTGCCGGGGTGGCGGTGAACACGTGCGTGGTCAGCCGGGCCGCGAGGCGGTTGGCGACACCGGGCTGGGCGTTCGCCTCGTGCACGACGATGGGCAGCCCGCGCCGGTGCGCGGCGAGGTAGGCGGGCGCGGCCACGTAGCCGCCGAAGCCGACCACGGCCTCGGCACGTACCCGGTCGAGTACGGTGCCGGCCGCCCGCACCGAGTCGCGCAGCTTGCCCGGGGTCTGCAACAGGGCGAGGTTCAGGTTGCGCGGCAACGGTACCGGCGGGATCAGCTCCAGCGGGTAGCCGCGAGCCGGGACGAGCGTGGTGTCCAGCCCGCGGACCGTGCCCAGCGCGGTGATCTCGGCGGTGGGGTCCAGCCGGCGCAGCGCGTCGGCGAGGTTCATCGCGGGCTCGATGTGGCCGGCCGAGTGGCCGCCGGCGACGACGACGCGTGGCGCGCTCACGCGGGTGCCCCGGGGCACGGGTGCGGTGGCATGCATGGTCCTTGTCTGGTGACGGGGGTCGGCTCAGCTGGCGAGGATGGGGAAGTCGAAGTAGGTGTCCGGGTACGGCTCGTCGGCCAGCGTGTAGTGCCACCACTCGCAGTCGTACGGGCGGAATCCGCTGGCGCACATCAGCTCGCGCAGCTGGTCCCGGTTGGCCGCCGCGGCCGGCGCGAGGCCCGCCGCCCGGTGGTGGGAGATCGGGTCCATCAGGTCGTGGTCGCCGCCCATCGCGGCGAGCTCCCCGGTGTCGAGGTGGTACAGGGTCAGGTCGACGGTGCTGCCCCGGCTGTGCCCGGACCGCCTCGCCACGTAACCCTGTTCGATCATCGCGGCACGGTCGATGTTCGGGTGGTGCCGCCGCTTGGTCCGGCCGTCCTCGGGTTCGGTCGACCAGCGCAGGAACCGGTCCACTGCGCGTTGCGGGCGGTAGGCGTCCCACAGCAGCAACCCGAAGCCGAGCGACTCGGCCTGCCGCCGCGCGTCGTCCAGCGCGGTGCACAGCGCCTTGGTGCCGACGATGCGGTTCGCCGCGTAGCCGTCCACCGGCTTGCCGGTGAAGTTGTCCCAGGTGGCGTACTTGGCGTCCCAGCGGATCCCGGGCACGAACTCGTCCACGAAGACGAAGTCGCCGTTCATCGCCGGCTTCCGGTCAGGGCCAGTGCCGCGATCCGGTCGATCACCTCGGTGAGCGGCAGCCCGGCGGCCGCCATCATCCGCGGGTACCGGCTGTACGAGGTGGTACCGGGGAAGGTGTTGACCTCGTTGAGGACCACGGTGCCGTCGTCGGTCAGGAACATGTCCACCCGGGCCAGCCCGCGGCAGCCCAGGGCACGGTAGATCGCCTTCGCGGTCTCCCGGACGAGCTCCCGGGTCGGGCCTGAGATGTTCGCCGGCACGGTGACGGTGGAGTTCTCCGAGCCGGTCTCGGGCGAGTTCTCCTGGTGGATCTTGAAGAAGCCGTGCGACAGGGTGATCTGGTCGACCTCGCCGGCGACCAGGTCGGTGTCGTTGCCGAGGATCGCGCAGCCGACCTCGGTCCCGGCGACCGCCGCCTCGATCAGCACCTTCGAGTCGAACTCGCGCGCCGCGGCCACCGCGCCGGGCAGGTCCGCCGGCCCGGCCGCCTTGCCCACCCCGAACGAGGAGCCCGAGCGGGCCGGCTTGACGAAGATGGGATAGCTGAACAGGTCCGGGTCGATGGTCTCGCCGGCGGTGAAGGTCCAGAAGTCCGGCGTGGCGATCCCCGCGCTGCGCACCACCAGGTACGCCAGCGACTTGTCCATGCACAGCGCGGAGCTCTGGATGTCGCATCCCACGTACGGCATGCCGGACAGCTCCAGCAGCCCCTGCATGGCGCCGTCCTCGCCGAGCTTGCCGTGCAGTACCGGGAAGACCAGGTCCAGCTCGATCGTCTCGTACTTGCCCTCGTCGAACACCAGCAGCCCGCGCACCCTGCGGTCGGGGGACAGCACGGCCGGCCGGCAGTTGCCGTTCTCCCAGTCCGGGGCCGGGCCGTCGCACAGCTTCCAGGCGCCGCTTCGGGTGATGCCGACGTAGAACGGCTCGTACTTCGTCAGGTCGAGGTTTCTCGCCACCTCCTGCGCGGACTTGACCGAGATGGGGTGCTCCTCGGAGCAGCCGCCGAACACGATGCCGACCTTCAACCTAGTCATGGTTTCTGCTTTCGAATCGGAGACAGTTGGCGATGGAGTTCTCGACCGTGTCGCGCAGCGCGTGGTCGGTGTAGTAGGCGGTGTGCGGGCTGACGACGACGTTCGGCAGCTGCTGCAGCCGGGCCAGCGTGGTGCCGGTCGGCGGCGCGTCCCGGCGGTCGGCGTAGAAGATCCCTTCCTCGCCCTCGACCACGTCCAGCGCCGCACCGCCCAGCTGCCCGGACTCCAGCGCGGTGAGCAGCGCGTCGCTGTCGACCAGCGGGCCGCGACCGGTGTTGACGACGATCGCGCCCCGGCGCAGCCGCCCGATCCGCTCGCGGTCGAGCAGGTGGTAGGTGCCCGCGGTGAGCGGGGTGTGCAGCGTGACGATGTCGCTGCCGTGCAGCAGCTCGTCGAACGACACGTGCTCGGCCGCGGTGGCCGGATGCTGGTCGTGGGCCAGTATCCGGCAGCCGAAGCCGGACAGCCGGTCGATGACCGCGGCGCCGATGCGTCCGGTGCCGACCACCCCGACGGTCAGGTCGCGCAGCTCCCGGCCGCGCTGCTCGGTCAGCCGGTAGTCGTACCGGTCGACCCGGGTGAGCACGGACCGGGTGTGTCGCACCGCCATCAGCATCAGCATCAGCGTGTAGTCGGCGACGCTGTCGGGTGAGTACGCGACGTTCTCCACGCACACGCCGATGCTCGCGGCGTAGGCGACGTCGATGTGGTCGAACCCGACGCTGCGGGTGGACACGTACCGCACGCCGGCCCGGCTCAGCGCACGCAGCGTGGTGTTGCCGATCCGGGTCTTGTGGCCGACGCTGATGCTGCGGTTCCCCGCGGCCAGCGCGACGTTGTCCGCCGACAGCGGCGTCTCGGTGATGGTGGCAAGCACGCCGAGGCGCGGTGCCAGCGTGCGGAACAGGGCGGCCTCGTCGGGCCCGCAGCTGTACACGGTGATCCCGGTCGCCGTCGGCGCCGCGGGGGGTGCCGTCGGCCGGGCGGGGCGGGCCGCAACTCGTACTGGCTCCCGGTAGCTCATGCCGGTCAGTCAAGTCGTCGCCGCGTTGCCGTCGCGTATCCGATTCTCGATACGCCGGCGATATGTTACTTGCAGGTAATCAGGCCGACGCGCGCCCGCGCCGGGTGGGCTCAGCGCGGCGGGCGGGCCGCCAGCCGGGCCAGCTCGGTGGCGGTGCGGCGGGCGGATTCCGTGGCCCCGGCGGCGAGGTAGCGGGCGAGCGTGTCCAGGTCGCCGGCCGGGCGCAGCGAGCCGATCGTCGGCTCGCCCAGCGGGTACGCCAGGTGCCGGCCCTCGCGATCGGGCCCCAGCAGCAGCACCGGCGCCGACACCCGGCTCGGCGTGACGGTGGCGCCGTCCCCGGTCGCGGTGCCCAGCCGGGCCTCGCAGCTCGCCAGGTCGACCCGGCCCCGGACACCGCCCTCGGCCACCAGCTCGGTGCCCTCGATCCAGCTGTGCACGCCGAGCACCAGCCGGCTCATCGTCGGGCGCATCACCTTCAGTGCGCCGACCAGGATCACGGTGACGCAGGCCAGCGCGAACACCGTGTTGAGCAGGATCGCGCCGACCGACCAGTGGTTGCGGACCGCATGCCGGATCTCGACCGGCAGGTAGGCCGCGACCACCACGGCGTAGCCGAGGATCAGCAGGTACCGGACCGCCCGGCCGGTGGCCAGCCGCCTGCGTCCCCGCGGGGACGTGAGATCGGTCAGCTGAACCGCTCCGGGTGGTGGTTGCGCAGGTTGGCTCACCGCGCCAGCATAGGTCGGCGCGTCAGGTCGTCCCGTCGCGCTCGCGGCGCAGCAGGTGCAGGTCCAGCACCCAACCCGCGGCCGCGCGCGCGGCGGCGCGGGCGGCGGCGATCCGGGGCCGGGCGCTGGCGAGGTCGCCGGCGACGAGCTGTTCGGACCCGGTGCCGAGGTTGGCCCCCCACCAGACGTGCCAGCCGGTGGGGTCCAGCGCGTCGAGCTCCGCGAGCGACCGGTTCAGCAGTACGGCGATGGCGGAGTGGCCCTGCGCGACCGCCTCGGCGAGCCGGCGCCCGGTGGTGACGTGCAGCGGCTCGCCGATGTCGTGCAGCACGATGCGGTGCCGCGCGGCCAGCGCGGACAGGCTGGACACGCCCGGTACCACGTGCAGCCGCGCCCCGGTGGCGTCGGCGACCCGGTTCAGCACCCGGATGGTGGAGTCGTACAGCGCGGGGTCGCCCCAGACCAGGAACCCGACGTCGCCGTGGTACCCGTCGAGCGCGGCGGCCCAGCGTCGCGCCCGGGCCGCGTGCCAGTCGGCGACCGCCTGCCGGTACCCGGCGGCACCGGCCGGCGTGCGATCGCGCTCCACGTCCGCGACGACGACCACCTCGGGTTCGCCGGCCACGTACCGGGCCAGCAGCGCCAGGCGGGCGGCGGCCAGCGGATCGCCGTCCGGGCGGTGCTTCTCGGTGACGACGAACCGGCCGACCTCGTTCATCGCCCGGACCGCTTCGAGCGTCACCTGTTCCGGATCGCCCGGCCCGATGCCGATCAGCACGATCCGCCGCCTCGACCCACCGTGCTCGCTCACGCGCCCGGTCCGTCCTCCAGGTCGCCCTCGACGGCGAGGTAGACCTGCTGCATCGCGGCGAGTACCGCCGGGTCGGGCTCGGCCCACAGGCCGCGCTCGGCGGCCTCGTGCAGCCGTTCCACGATGCCGCGCAGCGCCCACGGGTTGGCCTCGCGCAGGAACTGCTGCGTCGCGTCGTCCAGCACGTACTCGTGCGCCAGCCGGTCGTACATCCAGTCGTGCATCACGCCGGTGGTCGCATCGAACCCGAACAGGTAGTCGACGGTCGCGGCCAGCTCGAACGCGCCCTTGTACCCGTGCCGGCGCATCGCGCCGATCCACCGCGGGTTGACCACCCGGGAGCGGAACACCCGGTTCGTCTCCTCCTGCAGGGAGCGGGTGCGCACCGCGTCCGGCGAGGTGGAGTCGCCGACGTAGGCCCGCGGGTCGGAACCGGTGAGCGCCCGCACCGTGGCGACCATCCCCCCGTGGTACTGGAAGTAGTCGTCGGAGTCGGCGATGTCGTGCTCGCGGCTGTCGATGTTCTTCGCCGCGACCTGGATGCGCCGGTAGTTGGCGCGCATGTCCTCGGCCGCGGGCCGCCCGGCCAGATCCCGGCCGTACGCGAAGCCGCCCCACGCGGTGTACACCTCGGCCAGGTCCGCGTCGTCACGCCAGTTGCCGGACTCGACCACCGGCAGGATGCCCGCCCCGTACGAGCCGGGCGCGGAGCCGAAGATGCGGGTGGTGGCGCGGCGCTCGTCGCCGTGCGCGGCGAGCTCGGCGCGGGTGTGCGCGCGCACGTGGTTGTGCTCGTCCTCCTCGTCCAGCGCGGCGACCAGCCGGACCGCGTCGTCGAGCATCGCGACCACGTGCGGGAAGGCGTCCCGGAAGAACCCGGAGATCCGGACGGTGACGTCGATCCGGGGCCGGCCCAGCTCCTCGTGCGGCACCACCGCCAGCTCCCGCACCCGGCGGGACGCCTCGTCCCACACCGGTCGCACGCCGAGCAGCGCCAGCACCTCGGCCACGTCGTCGCCGGAGGTGCGCATCGCCGCGGTGCCCCACACCGACAGCCCCACCGACGCCGGGTAGCCGCCCGTCTCGTCGAGGTACCGGGCCAGCAGCGAGTCGGCCATCGCCAGCCCGGTCTCGTACGCCAGCCGGGACGGCACCGCGCGCGGGTCGACGGTGTAGAAGTTGCGGCCGGTGGGCAGCACGTTGACCAGCCCGCGCAACGGCGAACCGGACGGCCCGGCCGGCACGTACCCGCCGTCCAGGGCGTGCAGCACCGCGTCGAGCTCGCCGGCGGTACCGGCCAGCCGCGGCACCACCTCGCTCGCCGCGAACTCCAGCACCCGGCGTACCTCCGGGTCGTCGGTCAGGTTCGCCGCGGCTGCCGGCTCCCAGCCGGTGTCCTCCATCGCCTCGACCAGCGCGCGCGCCCGCGCCTCGACCGCGTCGACCGCGGCGGTCGCCTCGGCACCCTCCTTGAGCCCCAGCGCGGTCCGCAGTCCCGGCACGCTCGCCGCCTCGCCGCCCCAGACCTGCTGCGCGCGCAGGATCGCGAGCACCAGGTCGACCCGCTGCGCGCCCGTCGGAGCCTGGCCGAGCACGTGCAGCCCGTCCCGGATCTGCGCGTCCTTCACCTCGCACAGCCAACCGTCCACGTGCAGCAGGAAGTCGTCGAACTCCGCGTCCGCCGGCCGGTCGGTCAAACCCAGGTCGTGATGCAGCTGCGCGGCCTGCATCAGCGTCCAGATCTCGGCCCGGATCGCCGGCAGCTTCGCCGGGTCCATCGCGGCGATGTTCGCGTGCTCGTCCATCAGCTGTTCCAGCCGGGCCAGCTCGCCGTACGACTCGGCCCGCGCCATCGGCGGCACGAGATGGTCGATGATGACCGCGTGCGCGCGCCGCTTCGCCTGCGCGCCCTCACCCGGATCGTTGACCAGGAACGGGTACACCAGCGGTAGGTTGCCGATCGCGGCGTCGGGCCCGCACGCCGCCGACAGCGCCGCGTTCTTGCCGGGCAGCCACTCCATCGACCCGTGCTTGCCCAGGTGTACCACCGCATGCGCGCCGAACCCGCGCTCCAGCCACCGGTACGCGGCGAGGTAATGGTGCGACGGTGCGAGATCCGGGTCGTGATAGATGGCGACCGGGTTCTCGCCGAAGCCACGTGGCGGCTGGATCAGCAGCACCACGTTGCCGGCCCGAATCGTCGCCAGCACGATCTCGTTGGCGTCGTTGACGAACAGGCTCCCGGGTGGCGGCCCCCACGCCGCGACCACGGCGTCGCGCAGGCCCGCGTCCAGCTCCTCGAACCAGGCCGTGTAGTCGGCGGCGGAGATCCGCACGTGCGCGTCGGTCAGCTGCCCCGCGGTCAGCCACTCGGCGTCCTGCCCACCGGCCGCGATCAGCGCGTGGATCAACGCGTTCCCGGCCTCGGTGTCGCGTGCCAGGCTCGCCTCGGTGTCCGTGACGAGACCCGCCCCGGTTCCGCCTTCATGGCTCGCCTCGGTACCGCCCGCGACCGCCTCGCTGTCGCTTTCCCGGCTCGCTTCGGCTCCGCTCTCGCGGCCCGCTTTGGCTCCGCTTTCGCGGCTGGGCTCGGTGTCGCCGGTCGGGTCGAGGCCGGGGATCTCGCCGACCTCGTACCCGGCGTCGCGCAGCCGGCGCAGCAGCCGCACCGCGGACACCGGGGTGTCCAACCCGACCGCGTTGCCGATCCTGCTGTGCTTGGTCGGGTACGCCGAGAGCATCAGCGCGATCCGCCGCCGTGCCGGCGGGGTGTGCCGCAGCCGGGCGTGCGCGACGGCGATGCCGGCGACGCGGGCGCACCGCTCCGGGTCGGCCTCGTACCGGGGCAGGCCGTCGGCGTCGATCTCCTTGAACGAGAACGGCACCGTCACGATCCGCCCGTCGAACTCCGGGATCGCGATCTGGTTCGCCGAGTCCAGCGGCGTCACCCCCTCGTCCGAGGACTGCCACTCGGCGCGGCTGGAGGTCAGGCAGAGCCCTTGCAGAACGGGGATGTCCAGGGCGCGGATGCGGGCCACGTCCCAGGCCTCGTCGTCGCCGCCGGCACCGGCGCCGGCCGGCGTGATCCCGCCGGCGGCGAGCACGGTGACGATCAGGGCGTCGAGCGTGCCCAGCGCCGCGTACAGCTCGTCCGGAGCCGAGCGCAGCGAGGTGGAGAAGATCGGTACACCGACCGCCTCGCCGGTGGCGTCGATCGCGTCCGCGAGGGCGTGCGCGAACCCGGTGTTGCCGCTGGCTTCGTGCGCGCGGTAGTAGAGCACGCCGATCCGTGGCAGGTCGCCGGCCGGCACCTCGCGCGGCGCGTACCCCCAGGCGGGCACGGCGGCGGGTGGCTCGAACCCCTCGCCGGTCAGCAGCACCGTGTCGGACAGGAACGCGTGCAGCTGGGCCAGGTTCGCCGGTCCGCCCTCGGCGAGGTACCGGTGCGCGTCGGCGGCGATGCCCGCCGGCACCGTGGACAACCGCATCAGCTCGGCGTCCGGCCGCTGCTCACCGCCCAGTACCACCAGCGGCAGTCCGGACCGGCGCAGTGTGGCGAACCCGTCCCGCCACGACTCGGGCGTACCGAGCAGCCGCACCACGGCCACGTCCGCTCCGTCGAGCAGCGCGGGCAGCTCGGTGAGGTCGAGCCGGCCGGGGTTGGCCCACCGGTACCCGCGACCGGACGCGCGGGCCGACAGCAGATCGGTGTCGGAGGTGGAGAGCAGCACGACGGTGCGCATGCGGGTCCTCCCCGGGAGTTCTCGCTCCCTGGACGGCGGAAGAGGCCGCGCTCAGTGTCTGGCTCACCGACCCACCGTCTCTCGACGGCGAACCGGCACACAGTGGCGGAACCGCCCCGGAATCGCACCGGAGTTCCTGAGAGGCCCGACGCGTGTCCGGGCCCCCGAGCACGCGGCCTGCGGGCTCGGCACCACCCTAGCGGGTCGGTGCGCGACGGACCGACCGGCCGCCGCCCTCGCATCCCGACGGGTACTCGCGGTCCGGCGGGTGCCGACCGGCCGTCGCCTTCGTGTGGCGGCCGGCCGTCTCCCTCGCGCGCGCGGAGCCGGCCCCAGCAGGTCGAGCGACGGCCGGTGGATCAGCCCGTCTCCCTCGCGCGCGGGGCCGGTCCGCGCCGGAGGTGACCCTCGTCGCGCCCGCCGCCGGGGCCGCGGCGGCTGGTGGCACCATGGCGCGGTGACCAGACGCGTGCATCCCGACCGCTGCCCGGGTGTGCTGCGTCCCTGGCTCGCGGCGGACGGCGCGCTGGTGCGGCTGCGCATCCCCGGCGGCCGGATCGCGCCGGCGACGCTGCTTCGGCTGGTGGCGCTGGCCGAACGGTACGGCGACGGCGCCGTGCTGCTGACCAAGCGGGCGAACCTTCAGCTGCGCGGCATCGCGGCGGTCGCCGGTACGGTGCCGGCGCCGCTGGTCGCCGACCTGACCGGCGCCGGCCTGCTGCCGTCGCGCAGCCACGAACTGGTCCGCAACGTGGTCGCCTCACCGCTGACCGGTCTGCGCGGCGGCCGTACCGACCTGCGCCCGGTGGTCGTCGCGCTGGATCACGCGCTGTGCGCCGACCCGGCGCTGGCCGCGCTCGGCGGCCGGTTCCTGTTCGTCCTGGACGATGGTCGCGGCGACGTGGCCGGGCGCGATCTCGACCTCGGCCTCTGCGCGCTCGACGGGACCCGCGTCCAGCTGCGCGCCGGCCGCCAGCACTGGGGCCCGGTGGTACCGGTCGCCGACGCGCCGGCCGCGCTCGTCGGGCTGGCGCGCCGGTTCCTCGCCGTCCGCGGCGACGGGCCGACCGTGCCGTGGCACGTCGGCGAGCTACCCACCGGCGGCGCCGCGCTGCTGGATCGGCCCGGTGATCGGCATCCCGCGGTCGTCGACGCCGGACCGCCGGCCGAGCCCGGCCGGTACCGTGCGGACGACGGGCGGCGGCTCGACGTGCTGGGCGTACCGGACGGGCTGGTGCGCCGCCCGCTGGCCGAGCGGCTGCGCGACGCGGCCGAGCTGGTCGTCACGCCCTGGCGCAGCATCGTCGTGGCAGGCACCAGTGCGGGATGCGTTGGTACGGAAGCCTTCGGCATCGTAGGTGCCGGCGCCGACGGGCGAGCCGGTACCCACGGCGGCGGGACGGACGACGCCGGTACGGCTGCCCGGGGTGTCGCCGGCGCCGGCGGCGACGCGGCGGTGACGCGCGGCGGCAGGGGTCCGAGTGCGACGCGCGGCGTGGTGAACGTCGGGGGAGAGGGAGCGGGATGGGCACGGTGACGGGGCCGCCGACGGCGCGGTACGGCTACCAGCGCGACGGCGCGGCGATCTACCGGGAGTCGTTCGCGACGATCCGGCACGAGTCGCGACTGGCGCACCTGCCGGCCGACGCCGAGAAGGTCGCGGTACGGATGATCCACGCGTGCGGCCAGCCCGATCTCGCCGCCGACCTGGTGGTGCATCCGCGACTGGTGTCCGAGGCGCGGGCCGCGCTGCGGACCGGCGCGCCGATCCTCACCGACGCGCACATGGTGGCCTCCGGCGTGACCCGGGCCCGGCTGCCGCACGGCAACGAGGTCGTCTGCCTGCTGCGTGACGAGCGGGTCCCGGAACTCGCGCGCGAGTGGGGCACCACCCGGTCGGCCGCCGCGGTGTCGCTGTGGGCCGACCGGCTCGACGGTGCCGTGGTCGCGGTCGGCAACGCGCCGACCGCGCTGTTCCACCTGCTGGAGCTGCTGGCCGACGGTGCGGCCCGGCCGGCGGCGATCGTCGGCGTACCGGTCGGGTTCGTCGGTGCCGCCGAGTCGAAGGAGGCGCTCGCCGCCTTCGCCGCCGAGCACGGCATCGACGTCCCGTTCCTGACCGTCCGGGGCCGGCGCGGCGGCTCGGCGCTCGCCGCGTCGGCGCTCAACGCGCTCGCCCGGGAGCAGGAGTGAGCGCCCCCGGCCGGCTGTACGGGGTCGGCCTCGGCCCCGGCGATCCGGAACTGGTCACCGTCAAGGCCGCCCGGCTGATCGGCGCCGCCGACGTCGTCGCGTACCACCAGGGGCCGCGCCGCCGCTCGCACGCCCGCCGCATCGCCGAGCCGTACCTGCCCGAGGGGGTGGTCGAGGAGCTGCTGGAGTACCCGGTGACCACCGGCGGCACCGACCACCCGGGCGGGTACGCCGGGGCCATGGCCGAGTTCTACGAGCGGTGCGCGACCCGGCTCGCGGCGCACCTGGCGGCCGGCCGCGACGTGGTGGTGCTCGCCGAGGGCGACCCGCTGCTGTACGGCTCGTACATGTACCTGCACGACCGGCTCGGCGAGCGGTTCCGGGCCGAGGTGGTGCCCGGCGTACCGGCGTTCGCGGCGTCCACCGCGGCGCTGGCTCGCCCGCTGGCCCGGCAGTCCGACGTGCTCACGGTGCTGCAGGGCACGCTGCCGCGCGCGGAGCTGGCCCGCCGGCTCGCCGACACCGACGCGGCGGTGATCATGAAGCTGGGCCGCACGTTCCCCGCGGTACGCGCGGCGCTCGCGGAGGCGGGTCGGCTCGACGACGCCTGGTACGTCGAGCGCGCGTCGCTGCCCGACCAGCGCTGGCTGCCGGTCGCCGAGGTCGATCCGGCCGGCGTGCCGTACTTCGCGCTGGTCGTGGTGCCGGGCGACAGCCACACCGGGCGCCGCCGGTACGACGATCCGGACGTGGCGCCGGAACCGGACGTGGCTGCCGCACAGCTGGCCGTGGTGGGGCTGGGGCCCGGCCCGGAACAGTGGCTGACCCCGGAAGCGGCGCAGGTACTCGCCGAGGTCGACCACGTGGTCGGCTACGCACCGTACGTCGACCGGGTGCCGCAGCGGGCCGGCCTGCACCGGCACGCCTCCGGCAACACCGTCGAGCTGGACCGGGCCCGCCTCGCGCTGGAGCTGGCCCGGCGCGGCGAACGCGTGGCCGTCGTCTCCGGCGGCGACGCGGGCGTGTTCGGCATGGCGTCCGCGGTGTTCGAGGCGGCCCAGGATCCCGGGTACGCCGGGGTCGACATCCGGGTGGTGCCCGGGGTCAGCGCCGTGCAGGCGGTCGCGGCGCGGGCCGGTGCGCCGATCGGCGCCGACTTCGCCGTGCTCAGCCTGTCCGACCGGCTCAAACCGTGGCCGGTGATCGAACGGCGGCTGCACGCGATCGCCGCGGCCGACCTGGTGCTCGCGGTCTACAACCCGCGCTCCCGCACCCGTACCACGCAGGTCGCCGAGCTGCAGCGGATCCTGTTGTCGCACAAGCGGTCCGACACCCCGGTGGTGGTCGGTCGGGACGTCGGCCGGGCGGCTGAGTCGTTGACCGTGACCACGCTGGCCGAGCTGGATCCGGCCACGATCGACATGCGCTGCCTGCTCATCGTCGGCGCGTCCGGCACCCGCACCACCGTCACCGGCCGCGTCTGGACCCCGCGCTACGTCCCGGCCGAGCCCGTACCGGGTGTGCCCGCCGCGCCGGAATCCGCTGCGCCCGTGCGGTCGTAGCCGGTGTGCGACTGCGCCACGGTGCCGGTACCCGACCCGTCCGCGGCGCCGGAGCCGACCGCGACGTCATCGCCGGTGGAGTGCACGGCCGCGGCGCGGGTGGTTCCGGCCGGAACGGAGCGCTCCCGGGACGGGTCGTAGAGGTACGACTCGGCGCCGCGGACGTCGGCGCCCAGCGCCGGCCCGACCAGGATCACCGCGGCCTGCCGCAGCCCGGCCGCCTCGACCCGGTCGCCGATGTCGGCCAGGGTGCCGCGCAGCACCACCTCGCTCGGTTGGGAGGCGTGCGCGACGACCGCCACCGGACAGCGCGATCCGTAGTGTCCGGCCAGTTCCGCGGCCAGTTCCCGGGTACGGGTGATCGCCAGGTGCAGCGCGAGCGTCGCACCGGTGGCAGCGAAGGCGGCCAGCGTCTCGCCCGGCGGCATCGCGGTGGAGCGGGCCCGGGTCCGGGTCAAGACCACCGACTGCGCGACCTCCGGGACGGTCAGCTCGGCGCCGAGCCGGGCCGCGGCCGCCGCGTACGCCGGTACGCCCGGCGTCACGTCCCACGGCACCCCGGCGGCGTCCAGCCGGCGGGTCTGCTCGTACAGCGCGGAGTAGAGCGACGGGTCGCCGGAGGTGAGCCGTACCACGGTGTGGCCGGCGCGGTGCGCGTCGACCAGTTCGGCCACGATCCGGTCCAGGTCGAGCCGCTGGGTGTCGACCAGCCGGGCGGCGGGACGGCAGTGCCCGAGCACCGCCGCGTCCAGGTAGGTGCCGGGGTAGAGCACCACGTCCGCGGCGCCGAGCAGGGCGACGGCGCGCAGGGTCAGCAGATCCGCGGCGCCCGGCCCGGCGCCGACGAAGTGCACGCTCATCGGCGTCTCCGCCTCGCCGCAACCCCGGTGCGGGACCGGTGACTCGCGCTCATCGGCGCTCCTGCCTGCTCGCAACGCCGGTGCGGCACGAGAACCCGGTTCGCGGTCGCTCACCGGGTCACCGCCCACTGGGTCACCACACGCGCCGGCGTCCAGCCGGTCAGCCGGCCCAGCGGCGCCGCGGACTCCACCTGGATGCGGCTCAGCTCCCCGCCGTGCGCCGAGTACCACCCCGCGAGCAGCGTCTCGGTCTCCAGCGTCACGCCGTGCACGACCAGCCGCCCGCCCGGCCGCAGCGCCGCCCAGCACCCGTCGAGCACGCCGGGGGAGGTGGCGCCGCCACCGACGAACACCGCGTCCGGTGGCGGCAGCTCGGCCAGCACGTCGCCGGCCGAACCGGTCACCACCCGCAGCCCCGGTACGCCCAGGGTCGCGGCGTTGCGGCCGATGCGCGCCGCGCGGTCCGGGTCGCGTTCCACCGCGACCGCGCGGCAGGTCGGATGGGCCCGCAGCCACTCGATGCCGACCGAACCGGCACCGGCGCCGACGTCCCACAGCAGCTGACCGGGCTGCGGCACCAGCCGGGCCAGCGCGCTGGCCCGCAGGTCGCGCCGGGTGAGCTGACCGTCGTGCTCGTACGCGTCGTCCGGCAGCCCGGTGACCAGCCCGCACCGGGTGGCGCCCGCGCACTCGATCGCCAGTACGTGCAGTGCCGGCGCGTCGCCGACCCACGCCGCGGCAGTGCCGCGGGTGATCGTCTCGTCGGCCGCGCCCAGCCGGGCGAGCACCGTGTACCCGCTGGCACCGAAGCCGTGCCCCACCAGCGTTGCGGCCAGCGTGCCGGGCGTGCTGGCGTCGGTGGACAGCACCAGGATGCGCCGGCCCGGCGCCAGGTGGCGGGCGACGGTGCCGGGGTCGCGGACCACCACGGTGGTCTCCGCCGGCCAGCCGAGCCGGGCCCGGGCCAGCGCCACCGACGACACCGCCGGCACCACGGTGACCGCGTCCGGTCCGAGCAGCTCGACCAGGGTCGAGCCGATCCCGGCGACCAGCGGATCACCCGAGGCGAGCGCCACCACCGGGCAGCCGGCCGGGTCCGCATCAGTTGACCGGCGCCGCATGCCGACGGACGTCTCGTGGCCGGCGAGGTCGGCCAGCAACGCCGGAAGGCGGTCGCGCAGTGGCGAAGGCCACTCGATCCGCCGCTGCCCGTCGATCGCCGGAACCAGAGCGAGCTGGCGCGGGGCGCCGAGCAGCACGCCGGCCGAGCGCACCAGCGTACGCACCGGCTCGGTGAGCCCCGGCCAGCCGTCCGCACCGATCCCCACCACGTGCAGCCTCACGGCCGGCCACGATACCGACGGCCGGACCGCCGCTCCGCGCAGGTGCGCCCGGGTACCGCCGGCCACCGGGTCGTTAGACTGCCGGGCACAGGCCCGAGGTGCCCGCACGTCGCGGGAGAATCGGGAAGCCGGTGAGAGTCCGGCACAGGGCCCGCTGCGGTGACCCGGAACCGTCGTACGACGGGGGCCGGGAAGTCCGAAGACCGGCCTCGGCGCCTGGCGACGGACGCGCCCGTGTCCGCCGCACCGATGGCAGAGAGCGCGGGAGCCCCGAATGCCACAGCACCATCCTGGGCAGTACCCCCTGTCCGCGGTCGTCGGCTCCGACGACCTGGTCCTCGCCCTGGTTCTCGCGGCGGTCGCCCCGGAGATCGGCGGAGTGCTCGTCCGCGGCGAGAAGGGCACCGCCAAGACCACCGCGGTCCGGGCGCTGGCGGCGGTGCTGCCGCCGATCGACGTGATCGCGGGCGACCGGTTCTCCACCGACCCGCACGAGGCGGCGCCGCTGTCGCCGGACGGTCCGTTCGGCGCCGACGCGCCGGTCGAGACCCGGCCGGTACGGCTGGTGGAACTGCCGGTCGGTGCGACCGAGGACCGGGTGCTCGGCTCGTTGCACCTGCAACGGGCGCTGGCCGAGGGCGTCACCGAGTACGAGCCGGGCCTGCTCGCCCGCGCCCACCGCGGCATCCTGTACGTCGACGAGGTGAACCTGCTGCACGACCACCTGGTCGACGTGCTGCTGGACGCCGCCGCGACCGGCCGGGTCAGCGTCGAGCGCGACGGCGTGTCGGTCGGCCACGCGGCGCGCTTCGTCCTGGTCGGCACGATGAACCCGGAGGAGGGCGAGCTGCGGCCGCAGCTGCTCGACCGCTTCGGCCTCACCGTGCAGGTCGCCGCCTCGCGCGACCCCGGGCAGCGGGCCGAGGTGGTTCGCCGGCGGCTCGCCTTCGACGCCGATCCGGCCGGCTTCGCCGCTGCGTACGCCGGCGCGGACGCCGCGCTGCGCGACCGCATCGCCGCGGCCCGCGACCTGCTCGGCCGGGTGCTGCTGGACGACGCGACGCTGGTGCGGATCGCCGAGATCTGCGCCGCGTTCGAGGTGGACGGGATGCGCGCCGACATCGTCACCGCGCGGACCGCGGCGGCACACGCGGCCTGGCGCGGGAGCCGCCGCATCGAGAGCGCCGACCTGCGGATCGCGGCGCGGCTCGCGCTGCCGCATCGGCGGCGCCGCAACCCGTTCGACGCGCCCGGGCTGGACGAGCAACTGCTCGACGAGCTGCTGGACAAGACCGAACCGGAACCCGACCCGGACGGCCCGGACTCGGATCCGGCGCGCGGCGAGTCGGACACCGATCCGGGTTCGGGCGGCCACGACGGCCGACCGGATCACGGTGCGGGAGGCGCGGATCGTGACCGTGCCCCGGACGATCGTCGCGACGGCGGCGGTCGCTCGCACGGTCCGGACGCCGGTGACCCGGGGCCCGGTGCCGAGCCCTTCGATCCGGAGTCGGCGTCCGACGGCGCGGATCGACCGCCCGGCAACGCAAGCGCGCCAGCCAGCCCACCCGGCCCGCCGGGGTCGGCCGGGGGTGCCGGCACGGTCACCGCACCGGGCGGCGCGCCGTACCGGGCGAAGCTGTTCACCGTCGACGGGGTCGGCGCCGGGGCGGCCGGTCGCCGTTCCCGGGCCCGTACCGGTACCGGGCGGCGGATCGGTGCGCAGCGACCGACGGTGTCCGGTGGTGCGCTCCACCTGGCCGAGACGGTCCGCGCCGCCGTGCCCTTCCAGTACGCGCGGGGCCGGCGCACCGGCCGGCTCCGGCTCGCCGCCCCGGACCTGCGGGTCGCGGTGACCGAGGGCCGCGAGTCCAACCTGGTGCTGTTCTGCGTCGACGCGTCCGGTTCGATGGCGGCCCGGCAGCGGATGGCGGCGGTCAAGACCGCGATCCTGTCCCTGCTCACCGACGCGTACCAGCGGCGCGACAAGGTCGGCCTGATCACCTTCCGCGGCGCGGACGCCGACCTGGCGCTGCCGCCCACCGGGTCGGTGGAGGTCGCGGTCGCCCGGCTGCGGGAGCTGCCCGCCGGGGGCCGTACCCCGCTGGCCGAGGCGCTGGCACGGGTCGCCGACGTGCTGCGGGTCGAGCGGCTGCGCGACCCGCGCTGCCGGCCGCTGCTGGTGCTGGTCACCGACGGCCGCGCCACGTACGGCACGGACGCGGTGCGGCGCGCCCACACCGCCGCCGCGGCGCTGGGCGCGACCGGCCTCGCCTCGGTGGTCGTCGACTGCGAGACCGGGCGGTTCCGGCTGGGGCTGGCCGGTCGGCTGGCCGACCTGCTGGACGCCACGCACGTACCGGTCGACCAGGTGGACGCGGCCGCGCTGGCCGGCGCCGCCCGTACCACGCGGGGGGTGGCCTGATGGCGCAGGGGACGCCGCCGGTGCGGCCGGCCGACGGGCTGACCACCCGGCAGCGCCGCAACCGGCCGCTGCTGGTGGTCAACACCGGCGACGGGAAGGGCAAGTCGACCGCCGCGTTCGGGCTGGCGCTGCGCGGCTGGAACCAGGGCTGGAACATCGGCGTGTTCCAGTTCGTCAAGTCGGCGAAGTGGCGGATCGGCGAGCAGGCCGTACTGGAGCGGCTCGGCGCGTTGCACGCCGAGACCGGCGAGGGCGGGCCGGTCGAGTGGCACAAGATGGGCGCCGGCTGGTCCTGGTCACGCAAGGAAGGCACCGCCGAGGACCATGCCGCGGCGGCGGCCGAGGGTTGGGCGGAGGTGCGCCGGCGGCTCGCCGCGCAGACCCACGACCTGTACGTGCTGGACGAGTTCACCTACCTGATGCAGTGGGGCTGGGTGGACACCGACGAGGTGCTCGCCACGCTCGCCGACCGGCCCGGCCACCAGCACGTCGTGGTCACCGGCCGGCGCGCCGACCCGCGGCTGGTGGAGCTGGCCGACCTGGTCACCGACATGACGCAGGTCAAGCACCCGTTCCAGGCCGGTCAGAAGGGCCAGCGGGGGATCGAGTGGTGAGGCTGCCGCGGCTGGTGATCGCCGCACCCGCCTCCGGCCACGGCAAGACGACCGTCGCCACCGGGGTGCTCGCCGCGCTGCGCCGCCGCGGCCTGACCGTCAGCGGGCACAAGGTCGGCCCGGACTACATCGACCCCGGCTACCACGCGCTCGCCACCGGCCGGCCGGGCCGCAACCTGGACCCGTTCCTGGTCGGTACGCACCGGGTCGCGCCGCTGCTCGCGCACGGCGCCGCCGGCGCGGACGTGGCGATCGTCGAGGGCGTGATGGGCCTGTACGACGGGCAACTCGGCACCGACGGGTTCGCCTCCACCGCGCACGTCGCCGCGCTGACCGCCAGCCCGGTGCTGCTGGTCGTGGACGTCTCGCACGCGTCCCGGTCGATCGCCGCCGTCGTGCACGGCATGCGGACCTTCGACCCGGGGGTACGGCTGGTCGGGGTGGTGCTCAACAAGGCCGGCTCGCCGCGGCACGCCCGCGAGGTCACCGACGCGCTGGACGCGACCGGGCTGCCGGTGCTCGGCGTCCTCGGGCGCGACGACGGGATCGTCGCTCCGTCCCGCCACCTCGGCCTGGTACCGGCGGCCGAACGCGCCGGTGCCGCCGCCGAGCTCGACGTGCTCGCCGATCAGATCGAGGCCGGCCTCGATCTCGACGCGCTGCTGGAACTGGCCCGCGCCGCACCGGAGCTGGACGCCGCGCCGTGGGATCCGTTCGCCGAGGTGCGCGCCCCGCACGGCGACCGGCCGGGTACCGGCGCCGCCGCGCCGGACGGGAGCCGGCCGTTGGTGGCGCTGGCCGGTGGCCGTGCCTTCACCTTCCGGTACGCGGAGACCGAGGAGCTGCTGCGCGCCGCCGGTTGCGACACCGTCGTGCTCGACCCGCGTACCGACCGCGAGCTGCCCGCCGGGGTGCGCGGGCTCTACCTCGGCGGCGGCTTCCCCGAGGTGTACGCCGGCGACCTGGCCGGCAACCACCGGCTGCGCGCCGAGGTCCGCGACGCGGTCGGCGCCGGCCTGCCCACCGTCGCCGAGTGCGCCGGCCTGCTGTACCTGTGCCGCAGCCTCGACGGGCGACCGATGGTCGGCGCGCTGCCCGCCGACGCGGCGATGACGCCGCGGCTGTCGCTCGGCTACCGCACCGCGGTGGTCCCGGCCGACGGGCTCGCCGGCCCGGCCGGCACCCGGCTGCACGGGCACGAGTTCCACCGCACCGCGCTGACGCCGAGCGCCGGCGCCTCGCCGGCATTCCTGCTGGACGGCCGCGCCGACGGCGTCGGCTCCGCGACGCTGACCGCCTCGTACCTGCACCTGCACTGGGCCGGCCAGCCGCAACTGGCGCAGCGCTTCGCCGCCGCCGCCCGCGCGTTCGGCCGCACCGCGGTCGACCGCCCGCCGCTGCCGTCGTCGGGCACCGCGCCCAGCGCCAACGCACCGGCCCAGGTCACCGGCACACCGGTTCCCGACGCCATCGCGCCACTGGCCGGCGCCGGCGCACCGGTTGCCGACGGCACGCCACGGGTGTCCGGTGTCGCCGGTGTCGCAGAGGCCGCCGGTGCCGCCGAGGTGGTCGAGGCTGTCGACGCCGCAGCGCTCGCCGATTCCGTTGCCGTGGCGGCGTTCGCGGCCGGGGCCGGTACGGTCGGTGAAGTGGTACTGGTCGGGGCCGGGCCCGGCGATCCGGGGCTGGTGACGGTCGCCGGCAAGGCGGCACTGGCCGCCGCGGACGTGGTGCTGGCCGATCGGCTGGTACCGGTCGAGGCGCTGTCCTGGCTGCGTCCCGGCGCCGAGATCGTCGACGTGGCCAAGCATCCGGGCGGCCCGGCGACCACGCAGGAGCAGATCAACCGCCTGCTGGTGGCGCACGCGCGGGCCGGTCGTCGCGTCGTCCGGCTCAAGGGTGGGGACAGCTTCGTGTTCGGCCGCGGCGGCGAGGAGGTCCTCGCCTGCGCCGAGGCGGGTGTCCCGGTCCGGGTGGTTCCCGGTGTCACGTCGTCGATCGCGGTACCCGCGCTGGTCGGGATCCCGGTCACCCACCGGGGCCGCACCCAGGGGTTCACGGTGGTCTCCGGGCACGTACCGCCGGGCCATCCGGACTCCACGGTGGACTTCGCGGCGCTGGCCGCGGTGGGTACCACCATCGTGGTGCTGATGGGCGTCCGTACCCTCGGGGCGATCACCGCGGCGCTGGTCGCCGCCGGCCTCGATCCGGCCACCCCGGCGGCGGTCGTCGCCGACGGCGGGCTGCCCGCCCAGCGCGTCGAGACCGGTACCGTTGCGACGATCGCCACGGTCGCGGCCGAGGCCGGGATCGGCCCGCCGGCGGTCACCGTCATCGGCGCCGTCGCCGGTTTCGCCGCCACCGCAACGGATGCGACCGCGCGAGACTGACCCGGACCACGTCGGACCCGGGCGCCGCAGGCGATTCCGCTCGCCGCACCCGCGCCGGTACGGTGGCGCGTGGCCGGGTCCATCGGTGCCGCGGCCACGGAGTGCGGGCGCTCTGCCCGGTGCGACGACCGATCCCGTCGCGGGCGCTGCGCGGGATGCGTCAGCCGCGCGCGATCGCCCAGGCCGCCGCGTCGGCCGGGTCGGTGACGGTCCGCGCGGTACCGGGCGGGGTGCCGCGGCGGACCACCACGACCGGGATGCCCAGCTCGTCGGCGACCTGCAGCTTGGCCCGGGTGTAGCTGCCGCCCGAGTCCTTGGTGACCACCGCGTCGACCGCGTGCTCGGTCATCAGCGCGTGCTCGGCCGCGACCGGGTACGGGCCGCGGCTGGTGCGCAGCGTCCATGCCGCCGGCAGCGCGACGTCCGGTACGTCGACCACCCGGACCAGCGCCGCGTGCCGGTGCAGCGGCCCGGTGAACGCGTCCAGCCGCTGCCGCCCGACGGTCAGAAACGGCCGCGCGGACAGGGCCGCGACCAGTTCGGCCGCGTCCCGGTGACCGTCCACCCAGTGCCAGCGGTCCGCCCCGGGTGCGTCGCCCCAGCCGGGGCGTTCCAGCCGCAGCAACGGGACGCCGGTGGCTTCGCAGCCTTCGACCGCGTTCGCGGTCATTCCCATCGCGAACGGGTGCGTCGCGTCGACCACGGCGGTGACGCCGTGCTCGGACAGGTACCGGACGAGCCCGTCGACGCCGCCGAACCCGCCGACGCGGACCTCGCCGACCGGCAGCCGCGGCCGGGCCACCCGGCCCGCCAGCGACGACACGAACGCGACGCCGGACGCCTGCAACAGCTCGGCCAGCGTCCGCGCCTCCGCGGTACCGCCGAGCACCAGCACCGTCACCGCGCACCACCCACGGGCCGCCGGCCGTGTGGTGACGTCGATCCGTGGTTCGCGGCATCGCTCATGTCCCGACGGTACCGGTCGCGGATCCCGCCGACGGCCGCAGCGCCGTGCCGCCGACGACCCGCGAGGCGAGTGCGAGTACCACCACGCCGGCCAGGCCGAGCAGCGTGACGAGCAGGACCCGGCCGGGGACGAACCCGGACCTGTCGCCGAGTGTCGGCACCGCTCCCGTGAGGTGTCGGCCGGGACGACGGCACCGGATCCCCGCCGGTGCCACGGCCGACGGCCGCGCGGCCAACCCGTACGGCCATCCGGCGCGGACCGTCAGGGGCGGGCGCCGCGGAGGAACTGCTGGACCGCCGTGCTGACCAGACCGTCGAGCAGCTCCGGCGGGACGATGTTGCCGTTGACGATCGAGGCGATGCCCTGCAGCGTCGCGAACAGCACGATGCCCACCTGCTCGGGGTCGCCGGCCTGCAGCGCGCCCTCCGCCTGGCCCTGGGCGATCACCTCGACGAGCAGCCCGAGCGTCGTCTCGGCCGCCTCGGTGATCCGGGTCGCACCGGGCCGGTGCTTGCTGGTGTACATCAGCTCCAGCAGCGCGGCGTTCTCGGTGGCGAACCGGGTGTAGACGACGGCCGCGGCCCGGACCCGGTCGGGGAAGTCGTCGGCGCTGTCCAGGGCGGCCCGCAGCGCCGCGTCCAGCCGGGCGAAACCGGTCTCGGCGAGCGCGTCCAGCAGCGCCTGCCGGTCGGCGAAGTGCCGGCGGGGCGCGGCGTGGCTGACGCCGATCTCGCGGGCCAGGTCGCGCAGCGCCAACTGGTCGACGCCGTGCTCGCGCAGGCCGCGTTCGGCCGCGTCGAGCAGGGCGGTGCGGAGGTTGCCGTGGTGGTACGGCCGCTCGCTGGTGGTGGGCACGGTCCGATCCTAGCTGTTGTTTTCGTTGACAACATTGTTGCCGGTGGCTACTATGTTGCTCATGACAACATTCGATCTCTCCGCTCTGTCCGGCCGCACCGTCGTCGTGACCGGCGGCAACAGCGGGATCGGTCAGTCCGCCGGTCGAGCGCTGGCCGCCGCCGGGGCCCGGGTCGTGCTCGCCGTCCGTACCGTGGAGAACGGGCGCGAGGCTGCCGCCACGATGCCCGGTCGGGTCGAGGTGCACCGTCTCGACCTCGCCGACCTCGCATCGGTCCGCGAGTTCGCCACGGCGTTCACCGAGCCGATCGACGTGCTGATCAACAACGCCGGGGTGATGATCCCGCCGCTGTCACGCACCGCGGACGGGTTCGAGCTGCAGTTCGGCACCAACCATCTCGGCCCGTTCGCGCTGACCAACCTGCTGCTGCCGCGCATCCGCGGCCGGGTGGTCACCGTGTCCTCGGTCGGGCACCGGGCGGGCACCATCGAGTTCGACGACCTCGACTGGCGGCGGCGCCGCTACCGGGCGATGGCCGCGTACGGGCAGTCCAAGCTGGCGAACCTGCTGTTCACCGCGGAGCTCCAGCGCCGCCTCACCGAGTCCGGCTCGCCGGTGCTCGCGACCGCCGCACATCCCGGCCTCGCCGCCACCAACCTGCTGTCGCGCCAGCAGACCGGGCTGCACCGGCTCGCCGACCTGCTGGTCCGGCCGTTCGCGCAGAGCGCGGCCGCCGGCGCGCTGCCGATGCTGTACGCGGCGACGGCCGAGCTGCCCGGCAACAGCTACGTGGGGCCCCGCGGGTTGCTGGAGTGGCGCGGCGCGCCGACGCTCGTCGGCCGCTCCGCGCGCGCCCGGGACACCGCGACCGCCGGTCGCCTGTGGCAGGTCTCCGAACAGCTGACCGGCGTGACGTTCCCGCAGCGGCTGCTGCACGCCGCCTGAACCGTCCGCGCCGCCCAGGCACCACCCGCGCGCCGGGCCGGCTGGCGGGCGCCGTCACCGCCGAAGCGGCCGGATCCGGCACGGGCCGGCCGGAACGGGACGGCTGTCGCGTCTCCCGGTTGCGGCGGACGGGGGGAGCCGGGGTCGATACCCTCGACAGCAGTCCGATCCCGGTGAAGGAGTGCGCGATGGCAGAGCCAGGTACGACGGCGGACGGGCGGGCCCGGGTGCTCGCCGACGGCAACGAGATTCCGCTGCTCGGGCTGGGCGTCTGGCAGGTGCCGGACGGGCGGGAGTGCGAGGACGCGGTGCGCTGGGCGCTCGCCGCCGGCTACCGGCACATCGACACCGCGCAGGCCTACCGCAACGAGCGCAGCGTCGGGCGCGCGCTGCGCGACAGCGGAGTGCCCCGCGAGGAGGTGTTCATCACCACGAAGTTCTTCCCCGGCCGGGAGGATCCGGAGCGGGAGGCGCAGCGCAGCCTGGAGCGGCTCGGCGTCGACTACGTCGACCTGTACATCATCCACTGGCCGCAGGGTGGGCCGACCTGGGCGTGGGACGGGATGCAGCGGGCGCACGCACGCGGGTACGCGCGGTCGATCGGCGTCTCCAACTTCGACGTCGAGGAGCTGGCCGCGGTGTTCGGGGTGGCCGAGGTACCGCCGGTGGTCGACCAGGTCCAGTTCAGCCCGTTCGAGTTCCGTCGGAAGCTGCTGGACGCCTGCGAGCAGCGCAACGTGGCGATCGAGGCGTACAGCCCGCTCGGTACCGGGCGGCACCTGGGCGACCGGCAGGTGGCCGAGATCGCCGAGCGACTGGGCCGCACGCCGGCGCAGGTGCTGATCCGGTGGGCGTTGCAGCGCGGCCTGGTCGTGCTGCCGAAGTCCACCCACCGGGAGCGGATCGAGAGCAACGCGCAGGTCTTCGACTTCGCTCTGACCGACGAGGACATGGCCGCCCTGGACGGCCTGGACCGCACCGACGGTACCGACCGGGCCCAGGAGCACGCCTGGTGGTGAGCGCGCCTCACCCGGTGACGCGCGGCGCGGCGGGGACCGCCCACCACTGTTCCGGGCGGTCCACCACCGGGGCGGCCAGCCCGTCGTCGAGTACCCGGGCGAGCCGGAACAGGTAGGCCGCGATGCCCGCGGCGCCCTGCATCCACGACGTACCGGGCGGCAGCAGCGGCTGCTCGATCCGGTACTCGACGAACCGCCAGCGGGCGCCCGCCTCGTCCCGGATCGCCCGCTCCAGCAGCGCGTCGCCCATCGTCCGGGCCGGAGCCAGCAGCTCCGCGTTGCCGGTGTCCTGCGCGGTGTCGAGCAGCATGTCGCCGACCCCGGCCGTACCGCAGCAGCGGCCGTCGTTGTCCCAGAAGCCGGGCCGCAGCCGTTGCGGCAGCCCGGAGTCGAGCACCGAGCGGATGCACCGCTCGCGCAGCTCGGCGACCGGATGCCCGTCGACGTCCGACACCCCGGCGCGCGCCAGCGCGGCGAACAGGTAGGTCAGGCCGGTCGGGCCGTGACACCAGCCGTAGGTGACCGGCTCGACCTCGCGGCTGGAGTACGGCAGGGTGTGCGGCACGACGAAGCCGCCGTCGGCGAGCGACCCGACCGACAGCAGGTGCCGCGCCCCGTCGACGGCGGCGTCGACGAAGTCCTTCCGGCCCAGCAGAGTGCCCGCGACGGCCAGCGCGCTCGCCACCCCGGCGGTGCCGTGCGCGAAGTTCGGCGTACTGGCGGGGTAGCCGGGATGCAGTCGCCAGTCGAGCCCGCCCTCGGTGCGCTCGGCCGCACCCAGCAGCGCGGTGCCGCCGGTCGTCAGCAGCGCCGTCGCGTCCAGGCCGCCGGCCCAGGCGGCGGCCAGCACGACCCCGGCGGTACCCATGATCAGGTCGGTGATCGGCTCGCTCGTCTCCAGGTCGGAGGTGCTGGGCCAGCCGTCCGGGGTGGCCAGCTCGGCCAGCCGGCGCAGCGCGACGCGTTCGGTGCCGGGCGCGAGCTGCCGCAACGCGAGGACGTGCCCGGCCAGCCCGTCGGCCCAGCACGCCTCGGTACGCTCCGGCGCGGTCGCGGTGAGCCTGGCCACGATGCCGTCGGCGAGGGTGCGCTCGGTGCCGGTGAGCGGCCGGTACCGGGCGATCTCGGTCAGCACCGGCGCCAGCCCGGCGATGCCGCTGTACGCCGAGTCGCGCTCGCCGTCCGGCTCGGTCGGCGGTGCACCGTCGACGGGCACGTCCTCGGGTAGCCACGGCCCGTCGTCGTCGCGCACCTGGGCCAGCACCCAGGACCAGGCCGCCTCACCGGTCTCCCGGTACCGTGTCGCATCAGGCATCCGACCAGCGTACGGCGCCGCGCCGACCGGCACTGCCACGCACGGCGCCGACGGATCCGGCGCACGGCGGGAGCCTCTGGGCAACGATCCGGCGCCCGACTCGACGGCGGTCAGGCGACGGCCGGGACCGGGATGGCGCGGACGACGAACGGTGCGGCGGCGGTGCCGTCGTGCTGGCCGGCGAACTGGGAGTGCACCAGCAGCAGCCGGTCGCCGAGGTGCGCGACCGTGGTCGGGGTGTCGCGGTGGCGCTGCGGCCAGCGGCCGACCAGCGCGGCGGAGCGCCGGTCCGGCGCGGGGCGCAGCGCGGTCAGCACGTAGTCCGCGCCGCCGTCAGGCCGGTCGATGTTGTCGCAGACGTACACCAGGTCGTCGACGACGACCAGCCCGTCGCCGTTGACCGGCACCCCGCCCACGTCGACCTGCTCGGCGGCCGCCGCCGCCACGTCGACCTGCTCGGCGGCGGCCGCCGCCACGTCGACCCACCACAGCGTTCCGCTGCCCTGCGCGGCGACCAGCAACGTGGCGCCGCCGTCCAGCGCCACGATGCCGTTGAGATAGGGCAACTCGCCCGGATCGGGCACCGTGAGCCACTCCTCGGGCGCGCCGATCTCCTCGCCCAGCGGCACCCGCCACAGCACCGGCCGGACCGAGTCGGTCACGTACGCGTACCCGCCGGCCACGCACACGTCGTTGAGCAGCGACGGTTCCGGCACCGGGTGGCGGGCGAGGAGGGCGCCGCTGGTCGTGTCGTAGCCGAAGAGCTGGCCGGTGTCGCCGCCGCACACCAGCAGCCGGCCGGCCGGATCGACAACCATCCCGGCCGCCTTGGTCCGGCCGTCGGTGCCGGGAGCCAGCCACACCTCGGTCTCCGGTTCGCCCAGGCGGCCGCGGAAGATCGTGCCCTGGGCGTAGCTGGAGACGTAGAACCTGACCCCGTCCGGGTCCTCGGTGATGCCCTCCGGGAACACGCCGTCCCCGGGCAGCAGGTAGTCGGTCAGCACGCCGCAACGGTACCGGCGGGTCGGACCGCCCTGCCGGGTTCGTCGGCGGCGTCACCACCGCGACGCGCCGTCCGGTCCGGCCGCAGCGTCGGTCACACTCCCGGCCACCACCGGCCCGGCCCGCCTATGCTCCGGACGTGATCCGGATCGAGTTGGACGAGCCGACGCTGTCGCGCACCCGGATCGCGCTGAGCCCGCTGTGGGAGACGGTGTGCAGCCTGCACCTGCTGCACCGCACCGGTGGCCGGCCGCCGTACCCGTACCAGGACTGGGCCCGGCGCGCCGTCGAGGCGGTGCCGGCGACCGGGATCGGGTGGTACCCGGCGGCGACCGACGGCAACTCACCGGACTTCCTGTCGCCGATCCCGGCCGGCCCGACCCCGACGATCGCCGACGAGCTGACCGCCCTGTGCGAGACCGATCCGGCCACCATCGTCGCGCAGCTCGACCGGCACCACCCGGACGGCGAACCGCCGGCACTGGCGCCGTTTCGTACCGATCCGGGCGCAGCGCTGTGCCGGCTCGCCGACCAGCTGCTGGCCTACCACGAGCGGGCGATCGAACCGTACTGGCCGGCGCTGCACGCGGTGCTCGACGAGGAGCTGCTGCACCGGGCCCGGGCGCTGGCCACCGACGGCGCCGACGCGCTGCTCGCCGACCTGCACGACCGGGTCCGCTGGCAGCGGCCGGTGCTGACGCTGGTCAAGCAGCTCGACTACCGGGAACGGGTGGTCGACAAGCAACTGCTGCTCATCCCGCTGGTGTTCTCCCGCGGCGGGCTGATGTGCTCCACCGACCATCCGCGCATCACCGCGGTGTCCTACCAGGCGCGCGGTGCGGCGGTGCTCGCCGGTGAGCCGGCGGAGCCGGCGCCGGCCGACCGGCTGGCGCTGCTGGTGGGGCGCGGCCGGGCGACGCTGCTGCGCGAGCTGGTGGCGCCGACCAGCACCGCGATGCTGGCTCGCCGGCTCGGCCTCGCCCCGAGCACGGTGTCCGAGCACCTCGGCACGCTGCTCGCCGCCGGTGCGGTCGCCCGCCGCCGGCACGGCCGTACGGTGCTCTACCAGGTCACCGAGACCGGTACCGCGCTGCTGACGCTGCTCGCCGACCCGGCCAGCAGCACCGTCGCCTGACCGTCCCCGGCGCGCCGGCCGACCCGGATTCCCGTCAGCCGCCGATCCGCGCAGCGAGCCCGGATCGGCGTAGCGGACCTCCGATCGGCGCCGCCCGGTGTCCCCGCCGGGCCGCGCGCGGTGTCCCGGTCGGGCTTCGCCCTGACGTCCCGGTCGGGCTTCGCGCGGTGCCCGGACGGCTCGGCCCGGTACCTCGGATCGGCCGCGGGGCGGCGTTTCCGGTCGATTCGGTCGCTGCCGAATCGTTGGCGTCGCGGTGGCCGCGGTTCCTACCGTGCCGGCATGGCAGGTGAACTGGCGATCGAAGCGGTGGGGTTGCGCCGCACGTACCGGACCCGGACCGGCTGGCTGCGGCCGCGGCGCGGCAGTGTCGACGCGGTGCGCGGGGTGGACTTCGCGGTGGCCCGCGGCGAGCTGTTCGGGCTGCTCGGCCCGAACGGCGCCGGTAAGACGACCACGATCAAGATGCTCAACACGCTGCTCACCCCGACCGGCGGCACGGCCCGGGTGATGGGCCTCGACGTCGTCCGCGACACCCGCGCCGTGCGGCGCCGGATCGGCTACGTGTTCGGCGGCGACCGCGGCCTGTACGAACGGCTCTCGGCGCTGGACAACCTGCGCTACTTCGCCGAGCTGTACGGCGTGCCGGCGCGCGAGCAGCGGGCCCGGATCGGCGCCCTGCTGGACGCCGTCGACCTGACCGGCCGCGAGCACGAGCGGGTGGAGGGGTACTCGCGGGGCATGCGGCAGCGGCTGCACATCGCCCGCGGGCTGCTGCACGAACCCGACGTGCTGTTCCTGGACGAGCCGTCGATCGGTGTCGATCCGGTGGCGGCCCGCGAGCTGCGCGCGATGATCGCCGAGCTGTCCGCGTCCGGAACCACGGTGCTGTTGACCACGCACTACATGGCCGAGGCGGAGGAGCTGTGCGACCGGATCGCGGTGATCGCCGCCGGCCGGCTCGCCGCGCTGGGTACCGCCGACGAGCTCAAGCACGCGGCGGCCGGCCGGCGGGTGCTGTCGGTCGAGGCGTACGGGGTGACCGACGCGCACCTGGCGCACCTCGACGCACTGAGCGGGGTACGCGACGCGACCGTCGAGGTGTCCGGCCAGCAGCAGACGCTGCGCATCCAGACCGACGCGCACGTCGACGTGCAGCCGGCCGTACTGCGGGAGCTGGCCGGGGTACGGCTCGGCCGGGTGGAGACGCGCGCGCCGACGCTGGAGGACGCGTACGTGGCGATCGTCAACTCGACGCGGGCCGAGGCGGCGGCGTGAACCCGGTACGGATGCTGCTGCTCGGCACGCTGTTGCAGGTCAAGCAGCAGAGCCGGTCGCCGCTGGAGATCACCATCTCGCTGCTGGTTCCGCTGGTGCAGGCGACGCTCGCGGTCTACCTGTTCAAGGCCGGCACGAACCCGCCGGCGCTGCTGCTGGCCGCGGTCGGGGCCGGGATGATGGGCGTCTGGTCGTCGGTGCTGTTCGGTTCCGGTGCGGCCATTCAGAACCAGCGGTTCCAGGGCACCCTGGAGATCCTGATGATCACGCCGATGCGGCCGGCGTTCAAGATCCTGCCGATCACGCTGGCCACCGGCCTGGTCGGGCTGTACTCGGTGGTCGCGACGCTGCTGTGGGGCGTGCTGCTGCTCGGGGTCCCGCCGTCGTTCGCCGCACCGCTGTGGTTCGTGGTCGCCGCGCCGGTGTGCGTGTTGGCGCTGGGCGCGTTCGGGCTGCTGCTGGCGAGTACGTTCGTGCTGCTGCGCAACGCGAACGCGATCGTCAACCCGCTCGGCTACCCGGTCTGGCTGCTGTCCGGGATGCTCGTTCCGGTGACCGCGCTGCCGGGCTGGACCGGCCCGATCGCCGCCGTACTGCCGACCACCTGGGGTGCCCGGGCGCTGCGGGCGGCGGTGACCGGCGGTCCGGTGTGGCCGGCGCTGGCGCTGTGTGTCGGCGAGGCGCTGATCGCGCTGGTGCTCGGCGCGATCGCGCTGCACTTCGTGGACCGGCGGGCCCGGGTCACCGCGACCCTCGCCCTGACCTGATCGGCGCCGCCGGCCCGGCGCCGTGTCTGTCCACAGTGGACATAAATACCTCCGGCCGGCGGCGCGCCAACGATCGCCGCATCCGCTCGTCCCAGTGAGGAACCATGCGCACTCTCAGACTGCTCACCGTCGGCGGCGTGATCGCCTACCGCGCCCTGTTCAACTGGACCACGCCGGCGATGTTCGTCGGCACCCTGCTCGTCTCGCCGGTGTTCCAGCTGCTGTTCTTCGTCTACCTCGGCCGCACCCTGCACGTCGGCGACGACCTCGGCTACCTGGTCGGCAACGCCGTGCTGAGCGCCGCGCTGGCCTGCGTGTACGGCGGCACGATGGCGGTGGCCAACGAACGCCGGTACGGCACCCTCGGCCCGCTGCTGCTCTCCCCGCTGCGGCGCGCCGCGGTCTTCGGTGGGCGGGCCCTGCCGTACGCGGTGAACGGGGTGCTGATCTCGGCGTTCACGCTGACGGTCGGGGCGCTGCTGCTGCGGATCCCGATCGGCGTCCGGTCGTTGCCGGGGCTGGCGCTGGCGATCTGCGTGGGCGCGCTGTCCTGCTCGTTCTTCGGGCTGACGCTCGGCTCGATCGGGCTGCGGTTTCGCGACGTGTGGCTGGTGTCCAACGTCGCTGACGCGGTGTTGTTGCTGGTCAGCGGCGTCAACGTGGCGCCGGCTGCGCTGCCGCCGGTGCTGCGGGCCGCCGGCGCGCTGCTGCCGCTTCGGCACGCGGCGACCGCCGCCCGCGAGGCCGCCGGTGGCGCGCCGCTGGCCCGGCTGGTACCGCCGCTCGGCGCCGAGCTGGGCCTCGCCGCGGGCTACGCGTTGCTCGCGATCGGTCTGTTGGCGCTGTTCGAGCGCGGCAGCCGCCGGCACGCCACCCTCGACGTGCTCTGAGCGAGGTTCTTGCCAGCGGGCTGTACGCGCGTTTAGTATGTTGAACATGAGTTCAGTCGCCGACGAGAACGATCTCACCGCGAAGGCGAACATCCGCAACGCCGCGCTGCGCCTGTTCGCCGAACGCGGCCACGACGCCGTCACGGTGCGGGAGATCGCCGCCGCGGCCGGGGTGTCACCCGCGCTCGTGGTGCACCACTTCGGCAGCAAGGAGGGGCTGCGAGCGGCGGTGGACGAGCACGCCGCGCAGGCCTTCGACTCGCTGTTCGCGATGGACGAGCAGGACCTGGCCGAGGCGGTCACCGGCGACAACTGGGTCTCGGTCGCCGAGATGTTCGCGCGGGCCTTCCCGCACGGCTCCCCGCTGCCCGCCTACCTGCGCCGCCTGCTGCTCGTCGGCGACCCCGCCGGAGCGGCGCTGTTCGGCCGCTGGGTCGATCTCACCCGCCGGATGCTCGACGCGATGACCGAGCTGGGTGCCGTCCGGCCCGCTCAGGACCCGGCCGTTCTCGCGACGTTCCTGCTGGTCAACGACCTGGCTCTGGTGCTGCTGCGCAACCAGATCGCCGCCGCGATCGGGGTCGACCCGCTCACCTCGGACGGGATCGCCCGCTGGACCCGAGAGGTCACCGACGTCTACACCAGGGGCGTGTTCGTGGTCGCGCCCGGGGAGGAGTCCTCGTGAGCGTGTCGAGCGCACCCGTCATCGACATCCGCAACCTCACCAAGTCGTTCGGCAAGGTCCGCGCCCTCGACGGCCTCGACCTGTCCGTACGGCCGGGCGAGGTGCACGGCTTCCTCGGCCCCAACGGGGCGGGCAAGTCCACCACCATCCGCATCCTGCTCGGGCTGATCCGGGCCGGCGGCGGGCACGTCGAGCTGTTCGGTGCCGATCCCTGGCGCCGGGCGGCCACGCTGCACGGACGCCTCGCGTACGTGGCCGGCGATGTCGCCCTGTGGCCCGGCCTCACCGGCGGCCAGTGCATCGACGTGCTCGGCGCCACGCACGGCGCGGTGAACCAGGCACGCCGGCGAGCGCTGATCGAGCGCTTCGACCTGGACCCGACGAAGCGGATCCGGGACTACTCCAAGGGAAACCGGCAGAAGGTCGCGCTGGTCGCGGCGCTGGCCGCCGAGGCCGACCTGCTGGTGCTCGACGAACCCACCTCCGGGCTCGATCCGCTGATGGAGCAGGCGTTCCAGCGGTGCGTGCGGGAGCGGCGCGACGACGGCGCCACGGTGCTGCTCTCCAGTCACCTGCTGGACGAGGTCGAGGCGCTGGCCGACCGGGTGAGCATCGTCCGGCACGGCCGGACGGTGACCACCGGCAGCCTCGCCGAGCTGCGCCGCCACACCCGCACGTCGGTGCACGCGGTCACCGTCGCCGCACCCGACGGGCTGGCCGGCGCCGAGGGCGTGGCCGACTGGGCCAGCACCAGCCGGGACGGGCAGGTCGACGTGCGGTTCACCGTCGACGCCGAGCACCTGGACGCGGTGGTCGGCCGGCTGCACGCCGCGCGGATACACACCCTGACGGTCACCCCGCCGAGTCTGGATGCGCTGTTCCTGCGCAACTACGCGGACCCGGTCGACGCCCGCGAGCCGGGGGAGACGCCTGCCGGAGCCACCCGGTGAGCGAGCGCGCGAGTCACGGGCCCGGCGCGGCCCGGCGCCACCCCGGTGTCGCGACGAGGGAGGAGCACCGATGAGCGCCCGCAACCCCCGCCGGCCCGGCCTGGCCACCATGGTCGGGATCGTCTGGCGCACCCGCCGCCGCGGCATCCTGGTCTGGGTGATCGCCCTCGCCGCGAGCATGATCGGGACGGCGGCGTCGATCGCCGGACTGTACGACACGCCGGCGAAGATCCACGGCTACGCCGAGGCGGTCACCGCCGGCAGTGCGCTGGCCGCGATCAACGGCCACGTCGAGGGCATCGACAGCCTCGGCGGGGTCATCCAGGACGAGTTCGGGTTCCTGGCCTCGTTCCTGCTTCCGTTGCTGGGCATCGCGCTGGTCGCCGGGTCGACCCGCCGGGAGGAGGAGACCGGCCGGTTGGAGACGGTCCTCGCCGGCCGGATCGCCCGGCACCAGCCGGTGCTCGCGGCGCTCGCCGTCGCGACGGCGGCGATCCTCGCCACCTCGGTACTGTTCGCCGCCGGGCTGGCGCTCGCCGGGGTGCCGGTGGCCGCCGCGATCCTCTACAGCGCGGCACTCGGCGCGCTGGCGTTCGCGTTCGCCGGCGTCGCCGCGCTGCTGGCGCAACTGGTCCTGCACGGGCGGGGCGTCTACGCCGGGAGCCTGATCGTGCTCGCCGTGGCGTACGCGCTGCGCGGGGTCGGCGACACGACCGCCGCCGGCTGGTTGACCTGGCTGTCCCCGCTGGGCTGGGTCGAGAAGGCGGCGCCGTTCGCCGACCGGCGCTGGTGGGTGCTGCTGCTTCCGGTCGGCACCGGGCTGGTCGCGGGCGGTGCGGCGCTGTGGCGTTCGGCGCGGCGTGACCTGGGCAGCGCGCTGCTGCGCGGTGGCCTCGGCCCGGGCCACGCGACCCGGCTTCGCCGGCAGCCGATCGGCTTCGCCGCGTGGATCCACGCCCCCGCAACGCTCGGCTGGCTGGCCGGCGGGGTGCTGCTGACCGGGATGATGGGCGCGCTGGCACGGCAGCTTCTCGGCGCGCTGGCCGGCAACCCGGGGCTGGCCGCAGCCATGGGCATGAGCGGTGCCCGGCCGCTGCACGGCTTCGTCGCCGGTACCCAGCTGTACCTGGCGGTCATCGGCACCGGCTACCTGATCCAGGCGATCGGCACGCTGCGCGCCGAGGAGGCCGGCGGCCGGCTGGAGACCCGGCTCGCCGGCACGCTGTCCCGGATCCGTTGGCTGGCCGCGCATGCGGTGGTCGTCGCGGCGGGGCTCGCGGTCATCGTGGTCGGCTCCTCGCTGGTACTGGCGTCGACGACGGCGTGGTCGGTCGGTGACACCGACGAGTTCGGCGCGATCGTGCGCTCCGGCCTGGCGTACCTGCCGGCCGAGCTGGTGCTCGGCGGCGTCGCGCTGGCGCTGTTCGGCCTGTGGCCGCGCGGTGTCGGCCTCGGCTGGGCGGCGTACGCGGTGGCGACCTTCATCGCCTTCCTCGGCCCCGGCCTGAAACTCGCGCAGTGGGTGCTCGACCTCGCCCCCACCACGCACGTCGGGAACCCGCCGCTGGGTACGGCAGAACCGGGCGGCCTGGCCGTGCTGTCGCTGGTCGCCGTCGCGCTGCTGCTGCTCGGCTTCGTCGCCTTCCGACGCCGTGACGTACCGCGAACCTAGGCGCCGTCGCCCTGCGGGTGATCGAGGCGCAGCCGGATCGCGGTGGCTGCGCGCTCAGGGTCGGAGTATCTCGGTGGGCAGCCCGAGCGCCTCGACGATGCGCTGCGCATCCCGGCCGAACCCGACGAAGTGCCGGCCCAGCGGCTCGACCACCAGCCGGCGCACGGTGGCGACGTGGGCCGGCGCCGACTCCTCCAGGTGGGTGCGGCCGGCGGGGGTGAGCGTCGCTTCGGTGAACCGTCGGCCCTGCCCGGTGCGTACCGTGCGGGTGACCCAGCCGCGGTCCTCCAGCCGGGTCACCGCGTGCGAGATGCGCGGCAGCGAGCCGTTGGCCATCTCGGCGATCTGACTCATCCGCAGGGTGTGCTCGGGCACGACCGACAGCCGGGCCAGGATCATGTAGCCCAGCAGGGTCAGGTCGGCATCGCGCAGCAGCTGACTCTCCAGCGCTCCGGGCAGCGTGAGCAGGACCTTCGCCAGATTGATCCAGGCCTGTTGCTGGTCGCTGTCCAGCCACGTCGCCGGCTCGTCGTCCTCCCGTGAACTCACCACGCTTGACTTTAACACGCAACTCAACGTAGCTTGGGTTGCACACGCAACCCAAGGAGGGCGTCATGACCGCCTCGATCACCTCCACCCCGCGATCGACCGTCGCGCTGCGGGTCGGGCTGGCCGCCGTCGTGGCCGTCGCCGCCAACACCGTCGTCGCACTCGTCGCCGCCGCGCTCGACACCGGCGGCATCGGGATGGGCCTGACACCCGTTTCCTACGTACCGGCGACGCTGATCGGGGTCCTCGCCGGTACGGCGGGGTGGGCGCTGGTCGCCCGCAGGGTGCCGCACCTGCTGCGGATTCTCGTGCCGTCGGTGCTGCTGCTGAGCTGGATCCCCGACCTGTCGTTGCTGGCGGCCGGCGCCACCGCCGCCAACGTCGTCGGCCTGATGCTCATGCACACCCTCGTCGCCTCGGCGGTCGTGCTCGCCGCCCGGACCGGCCGCCGGCACTGACGGCCGTAGCTGACGCCAGTGCCGGCGGCCGCCGTAGCTGCCGGCCGCGGCTGACGACCGCCGTAGCTGCCGCCCGGGACGGACACCCGCCGTCCCCGCGCCCGGGACGGACACCCGCCGTCCCCGCGGCCGGGACGGACACCCGCCGTACCTGCCGCCGGCGCGCCGAGGGGTGCGTGCCGGCGGCGTCGTCAGCGGGGGACCGGTGCCGGCTCGATGCCGAGCCTCGCCGCGTCCTCCGCGGTCCTGCGCTGGAAGTCGACACCCGCGTACGCCTGGTAGTCGGCCATCGTGCGTGCCTCGCCCTGGGCCAGCTCGCCGAACATCGGCCAGGTCAGCAACGTGCGCACCCGGCGGCGCCCGGCCCGGTCCAGCTCGTACCAGGGTTCCTCGGCGGTGGCGTGATCGTCCCAGTGATGCGGCGCATCCTCGCGCACGTAGTAGTGCCAGGCGAGGATCTCGGCCGGGTGGAACAGGTCGTACCCGTGGGTGAACGCCCGGGTCGCGAGGTTGATCTCCTCGCCCATGAAGTAGATCTTCTCGTCGTAGCGGACGTCGCGGACGAACGTCCCCGGCGCGAACAGGAACCCGGCGGCGAGGAACCGGGCCCGTACCGGCTTCGGCGGCTGCTGCTTGCCGGTCAGGAACACCTGGCCGACCTCGGGCAACCCGTCCGCCGTCCAGCCGGACAGCACGATCGCGGTGGGTTGCGCGGCGCCGTCGAGCTCCCGCGCCGGATCGTAGGCCGCCGGGTAGGCGGTGACGATCGGCTTGGCCGCGCCGGTCTGCTCGGCGATCGCGACGAGCCGCTCGTCCCAGCCCGGTACGAAGCGGGTGTGGCTGTCGACCTGCAGGTACCAGTCGGAGTCGACGTAGTGCTGCTGGATCTTGGCGCGGGCCCAGCAGGCGCCCCGGCTCTGGCGGGCGTCGAACTCGAGGATCGTGACCCGCCGGTCGTCGCGCAGCGCGGACACGTCCTCGTCGCCGAGGTGCTGCCAGTTGACCACGATGCGCAGCTCGTCCGGGGAGGCGGCCTTGGCCAGGCAGTCCAGCACGGTCGGCACCAGCTCCGGGTCGCGGTAGGACGCGACCGACACGAAGATGCTCACCACAGGCCCGCCGGCGGTGGGATCGGGATCTCCGGCAGCCCGCGTTGCCGGGCGTGCTCGTTGAGCCAGCGCTCCAACGGCGGTGCGGACGGCGCCTGCCAGACCGCCGCGCCGTCCTTGTCGACCACCAGTGGGCCGGCCGCGACCGCGTCGGTGAACACGCCCGTCTCGTACCACGCCACGGTGTTGTAGGCGAAGGCCCAGCACCACGGGTACTCGTCCGGCGGCGCGTCGGACAGCCGCAGCGGGGTGGCCGGGTCCTGCAGCTCGGCGAGCCGTTGCGCGGCAAGCGATCGCGCTTCGTCGACGTCCATGTCGCGGTCAGCCCTCGCCTTCGCTCGCCGGTCCGCCCACCGGCACCGTGTCGCCGCGAGCCGGCGGGCCGGGCAACGACGCCCGCGCGGCGGCGAGCTCGTCGTCGCCCAGCAGTACGGTGTCCCGGACGAAGTCGCCGACCAACCGGAACGGCACCGGGCCGGCCGGGTTGAACAGCACGTCGATCTCGTCCGGCAGCAGCGTGATCAGCTCCATCAGATCGGCCGGCTGCCAGCTGGCCGCCGCGGCGTGCTGCCGATGCGCCTCGCTCGTTGCGACCACCACGCACGGGACGTCGTCGGGAGCGGGCGCGATCACCGGCCGCTCGCCCGCATCGAGCGCCACGAAGAGCGTGGCGTCGTGCAGCGCCGCCTGGAGCTGCTCGGCGGTCGCCGCGTCGGCCATCACCATCCGGAACAGCACGTCGAGCCGGTCCGTCGCGGTCACCCTCGCAGCACCTCCAGCAGGCCGTCGGCCGGGATCCGGGTGGTCGCCACGCCGGCCGGGTTGAGCAGCAGATCGTGGCCGGCCGGCAGCCGCGCCGCCAGCTCGGCCACCGAGAGCACCACCGTACCCAGCCCGGAGACCGGTGCGGCCTGCTCCTCGGCGGAGAACACCGGTACCACCGGAGCGCCGTCCGGGTCGCTCGCGCGCACCGGTGCGCCCGCCGCGTCGACGAGCACCGCCAGCTGCGCGTCCCGCAACGCCGCCAGCAGACCGTCCAGGTCGCCGTACTCGGTGGCCAGCCGGTACGCGGCGGCGTCGACCGGGTCGGTGGGCTCCGGCCAGCCGAGCGACCAGGGCGACTCCCGATGGCCCGGGTTGGGCTCGAACTCGCCCGGCTGCCCGACTTCGGCGCACGGCCACCGGCCGACGAGCGCCCACGCCGGCACCGGGGCCGAGCCCGCGAAGTACGGGTCGACCAGGTGCAGCGGTTCGTCCGGACTCGCCGCCGCGACCAGCTCGCTGGGTAGCTGCACCGGCTGTCCGGCCGGTCCGAGCAGTGTCGTCACGGCCACGTCGGTCTCCTCCGCATCCCCGTGCCCTCGGGTAGGAATCCCATGCCCACCACCGCGCCCCGGTGCCGCAGCGGCCGGGCCGGCACGGCGTCGTCCGGCACCGTACCGGCGGGGTGCGCCGGCGGCGACTCACCGAACCCTCGCCCCACCAGCACGTTCCCCTGGTACAGCGGCTTTCCCGGCGGTTCGCTGTTCCCGGCGTACCCGTCCGGTTCGACGGGCTCGTCCGGTTCGGCTGGTCCGGCGGGCGGCCTCTCGGCGCCCTCGTCGTGGGGGAGCGGCGGTCTCGCACCATCGCCGGGGAGCTCGACGGGCGGGTTCGTCGCCAGCACCACCGTGTACCGGTCGTGCTCGTCCAGGTGCAGCACGATCGCCGGCACGCCGCCGACGCCGTCCGGCGGCTCGTTCGGCGCCGTACCCCCGGCACCCGGCGGGTCGTTCGGTGCGGTGCCGGCGTCATGCGGCGGCTCGTTCGGCCCTCGCGGGGAGAAGTCCTGGAAGCCGCCGTCCGCGCGGACCACCCGGATCGGCACCCCGAACTCCCGCGCCGCCGCGGCGGCCACCAGATCGCCGCCGGTACCGGCACCGGCGTCGACGGCACTGCGGCGCACCGAGGAGGCGGCCAGCCCCGCCCGCGTGGCGGGCTCGAACGCCGGCTCGTCCGGCAGCTCCGGCACCAGCCCGGTGTCGTCGTACTCGCTGAGCATGGGTTCGGCCAGCCGCACGCCGGCGCGGTGCAACTCGTCGGAGCCGAAGCGCTCGGCCGGGTCGAGTCCGGCGAACGCGCGCAGCTGCGGATCGGTACCGATCCGGCCGGCGATCCGGTCGCGCAACCCATCCAGGTCGAGGTCGTGGCCGCGCTCGCTCAGCGCGTGGTGCAGCGCGGCGAACTGCGAGTCGCGTGCCGGCCAACCGCCGACCTGCCGCACCGGCCGCCCGCCCGGGTCGACCAGTACACCGTCCACAGTGGAGTACTGCGGGGCGGGCGGTGCCGGTTCGGTCGCGGTGAAGGTCGCCGGCGGCGCACCGGTCCGCTGCTCGGCGGGGCGGGCGTACCAGTCGGTCAACTCCTCGGCCGCCCGGCGGGCGTCGACCAGTTGCCGGTCCAGCACGTCGGTACCCGACCGGGCCCGGCTCAGTTCGACGGTGCCGTCGGCGATCCGGGCGTCAATCTTGCTGAGCTCGGCCCGGGCCGCCGCCTTCTCGGCGTCGGTGCGGGCAGCCTGCTGCCGCGCCTCGCCGGCGCGCCGTTCGGCGCCGAGCGAGTCGAGAAGACCGGCCAGGTCCTGCCGCTTGCGGGCGGCCTCGGTCCACTGGTCGGCGACCTTCTTCACCTGGTCCCACGCGGTGGAGACGGCGTCCGGGAACGTCTCGTCGGTGATGACGCCCAGCGATCGGGCTTCCTGTTCGGAGACCCAGACGTCCACTGTGGAGTGCACGTCGACCACCGCGGATCCCCCGTCGGCCGCCCAGGGCGGGTTCCCGATCCGGGTCGCGGTGTGCCGCCACGTGGCCGGCACGCGGATCAGCAGGGCGCGGCCCTCGCGCTCGGTCAGCTCGGTGCCGGCGCTGGTGTCGTGCGTGGTCTGCACGCCGTCGGTACGGCTGTCGGCGGCGAGCGGCACGCTCGGTCCCGGGGCGACGTAGCCGGCCAGCCCGCCGGGCGGTGCCGGCTCGACCTGCTGCCGGGTGGTCTGCCCGGCGCCCTGCGTGGCGTCCGACCGGGTGCTCGCCGTACGGTCGGTCGACGTCGTCTCGGGCCGCGACGCGTCCGGCCCGGAGCCCCGGTCCGGGTTGCCCAGCTTGCGCCCGTCGCCGACCCGCACCAGCCGGGCGCCGTGGGCGTGCAGGGACAGTTCGGTCCGCAGCCGCACCGCCGGCCGCAACGGTCGAGGATCGCGCAGCGTGGTCTCCAGCGCCCCGGCGCCGCCCGACAGCGACGGCAGGTGACCGCGGAGCACGTTGTCACTCAACGTCGCGTGCACCGTCGCCGCGCCCGCGCTGCCGGGCCCGACCAGGCCGGTACGGGCTGGCGGCGCGCCGACGTCGGTGGCCGCCCGGCCCGCGTTGCGGACGGCCTGCTGGGCTCCTGCCCGGATCCGTTCGACGTCGTGCACCCGCTGCGGGAAGGCGTGCCCGCTCAGGACGATGCCGGCCGGCATCGGTGCGCCCGGGCCGGACGTGAACCGGACCGGGTCGATCGTCGCCGTCGTCGTGGGTCCGGTCGCGGGGCGGTCGGCGAGCCGGGCGAGACTGAGCGGAACGTCCTCGTACAGCTGGGTCACCGGGCTGGTGACCGTGAACGAGGTGCCGTCGGACAGCTGCACGACCGCCTTGACCCGCACGCCGTGCCGGAAGTGCGCCACCGGTTCCTGGGTGGACAGGCTCAGCTCCTGGTGCCCCGTCGTCGACTCGGTGGCACCGCTCGCCGTCGCCGCGCTGCCGCGCACCCCGCTGGTACCGAGGGAGGTCGACGGGGTACCGCCGCCGGAGGAGACCGTGACACTGGTGTCGATGCCGGCGCCGGCGGTGCTGGTCCGCTGGCGGGCATCCTCGCTCTTGCTGTCGACCGACAGCTTCTCCGACAGCTTCCCGCCGGGCGCCAACCGCACCAGTTCCGGCTCACCGGCCGGTTCCAGGGACAGGGTGACCCGACCGTCGTGCAGCCGCCAGAACCCGGCCTGGTCCACCCGCAACGACAGCCCGTGCCGGGCCATCGTGGGCCCGAGGCCGCCCGCTGCCGTGTCGGACAGCGCGGCCGCGATGCGGCTCAGGTTGGCCTTGACGTCCGCCCGGACATCGGCGTCGCGCAACCCGGGGATGCGGCGCCGCGCCGCCTGCGCCATCAACGAGTCGACCAGCGCGGCACCCTGCAACTGCCCGGCGACGAACGGGCCGCTGAGCCGACCGTCGGTCGTGTCCGGCCGCCAGGACCGTGCGGTCGAGTTGTCGTCCGCCGTCCCCGTCCGTGCGTCGGAGACCGCCGTCCCCTCCGGCCCCATGGTCCCAGCCGGCGGCGTGGTCGCGCCCGGCGGCGTCGCGGCCGGTGGCGTGGCCGCGGCTGGCGTCGTCGCGGCCGGTGGCGTGGCCGCGGCTGGTGGTGTCGCGGCCGGTGGCGTGGCCTCGGTGGCGGCGGTGTGCCCGGCCGGTGCGGTGTCGGCGCCCGGGCCGAGGATGCCCAGCTCGCGGGCCACCCGCACCGGCAGCCGCAGCCGTACCCCGTCGGGCACGGTGACGGACTCCCCGGCGTACCGCGGTCGGCTGCGTTCCCGGCCGCCGAGCCGGCGCGCCCAGCCGCCCAGCCGTGGCAGCCAGCCGGTGCGGCCGGAGACCGCATGCACGTGGTGGGTCACGGTGCCCTGCACCACGATGGTCGGCTCGCTGAGGGTACGGGACGCCTTGGCGGTCACCGTGCCGGAACCGCCGAGCGTGTGCGACGAGCCGCGGCCGACCGAGGCACCCGGCAGGAGGCTGCCGGTCGCCGGGATGCCCGGAGTGGTTCCGCTCGCGGTGATCCCGGCGCTCGCGGAGACGTCCGTGGTGGTGGCGACCGAGTCGCCGAACGACGTCTCCTGCTCCGCGGACACCTCCAGGGAGTGCGCGTTCGTGACCGGACCGACCGCGCGCAGGCTGGTGGGGTCCAGTTCGCTTTCCACCACCACCCGCAGCAGCCGGTCGGTGAACACGCCCTTGGCCTGCAGGCCGCTGACGTCGCGACCGCCGGTGAGTTGCCGCCCCAGCTCTCCACCCAGCCGCGACGGGGTGAACTCCGCATCCATCGTGGTGACCGGATGCTGGTCGACGGTCGAGCCGGTGACCGCGGCGACGACCCGGGCGGCGCTGCCGGACAGCTGGTCGGCGCCGGCCAACCGCTCCACCCGGTACGGCTGGGAGAGCCACACGCCGTTCGCCGCGTTCCCCTGCCGGGGCAGCGGAAGCTTCCCGTCGAGCAGGCGGGCCCGGACCGGATCCGCGGTGCCGATCGGAGTCGGCGCGACCGCCGCTCCGGTCTTCGGCGCCGGCGCCGGGGCGTCGAGCGGCGCGATCATCCGGGCCTGGCCCCGCACGCCACCGAGGTACCGGCGGGTGCCGCGGACCGCGAGCCGGTCGCCGCGCACCGACGCCGCGCCGATCACCGGCAGGGCGGCCACCAGCCACTGGGCGACCTGATGGTTGGCCGTCGCCTCGGCCCGCAGCGAGACGTTCGCCGACCACTGCTGTACCGGCCGGTCGCTGCTGCCGGTGTGCCCGGAAGTCGCCTTCAGCCCGTACGAGGTGAGTTCGGTCCGGCCGCGCGCCACCTTGACCGACGCGTTGCCGCCGAGCCGTTCCGGGCCGACCGGGGTCACCGCGGTCACGGCCAGCTCCGGCCCGAGCTCGCCCTGGTCGGTCCGGGAACTGCTGCCGTCGAGCTTCACCGCGGCCGAGTTCCCGCCCTTCCACCGAGTTCCGGCGTCGGTGCCCAGGAAGTACGGGTCGGTCAGGTCGCCGCGGAGGGTCACCGTCACCGCCGAGTGCCGCACCAGGCCGGGCCGGATCAACCTGATCGGCAGGCCGTCGGCGGTGATCCGATCCAGCTGGGACAGCACCGCGGTGTCCTGCAGCGCGGTCCGCAGCGTGTCCAGGTTCCGTTGCGCCAGCGCCGATCCGGCGTTCGTGTCCGGATCGGCGACCAGCCCCGGGTACTGGCTCGCCACGGCGCGGACCACCCGATCGGCGAACCGCCGCAACGGGTCGCCGCCGCCCGGTGTGTCGGCCTGGACGCCGGTGACCTGCATACCCGGTGCGAGTTCGACGGCCCCGGCCGCACTGTCGAGCGGCGGCCGCCCACCGACCCGATCGGCATCACGCCGCCCGCCGAGCCGATCGGCATCACGCCGCCCGCCGGGCCGGTCGGTGTCGCGCCGCCCGCCTGTCCGGTCGGTATCGCGCTGCCCGCCGGGCCGGTCGGTGTCGGGCCGCCCGGTGGGCCGGTCGGTGTGGTGCTGTTCGCCGGACCGGGCCGGGTCACGCTGTTCGGCGGGCCGCGATGCGTCGTGCTGCTCGCCGGTGCGGGCGAAGTCGCTGCGCCAGCCGGCGAGGTCCCGCGCGGTCGACTGCGGCATCCGCAGCCAACCACGGCCGGGTACCCGGGTGTCGCGACCTGTCGCGGTGTCGTGCAGGGTGAGCGCGAGCGGGACCCGGTACACCGCGGAGGAGGTGCTGGTCCGCGAGCCGGTCACCGCGGCGTCGCCGCCCACCGTCACGGCGTGCTCGGCGGACCGGGTGAAACCGCCGACCAGCGCCGCACGCACCCGCGCCACGCCGGCGGTCAGGCTCGGCCCGAGCGCGATCCCGGCCCCCACCAGCCGGGTGCTCGCCACCTTGTTCGTCGACGCGTCCTTGCCGGCCAACTCGTGCGCCACCGTGGTACCCGAGGACCGGTCGTGGCGCACGTAGCGTCCGCGACCGGTCGGCTTGAGCGAGACGGTGAAGCCGGTACCGGGCACCTGCACCGGGCCGGCCAGCAGGTCGGGCGCCAGGGCGGCGATCCGGTCCGGCGCCGTGAACTCGCGCAGCGCGACCCGCGCCGACTCGTCCGGCACCGCGTCGATCGCCTGCTGCAGCGCGTTGCTGGCCGGCTCTCCGGTGCTGCCGCGGCTCCAGTCGGTGCCCACCGCGGTGATCGCCGGCCAGGCCCGCGGACGCAACCGTACCCGCGCCGGCACCCGTCGCGGGGAGGACTCCTCGGCCGGCAGCCGTACCCGCAGCCCGTCCGGGACGGTCGTCTCGAACCGGACACCCCGGCCGTCCACGGTGGCGGCGACCCGCACCCGCGCGTCCGCCGTCGCGGTGCGCTCCAGCCCGCTCTGCGCCACCGACGAGGTCTTCTTCACCTGGAACGACCGGCTGGCGGTGAACCCACGGGTGCGTCCCGCCCGTAGCCGCAGCCGGGCGAAGACACCGTGTGCCCCGTCCAGCGGCAGCGCCACCGCCACCTCGGTACGGTCCGACGTCGTCGCGGTCGTGCCGTTCGTGTCGCTGGTACCCACCGACCACGACGCGTCCGTGGCGCCGTCCTTCGATCCGGCCGCGCTGTCGGTACTCTCCCGCCAGGTCCGTGGCGGCACGAGCGACACGACGAGGTCGTACCGCTTGCCGTCGTTGCCGATCATCGTGACCGGATAGCCGCTGCCGGCAAGGAACTGCGGCCGTTCGCGGATCAGTCGGCCGATCCGATCGGCGACGTCGGCGGGCAGCCCGTTGGCCCGGGCATCGCTCGCGACCTGCTCGCCACCCAACAGCACCGGCACCCCGTCGCTGACCACCCGGTCCAGCGCCGCCGCCGGCGCCAGCGCCCGTTCGCCGTCGCCCGTCGTACCGCTCCGCTGCCCGTCGGCGCCGCGCGCCTCCTGCTGCCCATCGGTACCGCCGGTCTCGACGCGCGTGTCTCCCGCCGCATCGGTGTTGGCCCCGTCGATCCGTGACGTCTGCTGCGCTTCGGCGCCGGTGGAGCCGACCGGCGTCGTGTGCTGCGCTTCGACGTTCGCGGTGTCGGCGGGTGACGCCGGAGCCTCCACGTCGGTGGTGTCGGCGGGCGTCGTGTGCTGCGCCTCGACGTTCGCGGCGTCGGCGAGTGACGCCGGAATCTCCACGTCGGTGGTGTCGGCTGGCGCGGTGTGCTGCGCCTCGACGTTCCCGGTGTCGGCGGGTGACGCCGGAGTCTCCACGTCGGTGGTGTCGCCGGGCGCCGTGTGCTGCGCCTCGACGTTCGCCGTGTCGACTGGGGATGCCGGCGTTGCCGCCTTGCTGGGGCCGGCGGGCGGTGTGCGCCGGGTCTCGAGGTTCGCCGTGCCGGCGGGTGGTGCCGGTGGGGACGGGTTGTTGGTGTCGGCGGGTGGCGGGTGTTGTGCCGCGGACCTGGCGGTGTTGGCTTGCGCTGAAGCCGCCACGCTGCTGGTGTCGTCAGGTGGTGTCCGCCGTACCTCGGTGCCGGTGGGCGCCTGCGGTGTTTCGGCGCTGGTGGTGGCTGCGGGGGCCGTGGGCGGTGTCGCGACCTTGGGGGTGTCCACGGGAGAGGTTGGCGCCGCTTCGCTGCTCGGGTCGGCGGACGGCGTGCGCGGTGCCTCGACGGTCGCGGTGTCGGCCGGTGACACCGGAGCCCCCACGTTGCTGGTGTCGGCCGGCGGCGTTGGCTGCGACAGGTTGCTGGTGCCAGCGGGCGGCGTGTGCTGCGTTGCTGCGGCGTCGAGGGGAGAGGCCGGCGTCGCCACGTCGGTGGTGTCGAGGGGCGGCGTGCGCCGTGCCTCGGTGGTGGTGGCGGGTGGCGCCTGAGGTGTTTCGGTGGGTGATGCGTGCCGTGCCTCGACCTTGCCGGTCTCGTCGTTCGGCACGGGCTGCGGCGTGGCGTCGGCGTGCGGTGGGAGCTGCGTGCCGGTCGTGGCGGACTCGTCGGGGTGTGGTGCCGGCTGTTCGACGGTGGTCGTGCCGTCGTGCGGTACGGGCCGTGTGCCGGTGGTGGTCTCGTCGATCCGCGGCGTCTGCCGCTGCTCGGTCGGGGCGAGCGGCTGATCGCTGCGCCGTGCGTCGGTGGTGGATCCGACCGGGTGACCGGCGTCCTGCTGCGGGTTCCTGGCCTGCTGCCGGCTGTCGGGGTGCGCCGGCCGCGCGGGCGGGACTCGGTCGGAAGCGGGCGCCGGGTCGCTCGAACGCGGCTCGGCCGGCGCGATCGCCGTCGAGGCGACGTCGGTGCTCGCCGATCCGTCGGACCCGGACGTCAGCCCGGCGTCGGGCGGCGCGGCTGCCCGGGGCGACGGCGAGCCGAACAGGAGATCCGCGGTACCGCTGGGGTTCTGCTCGCTCGACGACCCCGGTGCCGGCCCGCCGGGGGTCTGCGGCGGTGCCGCCGGCGTCGGCGCGTCCTGGTGCGGGGAAGTCGTGCTCGCCGCCGCGGCACCCGGAGACGCGGTTCCCGTGGGGGAGGTGTCCGCAGGCGGCTCGTTCGTCGGCGTCGTCTCGGTGGATCCGTTGTCCGATGCCGGGTCGGTGCCCGGGTGGCCCGCTGGTGTGGTAGCGGCCGGCGGCTGGTTCGCTGGCGGTGGCGGGTGTACGACGTTGTCTGCGGTGATGGGTGCGGACCAGGGAAGCATCGCCTGCGGCCGGGTGAAGTCCTTGAACAGCCGGTCGACGAGCTGGTCGCCGGACAGGTTCTTCAACCGGTCGACGAGCTCCTGGTTGCCACCGCGGGCCTCGATGCGCGAGATGTCGAGCAGGATGCGGCTGGCGAGGCCGGGGATGATGTGCGGTCCGGCCAGGATGTTGTTGTGCAGGTTCTCCGGGTGGTCGGAGATCTGGTCGTGGTAGAAGGCCTCGTCGATCCGCCGCGCGTCGCCGTCGATGTGGAGCATGTACCCGGTGTCGTAGGAGCCGTCGGGGCCCGGGTCGAAGCGTCGTACCTGCCGATCGAACTGGTTGGCCCGGTCGGACTGGCGTTGCAGGTCGTCGACGTGTCGTTGGTAGGTGTCGTCGACGTCGTCGTCCCGGAACGTCTGCCTGATGTTCTTGCTGAGCTGGATGATCTGGGTGATGTGGTCGACGTCGTCGTCGGTCAGCGCGTCGCTGCCGTTGCTCAGCGACGCGGAGAGGTTGTTCGCCAGCCGGTCGGCGTGGTCGTCGGCGTCGGGGTAGTTGCTCCAGATGTCCGCGATCTGCTGCGAGGACTGGACCATCTTGGCTTCGGGCGAGTTGAAGGCCGAGGGCTCGCCGTTCGACCATCGTTCCCGCTTGTACGACAGCAGGTTCCCGTCCCGGTCGGCGCGCAGGGTGGGCGACTCCTGGTCGTAGAAGTCGTTGAGCATGATCCAGCCGTTGTCGGTGAGCCGGTCGATCGGCAGCGCGATGCGGGCCGGGCCGCTGGTGTCGCCTTCGGCGAACCTGGTGTTGCGGAAGGGGATGTTCCGGCCCTCGACGAAAAAGAAGACGAACCCGTGGTTGGCCAGGTCCTGGGCGTCGAACTCGCCGGTGTTGTGCGCCGCCGCCGGATCGTCCTGGGCCAGCTTGATCTGGGACTTCATCTCGCCGGCGCCGAGCATGGTGTTGGCGCGGTTCTGCGTCGTGTAGTGGTGCAGCTCCCGGTTCGCCAGCGCGTCCTCGACCTTGCGCCGTACGGTGTCGTGCCAGGGTTGGGGCGGCCCCAACTGCCGCTGCATGTCGTCGAGGTTGGCCTGGGAGTGCTCGGCGATGAACGCGCGACCTTCCGGCGAGCCGGCGTGCTGCGGGCCGGCCCACAGGTAGCCGTTCTGCGTCATGAACAGGTAGACGGCCGCGTCGGTGTCGTCGGTCGCCCAGTTCGACAGGTCCGGTACGTAGGTGTCGATGAAGTCCTGTACCGGATCCGTCGGCTCCGGCGACGTCTGCCGATCCGGCGAACTCGGTGCCTCGATCAGCAGGTCGGCCGGTGGGTTGCCGTCGTCCGACTCGGTATCGGAGTCCTCGGGCGACGCTTCGACCAGGAGATCCGCCGGCGGGTCGCCCTCGTCGGACTCGTACTCCGAGTCGGGGTCGGAGTGGGACTGGGTGTCGGAGCTCGGGTCGGTCGGCGTGTCGTGCCCGGGCTGCGAACCGAACGTCGGAACCGACGAGTGCCCGGTCGTGTCTTGGGTACCGTCGCCGAGCGGCGACGATGCATCCGGTGTGCCGTCGGTGTTCGGAGCCGGGTTCGCCGGTGGGTCGGCGACCGGTCCCGCCGCCGGGTTCGCCGCGTTGACGTCCGGCGTCGAACTCGGGCTCGGTGTGTTGTTGGTGTTGGGCGTCGAGCTCACGTTCGGCGTGTTGCTGGTGTCGCGCGCCAAACTCGGGCTCGGCGTGCTGCTGGTGTTGGGCGCCGAACTCGGGCTCGCCGTCGGGTGGTCACTGGGTGTCGGACGCGCGCTCGGGGTGTTGCCGGCGTCGGGTGCCGCGCGCGGGTTCGGCGCGGTGGTGTTGGATGCCGGGCTGGGGTTCGGCGTGGTACTGGTGTTCGCGGTCGGCGTCGCGGCCGGGCCGGTGTGCGGTGCCGGCTGGGTCGACGGGGCGACGTGGGTCGGCATGACGTGGAAGCGGGGGTTCTCGGCCGGATCCGGCAGCGTGGCGATGTCACCGGCCTGCCCGTCGATGAAGATCAGGTGCCCGCTGGGCAGCCGTACGACGTTGACCAAATGACCGACGCGCGGATCACCGTTCGGCTTGGGCGGGAAGGACCAGCCGATGATCCCGCGTGAGCCGGGCGGCAACGTGCTCAGCGTGGCGATCGTGTCCATCAGGTTGTCGATCGGCGGGCCGAACGTGCCGCCCATCGCCTGTTCGAGGCCGGACACGGGCATGGGGGCGGACTTCGGGGTCGGCTGTGCGGGCTGCCCGTCCAGCAACCGGTCGGTGTGCTGGACGGCCAGGTGACAGTTGGTGTCCTGGGAACCCAGCTTGACCGGGTTGATCTGGGCCAGCTCGGGGACCAGCGCGTCGCGGACGATGGCGAGATCACCGGTGTGGTCGACGCCGCCGACCGGGTTGTTCGACACGACCGGGGGCAGGTCCGGCCGCGGCGACGCGGAGACGTGGTCGAGCAGGTCGCCGAAGGCGCCGGCCCGCTGCTGTTGCAGAACGGCACCCTGATCCGGGGTGAGTGACGGGTCGGCCGCCCGGGTGGACAGCTCGACGAACCGCGCGCCGTGCGTGCTGGGCGGCGCGGTCGGCGGCGGCGGTGCCATCGGCACGACCGGCTGTGGATGCCCCGGTGCCGACGCCGGCGGGGGTTGGTTGGCAGGTGCCGGAGCCACCGGTACAGCCTGCCGTGGAGCCGGCTGCCCGGGCCCCGGTGCCGACGCCGGTTCGGGTTGGTTGGCGGGCGGCGCCGGACTCTGCCGAGCCGCCGGCGCCGGCTCGGGCCGCTGGCTGGGCGGATCCTGCTCGGCAGGTGCGGGTACGGGCTCCCGGTCGGGCGGTGTGGCGTTCTGCGGGGCCTGCGGCTGCGGGTTCGGCGCTGGCGGCGCGGCCGGTGGTGCTTCGGACATCTCGATGTCGTCGGTGTCCGGCGAGACGG
>NZ_BOPO01000090.1 GCF_017312725.1 Actinocatenispora comari | reverse complement strand
CGTGGGGAGCGGGCTTCGCCCCTCCCCACACCCCTCCCCATCAAGGGGGCAGTCGCCCCCTTGACATCCCCTGCCCGGGACCGGTGTTCAGGCAGGACGCCGCCTGGCCCGCTTCGAAACAACGGGGCCCGGTGCGGCCTGCCCATCGACGCCCAGCCCGCCACGACAACCACCCCCACCCCGCCCGCAACACGGCGCGAAGCGAAGCGAAGCGGGCGTGGCCGTGATGGGTAGGCCGGGCCGTGCCCCGTTCTTCTTCGACGGCTGCTTGGCGTCGATGGGCATCCTCACCGGAGGCTGGGCGGGGATGGCCAAGGGGGCGGCCCCCTTGGCGGGGAAGGAGCGCGAGGAGGGGGCGAAGCCCTCTCCTCGCATTCCCCCACAAGGGGTCAAAACCGCGGACAGAGGTGGCCTTTACAACGCCAGCCCGAGCCCGCGCCAGCGGATAGAGGTGGCCTTCACACCGCCAGCAACAGCGAACGCCGCCGCGACCCGAGCGCTTCGGGAAGCACCTCAGCGCAAAGAGGTGCCCCCCGCTCAGTGCATGGAGGTGTTGACGAGGACGGGTTCGGGGTGGAGGGAGACGTCGAAGGTCTTGTGGACGCCGGCGGCGATCTCCCGGGCCAGATCGAGCAGCTCGGCGGTGCTGCCGTGGTCGGCGTTGGTGAGGGCGAGGGTGTGCTTGGTGGAGATCCGGACCGGGCCGGGGCCGTACCCCTTGGTGAAGCCGGCGCGCTCGATCAGCCAGGCGGCGGGGACCTTGACCCGGTCGCCGGACTCCGGCCAGGACGGTACGGGCACGTCCGCGCCGAGCAGGTCCGCGCACCGGGCGGACAGCGCGGCGAACTCGTCGGCGGACAGGACCGGGTTGGTGAAGAACGAGCCGGCGCTGCGGGTGTCCGGGTCGGCCGGGTCGGCCGGGTCGAGCACCATGCCCTTGGACCGGCGCAGCTCCAGCACCGCGTCCCGGACCAGCGGCAGCGGCACCCGGTCGCCGACCTCGACGCCGAGGGCACGGGCCAGCTGCTCGTACCGGATCGGTTCGGACTCGCCGCCCTCGCGCAGCACGAACGCGACCGACAGCACCACCCACCGGTCGTTGCCCTTGAACAGGCTGGACCGGTAGCCGAACGCGCAGTCGTCGGCGCGCATCGCGGCGGTCCGCTGCTCGACCCGGTCGTACACGGTGACCTCGACGATGGTGTGCGAGACCTCCTGGCCGTACGCGCCGACGTTCTGGATGGGCGTTGCGCCGGCCGCGCCGGGAATGCCGGACAGGCACTCGATCCCGGACCATCCCTGGGCGACGGTGGCCTCGACCACCGCATCCCAGTCCATCCCGGCCGGTACCGTCACCGCGACCCGGCCGTCGCCGCCGCGGCCGAAGCCGAGCCCGTCGCCGCCGGTGCGCAGCAGGACCGCCGTACCGGGGAACCCTTCGTCCGCGATGACCACGTTCGACCCGCCGCCGAGCAGCAACAACGGCTCGCCGGTGGCGTCCGCGGCGCGTACCGTCGCGACGATCTCGTCGGAATTGGTGACCTCGACCACACGTTGCGCAGGGCCACCGAGGCCGAGCGTCGTGTAGCGACCCAGAAACTCTTGACTGACGTCCTGCACCCGGTCAGCCTAAGCTCGAAGTATCCAGCCATCCCAGCGGATGGGGGTGCACACGATGAGCGAGCGCCAGCGAGCGAATCAGAGGTACTGCGCGTCGTGCCTCCTCGGGCTTCCGACGAAGGAGGAAGGCCGATGAGCAGGATTCCGGTCCGGCCGGGCAAGGACTTCTGGCTGGCATCGCTGCGCCACGACGGCGTGCTGCTCGGCGAGTCGGCGGTCGGCGACGCCCTCGAACTGCCGGTACCCAGCCGGGTCGACCGCACCGTCGGCGACCTGCTCGGCACGCTCGGCGCCGAGTACCGGTGGGTGCGCGAGCACGTGACCCGCGGCGAGACGAGCCGCCCCGACCGGCCGCTGCCCGAGCCGCCGCACGGGCTGGCGCTGCTCGACTGGTGGCTCGACGCGTACCGCGACCTGCTCGCCACGTTCGACGAGCTCGACCCGGACCTGCCGGCGTGGAACTGGGCGCCGCAGCCGAAGCAGGCCCGGTTCTGGATGCGTCGCACCGCGCACCTGACCGCGCTGGACCGGTGGGACGTGCAGCTCGCCACCGGCACCCCGGCGCCGCTGGAGGCGAAGGCCGCCGCCGACGGGGTGACCGAGCTGTTCGACACGATCCTGCCGGCACGCCGCCTCGCCCGGCACGACCCGACCGGTACCGTCCGGCTGCTCGCCACCGACACCGGCGCCGAGTGGCTGGTCCGGCTGCGCGCGGAGGGCATGGCGCTGCTGGACAACAGCGGCCACACCACCCCGGCGGTGCGCGCCGTGGCCGCCGGTACCGGCAGCGACCTGCTGCTCGCGCTGACCGGCCGGATCTCGTTCGACCTGGTCGGTACCGCCGGCGAGGCGCGGCTGCTCGACCAGCTGCGGCCCGACCGCCGCCGCACCCTCGACTCCTGACCCGGCGCCGGATCCGCCCCGGGGCGCCCCGAGCGTGGCGATCCGGGCGGCTTCTGCTATCCCTAGAGGGCCCTGCGTCGCCGTGCCGCGCCGGGCTCTTCGCGGTACGTACCGGAAACGGGGGAACGCCATGACCTTGACCTCGGCCAGGCCGGACAAGGTGTTCTGGCTGTCGGCGATCCAGCGGGAGGCGGCCGCGCTGCGCGCCGTCACGGCGGTCGACGACGCGCTCGCCAGCCCGGTACCAAGCTGCCCCGGCTGGACGGTCGCCGACCTGTTCCGGCACACCGGCGCCGGGCTGCGCTGGATCGCCGGGCACGTCGTGCGGGGCGAGACCGGCTCGCCCGGTGATCCGTCCACCGACGGCGCACCCACCGGCGACGACCTGCTGCCCTGGTGGGACGCCGCGCTCGCCGCCGCGCTGACCGCGCTGGACGGTACCGAGCCGGACCTGCCGGCGTGGAACTGGGCGCCGCAGGACAAGGTCGCCCGGTTCTGGTACCGCCGGGTCGCGCACGAGCTCGCCGTGCACCGCTGGGACGGGCAGGTCGCGGTCGGGCTGCCGGAGCCGATCGAGACCACGCTCGCGGTCGACGGTGTCGACGAGGTGCTCGACACCTGGCTGCCGGCCGACGGCGGGCTGGCCAAGACCGGCGACGGCGTCGTCCAGCTCATCGCCGACGACTCCGAGGACAGCTGGATCGTCCGGGTCCGCAGCGGCGCCATCTCGCTGCTGGACACCGCCACCCTGCTGCCCGAGGAACACCCGCTGCAGACCCAGGTCAGCGGGTCGGCCAGCGACCTGGAACTCGCGCTGTACGGGCGGGTCCCGTTCGACATCCTCACCGTCACCGGCGACGAGGCGCTGCTCGACTGCCTCCGGGTCGGCTGACCGATCCAGGCTCGCCCGTCCAGCACGGCCCACCCCCAGCCCGGACTGCCCCCCAGGCCGGACTGCCCCTGCAGCGCGGCCTGCCCCCGATCCGGACTGCCCCGGCAGCACGGCTTGCCACGGCAGTACGGATTGCTCCTCCAGGACGGCTTGCTCCTCCAGCAGGGGGAGCAGGCACAGTGGGTGCATGACCAGCGGCGCGCACCTCGCGATCGGTGACCTGGCCCGGCTGAGCGGGCTGTCGGTCAAGACCGTCCGGTTCTACTCCGACCTGGGGTTGGTGCCGCCGGCCGGGCGCACCGCGGCGGGTCAGCGCCGGTACGACGCGGCCGCGGTGGCCCGGCTCCGGTTGGTACGCACGCTGCGCACGCTCGGGCTCGACCTCGGCACCGTGGGCGCGATCCTGCGCGGCGAGGCCTCCCTCACCGACGTCGCCGCGGTACGGGTCGAGGCGGTCACCGAGCAGCTGCGCGCGCTGCGCTGGCAACGCGCGGTGCTCGCCGCGGTCGCCGCACACGGCATCGACCCGAAGGAGACCGACCTGATGAGCATCCTGTCCGACGACGACCGCGCCGCCCTGATCGGCGACTTCCTCGACACCGTCTTCGCCGGTCTCGACCTCGACGGCGTGCCGCGCTCGCTGACCCCGGAGCTGCCGGACGATCCCGACGCGGCCCAGGCGGCCGCCTGGCTGGAGCTGACCGAGCTGCTCGGCGACGACGGCTTCCGCGCGGTACTGCGGCGCACCGCCGAGCAGTTCGAGGCGGACCGGGTGGCGCAGGACGCGGTCGCGGGCAGCCGGATCCCCCGCCCGGACGCGGTCGCGCTGGCCCTGGACGAAGCCCGGTCGGCGCTCGCGGCCGGCGTGGCGCCCGACTCGCCCGCCGCCGCGGCGGCCGTCGCCGCGCTGACGGAGCGGTACGCGGCGACGCTGGGGCGGCCGGCGGATGGCGCCGTCCGTACCCGGCTGGCGGCGCGGCTGGAGACCGCCGCGGACCCGCGGCGGCAGCGTCACCTGGAGCTGCTGTCGGTGGTCAACGGCTGGCCCGCGCTGCCCGTGGAGACCGACCCGATCGCCTGGTCCCGGGCGGCGCTGGCCGCCTCGTGACCGACCCGATCGCCGCGTCCCCCGGCGACACTCGCCGCCTCGTGACCGACCCGATCGCCTGGTGCGCGGCGGTACACGCCGCATCGTGACCGGGCGACCCCTGACGAAGGTCGGGGGTCGGTGCTGTCGTTCGGGCAATGTGGCCGGACACCCTCGCTCCATACCGTCGCTGTCATGGAACGACAGACACGTGCGCGCAGGCTGCCCACCGGCGCGCGGAAGCCCTCGACACGCCGGAGACTCGGTGCCGGGCTCGCCGCGCTGGTGATGCTGCTGCTGGCGGTGCCGCTGACCACGCCGGCCACGGCAGCGCCGGCCAGGACGGTCGACGGGGCCACGATCGACCGGTTCGTCCGGGCCTACCTGCACCGCACCGGGCTGCCCGGCGCCGAGGTGGCGGTCACCCGCGGCGACCGGGTGGTGCGGGTCGCCGGTTACGGGCACGACTCGGCCGGCCGGTCGGTCACCGCGCGCACGCCGATGCCGGTTGCCTCGCTGAGCAAGTCGTTCACCGCGCTCGCCGTGCTGCAACTGGTCGAGCAGGGCCGGGTCGACCTCGACGCCCCGGTGCACCGGTACCTGCCGGAGTTCCGGCTGGCCGACCCGCGCGGCGCCCGGATCACCGTCCGCCAGCTGCTCGACCAGACCTCCGGCATGTCCGACGCCGAGTTCCCCGACCTGCGGCTGGCCCAGCCGAGCACGCTGCCCGGCGCGGTGCGCCGGCTGCGCTCCGCCCGGCTGGACAGCGCCCCCGGCGCGAGGTTCCACTACCACAACCCGAACTACCAGGTCGCCGGTCGGCTGATCGAGGTGGTCAGCGGCGAGTCGTACTCGACCTACCTGCGCCGGCACGTCTTCGCGCCGCTGGGCATGACGGCGAGCCGCACCATGCTGAGCACCCGGGAGATGACCGGCCTGCCGGAGGGGCACATCCGCGCCTACGGGCTGGCGATCAGCGAGCCGGAGCCGATCTGGTTCACCGGCGGCAGTCACGGCATCGTGACCACCGCGACCGACCTGTCCCGCTGGCTGATCACCCAGCACGCCGGCGGGGTCGGGCCGAGCGGCCGGCGGATCGCGTCGGCGGCCACCATCCGGCTGTCACACACCCCGCAACCACACGCCAGCTCGTACGCGTTCGGTTGGCGGCGCCAGCACGTACCGGGCGGGCCGGTGGAGATCCGGCACAACGGCGAGCTGTTCACCTACACCGCCGAGCAGATCCTGCTGCCCGAGTCCGGGTACGGCATCGCGGTGCTGACCAACACCGGTCTGTCGGTCGAGAACGACAGCGCGGTGCTCGCCGACGGGTTGGTCGACCTCGTCACCGGCCACGACCCGGGTGCCCGCCGACCGGGCGGCAGCTACGCCGACTGGGTGCTCGCCGGGCTCACCGTCGTCGTCCTCGCCCTCGGTGTCCTGGGTGTCTGGCGGGCCCGGCGCTGGACCGCGCGGCCGCGCCGGTGGTGGCGGTGGGCGCTGCTCCTGCCGTACCTGGCGCCGGTGGTGCTGCTCGCCGGTCTGCCGTCGATCGTCGGGTTCGTGTTCGGTGGCCGCGCTGGCGGGTTCGTGCACATCGCGTACGTGTGGCTCGCGCTGGTGCTGTTCTTCGTCGCGGCGAGCCTGGCCGGCCTGGCCGTACCGATCGCCCGGGCAGCCTGGGTGCTGCGTCGCCGCCGTGCCTCGGCCCAGTAGCGTCGGCCCGATGCAGGACCGGACGCAGGTCACCAAGAGGCCGCCGCTCGCACACGGGGTGGGGAAACGCTCCCTGACCGCCTGGTGGCGGGGTGCGCTGCTGTGGCTCGCCCTGATGATCGCCGGAGCGCTGGTCGGGTTGGGCCGCGGTGACCATGCACCGACCGGCTGGGAGTTGGCGGCGGTCGCCGCCGTCGTCGCGGTCGCGGTGGCGATGGCGCGCCGGCTGCCGGCGGTGCCGCCGGTGCTGGCGCTGGCCGCCGCGCTGCTGGACCGGCCCGAGCTGTTCGACGCGGTCGCGCTGCCGGCGCTGTGCGTGTTCGGTTACCTCGCCGGCTGGCGGCTGTCCCGCACCGCCGCCGGCCTGGGCCTGGCCGCGGCGCTGGTCGCTGCCGCGGCCGTGGTCGCGCAGTTGAGCTCGGCCGAACCGTGGGCCTGGTTCAACCCGGTGCTGACGATGCTGCTCGGCGTCGTCCTGCCGTGGCTGCTGGGGGTGTTCCGCACCCGGCACGACCGGCTCGTCGCCGCGGACCGGGCGCGGGAGCAGGGGCTGGTCGCCCGGGAGGCGCGCCGCCGGGAACGTGCCCGGATCGCCCGGGAGATGCACGACTCGCTCGGCCACGAGCTGAGCCTGCTCGCGGTCCGGGCCGGGGCGCTGGAGCTGGCCGCCGACCTGGCCGCGCCGCACCGCCGCGCGGTCGGCGAGCTGCGGGCCGCCGCCGGGGCCGCGACCGGCCGGTTGCACGAGATCATCGACCTGCTCCGGGACGACGAGCTCGACCACACCGGCGCGGCCGACCCCGGCACCGACCCGGTCGAGCTGCTCGACCGGGCCCGGGACGCCGGCCTGGCGGTCACGGTCGAGGGCGATCCGACCCTCGCCGGCGGGCCACTGGCGCAGGTGCTGCGCGAGGCGTTGACCAACGCGGCCAAGCATGCACCGGGCGCCGAGGTCACGGTTCGAACCGAGCTCGACGACCAGCAGGTCGCGCTGCGGGTGACCAACCCGGTGCCGCCGGGCACCGAGGCAGCGACCGGCGGCCGGCGCGGCCTGGCCGACGCCACGGAGCGACTGCGCGCGCTCGACGGCACGCTCACCGCCACCTCCCGGTCCGGCCGCTTCACCCTGACCGCCACGGCCCCCGTCACCCACCTGGCACCGGACGGCGGGCTGCCGGCGCACCCGACCGGGCCGGGCCGGCCGCCCGCCGCTGCGCGGGCCCGGGCGGTCCGGGCGGTGCTCGCACCCGTGGGGATCACCGCGGCGCTGGTCGCGCTGCTCGCCGGCGGCGTCCTCGGGTGGTACGTGGTGGCGGCGGCGCGTGCCACCCTGCCCCCGGAACGGTACGAGCAGTTGCACGTCGGCGCGCGCCAGCCGGCCGTGGAACGGCTGCTGCCGGCCGGGCAGGCACCGGACCGGCCGGCCAGCGCCGACTCGCCGAGCGCCGACTGCCGCTACTACCGGTCCGCCGCGGCGCCGTTCGCCGACTACGACCTGTACCGGATCTGTTTCGCCGCCGGCCGGCTCACCGCCAAGGACAGGTTGCCGCAGGCGGAGCGGGCGGCATGATCCGGGTGCTACTCGCCGACGACGAGACGATGATGCGCGCCGGCATCGGCGCGATCCTGGCGACCGACGGCGACATCGAGGTCGTCGCGGAGGCCGCCGACGGTGCGGCCGCGGTGGATCTCGCCCGGCGGTACCGACCGGACGTCGCGCTGCTCGACATCCGGATGCCGGTCCTGGACGGGATCGCCGCTGCGGCGGCGATCCGGCGCGAGAACACGGCCGGTGCGGTGGCGATGCTGACCACGTTCGGCGAGGACGACTACATCGTGCGGGCGCTGGCGGAGGGCGCGAACGGCTTCCTGCTCAAGTCCGGTGACCCGCGCGAGTTGCTGGCCGGCGTGCGCGCCGTCGCCGCTGGCGGGGCGTACCTGTCGCCGCCGGTCACGCGGCGGGTGATCGGCCGGCTCGGCCGCGACCACCTGGCGCGGACGGCGACGGCGAAGGAGCGGGTCGCCGGCCTGACCGGGCGAGAGCGCGACGTGCTGCGGCTGCTGGGCGACGGCCTGTCCAACGCCCAGATCGGTCGCCGGCTCGGTCTGGTGGAGGGCACGGTGAAGGCGCACGTCAGCGCGATCCTGCTGCGGCTGGACGCCCGCAACCGGGTGCAGGCCGCGATCGTCGCCCACGAGGCCGGCCTGCTCGCCGAGTGACCAGCCCGGAGCGACCACCCCGGGGCCAACCCACACGACCGGGTCAGGCGCGGCTCCGGTAGCGGCGCGGCCGGGGACGCCGGCCGTCGCGCCGCTACCGGGCGAGGAGTTGTTGGGCGAGGGCGCGTTTCGGTTCGTCGAACAGTACGAGGGTGGCGCGTTCGACCGCGGTTTCGGTGTCGCGCAGGGTGTTCAGCGCCTGCCGGATAGCATCCTCGGCCGGCCAGCCGTACACGCCGGCGGACACCAGCGGGAACGCGACGGTCGCCGCACCGAGCTCGTCGGCGACCCGCAGCGAGTTGCGGTAGCAGTCGCGTAGCAGCGGCGACCGGTCGGTGCCGGTCGAGTAGACCGGGCCGACGGTGTGGATCACCCAGCGCGCCGGCAGCCGACCGGCGGTGGTGGCGACCGCCTGCCCGGTGGGCAGGCCCTTGCCGTAGTGCGAGTCGCGCAGCGCACGGCACTCGGCGAGGATCTCCGGCCCGCCGCGGCGGTGGATCGCGCCGTCCACGCCACCGCCGCCGAGCAGCGACGAGTTGGCCGCGTTGACGATCGCGTCGACCTGCTGCTCGGTGATGTCGCCCCGGATCGCGTCGATCTGCATCACCGCATCATCCCAGCCGTACCGTGGTGGCCAGCGGGAAGTGATCCGACGCGGTGCTGTGCACGATCCGGAAGTCGTTGAACGACACGTCGTCGGAGCCGAAGATCCAGTCCGGCCGGTACTTCGGGGTGTCGGTCGGCGAGGTCAGCTCGCCGGCGTGGCCGGTCGAGTCCTGCGCGCTGACCAGCCCGGCCCGGTCGAACTTCGCGATCTCCGGCCAGCCCGGCATCGAGTTGAAGTCGCCGGCGACGACCACCGGTGCGTGCCCGGCGCAGTGGCCGAGCAGCGTGTCGATCTCGGCGTCGCGGGTGGCGTGGTGCTCGGTGATGTTCTGCAGGTGCGCGGTACACACGGTCAGGCCGTGGCCGCCGGGCAGCTGCACCGTGGCCCGCGCGTACGAGCGGCGCTGCGGGCCCTGGCCGTACGGCAGCGGGCCGGTGCGCACCTGCGACATCGGCAGGCTGGACATGATCACGTTACCGAACTGGCCGTCCGCCGCCGGCGACCACACGTACGGCATGCCGAGGGCGCGGGACAGCCACTCGGCGAGGTCGGTACCGCCGCCGATCGGCCAACCGCGGTTCACCTCCTGCAGCACGATCACGTCCGGATGCTGGCTGCGCAGGGTGGCGGCGATCGCGGCCGGATCGACCGCGGCGTCGTCGTTGACGCCGTAGTGCAGGTTCCAGGTGACCAGCCGGACCGAGTCCGCGGTGGCGCTCGGGTGCGCCGGCGCCGGGGTGGTCAGCAGCAGCACGACGGGCACGATCAGCAGGACCGCCGGTACCCCGGCGAGCGGCGCGAGCAGTCCGCCGCGCCGGTCCGGCGACGCCGGTTCGGTGTCCACTGTGGACCGGTAGCCGAGCACCGCCGGCAGCGCGACGAGCACCGCGCCGGCAAGCGGCAGGAACCGGTTGTCGAACGGCAACGGCAGGTCGTAGCTCGCCTGGTACAGCAGGACGACGAGGACGAAGCCCAGACCGGCGCCGAGACCCGCTGCCGCGAAGCCGAGCGCCGGCGTGCGGCGGCGCACCGGCGATGTCGGCGGTACGGACGACCGCGGCCGGGGCCGCATCCCGCCACCGGGCACCCCGACCCGCCGCCCGCTGGACGACCCGCCCGACCCGGAGTCGGCACGCCGCCCGCCGGGCGACCCGCCCGACCCCGGCTCGGCACGCCGGCCGCCGGACGACCCGTCGGGCTCCGCCTCGGTCCGGGGGCCGGTGGATCGCTCGATCCGAACGGAGGTCCGGGCCGCGCTGCCGGTTGACGCCGGCCGTACCGTCGAGCCCGGGCGGTGCGTCTCGGTCGCCGCGCGGGCGTCGTCGTCCTCGACCGGTGCCCCGACCGGCCGGTACGCGGCGGGCAGCCGCGCGAGCAGCAGGGCGGCGGCGACCTGCCCGACCAGTACCGCGATCAGGGCCGGCACCCCGGGCAGGTAGAGCGCGGCGGCGACCGCGCCGAGCAGGACCAGGCCGACGATCCACAGGTACCGGCCGGGCAGCCGCCGGTCCCGGCCGATCGCCTCGATCGCCAGCAGCACGCCGAACAGCAGCAGTACCGTCGCCCACGGCGCGCCGAGGCCGCCCTGCGAGGCCACGAACGCCGGGCTGCCGAGGATCAGCACGTACAGGGCCAGGTACGGGCCGAGCACGGCGAACGAGCGCACCTCGCCGGCCGCCGGCGCGAACGTGCGCGCGGTGCGGGCCAGCAGCACGACCAGCAGCGCGCAGACGACCACCGTGTACAGCCAGGGCAGCAGGCCGGGCCGCCAGGCCGGGTCCCAGCTGCCGAACGCGGACCGTACCGCGACGTCGAGCGCACCGCCGAGCACGATGCCGAGCGCGAACCCGCGCCGGCCGATCCGTACCACCTGCGCGGACACCAGCACCAGCGCGCCGAGACCGACCACCGTGGTGGCCAGCGCGGTACCGAAGCCGGGCGTCGGCACCGCCTGCTCCAGCAGCCGCAACCCCACCAGCAGCAGGACCGCCGCCGAGGTGGCGCGCCGTGCCCCGAGCCAGCCGACCAGCGGCCCGACCAGTACCGGGATCAGGTAGACCAGCAGCGCGACCAGCGCCGCGACCGCGACCCCGCCGGCACCCGCGACGTGGTCCAGCGGCGGGCCGCTGGTGCGCAGCCCTTCCACCGCGAACACGGTGACCACGGCCAGCAGGGCGACCAGCGGCGCCCGCCCCGCCGCGGCCGAACCGCCGGACTCGGCCGCGGCCGCGGGCCCCGGTGACGTCGACGCCGGCACATCCATGGCGGGCACACTAGCGCCTCCCCGGAACCCGCCGTGCCCTGCGTCACCGACCGACCAACCGGGCGTACCGGACGGTGACCGGCTCGGTCAGCGGGATACCGGTGCGAGGCGGCGAACCGTGACCGGCCAGGTCAGCTGGGGACGGGTGCCGGGCGGCGAACCGTGGTCGGGTCGCCGAGCGTGTGCCGGGCGAGCAGGGTGGCGCCGGCGACCGCGGCCGGGGTACCGATCAGCGCCCCGAACGGCACCAGGAACAGCAGGAACACCGCGACCCCGAACCCGAGCGCCCGCGGCCGATACCGGCGCAGCACCCGGCGGCGTTCGGCCAGCCGCAGGCCGCGCCGCTCGTACGGCACGCCGGTCAGCTCCAGCGCCAGATACCAGCCGCCGATCAGCGCACCGAGCACCGGCACCACGGTCTGCCCGACCGCCGGCAGGAAACCGGCGGCGAACAGCAGCACACCGGTCACCGCCGAGGCGACCAGCATCCGCAGCGCGTCCCGCACCGTCCGGCCGGCCGAGCGCCACCACGACACCTCGACCTCGTCCGGCAGCCCGCCGCACTGCCGCTCGGTGTGCCGCGAGATCGCCTCGTAGCAGGGATCGCCGATGGCCAGTGCCAGCGTCGTGAACAGCAGCGCCGCCACCACCAGACCGGCACCGGCGAGCGCGACCCCGGCGACCACGTGCGCCGTGGTCCGCCAGCCGGACGACCAGCCGTCGGCGAACGGGGTCACCAGCTCGACCTCGTCGCCGAGGAACACCACCAGGAACGTGTACCCGGTGGCCAGCACGACGAACGCGAGCAGCGCCGGCAGCGCGCCCAACAGCAGCAGCCGCGGCGAGCGGAAGACCACCCCGATGCCCCGGCCGAGCAGGCCGACCCCGGTCACGAACTCGCGCAGCATCCGGATCACCCGTTCAGGAACGCGCTGATCCGGCCGCGCAGGTCGGCCCGGTGGTGCCACAGCACGCCGGGCTCCGGGTACCGGTGCAGGGTGGCGTGCGGCAGCGCGGCGGCGAGCCGGTCGCCCACCTCGGCCGGGTGCGCCGGGTCACCGACGCACGACAGTACGAGGGACGGCGCGGTCACCGCGGTCAACGCGGCGAGGCCACCGGACGAACGGGGCAGCGCCACCGCGTCGGCGAGCCCGGCGAGGCTGGCCCCCAACCCGGGCCCCAGCAGCGCGGCGACCCGCTGCCGGACGAACGTCCGGGCGGTCGCGCCGTCCCGCAGCTCGGCCGGTACGTCACCCTCGATCAGCTCGGCGGCGAGCTTCTCGTCGCCGGTGGCCGCCGCGGTCGCCAGCCCGACGATGCGTTCCCGGGCGGCTCCGTCGCGCGGCGTGTCCAGCACCGCCGGCAGGAAGAACACCAGCCGCTCGAACCGGTCCGGCTGCTCGGCGAGCAGCCGGCACAGCGCGCCGGCGCCGAGGCTGACCCCGAGCGCGCGGGTGGCGCCGACCTCGTCGGCCACCGCGAGCAGGTCCGCGGCCAGGTCCCCGTACGTCCACGGGCCGGGCACCGCCGTCGACCCGCCGTGCCCGCGCTGGTGGTAGAAGACCTTGGTGCCGTCGACCGCGCTGCCCAGCGGGCGGGTGTCCGGGATGCCGCCGGCCAGCCCGTGCGCGAAGACCGTCACCGGCGTACCGGACCCGACCGCAAGGTAGTCCAGGTGTGCCCCGTGCGCGGTGTGCAGCGTGCCGGCGATCCGGCCGGTCACCACAGCCCGCCGCTGTGCAGGTCGCGCAGACCCGGCTTGACGTCCAGCAGGTAGACCGAGGCGGCGACCAGGCCGACCAGCCCGATCAGGCCGAGCGGACTGGCCCCGAGCAGCAGCGTCAGCAGCGTCGACCCGCCGATCAGCAGCAGCCACACCGGCTTGCTCAGCGTCCCGACCGCGCGGAACGCGTCGGACCGCTGGATCGCGCAGTGCACCAGCGCGACCAGCTCCAGCACCAGGGTGAACACGGTCAACAGCAGCGCGATGTAGTACTCCACCACCACGGCGAAGTTGGCGAGCGTCGGCACCGGGAACTGGAACATCATGCGACGAGCCTAGCGCCGGTGCGCCCCCGGCACCGCCTCGAACTCCCGGGGCCGGTACCCCACCGGTCCGTACGTCGGAGTACGGCGAGGAGCGTGGCAGCCGGGCACGGCGAGGGCGTGGCGGCCGGCGGTGTGCCGGTGCCACGCCCTGTGGCGGTGTCGGGGTCCGGATGCGCCACTCGTGCATCCGGGGCCGGATCGCCGAAGTGCGCCACCCGCCCACCGGACCGTTACTTGTCGGCGCTCTTCCGGACTGCCGGACGGGTCGCCTTCTTCGCCATCTTCTTCTTCGGCGCGGGCGCCGACTCCGGCGCCGGCGCGGAGCGCTCGGAGATCTCGCCGGGCTCGTCGGCGCTGGCGTCGGAGTCCAGCAGGGTGCTGCCCCGGGCCACCAGGTCCTGGTACGCCTCGGCCGCCCGGACCTGCGCGGTCACCAGCCGGCGGCCCGCTTCGTCGGCCAGCTCGCCGGCCCGGCGGCGAGCGTCGGCGCGCAGCTGGGTGCGGTCGGTCGCGGCGATGTCCTGCACCCGGTGCCGCCAGTTGGCGAGCCCGGCGCCGACCTTGCCGCCCAGGTCGGCCAGGTCGGCCTGGGCCTTCTCCCGGCCACCGGAGAACTCCTCGCGGGCCCACGACTGCAGGCCGGACACCCGGTCGGGCAGCTCGCGCAGCTTCTCCGCGGCGAGATCACCGAACCCGGCCGCCGCGTACAGCGGGCCGGGGTACTTCTGCTTGTCTGCCATTTCTCCACCCCTCGACTGTGGTCACTGGTCATCCGGTCGGCCGCGCCCCCGCTTGCCGACCGCGGATCGAACTGCCTTGCCGGCCGCGGTGTCCGCGGCCCGTTGTGCCGCGCCGGCCGCGGTGTCCGCGGCCCGTTGCGCCGCCTTGCCGGCCGAACGCTGGGCGGCCTTCGCCGCCGGGCTGCCGGCGGCCCGGGCAGCACCGTCGGCGGCCCGTTGCGCGGCCTTGCTCGCCGCCCGCCGGGCCGCGCTGGCCGCGGTGCGCGCCATCGGCACCGCGGTCGCCCGCCCTGCGTCGATCGGATCGGCCGCCGGCGCGGTCCTGCGGCTGGCCGCCCCGGCGGTCGTGCCACCTGCTCCCGCCTCGGCGGTCACGCCAGCTGCCGTCACGGACGTGCCGACGGCTGGTGCCTCGGCGGCCGGGGCCGGTTTCGCACCGGCCCCGGCCGCCGCACCCACCCCCGGGTCGTGCGGCTCTGGTGTCGTACCGACCTCGGACGGCTCGGCGTCGGACGCCTCGCCCCCGGACGGTTCGGCGTCGGCTGCGCCGCCGTCGGGCGACGCCGCGTCGGCCTTCGCGTACCGCAGGTTCTCCCGGCGGAACGCCTCGTAGATCTCGGCCAGGGACTGCTTCTGCCGAGCCGTGAGCACCTCGTCGGCGGCGATCGCGGTCAGCACACCCTGGCCGTCGGAGTGTTCGAGCAGGCCGGCGCGCAGGTACATCACCGGGGTCGAGACGCGCAGCGCGTTCGCGATCTGCTGCAGCACCTCGGCGCTCGGCTTGCGCAGGCCCCGCTCGATCTGGCTGAGGTACGGATTGCTGACGCCGGTCTGCTTCGCGAGCTGCCGCAGCGAGATCTGCGCGCTGCGCCGCTGCTCGCGAATGAAGTCGCCGACGTCCCGCAGTCCAGCCATGCCAACGACGGTAGCGCGCAGTGCTAACTCCTGCAAGCACCATGCTTGCAGGAGCGGTGCGCGCCGACCTCGACAGCGGTTTCACCTGCGGAAACAGGTGCAGAAGTGATCTGCGTCCTGCTAGCGGGACGGTATTGCGTTGCCGCCGGCGGAGCAGCCCGCGAGACTGCGCGACATGTTCGCATCCAGCACCCGCCGGGCCGCCCTGGTCACCGGAGTCAGCCGTACCAACGGGATCGCCGCCGCGGTGGCGCACCGACTCGCCGTCGACGGGTACGACCTGTTCCTGTCCGGGCTGCCCGCCTACGACGCCGCGGAGTACGGCACCGAGGATCACACCGCGGAGGTGGTCGCGGCGCTGCGCGAGACCGGCGCCGCGGTCGAGTACCGGGCCGGGGACTTCGCCGATCCGGCCGAACCCGGGGCGCTCGTCGACGCGGCGCTGCAGCGGTACGGACGGATCGACGCGCTCGCCGCCGTGCACGCGTACTCGACCCAGACGCCGCTCGCCGAGATCACCGCGGAGGAGATCGACCGGCACCTGAGCGTCAACGCGCGCGGCTCGCTGCTGCTGGTCAAGCACTTCGCCGCCGCGTACGGGCAGGAAGCGGAGCTGGGCGGGCCGGGCGGCCGGGTGGTGCTGTTCACCAGCGGCCAGCGGCTCGGCCCGATGCCGAACGAGCTCGCCTACATCGCCAGCAAGGGCGCGATCGAGGCGCTCACCCTGTCGCTGTCCGCGTCGGTCGCCGGGCAGGGCATCACCGTCAACGCGGTCAACCCCGGCCCGTGCGACACCGGATACGCGACCGGCGAGGCGTACGAGCGGGTCGCCGCGGCGTTCCCGACCGGCCGCTGGGGTACCCCGGCCGATGTCGCGCCGGTGGTCGGCTGGCTCTGCTCCGCCGAGGCGGGCTGGGTCACCGGCCAGATCATCAACGTCGAGGGCGGCTTCCACCGCGGCTGACCGCCCGTCCGCCACCTGCCGCGCCGAGCACGCCGGCGCAGCAGGTGGCGCCGAGCGCTCGGGGCGGAGCCGGCGCGCCCGCTCGGACGGTCGGCCCCCGCGGCGAGGTCAGTCGCGGATGTGCAGCAGGGCCCGGGCCTCGTCGACCGGCATCGGCGGGCGCTGGGCCAGCCGGGCCAGGCCGGCGGCCCGCGCCACCAGCTGCATGTTGCTCTCCACCGGCTGCCGCCGCGCGTACGTCAGGGTGTCCTCCATGCCGACCCGCAGGTGGCCGCCGGCGGCGAGCGAGGTGAGCAGCACCGGCAGGGTGGTCCGGCCGATACCGGTGGCGGCGAACGTGGTGCCCGCCGGCAGCAGCGTGCGCACCTCGTTCGCCGCGGCGACCAGGGTCTGCGCGCTGCCCGACATGCCGCCCGGCACGCCCATCACGAAGTCGACGTGCACGTGCCCGCCGTACGGCAGGCCGTGCTTGTCGAGCAGCCGGGCCAGCGACGCCAGGTGCCCCAGGTCGAAGATCTCGTACTCGGGGACGATCTTCGCGTCGCGCAGCCGGGTGTGCAGCTCGACGATGAACTCCCAGCGGTTCGAGAACACGTCGTCACCGAAGTTGACCGTACCCATGGTGCAGGAGGCCATGTCCGGCTCGGCCGCGAGCACCCGCAGCCGGTCGGACTCCGGGTCGGTCACCGCGCCGCCGGACGACAGCTGCACGATCAGGTTCGTCTCGGCGCGCAGCGCCGCCACGGTGTCCTTCAGCCGGCCCAGGTCCAGCGTCGGCTCGGCGTCCGCGCCGCGGATGTGCACGTGCACCACGCTCGCGCCGAGCGCCTCGCACTCCTTCGCCGTGGAGACCAGCTCCGCCAGCGTCACCGGCAGCGCCGGTACCTCGGACTTCTTCGACTCGGCGCCGGTCGGCGCCACCGTGATCAACGTGCCACCCATACCCGCGATCCTGCCAGACCTGTCCGGGTCGCTGCGCCGGCCCGATCTCTGCTCTGACGGTGATGTGAGGTCACCGAAGCGAGCCGAGTCCGATTCGTTCGCTGGCAAGGCGGAGGAGGCGCCGTGTGCGAATGCACACAAGCCGACGACAACGCCGCCAGCGGGCGAATCGGGCCGGCGCAGCGACCCTGACGGCTACAGGTCGGGGTCGATGGCGGCGTTGGCGTCACCGACCCGCAGCGTGGCGTCGGCGGGGACGTTCTGCTTGACCAGGGCCAGGGTGACGGGGCCGAACTCGTAATGGCGGGCGGCGCTGCCGACGACGCCGACCTGCCGGTCGTCCCGCAGCACCGGGGTACCGGGGGCGGGCAGCTGCTCGCCGATCCCGTCCAGGTGCAGCAGCACCGTACGGCGGGGCGGGCGGCCGAGGTTGTGCACCCGCGCCACCGTCTCCTGACCGCGGTAGCACCCCTTGTCCAGGTGTACCGCCGAGGCGAGCAGGCCGCCCTCGGCCGGGATGGTGCGGTGGTCGGTGTCCAGGCCGAACCGGGGCCGGCGGGCGGCGACCCGCAACGCCTCGTACGCCCAGCCGCCGGCGACCGGGACGGCCAGCCGCTCGGGCAGCTCGGCCAGCGCCGGACGGGGCAGCACCAGGTCGATGACCGCGGCGTCGCCGAAGTCCGGCATCCGCCGGGCGAACCCGCCGCCGGGCAGCGCGACCACCGGGTACGCCGAGGTCGGCACCGGCGGCACCGCGCCGGTGGCGAACTGCGCGGGCGGGACCGCGGCGACCCGGGCCGGGCCCAGCTCGGGCACACCGAGCCGGGCCAGTGCCGCCGGCGCGTCCGGGCCGACCAGGCTGACCACCGCGTACCCGGCGGTGACGTCGGTCGGCTCGACCCGCAGCAGGAACCGCATCGAGGTGAGGAAGTCCAGCAGCGCGCCGGCCGCGCCGGGCTCGGTGTCCAGCCAGACCGCCTGGTCGAACTCGGCGAGTACCGCGTGGTGCTCGATGTGCCCGTGCGGGGACAGCAGCAGCAGCTCGCTGCCGGTCGGGGCGCTGACCCGCTCCAGGTGCTGGCTGCCCAGGGTGTGCAGCCAGCTGAGCCGGTCGGCGCCGGGCACCTGGAGGACGCCGCGGTTGCTCCGGTCGACCAGCCCGACCGTCTCGGCCAGGGTGCGCTGTTCGCGCATCGGGTCGCCGTAGTGGGCGGCGATGCCGGCGTCCGGGCCGGCCGGGTCGGCGGCCACCGCGCCGGGCAGCCGCAGCAGCGGCGAGGCGGTGTCGGTCGGTGCGTTCATCGGGCTGCCTGCCTTCCTCGGCCGGGCCGCGAAGGGGGTGCCTTCCCGGCCGGACCTCGTGCTCGGATCGGATGCGCCGCCGCTACGGCCTGGGCATCCGCGGTTGCCGGCGGGTCACGACGGCTGTTCGGCGCAGTCGGCACAGGTGCCGAACAGCGCCATGTGCCCGATGTCGAGCCGGAACCCGCGTTCGGCGAGGAGTTGCTCGGCGAGCGGGCCCATCAGCGACAGCGGCGCCTCGTCGATCGCACCGCACCGGTGGCAGACCAGGTGCAGGTGCGACCGCTCGCCCGGCACGTGGTACGTGGGTGCGCCGTGCGACAGGTGGGTGTGCGTGACGAGCCCGAGCCCTTCGAGCAGCTCCAGGGTGCGGTAGATGGTGGTGATGTTGACGCCCGCCGCCGTCGCGCAGACCGCCTGGTGCACCTGCTCCGGGGTGGCGTGGCCGAGCCGCTGCACCGCCTCCAGCACGAGCTGCCGCTGGGCGGTGAGCCGAAGACCCCGGGCGCGCAGCACATCGGCGAGCGACGGAGCGGTGTCAGCAGCCATGTGATCGATGATAGGCACGCGACCCGGCAGGTCGCTCAGGCCGGATCGAGCATCGAGTACACCTCCGGGGTCCCGTCGGACCAGGTGACGGTGCCGACGTACAGCATGAAACTGGACGATGCGTCCGGATAGCGGCCGGAAAAGAAGATGCGCCAGGAATCTTCCGGCAGGCCGGGGACGACCTGCGCATCACCGGTCGCGCAGGTGTTCGTACCGGTCGGGAACGACAGCCGCTGGCCGGTGGCCGGCCAGCTCCAGAGGTGCGTCGACTGGCGCCACTCGGTGTGGTAGTTGCACGTGGTGTAGCCGCCGACCGAGGTGAACAGCGTGAACGTGGCACCCCGCTGTACCAGGACGGGGTTCTCCTCGATCGGGTTGTCGGTGCGTTCGGTGAGCTGGTGGCTGTCGCCGAGCACGGCGGTGGCGTAGCTCGCGATGTTGACCCGCACCATCCGGATCGTCGAGTGGTAGTGCTTGTGGCCGGACGAGTCGACGTACGCCACGTGCTGGGTCTTGTACAGCAGGTACAGCCGCTGCTGCCCGTCGATCGTGACGTAGCTGGCGGTCGAGTCGATGGTGGAGTCGGCCTGGACCGTGCCCGGCTCGGGGTCGGCCGCGCCGTACCCGGCGATGCAGGAGATCGGCGCGTCCCGGGGGACGAACGGGCCGGTCGGGCTGGTCGAGACGCCGGTGCCGATGCAGCGCTTGGACGTCTGCCCGGCGATCACCGCCGCGTAGAAGACGACGTACCTGGTGCCGTCGCTGCCGTCGATGCGGACCTCCGACGGCGCCCAGATGCTGTGGTCGCCGCTCGACGCCCAGCCCGGCCGCCGGGTCAGCAGCGCGTTCCCGACCCGGCTCCACGGCCCGTTGGCGGCCGGCGCGGTCGAGATGGTGTTGGTCGTGCTCCAGGACCCGGTCCCCATCACGACCCACCTGCCGCCGGCGTGGAGAACGCCCGGATCGGCGATCGGGTACGACGCCACCGGCGGGCGGTAGCCGGCCGCGGCCGCGGGCGGGGCGGTCAGTACCAGCGGGGCTCCGGCAACGGCGGCGACCACCGCCGCGCCGACGGTCCGGCGCAGGATCCCTCGGACGCGGAAACTCATTGCCACCTCCATGCAGAACCCAGAAGGTATCTGACAAGCGTTCGATCATACGCAGATCGGGACGCTGCGGTCGATACCTCCACCGGCGTACTGCCGGCAATCCACCGATCGGCGACGGAGGACGGAAATACCCCATTGAGAACACGGAGGGTGATCAATTGTGGCGTTCGAGGCCGGTAAAACGGCGGGTACCGTCGCGCAGAGTGCTACCCGTACCGGATAGGGTCGGTGACGTGGAACGAGTCGTCGCGGTCCTGGGCCGCGGAGTCATACCTGCGACCACCCCGATCCTCCGCGCCGACGACCTCGGCGCGGTGCGTGGTGACGGCGTGTTCGAGACCATGCACGTACGGTCCGGTCGCCCCTGGCTCTTCGACGAACACCTGGACCGGCTGGCCCGTTCGGCCGCCCGGCTCGATCTCGACCTCCCGCCCCGCGCCGACCTGGTCGGCCTCGCCGAGACCCTCTGCGCGCAGTGGCCGGCCGACACCGAGGGCGCGCTGAAGCTGATCTGCACCCGCGGCCCCGAGGACGGCGACGGCCTCACCTGCTACGGCACCCTGACCGCGGTGCCGGACAGCACCCGCGCGGTGCGCCGCGACGGGCTGCGGCTCGGCACCCTCAACCTCGGTTTCGCGGCCGACGCCCGGTCCGCGGCGCCGTGGCTGCTCGGCGGCGCGAAGACCCTGTCGTACGCGATGAACATGGCCTGCCAGCGCTGGGCCACGGCGGCCGGGCTGGACGACGTGCTGTGGGTGTCGTCCGACGGCTACCTGCTGGAGGCGCCGACCTCGACGCTGGTCTGGCTGGAGCACCGCACGCTCTACACCGTGCCGCAGGCGACCGGCATCCTGTCCGGCACCACCGCACGCTGGCTGCTCGACCACGTCGACGCGCTCGGCTGGCACGCCGGCGAGCGGATGGTCCGGCAGGACGAGCTGGAGCGCGCCACCGGCGTCTGGCTGACCTCCAGCGTCCGCGGCATCGTCGCGGTCCGCGAGCTCGACGGCGTCAAGCTCGCCGACCCCGCGCACACCGACACCCTCCGCGACCTGCTGGGGTTCGAAGCCTGAGGATCAGCCCGCCACGCGTTCCAGCCGGGCGGACAGGTGCGGGCTGGACTCCTGGCCCATCGCCGTCATGTCGTACGCGTAGAGCAGGGCACCCTCGACGATCCCGTACAGCCGGTGGCCGGCCGAGACGTCCTTGGCCGAGCCGGAGCGCAGCACCGCGTCGGTGCCCAGCTCGACCTGGGTGCCGGTCATCCGGCCCAGGTAGAGCTCCATGATGCCGGTCGGGTGGGCCAGTTCGACCTCGATCTCGTCGCCGTCCCGGGCGCCGTTCGGGCCGACCTGCGGTCGCCACCAGCCGACCTCGCGGGCCGCCGGCCGGATCGGCTGGCGCGCAGCGTCCACCAGCCAGGACCGCGACTCGTAGTAGAGGAACGGCCGGCCGTCGTGGCTGAACCGGATCTCCTGGGCGAAGTCGAAGTCCTCGATCGTCGGGTAGCCGCCCTTGCCCCAGCCGCGCCACACCCCGACGTACGGCAGCAGCCCGAGCAACGAGGGATGCAGGTCCGGGCCGACCCGCAGGTCGTGCGTCTCCTCGTACGGGTAGGCCGGCGCGGTCTGGCTCGGGAAGCCCGGCGGCAGCCCCGGCTTGGCGCCGGCCCCGTCACCCTGCGCCGCACCGCCCCGCCCGGCGTCAGCCGGCCCGGCGGCGGCCTGGTCCGCGTTGCCGTCCTCGCTCACCGCGTCCTCCCGATCCGTACCGCGAGATATCCGAACGTGCCGGCGAGCACGCCGAACAGCACCACCAACAGGCTGACGAATCCCAGCTCGACCACGGTGCGTGAGTCTACGGGGCGAGGCAGTCGCCCGCTCGGCCGTGTCGGGTCCGGCCGCCGGCCGCGTCCGCGGGCCGGGCGGCGGGCAGGGTCAGCGGCACGGTGTGGTGGCCGTGACCGTGAGCCGGTCGCCGTCCGCGGTCACCACCAGGCCGCGGCCGTGGTCGAGGTACACGTACCGCGCGTCGTCGTGCGTGATCAGCCGGCCGGGCTGCGGATGGGCGTCCAGGACGCGGCCGGGCGAGGGAAGCGGCGACGATGCGGTGCCGGTCGCCGTGACGGTGCCGGCACCGCAGCCGAGCTCGGTGCGCTGCCAGCTCTTCGGCGTCGCGTCGAACAGCCCGAACACCCGCTTCGCCGGGCCCCGTTCCGGGTCGGACGCGGTGGCCAGGAAGGCCGGGTACGGGTTGCCGGTGGTGGGCCGGCAACCGGTGTCGACGGTGGCGATCAGGTGGCCCGGGTCCTTCTCGGCGGCGCGCACGGTCAGCTTCAGGAACGGCGAAGGGTGCGCGACGGTCATCCGGCCGCCACCGGTGAACGACAGCTCCGACTTCGCCTGGTACCGGGCCGGCAGCCGGTCGGTGAGCCCGGCGAGCCGGGCGGTCGGGCCGTACACGTCGACGACCTGCGACCACTCGACGCCGCGCCGCGCCGCGGTCAGCGAACACGTGCCGACCTGCCGGTACGGGCCGACCGCGGTCACCGTGTCCGGCCCGGCGGCGGACAGCACCGCGGCCAGCGCCGCCTGCACCGACGGGCGGGCCGCGGCCGGGCTCTGCTGCTGCTTGACGGTGGGCCGGCTGGCCGCCACGAACGCGAGTGCGACCAGCACCACGGCCCACACCGCGACCGTCGCCCACAGCCATCGCGCCCGCCTCGTCACGCGACCATGGTGGCAGCCGCCCGCTCGGGCCCGTCGGGCGGGGAACCGCCGGCGATCCGCCCGGGACGGCCGGCCGGAGCCGTTAGGGTCGCTGGCATGACGGGGGACACGACGCCGGCCGGCGGGACTGCGCTGCCCGGCCCGGTGGCCACCCCGGGCGGGGGCGGGCGATGAGCCAGCTCGCGGTCGTGTTCCTGCTGGCCATCGCGACGATCCTGATCACGCCGCTGGCCGAGCGGCTGAAGCTGCCGTACCCGGTGCTGATCACCGTGTTCGGCCTGATCCTCGCGGTCATCCCGAACTCGATCGTGCCGGCGCTGAAGCTCGAACCGGATCTGATCCTGCCGCTGGTGCTGCCGCCGCTGCTGTACGCGGCGACCCAGCGCAGCTCGTGGCGCAGCTTCGTGGCGAACGCGCGGCCGATCCTGCTGCTCGCGGTGGCCCTGGTCTTCGTCAGTACCGCCGCGGTCGCCGCGGTCGCGTCGGCGCTGATGCCCGGACTGCCGCTGGCCGGCGCGATCGCGTTGGGGGCGATCGTCGCGGCGCCGGATGCGGCGGCCGCGACCTCGGTGGCGAACCGGCTCAACCTGCCCCGCCGGCTGGTCGCGCTGATCGAGGGCGAGGGGCTGTTCAACGACGTCACCGCGCTCACCCTGTACCAGGTGGCGGTGGCGGGGGTCGTCACCGGCTCGTTCTCCGCGCTGCGGGTCGGCGGCCTGTTCGTCTACTCCGCGGTCGCCGCCACGGTGATCGGGCTGCTCGTCGGCGTGCTCAGCCGGTACCTGCTGCGGTGGTTGCCGACCGGGACGTTGCAGAGCGGGCTGTCGCTGCTGGTGCCGTTCGTGTCGTACGTGGCGGCCGACCGGCTGGAGGCGTCCGGGGTGCTGGCGGTGCTCGCCACCGGCTTCTACCTGGGGCACTTCGCGGCCGATCCGGACGACGCCGAGGGGCGGCTGCAGAGCCGGTCGTTCTGGGAGGTCGTGGAGCTGCTGGTGACCGGGTTCGCGTTCGGGGTGGTGGGCCTGGAGCTGACCCAGGTGCTGCCGCAGCTGCGGCACCACCTGCTGCATCCGCTGATCGACGCCGGGATCGTGTGCGTGGTCGTGATCGGGGTACGGATCGGCTGGATGCTGTTCGCCGGCCTGCTGTCGCACACCCGGCGGCGGATCCGGACCTACGCCGGCGCCGAGCCGAGCGGGGTGCGCAGCTGGCGGGAGAGTGCCGTACTGGCCTGGGCCGGGATGCGCGGCGTGGTCACCGTGGCGACCGCGCTGGCGTTGCCGCTGGACTTCCCGCAGCGGGCGAACATCCTGCTGATCGCGTTCGCGGTGATCCTGGTGACGCTGGTGCTGCAGGGCTTGACGCTGCCCACGCTGGTCCGGGTGCTGGGCGTGCAGGCCAGCAGCGAGAAGCAGCGCAAGGCGGAGCTGGCGATCACCGGCGCCGCGGCCAAGGCGGCGCTGACCCGGCTGCAGGAACTGACCGACTCCGGCGACGTGCCGCCGGAGCTGTACGACCGGCTGCAGTCCTGGTACCAGGCGGTGTTGAACCGGATGCGCAGCGGCGAGGACCGGGACGACGACCCGGAGCTGGCCCGCCGGCTGGCGATGCGGCACGAGCTGGTCGGGCTGGAGGCGGAGCTGCTGTCCGCGGCCCGCCGCGCGGTGCTGGCGGCCCGCCAGCAGGGCGCCGACCCGGAGGCCGCCGACCACGTTCTGCGCCGCCTCGACCTGCGCGCCATCCAGCGCACCTGACCGCGACGGCCGCCGCGCGCCGGGCCGCCGCGACGACGCACGTGGCCCCGGGGAAGCTGGTTCCCCGGGGCCACGGCCGTGGCTGGAAGGTCAGCGGGTGACGGCGACCTCGACCTCGTTGAGGCCGCGGTCGGCGGTCACCGGCACGTCGCCGTTGCCGGCCCGGGACAGCGCCCGTACGGTCCAGGCGCCGGGCGCGGCGAAGAACCGGAACGCACCGTCGTCGGACGCCACGACCTCCGCGGTGAACTCGCCGGTGCCGTCCAGCAGTCGCACGTACGCGCCGGACACCGTGGCGCCGTCGGCGGTGACGGTGCCGGCGATGACGGTCTCCTTGGTCAGGTCGACGCTCGCCGGCAGCGTTGCCGTCTGGTCGGGTGCACCGCAACTACTGGTCACGGTCACGCCTCCTTGCTGCCCGGCTCGTCGCCGAGGGCGACCGGCACGCCGACGAGCGAGCCGTACTCGGTCCACGAGCCGTCGTAGTTCTTCACGTCGGGCTGGCCGAGCAGCTCGTGCAGCGCGAACCAGGTGTGCGACGAGCGCTCCCCGATCCGGCAGTACGCGATGGTCGGCTTGCTGGTGTCGAGCCCGGCCTCGGTGTAGAGGGCACGCAGCTCGTCGTCGGACTTGAAGGTGCCGTCCTCGTTGGCGGCCTTGCTCCACGGCACGTTCGCCGCGGTCGGTACGTGCCCGGCACGCTGCGACTGCTCCTGCGGCAGGTGCGCGGGCGCGAGCAGCCGGCCGGCGTACTCGTCCGGCGAGCGGACGTCGATCAGGTTCTTGACGCCGATGGAGTCGACGACCTCGTCCCGGAACGCGCGGATCGACAGGTCCTGCGGCTTCGCCCGGTAGTTCGTGGCGGCGCGCTGCGGCAGCTCGGTGGACAGCTGACGGCCGTCCAGCTCCCACTTCTTGCGGCCACCGTCGAGCAGCTTCACGTCACCGTGCCCGTACAGCGCGAAGTACCAGTACGCGTAGGCGGCGAACCAGTTGTTGTTGCCGCCGTACAGCACGACGGTGTCGTCGTTGCCGATGCCCCGGCTGGACAGCAGCTGCTCGAACTGCTGCTGGTTCACGAAGTCGCGGCGTACCGGGTCCTGCAGGTCGGTCTTCCAGTCGAGCTTGATCGCGCCCGGCAGGTGCCCACCGTCGTAGGCGGTGGTGTCCTCGTCGACCTCGACGAAGACGATCCCCGGCTGTCCGAGGTTCTTTTCGGCCCAGTCGGCCGAGACGAGTGCGGTGTCGCGACTCATGATGCGTTCTCCCTAGGTGGTGCGTGCGGCGGTCAGGGTGTCGATGGATGGACACGGGCGGCCAGCGGACGGTGCGTCGCCCGCCGGTACAGCAGGTAGACCTCGCAGCCGAGGCACAACCCGAACGCGGCGTTCAGGAACGCCGCGACCAGCGCCAGGGCGGCGGCGATGACGCCCAGCGCGACGACTCCGGTGCCGAACCCGACGGTGGCGAGCACCCCGAACACCAACCCGACCGCCTGCGCGAACCGCACCGGCGCGACCGGCTCCAGCTCGCTCGGGCGGCCCCGGCGCGGGGCGATCGCGTACCGGTAGACCAGCCCGTACGGCCCGTGCTTCGGCCCGGCGAAGGCACCGATCGCGAACACGACCGTCTGCACGCCGGCCACGATCGCGGCGGCCAGCGGCGAGACGAACGCGAGCACCAGTACGACGACGAACACCACGGTGGTCACCCAGGCGGCGAACCGCGGGCCACGCGGATCGAGCAGTCCGGCGTCCGGGCGTGGCGACGGGGTGGGTGTTGCGGATTCGGAAACGGGTGAAGACGGCACAGCACACCTCCGGCAGACGAGTAAGCGTCTTTGCGGCGACTATGCCGAAATCAGACCCGCGGATCCACTGCGGGTCAACAGATCGGTACCGATGGTTCGCACACCGTGCTCAGGACGGGCGCAACGATCGCCCGGAGGATCTCGGATCGAGCAGCTGCGGGGTGCGCGAAACGGTCGTCGCCGGTCAGGCCGGGCGGCGACAGAGGCAGGTGGCGACGCGGCAGTGGTCGATCGGCCGGCGTCGGGTGAGCAGCATGCTCATGCCGTGACGCTAACACGCCGACCCGTGGTCGCTCACCCTCGAAGTGACCCCGCTCACCGTTCTTCCTCGGTACGGCGCCGATCGGCGGGCAGCGGCAGGACGTACCCGTCCGTACCGGTGACGAGGCTTCCGACCGGTTCGGCCCGGCTCGGTACGCTGCCGGCCATGACCGTCAAACGCACCATCGTGTTCGACGACGAGGCCGACTTCCTGCTCCGCCAGGTGGCCGCCCGGGCCGGCATCTCGGCGTCCGCCTGGCTGTCCGCGGTGACCCGGCGCGAGGCGCTGCGCACCTGCGCCGCACCGCAGCCCGAGGCCGAGCAGCACTGCCGGTACGACGAGCAGGAGTTGCTGGCCGCCGAGGGCGCGGCGTGATGCGCGGCGCCATCTACCGGTACGAGCCGAAGGGGTCACCGCGCCGCCGCGACGTGCTGATCGTGTCCGCCGACGGCATCAACGACTCCACCCGCAGCTGGCTGTACGCGCTGGACGTGCGCGACGGCGACTCCGGCGACCTGCTCACCGTGCGGTTGCCGGACGGCCGCTGGGCGGACGGCTGCTCGCTCACCCGGGTGTACCGGGAGTGGCTGGCCGGGCCGCCGCAGGCACACATCGGCGAGGAGACGCTGCGCGACGTGGAAGCCATGCTCCGCAGCGGCCTGGACCTCTGAGACCGTTGGGGCCGTCGGTCGGGCGAGCCGACCGTGAGGCCCCGAACAGCTCTGCTCAGGAGGACTGGCCGGCGCCGGCGGGCTCGGTGAGCAGCGGGGCGACCGCGGCGATCAGCTGTGGCTTGGTCGGGGCGCCGCTGGCCCGCTGCACGATCTGCCGGCCGGCGCCGATCACGAACAGCGTCGGGGTGCGCAGCACGTTCAGCGCGCGCACCTCGTCGAGGTGGCTCTCCGCGTCGACCTCCAGGTGCACGACGCCGTCGAGCCGCTCGCTCACCTCGGCGCAGATCCGCCGGGTGGCGCGGCACGGCGCGCAGAACGCGGAGGAGAACTGCAGCAGCGTCACCGGCGCGTCGGCCGGCACGCCGAGCCGGGCCAGCACGCCGGCCTCGGCATCCTGTTCCGGCACCGGGCCGCCCCCCTCCACCGCGCGCAACCGACCGTTGCGGCGCTGCCAGAGCAGGCCGACCACCGTCGCGGCGGCCAGCACCACCACCGCGACCACGAGACCCGTCATCCAGCTCGGCACGCTGTCGACCGTATCGCGCGCCGCGCGTACCGGACAGTGCGCCGCCGGCCGGTCGCCGTCTCGCCGGTCACCCGACGAGCGTCGCGTCCCGGCCCGCGGCGGGGCGCCGCTCCCTTCGCGAGCGGGCCCGTTCCGGTGACCCGCTCACTCCACGACCGCCCCGGGCCGCGGCGGCGACCCGGTCACTCCGCGAGCGTGACGTCGTTGGCCGCGGCGGTGACCCGCAGGCCGTCGGACTGCGGGTCGACGTGGGTCAGCTTCAGCCCGTACGGCAGGGTCGGCAGCTTGATCTGCAGGCCGAGCTGCTGGAGCACCCCGTCCAGGACGTTCTTCGCCGCGTCCGGCAGCTTGCTGCCGGTGGTGTGCAGGTCGGCGAAGCTGACCCGCAGGCTCTTGCCGTCGTCGCTGAGCGTCGGCTTGGCGGTACCGGCGAGCTTGAGGTCCTGGCCGAGCACGTTGACGGTCATCCGTACGTCGAGCGTGCCGTTGTCGCCGGACAGCTGCACGTCCTTGACCTGGTCCTGGTCGAGCTGCTCCTTGGCCGCCTGGTTGACGTACCCCCAGCCGACGGTCGCGGTGCCGGAGACGGCGTCGGCGGTGATCGGGCCGTTGCCGTTGAGCACGTCGCTGGTCTTCGCGTGCACGCCGGTGGCGGTGATGTCCAGCTTCGGGATCGCGTAGCTCTGCACCGTCACGTCCCGCATGTGCACCAGGATCTTGTCGTACTTACCCGCCGCGACCTGGGTGAGGAACGGGAAACCGGTGATGTCGGCAGTCGGCGGCACGCCGAGCTTGACGTCCTTGCTCTGCGCCTGGGCGGCGACCTGGTCGGCCAGCTTGTCGTCCGCGACGGAGTGGCCGACGCGGTCGGCGGCGACCAGCAGCAGCACGATCACGATCAGCAGCACGAGCAGGACGATCGGCGCCTTGCGCCGGGTGCGCTTGGGCTTCGCGTACACAACCACGGGCCCAGGTTGCCAGATGACCGCACCACCGCAACGCGCGGCATCCGACAAACCGCGCAGATCGCCTACGAAGTGCCGATAATCTCGTCAGATTTTGCTCTGGCCGGCGGTTCACTCGCCGGCGCTCGACGGCCGGCGGCTCATCCGCCGGCTCTTCACTGCGGTGGCAGCAGCACCAACCAGCCGAGGACGAACGCGACCGGAGCGACGAGCGCCGCGGCCACCGCCGGGCCCAGGACGAACCGGGCCGGCCACCGGTGTGCCGGCTCACCGGACAGCTCCCGGCCGGAGCTGCCGAAGCTGACGCCGACGTCGGCCAGCACCGCGGCCAGCCCCATCAGCAGCCCGGCCACCGCGGCGTGCAGCCCGGGCAGGTCGGCCAGCTGGCCGGCGACGAAACCGACGACGGTACCGGCGACCACCCCGCCGGCGACCACCCCGATCACCCCGCGGGCCACCGGCGCGCTGGCCCGCGGCGCGTGCCAGGCCAGGTCGACCAGCCGGGCCAGGACCACCGCGGCACCGGCGGCGCCCAGCAGCGGTACCACCGCGGACGGCCCCTGGTCGAGCCGCGCCAGCATCACCACCGCCGGCACCGCGACCGTGCAGGTGACCGCGAACATGGTGGACGCCAGCGAGTCGGTGATCCGGGTCCGCCCGCTGCCCCGGGCCAGCTGCCCGGCGGCCGCGGCGAGCAGCCCACCGGCCAGCACGTACCCGAACGGCGCGAGCGAGACGGCCGCGCCGTACTGCGCGAACCAGTCGGCGACGAAGCCGGCGCCGAGCGCGACCACCGCAACCACCACCGGTCCCGGCCGGCGGGTGCCGAACACCCAGCTCAGCACCAGCGCGACCTGCACCAGCGCGCACGCGGCGAGATCCACCGGCGGGCCGAGCCGGCCGGCCGCGATCAATGCCCCGAACACCACCACCGCCAGCACCGCGTTGACCGCCGCGGCGGCCCGGTCCGGCGGTACCGGCTCCGGCGACCCCGGCGCGGCGGCGGCGCCCGCCGGGGTCCGGGCGCCGTACGGGTCGTCGGCCGGTTCCGCTGCCGGCGGCGGGCCGTACGGATCGGCCGCTTGATGTGGGCCGGCTTGGTCCTGGTCGGCTCCGTACCGGTCGGCTCCGTACCGGTCGGCGTCGTACCGGTCGGCGTCGTACGGGTCGGCTCGGTACGGGTCGGTCGGCTGGTACGGATCCGGGCCGGGACGCGGGTCGTACCGGTCCGGCTGCGCACCGGCGCGGTCGGCCGGCACGGCGTACCGGTCGGCGTCGTCAGCGGGCGCGGCAGAGCGGTCGGCCGGATGCGACCCGGCGCCGTACGGCTCGCCCGAGCCGGGCCCGGAGGGCGCCGCGTCGTACCGGTCGGCCGGCGCCTGGTACCGGTCCGGTTCGCCGGACCACCGGTCGTCGTACCGGTCCGCGTCCGGCTCGCCGGCGTAGTGCCCGGGCCCGCCGGCAGCACGGTCCACACCGCCGGCGTAGCGGTCGGATCCGCCGGCGGGGTGGTCGGATCCGCCGGCGTAGCGGTCCGGTCCGGCGGGGTAGCGGTCGGGCTCGTTGGTGTAGCGGGGTGGCGCGGCGCCGGCCGGGTCCGGCTCGTCGCGGTACCGGGGCTGGGCGGCGGTGGCCGGCCCGGCATCGTCGGCGGGTGGGGCGAACCGGTCTCCGCCGGCCGTCGGCCAGCCGTCCCGACCGGACGCCGGCGACTCAGGGTTACCGTCGCGACCCACAGGGTCAGCGTAATGGCCAGGCTGGCGGGGGCCGGGCGGTTCGGGAGCGTACCGGCCGGGCGCCCGCAGGTCGGCGAACGGGTCCGGCTCCGCACCGCGCGGCGAGGCCGGCAGGTCCGGCGGGGTGGCACCGAAGTACGGCACATCCGGGCCGGGCTGGCCGCCGGCGAACCGGCCGGCGCCGGGGTCGGCCGCACCGGGCGCGGCGCCGAACCAGTCGACGGTCGACGTCCCGTCGGCCATCGACGGCGATGGATCCGCCGGCCGGTACCGCGGATCGTCCTCGGCATCCCCGTCGCGAGGGGGGCCGGCGGGCGAGCCGAACCAGTCCGGATCGTACTGGTATCGGCCGGTTCCGTCGCCGGGTGGGCGGGGTGGCGGGTTCGCGGACACGCAGCGATGGTGCCAGAGCACCGCAGCCGGAGGCGAACCTGTGACCGATCACAACCTGCGCCGACCCCGGCCTCCGGTAACCTTTGTCGGCAGAGCAGCCCGTCAGCGCCGTCGGGAGACCCGAGCAGCTCGGCCCACGGGCCGCCGTCCCGGCCAGCGCGCCGGGGCGGACGAGCGGGAGGTGTCCATCCCGTGGAGATCCTCGTCCTGACCGACCCCGCCGATCCGGCCGGCGCGATGCGCGACCGCGCCGACGGCAACCCGGTGCTTCCCGCCCTCGACCTGCTGCCGCACCAGGTGCGCGCCGCCGAGCTCGGGGTGTCCGCGCTGCTGTCCGGCCCGACGCCGGACGCGGTGCTGGTCGACGCCCGGTCCGACCTGGCCGGCGCCCGCGCCACCTGCCGGCTGCTCGCCGCCGCCGGCCAGGGCGTGCCGCTGATCGCCGTCGTCACCGGCGCCGGGCTGATCGCGGTGGCCGCCGACTGGGGCATCGACGACGTGGTGCTGGCCGGCGCCGAGCCGGCCGAGGTGGAGGCGCGGCTGCGGCTCGCCGCCGGCCGGGCCGCGCTCGCCGCGGACGGCGACGCCGAGCTGGTGCGCTCCGGCGACCTGGTGATCGACCCGGCGACGTACTCGGTGCGGCTGCGCGGCGCGCCGCTGGACCTGACGTACAAGGAGTTCGAGCTGCTGAAGTTCCTCGCCCAGCATCCCGGCCGGGTGTTCACCCGCGACCAGCTGCTGCGCGAGGTGTGGGGGTACGACTACTTCGGCGGCACCCGGACGGTCGACGTGCACGTCCGGCGGCTGCGGGCGAAGCTTGGCAGCGAGTACGAGTCGATGATCGGCACGGTGCGGCAGGTGGGCTACAAGTTCATCGCGGCACCGCCACCACGGCAGCTGCCCGACACCGACCCGGCGCCCGCCCCGGTCCGCTGACCCGGCCGACCGGCGACACCGCGCCGGAACGACCGGGCGGCACTCCCGGCACCGGCGGTCCGGCAGGTACGGCCGGCGAGCGCGCCCTACCGTAGGGCCATGAGTATCGGGGCCGCTGACATCGCGGTGACCACGGTCGGTCAGGTGTCCGTCGACGCGCGGGACGAGGTGGCGGAGCTCGCCGACGTCGCCGGGGTCGCCGACGGTGTCGCGCCGCTGGGTGAGTCGGTCCGGCTGCGCCTGGCGCACGGCGGTACCGGCGTGCTGCACCTGCTGGCGCGCGCCGGCACGGTGCTCGTCGGGTACGCGCAGCTCGACGTCGCCGGCGGCGAGGCGGAGCTGGTGGTGCACCCGGCGTACCGGCGGCGCGGGGTCGGCCGGGAGCTGCTGCGGGCGCTGGTCGAGGCGGCCGGCGCCGACGCGCCGCTGTCCATGTGGGCGCACGGCGACCACCCGTCGGCCACCGCGCTGGGCTGGCCGGCCGGCTTCCGGCGGTACCGGGTGCTCTGGCAGCTGCGCCGCGACCTGACCGGGCCGCTGCCGGAGGTGGCGGTACCGGAGGGGATCCGGATCCGCGCGTTCGAGCCCGGCGTGGACGAGGACGCCTGGCTGCACGTCAACGGGCGGGCCTTCGCGGACCACCCGGACCAGGGCCGCTGGACCCGGGAGGACCTGCTGCTGCGGGAGGCGGAGCCGTGGTTCGACCCGGCCGGCTTCCTGCTCGCCGAGGACGCGACCGGCCGGCTCGTCGGGTTCCACTGGACGAAGGTGCACGACGAGGGCGATCACCAGGTCGGCGAGGTGTACGTGCTGGGCATCGACCCGGACGCGCAGGGCGGCGGGCTCGGCGCGGCACTGACCGCGGCCGGGCTGCGCTACCTGCGGGACGCCCGCGGCCTGGCCACCGTGCTGCTCTACGTCGACGAGGACAACCCGCGCGCGGTCGCGCTCTACCGCAAGGCCGGCTTCACCCAGTGGGTCACCGACGTCGCCCTCCACCGCAACGCCGGCGACTGACCGCGACGCCACCGACTCCCAACCTTTCGGGGCGCGGAGCGCGTTCTGGTGGTGGAGGTGGACGTGGGCGACCGGGAGCGGGACCGCGCCGAGTTCAGTGCGTTCGTGCAGCGCCGGCAGCACCGGCTGCTGCGCGCCGCGTACCTGATCGTCGGCGACGAGCGGTTGGCCGAGGATCTGCTGCAGAACGCGCTGATCAAGCTCGCCGACCGCTGGTCGCGGGTGCGGGACGGCAACCCCGAGGCGTACCTGCGGACGATCCTGTACCGCGACGCGGTGTCCTGGTGGCGCCGGCACCGGCGGGAACGGCTGGTCGCCGCGCCGCCGGAGCCGCCGGCAGACGCCGACCCGGCGGACCGGGTCACGCTGCAACTGCTGTTCGCGCGGGCGCTCGCGGCGCTCACCCCCAAGCAACGCGCGGTGCTCGCGTTGCGGTACTTCGAGGACCGTTCCGAACGGGAGGCGGCCGAGATCCTCGGCGTGTCGGTCGGCACCGTGAAGAGCCAGACCAACGCGGCGCTGCGGCGGATCGTCGAGCTCTCCCCCGACCTGGCCGAGGCGGTGGGTCACGCATGACCGCACGAACCCCGGCGGGCTGGCGCCGAAGGAGGACGGCCGATGAGTGAACAGCAGTTGCGGGATCTGTTGCGGGACAAGGCGGAGCCGGTGCAGCCGCCGGCGCTGGCCGAGTCGTCCTGGCGGCTCGCCGCGGTACGCCGACGCCGCCGCCGCGCCACCGCCGGCACCGCCGCCGCGGTCGTCGCCGTCGCCCTCCTCGGCGCCGGCGCGCTCGGCGGCGGCCTGCCCGGCACGACGCGGCACCCGTCCCCGCCGGCGCACCGGTCCACCGGCGACAGCGCGGCGGACGCGCTGCCACTCGCCGCGACCCGGCTGCCGCGCACCATCGACACCGACCCGGCGCACGCCGAACCGCTGTCCACCCATCCGGTCGAGCACGCGCTCGGCCTGTTCGCGGCGTACCCGGCCGGCTGGCCGCAGGTGCTGCCCCGGACCTCGGTCGTGCTGGTACTGGGGGACGACGGCCGGATGCGCCGGATCGACACGGTGCGGGTGCTCGGCAGCCGGGACGGGTACGAGCCGGCGCCGATCGCCCCCGGCGCGCTGAACGCGGCCGGCACCCGGGCGGCGTTCCCGCAGCCGGACGGCACCCTGCTGACCGTCGACCTGACCGGCACCGGACACCGCTCGTACCGGATGGCGACCGGCACGGTGGAGTCACTGTGGTGGAACGGCGATGCCGAGATCGTGGTGAGCACCAGCGAGCTGACCCGGGTACTCGATCTGGCCACCGGGCGCAGCCGGCTGCTGCCGTTCGGGGACGCCCTGATGCCCCGGTACCCGAACCCCGGTACCGGTTTCCTCGCCATGCCGGTGGACCGCCCGGCCGGTGCCCTCGGGCCGTACAACGTCGCGGTCGAGGTGCGCAGCTACGACGAGCGCGGCCACCGAAAGGGGTACGCCGGCTCCTGGAACGGGCTGCACGGCTGGTACGGGCCGGGCGTCACGAACGGCTCGTGGGCGGTCCGGGCATCCAGCGGTACCCGGGTCGATCCGGACGCGCAGAACGACTCCGTGGTCGCGGTGCCGGTGAACGGGAACGCGAGCCCGGACGCGGTGGTGGTCACCTGCCCGGGCGGGAACGGGCCGCACCAGAAGGCGTCCTGCCGGCCGCTCGGCTGGGCCGGGCCCGACCGGCTGCTGGTGGTCGACCACGCGCACAGCCAGCATCAGCTCCTGTCGGTGGACCTGCGTACCGAGAAGGTGTCCGCCGTGGCCCGCCTGACCGGCGACGCCCAGGTCGCCATCCGCCCCGGCGGGTACTGAGGCGGTCGGCGGCGGTAGGACATTTGTCCTGGCGGAGTGGGGACAGGTACGCCTGCCGGTGGGGTCGGCGGATTCGTAGCGTCGTAGCCATGCAGAACACGGATGCGGTGCGGTTTCGCGGAGTGTCCTTCCGCTACGGCCAGGTACGGGCGGTGTCCGGCCTGGACCTGACCATCCCCTGTGGACAGACGGTGGCGCTGCTCGGCCCGAACGGCGCCGGCAAGTCCACCACGATCGCGATGCTGCTCGGCCTGCTCGCGCCGGCCGCCGGCACGGTCGAGCTGTTCGGCGCCGCACCGGCCGCCGCCAGTACGGCCGGGAAGGTGGGCGCGATGCTGCAGGAGACGCAGCTGCTGCCCCGGATCACGGTGGCGGAGCTGCTCGCGTTCATCCGCGGGCTCTACCCGGATCCGCTGCCGACCGACGAGCTGGTCCGGCTGGCCGACCTGGACGAGCTGACCGGCCGGCGGCTGGAGAGGCTGTCCGGTGGTCAGTCGCAGCGGGTCAAGTTCGCCGCCGCGATCGCCGGCCGCCCCGACCTGCTGGTGCTGGACGAGCCGACCGCGGCGATGGACGTCGAGTCCCGGCACGACTTCTGGCGGGCCATGCGGCGCTACGCGCGCGACGGCCACACCGTGCTGTTCTCCACCCACTACGTGGAGGAGGCGGACGAGAGCGCCGACCGGGTGGTGGTGATCGCCGGCGGGCGGCTGATCGCCGACGGCACCCCGGCCGCGATCCGCCGCTCGGTCGGTACCCACACCGTCGGCATCGCCGTACCGGTGGACGGCACCGGCGGGCTGGACCGGCTGCCGGCCGTCACCGCGGTGGAGATCCGCGGCGACCGGGCGTACCTCACCACCGACGACCCGGACGCCACCGTGCTGGCGCTCGCCGGGTCCGGGCTGCTGCACGACCTGGAGGTCCACGGCGCCCGGCTGGAGGACGCGTACCTGGCGCTCACCGCCGCGTCCGACACCGAACCGATTCTCGAAGGAGCAGCCCGATGATCGGGTACCTGAAGCTGGAGATCCGCCGGCTGCTGCGCAGCCCCGGCTACCTGGTCGGCAGCCTGGCGATGCCGCTGGTGATGTACCTGGTGATCAGCAACCTGTACAGCGGGTCCGGCGCGGAACGCGAGCAGACCGCGCTGTACCTGATGGTCAGCATGGCCGGCTTCGGCGCCGTCGGCGCGGCGTTGACGAACGGCATGTCGGTGGTCGCCGACCGGTCCAACGGCTGGCTGCGGCAGCTGCGGATCACCCCGTTGGACGCGCGCCGGGTCGTGGTGGCGCGCGGCCTGACCGGCATGCTCGCCGGGTTGCCCGGCATCCTCGCCGTCTGCGTACTCGGCGGGCTGCTGAACGGCATCCACCTGCCGGTCGGCCGCTGGGTCGCGGTGGTCGGGCTGCTGTGGGTCGGGCTCGCGCCGTTCGCGCTGCTGGGGTTGGCGGTCGGCTACCTGGTGTCGGTCCCGGCGGCGCAGCCGGTCACGATGCTGCTGAACATCTCGATGTCGATCCTCGGCGGGCTCTGGGTGCCGGCGAGCCTGTTCCCGCACACCCTGCGCCGGATCAGCCAGCTCGTCCCGACCTCCGGGTATGCGAACATCTCCCGCCAGATCGCGCTGAACGCGACACCGCACCTGACCGACATCGCGGTCCTGCTGGCCTGGATGGTGGGATTCGCCGGCCTCGCCATCGTCGCGTACCGCCGGGCCGGCCGCCGGATCGCCTGACCAGCGAGGATGGTAGCCATGCACTGGCTGGCAAGGCTGTCGCGGCGGGTCGACGCGATCGAGTCGCGGTCCGTCGAACGGTCCCGGGAGCGGATCCGCAACGGCACCGAGCACACCCCGGACGGCAAGATCGGCCGCGGCGGTATCGCCGTCTGGCTCGCGCTGCTGGTCTTCCCGCTGATCTCGGCGGTGACCAACGGCAAGTGGCTCGGCGCGGTCGGGATCGTCGTGCTCGGCGGGACGATGACCGTCACGATGCGGCTGGCCCCGGTCGGCCTGCGCCAGCTCGCCCGGTACCTGCTGCTGCTCCCGCTGCTGGGGCTGGCGCTGGCGATCGGGCTGGTGGTGCCCAGCTCCAGCGGCCTGCTGGTGGTACTGCCGGCGCAGGCCACGGCGATGGTCCTGCCGATGGTGTTCCCGTCGTTCCTCGGGGTGCTGGTGGTCTCGGTGCTGAGCATCGTGATCCTCGGCGGGCACGGCGGGATGGACTACGCCAGCATCGCGCTGGCCGCCTGGATGTCCGGCCTGGTGATGTTCATGATGCGGCGGTTCTTCACCACGATCGGGCTGCTGCGCGAGGCCCGCGAGGAGCTGGCCCGCGCCGCCGTGGCGGACGAGCGGACCCGGTTCGCCCGGGACCTGCACGACCTGCTCGGCCACACCCTGTCGGTGATCGTGGTCAAGGCGCAGGTGGTGCGGCGGTTGGTCGACCGGGACGCCGCGAAGGCCGCCGAGGCGGCCGCCGACATCGAGACGATCGGCCGGCAGGCACTGGTGGAGGTGCGGGAGGCGGTCACCGGGTACCGGCAGCGCGGTCTCGCCGCCGAGCTCGACGGCGCCCGGGCGGCCCTCGCCGACGCCGGCATCACCGCCACCGTCCGGCGCGCTGCCGGCAACCTGGACGAGGCGGCGGACGCCCTGCTCGGCTGGGCGGTACGGGAGGCCACCACCAACGTGATCCGGCACTCGGCCGCGACGCACTGCACGATCAGCCTGCGCTACGCCGACGACCAGGCGATCCTGCAGGTCGCCGACGACGGCACCGGCGCGGACCCGGCCGGGCTCGCCGGGCTCGGCGGGGGGAACGGGCTGCGCGGGCTGGCCGAACGGTTCGAGGTCGCCGGCGGCACGGTACGCACCGCTGGCGGGCGGCACGGGTTCACGCTGACCGCGACCGTCCCGGCCGCGGTTGGCAGGATGGACGCGTGATCCGGGTACTGCTGGCCGAAGACCAGGGCATGATGCGCGGCGCGCTGGCCACCCTGCTGGAGCTGGAGGACGACATCGACGTGGTCGGGCTGCTCGCCCGCGGCGACGAGGTCGTGGACGCGTGCGTACGGCTGACGCCCGACGTCGCCGTGCTCGACATCGAGATGCCCGGCCGCAGCGGCCTGGACGCGGCCGCCGAACTGGCCACCGCGGTACCGTCCTGCCGGGTGCTGATCGTCACCACCTTCGGCCGCCCCGGCTACCTGCGCCGGGCGATGGACGCCGGCGCGCGTGGCTTCCTGATCAAGGACAGCCCGGTCGAGCAGCTCGCCGACGCGATCCGCCGGGTCGTCGCCGGCGAGACGGTGGTCGACCCGACGCTCGCCGCGGCGGCACTGCGCGCCGGCCCGAACCCGCTGTCGGCCCGGGAATGCGACGTGCTCGCCGCCTCCGCGGACGGCGCCACCATCGCCGACATCGCCGGCTCGCTGCACCTGTCCGAGAGCACCGTGCGCAACTACCTGTCCGCCGCCATCGGCAAGACCAACACCCGCAACCGCATCGAGGCCCTCAACGCCGCCCGCACCAACGGCTGGCTCTGACCCGATGACCGCCAGGGTGTTGGGTACGGCTTCCCGACCCCGACGGCGGCGTGCTGCGGGTGGACGCGGCGCAGTGGTACGCGTTCCTCGCCGCCGTCCGCCACGGCGGCTGACCGGCGGTACGGCCGTGACGTGACCGCCGGCCCGTCCGCGGGCGGGTCAGCGGCCGGGTTCGTGGCGGCGGAGGGCCAGGCGGGTGGCGATCAGCAGCAGGACGGTCTGGCCGACCAGGACACCGGCCGCGACGAGCCACCGGCCGGAGGTGTGGTCCCAGAGCGGGTCGTCCGGCGGGCCGGGCATCACGTTCTTGAGGTCGACGGTGGCCGCGGCCGCCGCGTACGCCCAGCGGGCCGGGGCGAGCCAGGAGAGCTGGCTGACCACCGCCCGGCCGGCCACCGCGAACAGCCCGCCACTGAGCACCAGCTGCGCCATCACCAGGCCGACCAGGACCGGCATGGTCTGCTCCGAGGTCGACACGTACGCGCTGATCAGCAGGCCGAGCACGGTCGAGGCGAGGGTGACCAGCGCGACCGCGGCGATCAGCTCGACGGTCGGTGAGCCGAGCACCAGCGCCGCGGCCGGCCGCTTCGCGCCCCACAGCGCGACCAGCACGAACACCGTCGCCTGCGCCGCGTTCAGCACCGCGAAGACCACCAGCTTGGCGCCCAGGTACGCCCCGGGGGACAGGCCGACCGCGCGTTCTCGCCGGTAGATGGCGCGCTCGGCGACCAGTTCGCGGATGCCGCCGGCGAGACCCATGAACACGCCGCCGATCACCAGGATGGTCAGCAGCTGGCCGGCCTCGGCGGAGCGGTGCAGCGCGTTGGCCGGCTTCGCCAGCCCGTCGTCGCCCGGTACCAGGTGGGCCAGCAGCGCCAGCCCGAGCGGCAGGCCGACCAGCAGCGACGCGTACAGCCGGTCGGCGAGGGTGACCGCGATGGTGCGGCGGGCGACGATCGCCAGCTGCCGCCAGAACCCCTGCCGGGAAGTCGCGGCGCCCGGCCCGTCCGGGTCGTCGACCCGCGGCGGCGGCGCGATCCGGACGGTCGGTTCGACCTGCGGCCGGGGCGTGGCGTGCTGCCGGAACCGGTCGGCCCACGCCTCCGGCTCGGTGGCGACCCGCTCGAACACCTCCGCGTACTCCTGGGCGCCGAAGAAGGCGAGCAGCCGGTCCGGCGGGCCGAAGTAGCAGACCCGGCCGCCGCGGCCGAGCACCAGGATCCGGTCGCACAGGTTGAGGTGCAGCACGCTGTGGGTGACCACGCAGACCGTGCGGCCGCCGTCGGCGAGGTCGCGCAGTGCCAGCATCACGTCCCGGTCCAGCGCCGGGTCGAGGCCGGAGGTCGGCTCGTCCAGGAACAGCAGGGACGGCTCGGTGAGCAGTTCCAGCGCCACCGAGGTGCGCTTGCGCTGGCCGCCGGACAGGGTGCTGATCCGCTGGTCGGCGCGTTCGGTCAGGCCGAGCTTGGCGAGCACCTCGTCGATGCGCTGGTCGCGTTCGCGGGCCGAGACGTCGGCGCCGAACCGCAACGCCGCCGCGTACCGCAGGGCGCGGCGCACGGTCAGCTGCCGGTGCAGGATGTCGTCCTGCGGGACCAGGCCGATCCGGTGCCGCAGGTCGTCGTACTCCGCGTACAGGTCGCGTTCCTGGTAGCGGACGGTGCCGCGGGTGGCCGGCCGGATGCCGGTGAGCGCGCCGAGCAGGGTGGACTTGCCGGCGCCGCTCGGCCCGACCACCGCGAGCAGGCTCGACTCGGGCAGCTCGAACCCGACCTCGGCCAGCAGCGTGTGCGGCCCGGCGGTGACGGTCAGCGACTCGGCCCGCAGCGACACCCGGCCGGTGTCCACGTACTCGTGCAGCATGGCGCCGTCGAACACCAGCTGGTGGTGCCCGGCGCCGACCACGTCGCCCGGCTGCAGCACCGCCCGGCTGATTCGCTGGCCGTTGACGAACGTGCCGTTGCGGGTGCCGAGGTCGACCACCTCGTACCCGTGGCCGAGCCGGCGCAGCTCGGCGTGCCGGCGGGACACCAGCAGGTCGGTGAGCACGATGTCGCTGGCCGCGTCGCGGCCGATCCGCACCACCTCGCCCGCCCGGTACGACCCGGACGGGGTGCGGCCGACCACCGATGCCGGCACCGCCGCCACCGGCAGCGCCGACCCTGCAACCGGCATGGGCACGACGTTCTGCGGTACACCGGCCGGCGGCGCGGCGGGCGGGCCCGGGAGCGGGGTGACGGCGTTCGGGGTACGGGCGGCCGGCGGTGGCATGCCGAGGACGGGGCGCGGCACGGTGGCCGGGGCGGCGGCCGGCTGGCCCGGTATCACGGTCGGCGGGACCACCGACGCGGGCCGTACCTGCACCGGGACACCGGTGGCGGCGTCGCCGAGCAGCAGCGCCACCGGCTGTTCCACCGCGATGCGTTGCACGCGGCGACCGTCCAGGAACGTACCGTTGCTGCTGCCGAGGTCGCGGACCCACCAGCGGCCGTCGGCCCACTCCAGCGCCACGTGTTGCCGCGACACCAGCGGGTCGTCGACGACCACCTGGCAGAGCGGATCCCGGCCCACGATCGCGGCCGGGCCACCGGCGTCGAACCGGCGTTCCGCCCCGCCGACGCCGACGAGCAGCTCGGTCACTTCTCCTCCGGCAGGTACTTCGCCATGGCGGTGGCCAGCTGCTCCGCCTGGACCTGGGCGCCGCCGGACTCGGCGGTGAGCGTCAGCTCGTACACGACCTGGCCGGACCGGACGAGCACCAGCGTCGTCGGGCCGTCCTCGTACTCGCCGAGGTGGCGGGTGTAGCCGACCGACTGCTGGCCGATCTTGCCGATCGCGAAGGTGCTCCAGCCGCAGCGCTGCAGCGACTGCTTCGCGGCGGTGTAGAACTTCTTCGACGCGGTGCCGTAGAAGCCGACCACCGAGGACGACGCGTACCCGGTCTCGTGGCCGTCGTAGTACGAGAAGCCGTTGCTGGTCTGCGAGCCGATCGCGGCACCGTCGACGGTGCCCTCCGCGCACGGTTCGAACTGGTCGAGCCCGCCGAGCAGCCGGTCCTTGTCCTCGCTGGCCTGGATGTCGTCGGACGACGCGCCGGTCGCCTTCTCGATCTGCCCGACCGACACCTGGATCTGTTTGAGCCGGGCGGCGGTCGGCGGCGGATGCTTGTGGTCGACCGAGGCGCTGGCATCGGGGCTGTGGCCGGACTTGCGCTGGTCCTCCTTGTAGCCGAGGATGCCCAGCCCGACGCAGCTGGCGACGACCACCAGGCCGACCGAGCCGGCCACGATCGCGGCGATCTTGCCGCCGGACAGCTTGCGCTTCTTCGGCGGCTGCCACGGCTTCGGCGTGCCCGGGAACGGTGGCGGGGGCGCGCTGCGCGGTGCGGCCGGCCGGTAGCCGGGCGGCGCTCCCCCGGCACCTGGCATCCGGGCCGCGGCCGGCGCACCGAGCGGGGCCCGACCACCGAGCGGAGGTTGGCCGCCCATCGGCGGCTGGCCGACCACCGACGGCGGTACCGGGCCGGCCGGCACCGACGGTGGCGCCGGCGGCACCGAACCGGGCCGCGGTACGGGCGCGCCGGCGATCGAGCCGCCCGGCCCCGGCGAGCCGAAGACCGTCTCGGCGGTGATGCGCGGCGGGGCCGGCGTCGGCGGAGCGGGTGGCGCACCGAGGGTGGTCTCCGCGACCGGGGTACGCAGCGCGTGCAGCCACTGCTGCGCCGACGCCGGCCGGTGCGTCGGGCTGACCGCCATCATGGACAGGATGCCCTGCACCATCCGGTCCTGGCCGGGGCCGAGGGCGGCGGCGAGTCGCTGCTGCATCGCGTCGGTGTCGCCGGGAACCGGCAACTCCCGGGTGAGCATGTAGTAGAGGCTGGCGCCGAGCGAGTACCGGTCGCTGGCCGGGCCGTACTCGCCGCGGTGCAGCGACTCCGGCGCCATGAACGGGACGGTGCCGGACACCTTCGACATGGTGGCCGCGCCGGCGAACCGGACCAGCCCGAAGTCGACGAGGTAGACCCGGCCGTCGTCGGCGCGCAGGATGTTCGCCGGTTTGATGTCGCGGTGCAGCACCGGCTGGCCCTCGGTGTCCCGGCCGCTGTGCAGGTAGTCGATGGCCTCGGCGACCGGCGCCAGCGGATCGAGCGCGGCCGGGCCGGGTAGCTCGCCCGCCTCCAGCAGCTCCTGCAGGCTGCGCCCCTCGATCCACTTCATCACCAGGTACAGCCGGGACTCCGCGGCGGCGTCGGACCCACCGTGCGGGTGCGGCGGCGCGCCGACGAAGACCTCGCGCACCTTCACCAGGGACGGGTGCTCCAGCTGGGTGAGCAGCGCGGACTGCAACCGCAGGTTCTCCAGCCAGCGGCCGGAGTCGTCCTGGTGGTCGGCGTGAATGATCTTCACGGCGTACCGGAAGGAGAAGTTGGCGTGCTGCTCGACGGCGCTCCAGATCTCGCCCTCGCCGCCGCTGGAGCGCCGTTCGCGCAGCAGGTAGCGATCCGGGGCATCCGGTGGTCCGCAGAAGTGATCCGAGAGCTGCTCGGGCATGCGGATATCGTGCCAGACGAGCGCATCCCGGCGACCTCGGCGCGGTGCCCGGCCGAGACCGGTACGCCGGGGCCGCGTCCACGCCCGCGAATCGGCGGTGCCGGCGGTAGCGTGGCGCAGATGAGCGAGGGTGCGATGGGCAAGCCGCCGGCGGCGAAGCGGGTGGCGAGCGAGCGGACGCAGCACGGCGACACGGTGGTGGACGAGTACGCCTGGTTGGCCGAGAAGGACAATCCAGACACGATCGCGTACCTGACCGCGGAGAACGCCTGGACCGAGCAGGCCACCGCCGACGAGGCGAGCCTGCGGGACGAGATCTTCACCGAGATCAAGAGCCGGGTGCAGGAGACCGACCTGTCGGTGCCGGCCCGGCGGCACGGCTGGTGGTACTACACCCGCACGGTGGAGGGTCAGCAGTACCCGATCCGGTGCCGGGTGGCGGCCGGCGACGACCCGGCGCCGCCGGTGATCGTGCCGGGCGTCCCGGTGCCCGGCGAGCAGGTGCTGCTGGACGAGAACGAGCTCGCGGACGGTCACGACTTCTTCGCGCTCGGTACCTTCACCGTCACCGCCGACGGCCGCTACCTGGCCTACGCGGACGACTACGCCGGTGACGAGCGCTTCACCCTGCGGGTCAAGGACCTGCCCAGCGGCGAGCTGCTGGACGACGAGGTGCCGAACACGTCGTACGGCGCGGCCTGGTCGGCCGACTCGACGCACCTGTTCTACCTGACCGTCGACGACGCGTGGCGGCCGGACACCGTGTGGCGGCACCGGATCGGTACCAAGGCAGCCGAGGACGTGGTGGTCTACCAGGAGCCGGACGAGCGGTTCTGGGTCGGCGTCGGGCTGACCCGCTCCGAGCGGTACCTGCTGATCGAGTCGCACAGCAAGGTCACCAGCGAGGTCCGCTACCTCGCCGCGGACGATCCGACCGGTACGCCGACACTGGTGCGGGCCCGCAAGCAGGACGTCGAGTACGAGGTCGACCACCAGATCGTCCACAATGGACAAGACCGGTTCCTGGTGCTGCACAACGACTCCGAGGTGGGCGGCGGGGAGAACTTCGCGCTCGCCGCGGCGCCGGTGGACGCGCCCGCCGACTGGACCCCGCTGATCGAGCACGCGGCCGACACCCGGCTGCTGGACTTCGACGTGTTCGCCGACCACCTCGTCGTGCACCGCCGGCACGACGTGCTCACCGGCCTGCGGGTGTACCCGCTGGGCGCCGACGGCTCGCTCGGCACGCCGCACGACATCGCCTTCACCGAGCCGATCTACACGGTCGAACCGGACGCCAACCTGGAGTACGACACCGGTACGTTCCGGCTCACCTACGCCTCGCTGGTGACGCCGCGCTCGGTGTACGACTACGAGCTGGCGCAGCGGCACCTGGTGCTGCGCAAGCGCCAGCCGGTGCTCGGCGGCTACGACCCGGACCAGTACGAGCAGTTCCGCGAGTGGGCGACCGCGCCGGACGGCACGAAGGTGCCGATCTCGGTGGTGGCGCGCACGGACCTGGTGCGCGACGGCAGCGCGCCGTGCCTGCTGTACGGCTACGGCTCGTACGAGATCTCCATCGACCCCGGCTTCCAGATCGACCGACTGTCCCTTCTGGACAGAGGCTTCGTGTACGCCATCGCGCACATCCGCGGCGGCGGTGAGCTGGGCCGCCGGTGGTACGAAGACGGCAAGATGCTGCACAAGAAGAACACGTTCACCGACTTCGTCGCGTGCGCCCGCCGGATGGTCGAGGCCGGCTGGACCTCGACGCCGCGGCTCGCCGCGCTCGGCGGTTCGGCCGGCGGGCTGCTGATGGGCGCGGTGGTCAACGAGGCGCCCGACGCGTTCGGCGCGATCTACGCGGCGGTGCCGTTCGTCGACGCGCTCAACTCGATCCTCGACCCGTCGCTGCCCTTGACGGTCATCGAGTGGGACGAGTGGGGCGACCCGCTGCACGACGCCGACGTCTACCGCTACATGAAGTCGTACTCGCCGTACGAGAACGTCGCCGCGGACGCGTCGAACTACCCACCGATCTACGTCGAGACCAGCCTCAACGACACCCGGGTGCTCTACCACGAGCCGGCCAAGTGGGTGTCCAGGCTGCGCGCGAACGGGGCGCCGGACGTGTTGCTGTGGACGGAGATGGAAGCGGGGCACGGTGGCCGGTCCGGCCGGTACCAGGCCTGGCACGACCGGGCCCGGTGCTACGCCTGGATCATCTCCACCGTGGCGCGGTGAGTGCCGGGGTGCCGCCGGCGTAGAGCCCTCAGTTCGCCTCGTGCGGGTGGGCCCGCGGGGGCGTCTGATGTGCGTGGGGCTGGCGGGTGAAGGCCACCTCTGTTCGCGGTCTGAGCCCGCGTGGGGGGATGCGAGGAGAGGGCTTCGCCCCCTCCTCGCGCTCCTTCCCCGTCAAGGGGGCCTTCGCCCCCTTGACCATCCCCCGCCGGGGGAGCGGAGACGAGGTCCGGACGCCGCCTGGCCCGCATCGGAACAGCGGGGTCCGGTGCTGCTCGCCTGACGCCGCCTGACTCGCTTCGGGGCCGGGCGTGACGGGTGCCGCCTGGCGGGTTCGGCGGCCCGTCGGGCTGGTCAGGGGGTGACGAGGGTGGCCAGTTGGGTGGGGTCGAGGTTGCCGCCGGAGACGACGGCGACGGTGCGGCCGGCCGGTAGTTCGTCGGCGTGGTGCAGGTAGGCGGCGAGGGTGGTGGCGCCGGAGGGTTCGGCGACCAGGTTCGCCTGGCGGGCGAGGACTCCGACCGCGTCCCGGATCTCGTCCTCGGCGACGGTGACGATGCCGTCCAGGTGCGCGGTCAGGTGGGCGAGGGTCAGCTCGGACAGCCCGGTGCGCATCCCGTCCGCGATCGTCGCGTACCGCTGCTCGTCCGGGTAGGGCACCAGCCGGCCGGCGGCGAGCGAGTCCCGGGCGTCCGGCGCGACGGCCGGCTCGACCCCGTACACCGCGGTGTGCGGTGACAGCGCCTTGATCGCGGTACTCACGCCGGAGGCGAGGCCGCCGCCGCCGACCTGCACGAGTACCACGTCGGCGTCGGTGGCGTCGGCGAGGATCTCCAGGCCGACGGTGCCCTGGCCGGCGATCACGTCCCGGTGGTCGAACGGCGGGATCACGGCCATCCCGCGCTCGGCGGCGATGCGTTCGGTGGCGTCGGCCCGTTCGCTGCCGGGTACCAGGACCACCTCGGCGCCGAGTTCGCGGACCGCCTCGATCTTGATCGGCGGCGCGACGTCCGGGATCACGACGACGGCGGGCACTCCGAACAGCGCGGCGGCGTACGCGACCGCACGGCCGTGGTTGCCGGACGAGTGGGTGACGACGCCGGCCTTGCGCGCCTCGTCGGGCAGCACCGCGATGGCGTGGTACGCGCCGCGCAGCTTGAACGCGCCGACCGGCTGCAGGTTCTCCGGCTTGAGCCACAGTTGCCGGCCGGGCTGGGACCACGGCTGCGGCAACAGCGGCGTGTGCACCACGACCCCGGTGAGGATCTCCGCGGCGGCGCGGATGTCGTCGATGGTCACCAGTTCCATGGCGCAGCCCCCTCTTCGTACGTTCCGCCTGTGATCCTGCCGCCTGGGCGGTGCGGCCGGGCCGGTCCGCGGCAGATCTCACAGCGCGGGCTTGACTCCACTATTCTCTGAGTGAATAGTGGAGTCATGTCCGCGGTACACGTCCTGCTCGGCATCCTGGCCGACGGCACCCCCAGGCACGGTTACGACCTCAAACAGGCGTACGACGCGCTGCTGCCCCGGGCGCGGCCACTCGCCTTCGGCCAGGCGTACGCCACGCTCGGCCGGATGGTGCGCGACGAGCTGATCGCCGAGGCCGGGCACGACTCGGCCGGCGGCCCGGAACGCACCAGCTACCAGATCACCGGGGCCGGCCGCGACTCGCTCGCCGGCTGGCTCGGCACCGTCGAGCGGCCCGCGCCGTTCGTCACCGAGGCGCTGTTCACCAAGGTGGTCGTCGCCCTGCGCACCGGCTCCGACGGCGCCACCGCCCGGGCGTACCTGATCGCGCAGCGGGCCGCGCACACCGACCGGATGCGCGAGCTGACCCGGGCCAAGACCGACCCCGCGGCGAACGTGTCCGACGTCGTCGCGGTCGACTACCTGCTCGGGCACCTCGACGCCGATCTCGCCTGGATGCAGACCACGCTGACCCGCCTCGGCGCACTGCGCGCCGAACTGCACGAGGGAGACCACCGGTGACCGACGACGCACTCCCCTCCGCGGAGGAGGCGGAAACATCCGACGACGCACTCCCCTCCGCGGAGGAGGCGGGAACACCCGACGACGCACTCCGTACCGCCGAGGAGGCCGCATGACCGACCAACCGCTGCTGACCGCCCGCCAGCTCGCCCTGTCGTACGGGCCGACGCCGGCGCTGCGCGGCCTCGACGTCACCGTGCACCGCGGCGAGATCGTCGCGGTCACCGGCCCGAGCGGGTGCGGCAAGTCCAGCCTGCTGCACTGCCTCGCCGGCATCCTGCGCCCCGACTCCGGCGAGGTCCACTACGCCGGCCGCCGGATCGACACGCTCGGCGAGGCCGAACGGTCCCGGCTGCGGCGCACCGAGTTCGGGGTGCTGTTCCAGTTCGGGCAGCTGGTCGCCGAGCTGTCCGCGCTGGAGAACGTCGCGCTGCCGTTGCTGCTCGGCGGCGCGCGCCGCAGCGGGGCGTACGCGGCGGCGCACGAGCGGCTGGACCGCCTCGGCGTCGACGACGTCGCCGGGTTGCTGCCCGGCGAGATGTCCGGCGGCCAGCTGCAGCGGGTGGCGCTGGCCCGCGCTCTGGTCACCGACCCGGCCGTGCTGTTCGCCGACGAGCCGACCGGCGCGCTGGACAGCCTCGCCGGCGAGCGGGTGCTCACCGAGCTGGTCCGCGAGTCGGCCGAGCACGGCACCACGATCGTGCTGGTCACCCACGACGGCAAGGTCGCGGCGTACGCGCACCGGGAGATCGCGCTGCGCGACGGCGCCCTCGACCCGAACGGCCTGGACCTGTCGGCGCTCGCCGGCAAGCAGGGAGACCACCGATGAGCACGGCCACCGCGACGCCACGGGCCGGGTCGTCCGGCAGCATGTCGGCGCACACCGTGCTGCGCCTCGCCCGGGCCGGTACCCGGACCGACACCGTGCGGATCGTGCTGACGGTGCTCGGCTCGGCGGCCGCCACCCTCGGCCTGCTCGCCGTCGGTACCGTGCTGTCGGTCCCCGTCGACCACAACCCGAACGACAGCACCTACCTGACCGCGCACTACACCAGCGAGCTGCTCGCCCAGTACGGGCTGCGCAAGGGTCTGTCCATCGGGCTGCTGCTGGTCACCGTGCCGGTGCTGCTGTTCGTGGTGCAGTGTGCCCGGCTCGGCGCGCCGGCTCGGGAGCGCCGGCTCGCCGCGCTGCGGATGAGTGGCGCCACCCCGGCCGACGTGGTCCGGGTGGTGGCCGCGGAGAGCGGTCTCGCCGCGTGCGCCGGCGCCGCGCTGGGTGCGCTCGGCTACTTCGTCGGCCGGCTCGTCGCCGACGCACCCAACCGGTACGGTCTGCGCCCGCTGCCGACCGATGTGCTGCCGCCGTGGTGGGCGTTGGTCGTGCTGATCGCACTGGTGCCGGTCCTCGTCGTCGCGCTGTCCGTACTGCTCCTGCGCCGGGTCGCGGCGGCCCCGCACGGGCTGACCCGGCGGTCCCGGTCCCGCCGGCCCGCGACCTGGCCGGTGGTCCTGCTCGGGGCGGGCGTCGTGTTGTCGGTCGGTTACGTTCCGCTGGCCCGCCGGGTGATGGCCGGCCCGCTCCGCAGTACCTCGTTCGACCTCGTCTCCGGTCCCTACCTCGGCGTGGTGATCATCGCCGGCGCGTTGCTCGTCGTGACGGGGCTGGCCTTCGGGGCCGCCCGGCTCAGCCACCTCACCGGTGGCGCGGTGCGTCGCCTCGCCCGTCGGCCGGCCGTGCTGCTTGCCGCCGGTCGCGCCGCGAGTGACCCGTGGCTCGGCGGCCGCAGCCTGTCCGTACTGTTCGCCGCGGTTCTGTTCGGCGCCGGTGCCGCCGCCCTGCAGAAGGCGTTCCTGCTGCCCAAGCGGGCGAACGCGACCATGGACGGGCTGATCGCCCGGTACACCGGAGTCCACCAACAGGACTTCACCGACCCGGTCTACGTCCGCGCGTTCGACATCGTGCAGATCGGCGTGCGGGTGGTACTGGTGGTCGCCGCCGCGGCGCTGCTGATCGCGCTGGTGGAGCGGATCGTCGGGCAGCGCCGCCAGCTCGCCGCCGCGACCGCCGCCGGGGTACCGCGGCGCACGCTCGGCGCCGCCCTCGTGCTGCACACCCTGATCACGACGCTGCCCGGCATGATCATCGCGGCGCTGGTCGGCATGTTCACCGGCCGGGCCATCTTCCCGAACTACGACGTCAGTCAGCCGGCCGGTGTCTACTGCGTCGGCTCCGACTACGTCCAGCCGTGCGTGAGCCCGGACGACGACGGGCTCCGGCACGTGTCGCTGCCGGCGCTGCACGTGCACGTGTCGACCCCGGTGCCGTGGGGGGAGACCACGCTGGTGGTGGCGGTCGCGATCGCGGCCGTGCTGGTCACGGCGCTGCTGAGCCTGCCGTTCCTGCGCGCCAGTACCCGGCTGGAGGACCTCCGCGCGGAGTGACCCGCCGCGCCGACCGCCGACCGCCTTCCGCCGAGGCGGCGCGGCGGCCGGGTCAGCGGCGGAGGTCGGTGAGGGCGGCCCAGATGCCGTCGGCGAGCAGGCGTACCTCGTCGTCGGACATCACGAACGCCGGGGACACCTGGATGCCGCCGGCGCCGACCGCGCGGGTGGCCACCGCCTGCTTGCGCAGCGCCTTGACCAGTTGCGGCGCCAGCGCCGGCTCGGTCAGCTGGACGGCGGCGACCGCGCCGACGCCGGCCCGTACCTCGGCGACGAGCTTGTGCTCGGTCAGCCGGCCGAGCTGCTTGGCCAGAGTGGACTCCAGCCGCTTCGCCTCGGACAGCAGCTGCTCGCGCTCCAGCAGGTCGAGGTTGCGCAGCGCCACCGCGCACGCCGCCGGATGCCCCGAGTACGTGTAGCCGTGGCGCCACCACACCCCGGCGCCGGGCCGGAAGAACGGCTCGGCGACGTGCTCGGCGGCGATCACCGCGCCGAGCGGCAGGTACCCGGAGGTGATGCCCTTGGCGCAGGTGATCAGGTCGGGTTCGAGGTGGAACCGGGTGCTCGCGAACCAGTCGCCGCCGATCCGGCCGAACCCGGTGACCACCTCGTCGGCGACGAACAGCACGCCGTACTCCCGGCACACCTGCCGGGCGGCGGCCAGGTAGCCCTCGGCCGGTGGGTACACGCCGCCGGCGCCGATGACCGGCTCGCAGAAGAAGGCGGCGACCCGGCCGGGGCCGATCCGTTCGATGGTGGCGCGCAGGTCGTCCACCGAGTCGCGGTCGACCACCGCGGTGTCGGCCATCAGCTCGCCGTAGTCGGCCCGGTTGCCCGGGATCCCGGCGAGCGCGGTACCGGCCACGTGCATCCCGTGGTACGCGTTGGTCCGGGAGATGAGCACCGTGCGTTCCGGTGCCCCGAGCTCGTGCCAGTACCGGCGGGCGAGCTTCGCCGCGCTGTCCACCGAGTCGGAGCCGCCGGAGGTGAAGAAGACCTTCGCGTTCGGCATCGGGGCGAGCGACGCCACCCGTTCGGCCGCCTCGATCGTGGTGCGCACCGCCATGTCGCCGAACGACGAGTAGGCGGCGAGGGTGCGCAGCTGGTCGGCGGCGGCCTCGGCCAGCTCGCGCCGGCCGTGGCCGACGTTGGCGAACCACAGCCCGGCGGTCGCGTCCAGGTAGCGGCGGTCGTTCTCGTCGAACACCCAGACGCCCTCGCCGCGGGAGAGCACGAACTCCCCCGCCGACTCGACGTCGCCCATGTCCGCGAACGGATGCCAGAACGCGCCCATCCTCAACCCCCTCGTACCCGGCTTGCGGCGACCGTACCGCGCGGCCGGGGCCGCGGTCGGAGACGGGCCCGGGGCGCCGTCAGGAGGGCTCGGCGAGCAGGTCGCCGCGGGGCTGGTCCGCCGCGACCGGGAGCGTCCCGTCCGCCGGCTCCGGGCGTACCGGCGTCGGCTCGGCCAGGGCCGGCCCCGGCGAGGTCGGCGCGACGGCGGACGACGGCGGGTCGGCCGGTGGCCGGGTCGGGCCGGTACCGGCGCCGGAGCGTTCGATCGCCTCGGCGATCTCGTCCAGGTCGTCGTCGTCGAGCGGCTCGGTGGCCGCCGACAGCCAGTCCCGTACCTGGTCGGGCCGGCGGGCGCCAACGATCGCGCCGGTCACACCGGGCCACGCCAGTGTCCAGGCGACCGCGACGGAGGCGAGGGTACGGCCGCGGCGGTGCGCCACGTGGCCCATCCGGCGGGCCAGGTCGAGGTTGCGGTCCAGCGCGGCGCCGACGAAGTCGCCGTCGCCGCGGCGCCAGTCGTCGGTGGGCAGCGCGGCCACCCGGTCCCGGGTGAACGCGCCGGTCAGCAGGCCGCACTGCATCGGGCTGGCGGCGAGCACGCCGACCTCGTTCGCCGCGCACCAGCCGAGCAGCCCCTCGGCCGCCTCCCGGTCGATCGCGGAGAACGGCGGTTGCGCCGCGTCCGGCGGGCCGAGCGTGGCGGCGGCTTTCAGCCCGGCGGTGTTCTGGCTGCACAGCCCGACCGCCCGGACCTTGCCTTCCCGGCGCAGGTCGAGCAGCGTCTGCCAGGTCTCCGCGAGCGGCACGCCGGCGGCCCGCGGCCAGTGCAGCTGGAAGAGGTCGATGCGCTCGACGCCGAGCCGGCGCAGCGAGCCCTCCAGGCCGCGGCGCAGCTGGTGCGGTGCGCCGACCGCGCGCGGCGGCCGGCTCCGGTCGGTGTCGTCCCAGGTCAGACCGCACTTGGTGAACAGGTACGGCCGATCCGCCGCGGCGTACGGGGCGAGCGCGGCGCGCACCACCTGCTCGGAGTGGCCCAGCCCGTACACCGGTGCGGTGTCGATCCAGTTGACCCCGTGCTCCACCGCGTACCGGATCGCCGCCGCCGAGTCGCCGTCGTCCTGCCGCCCCCAGCCGTACGCGTAGCCCGCGCCGCCGATCGCCCAGGCACCGAAGCCCACCCGGGTGATGCGCAGGTCGGTACGACCCAGGCGGCGGGTCGGCAGATCGCCACCGGGCATCGACGCCACCCCCTCGCCGGTACGCCGGCGCGTGCCCAGCGCCGCCGTCACCCCTCCACTCTCGTGCACCGGACCGGGCCGCGTACCGGGATTCTGTGGATCGGCAAACGGTTGGTGTCGCGTCCATCGCGGAGCGCAGCATCGCCCGGAATGCTGTGGCCATTCCCACATGGCGGACCGCGGGTCGCTCCCACCGGGCGGCGATTTACCTGGTGGTGGCCCTCTTCTGGGCACCTTCTCGGCCAGCCACTCGTAACGGCACGATAACGAGTTCGTTACCCCAGGTGTCCGCACACGGGAGCGCGGTCCACCGCTGACCAGCCGGCGAAGCCAAACAGATCACGCAGGGTTGAACGGCACTCGGCGGTATCCGTACTCTTGGGCGGTCCGGTCGGGAGTCTGCCATCAAACCGGTGGCGCCGAACGGGCACCGCCGAGTCGTCGCTCGGCGAGCCGGGGATCCAACGGGTGCCGCTCGCGGCGTCCATCCGGGGTGAATCCGCCAGCTCTCCCCGAGAGCCGGTGGTAGGGCGAACTCACTTCTTCCCGCCCGAACCCGTCAGCTAACCCGGTAGGCGGTTGCGGGAGAAGGAGTGAGCTACTGGTGTCAGTAGCGGGGACCATTGCGCGCCCGACCCGGCGCGCGCTTGCTTTGCTCGCCGCCGCCGTCTGCGCCACCGTCGGCGTCGGCCTGATCGGGCCGACCGCCGCGCACGCGGATCCGTCCGCCTCGCAGTTGGAACACGGCATGGACTCGACCTGGTCCAAGATGGAAGCCAACGGCGAGAAGCTGAAGCAGAACGAGGACGCGCTCGCGAAGAACGAGAAGAAGTCCAAGGACCTGGCCAAGCAGATCGCGCCGCTGAAGAAGAAGGTCGACGCGATGTACAAGCAGGTCGGCACCTACGCGGCGGCCGCGTACCGGGGCGGGAACCTGTCCGCCTTCAACTCGATGCTGAAGTACGGCTCGCCGACCACCATGCTCGACCAGATGGCGACGCTGGACCGGATGGCCGCCGACCAGCACGCCAAGGTCGCCAAGTACGCGGACGCCAAGAAGAAGCTGGACGCGTCGAAGGCCAAGTACGACAAGCTCGTCGCGGGCAACAAGGCGCAGGCCAAGAAGCTCTCGGCGGAGAAGAAGAAGCTCAAGTCCGACATGGACACCATGCAGAAGCAGTGGATGAAGACGGCGGCGGCCCGGAAGAACACCGGGACGGCGTTGCCGCAGATGCCCTACATCCCGGGGCCGGGCGGGGTCGCGGTGCGCTACGCGATCGCGCACCTCGGCGACCCGTACGTGTGGGCGACCGCGGGGCCGAACACCTTCGACTGCTCCGGGCTGACCTCGGCCTCCTGGGCCGCCGCCGGCGTGCACATGCGGGCCTACACCTACAGCCAGTACGCGGCGTTCCCGCACGTCACCCGGGACGAGCTGCAGCCCGGTGACCTGGTGTTCTACAACGGCGGCGAGCACGTCGCCATCTACATCGGCAGGTACGACGGCACCAGCTACGTGATCCACGCACCGCAGCCCGGCGAGTACGTCAAGGTGTCCCCGCTCGACTATCCCGGTTCCTGGTACGGAGCGGTTCGCCCCTGACGCCAGGACACACGACTCGGTAGCCACCGAGGAGGGCCGGCCCCGCCACCACGTGGAGGCCGGCCCTCACCCTGTCCGGGCCCGCCGGTCCGGTGTCGCGGCGCCGGTCAGTGGTGGTTGTTGCGTTCGGCGAGGAGTCGGGCGGTGATCGCGTCCGGCGCGCTGGGCCGGGCGAAGTGCCAGCCCTGGCCGACGTCGCAGCCGAACTCGCGGAGCCGGCTGGCCTGCCCGACCGTCTCGACGCCCTCGGCGATCACCGTCAGGTCGAGCGCGTGCGCCAGCTCCACCAGCGTCTCGACGATGCGCTCGTCCACCGGGTCCGGGCCGCCGACACCGTTGTCGGTCGCGTCGGCCATCCCGGACACGAACGAGCCGGCGATCTTGAGCGCGTGCACCGGCAGCCGGCGCAGGTATGCGAGGTTGGAGTAGCCGGTACCGAAGTCGTCGATGGCGAGCCGCACGCCCATGTCGGTGAGCGCGTGCAGGGCCCGCAGCGGTTCGGCGGCCGGCCCCATGATCGCGCTCTCGGTCAGCTCCAGCACGAGCCGGTCGGCCGGCAGCCCGGTACTCGACAGCACCTCGGAGACCTCGTCGGTGAGGTGCTTCTCGTGCGCCTGCCGGACCGCCAGGTTGACGCTGACGAAGAAGTCGTCCGCGGCGATGTCCTGCCACCGCTGCGCCTGCTCGCAGGCCGACCGCAGCACCCAGCGGCCGAGCGGGACGATCGCCCCGGTCTCCTCCGCCAGGTTGATGAACTTGTCCGGCGGCAGCCAGCCGAGTTCCGGGTGCCGCCAGCGGACCAGCGCCTCCACCCCGCGCAGCCGGTCGTCCGCGAGCCCGACGAGCGGCTGGTACTCGACCACGAACTCACCGTGCTCGACGGCGGCGGGCATCGCCGCGGCGAGCGAGTAGCGGGCCACCTCGCGGGCGTGCCGGTCCGGGTCGAACACCGCGAGCCGGCCGGCTCCCTCCGACTTCGCCCAGTACAGCGTGGTGTCGGCGGCCTGCATCAGCTCGGCGGCGGTGAACCGGTCGACCACCCGGTCGACCACGCCCACGCAGGCCGACACCGACAGCTCGTGCCCGCCGACCCGCAGCGGGTCGTGCAGCGCGGCCAGCGCCCGCTCACCGCACTGCACCGGCTCACCGTCCGGGTCGTCGATGAGGATCACGAACTCGTCCCCGCCGGTACGGGCGACCAGGCACCCGGTGCGCCGCAGCGCCAGGTCGAGCCGCTGCGCGACCGCGACGAGCACCCCGTCACCGGTCTCGTGCCCGTACGAGTCGTTGACCGCCTTGAAGCCGTCCAGGTCGAGGTAGCAGAGGCCGACCGCACCGGTCTTGCCGGCGAGCGTCTCGTCCAGCCGCTTGAGCAGCAGCTCCCGGTTCGCCAGCCCGGTCAGCGGGTCGTGCCAGGCCTGGTACTCCAGCCGCGCCTCCAGCAGCCGGCGCTCGGTGGAGTCCTCGATCATGGCCACCGCGTACTGGTGGCCGGCGGGCGCCTCGATCGTGGTCAGCGTCATCCGGCCCCAGACCAGCGCGCCGTCCCGGCCGGTGAACCGCCGCTCCAGCTGCACCGGCGTCGGCGCGCCGGCGAACAGGCCGGCCACCGCCGACCGGACCGCCTCGGCGTCCTGCGGGTGCGCGTACTCGTCGAGACCGTGGCCGGCGAGCCCGTCCGGAGCGCGGCCGAGCAGGTCACCGAGCGCCTGGTTGGCGTCCGCGATGTGCTGCTGATCGTCGATCAGTGCGATGCCGATCGCCGCCTCGCTGAACACGGCCTGGAACCGGGCCTGGCTGACCGACAGCGCCTGCTCGGCCTGCCGGCGCGCGTCGACCAGGGCGAGCCGGATCGACTCCTGCTCGGCGAGGGTACGTTCGCGCAGCGCGGCGGCGAACCCGTCGGCGAGCGCGGCGCGGATCTCCCGCCGCCGCTTCGGCGTACCGGCGGTCGCGGTGAGCGGGTCGGCGGTGAGCAGCGTGAGGGTCAGGCCGAGCGCGCCGGAGTCGGTGACGTCCGCGGCGACCAGCGCGGCACCGATCTCGCGGGCCTGGTCCGGGTCGAACTTCGCGGCGGTGTGCAGCGCGACGATCCGATCGGACAGATCGGTGAGATAGCCGACCAGTTCATCGGACGACATCGGAACGAACGCGCGGTCGACGATGCCCCGGGCCCAACGCTTGGTGAACCGGGTTCGCCGCGCGTCGACCTCCCTCGTCACGCCGAGCACCCCCCTACGACCCGGCTCGGTGCGGGTCGCGTGTGAATGAGAATACGACCGGAAACGAACCATGGAATGTCACAAGGGTTTACCGATCGATCCGATCGCCGAGCGGGCGTCACGCGCAGAAGCGGTACGCGCGCACACCGGCACGACCCTCACCGTGCGCGGGTTTTCGGCCCCGCACGGCACCCACCGGTCGGCGACCCGGCATCGGCCGTACGGCGGGGCACCGGGGCCGGCTTGGTAACGCTCCGGATACGAACAGGGGAAATATTCTCCTCGGACGGTGATTCGCTTGAAGCTTCCGTACCCGCGGAGCAGACTTGACCTGACCGGGGATGGCTCCCATCCCACCACGACCGCAATGGAGGAGCTATGTGCCTCCATACGCCGGAATGCCCCTCGGCACAGGCCCTCGACCGGGAGGCGGCACACGTCGTCTCGGCTCATCCGGAGCAGGGCTGGAGCCTGCTGTGCAACGGCGTCATCCTGTTCGAGGACGACGGGGAGATCCTCCCCGACGGCCACGCCCTCGCCCCGCCCGATACACGCTCCGTGATCGCTGGAGCCGGCGCGAAGCACTGACCACCGTGCGCCGGCACCGGCCATGGCAGCATGATCCGCATCGAATGTCCCGGGGCCCCGCCCCGGGATTCGTCGTTTCGGCGAAAAACCGGCCACCGCGCTTTGGGTAGCCTTCAATGCCATGGGTGACCACGCGGTACACGCGACGTTTCTGCCGGGCGATCCGGCGCGACGTGGCACCTTCGCATTCTGGCGGTCGGACGGTCGGATATCCGACACGAATTCGGAGTTCGTTGTCGCTCAATCGGCGTACGGACGGATTCGGCGGCACCGGACCCCCGCCCGCATCCTGCCGATCGACGCGGCCGTCCGCCGGCTGCTCGACGGCGACGACGACACCGACTCGGCCCGCGCCTGGCGCGCCGTCGTCCTGTCCGGGCTCGGCCAGCTCGCGGCCGGCCGGCTCGCCCCCGGCCGCAGCGCCACCGGCACCGCCGCCTGGCGGGTACTGCCGGATCCCGCCGCCACCGACTGGCTGCACCGGTGCGCGGCGGCGATGCCGCCGGAGGCGTACGCGGCACCGACGACGGGCGCCGGCCGGGCGCTGCTGCGTACCCCGGCGTCGCTGATCACCGCCTGCTGGGACGCCCTGGCCGACACCCTCGCCCGCACCGCTGCCGACGGCTCACCCGTCGCGGCGTATGCCGGGGACGAACCGCTGCCGGCGGAGCCGTACCGGCGGTTGCTCACCGCGATCGACACCGAACTGGCCGGCTCGGTCCGGCTGGTGCTGCGGCTGTGCCTGCCCACGCCCGCGGAACAGGGCGTGCGGGAGCAGGGCGTACCGGCCCGGGACGTGCCGGCGCCGGACGTGGCGGCGGCAGCGGACGGTGCTTCCGCGCCGGACGGCGCCGCCGGGAACGGGTTCTCGGTGGCGTTGGCGATGCGCAGCGCCGGTGACCCGAGCCTGGTGGTGGAGTTGGCGCGGCTGTGGTCGGCGCCGAGCGAGGTGCTGGACCGGTTCGGCGCGGACGCGGAGACCGACGTACTGCTGGCGCTGCGGCGGGCGGCCAGGGTGTGGCCGCCGCTGTCGGCCGCGCTGGCCGAGCACGCGCCGAGCGCGCTGCCGCTGGCGGACGAGGACGTGGACGGGCTGTTCGAGGCGGCGGAGGCGCTGGGTACGGCCGGCGCCGACGTGCTGTGGCCGGCCGAGCTGACCGACCATTCGCCCCGGCTGGCCGCGACCACGAAGCGGCCGGCGGCGACCGGCCCGGCCGCGTTCGGGCTGACCGACCTGCTCGACTTCCAGTGGCAGGCCACGCTGGACGGCACCGCGCTGACCGAGGACGAGCTGACCGCGCTGGCCGAGGCGAAGCGGCCGCTGATCCGGCTGCGCGGCCGCTGGGTACGGGTGGACCGGTCGCTGGTCGCCCGGCTGCGGCGGCGCCGGCAGCGGGTCGGGGGCGCGCAGGCGCTGGCCGCCGCGCTCACCGGCACGCTGTCCACCGCGGACGGCGAGGTGCCGTTCACCCCGGACCGGCCGCTGGCCGAGCTGGTCGAACGGCTGGCCGGTGCGGGCTCCGAGGTGCCGCCGCCGGACGGCCTGGACGCCACGCTCCGCCCGTACCAGCGGCGTGGGCTCGGCTGGCTGGCCGCGATGACCGGCACCGGGCTGGGCGGCTGCCTCGCCGACGACATGGGGCTGGGCAAGACGTTGCAGATCATCGCGCTGCACCTGCACCGCCATACCCTCCACTGTGGACCGACACTGGTCTGCTGCCCGGCCTCGCTGCTGGGCAACTGGGAGCGCGAGGTGCACCGGTTCGCGCCCGGCGTCGCGGTGCGCCGGTTCCACGGCAGCGACCGGGATCTCGGCGCGCTGGCCGGCGACGAGATCGTGCTGGCGAGCTACGGCGTACTGCGCGCCGACACCGCCACGCTCGCCGGCGCGCGGTGGGGGCTGGTGGTCGCGGACGAGGCGCAGGCGGCGAAGAACCCGCTGTCGCGCACCGCGAAGGCGCTGCGCGCCGTGCCGGCCGCGGCGCGGATCGCGCTGACGGGTACGCCGGTGGAGAACCGGCTCACCGACCTGTGGTCCATCGTGGACTGGACCACGCCGGGCCTGCTCGGCCCGCTGGCCGACTTCCGGCGGCGGATCGCGAACCCGGTCGAGCGGTACGCGGACGCCGACGCCACCCGCCGCCTCGCCACCCTGACCCGGCCGTTCCTGTTGCGCCGCCGCAAGAGCGACCCCGGCATCGCGCCCGAACTGCCGCCGAAGACCGAGACCGACGTGCTGGTGCCGCTCACCGCCGAGCAGACCACGCTGTACGAGGCGGTGGTGCGCGACACGATGGCCGAGATCGAGGCGGCCGAGGGGGTCGCCCGGCGCGGCCTGGTGCTCAAGCTGCTGACCGCGCTGAAGCAGATCTGCAACCATCCGGCGCAGTACCTGGGCGAACCGGGGCCGCTCGCCGGTAGGTCCGGCAAGCTGACCGCGCTGGACGAGCTGCTCGACGTGATCCTCGCCGAGGGCGAGTCGGTGCTGGTGTTCAGCCAGTACGTGCAGCTGTGCCGGCTGCTGGAGCGGCACCTGGCCGACCGCGGCGTGGACACCCTGTTGCTGCACGGCGGCGTCGGGGTGCGGCAACGGGAGGAGCGGGTACGCCGGTTCGACGAGGGCGGCGCGCCGGTGTTCCTGCTGTCGCTCAAGGCCGCCGGCGTCGGCCTCAACCTGACCCGGGCCAGCCACGTGATCCACGTCGACCGGTGGTGGAACCCGGCGGTGGAGGACCAGGCGACCGACCGGGCGTACCGGATCGGGCAGGACCGCCCGGTGCAGGTGCACCGGCTCGTCACCGAGCACACGGTGGAGGACAGGGTGGCGAAGCTGATCGCGGACAAGCGGGCACTCGCCGACGCGGTCGTCGGCAGCGGCGAGACCTGGCTGACCGAGCTGTCCGACACCGAACTCGCCGACCTGGTGGCCCTGTCATGACCGACCGAGCACACCGAACCGGCGGGGCCGGCCCGGCGCCGGACGAGGAGATCGCGATCGGGGACGTGCCGCCGGCAGCCCGACGCCGGTTCGGCGCGACCTGGTGGTCCCGGGCCTGGCTGGATGCGTTGCAGCAGCAGGCACTGATCGACCCGAACCGGCTGCCGCGCGGCCGCACGTACGCCCGGTCCGGCGCGGTGCGCGACGCGGTGGTGGCCGCCGGTACCGCGTCGGCGCGGGTGCGCGGCAGCCGGCCCACGCCGTACCAGGTGGAGGTGCGGGTGGCGACCTTCGACGACGCCGGGTGGGGCCGGGTACTGGACGCGATCGGCGGCCAGCTCGCGCACACCGCGGCGCTGCTGGACGGCGAGCTGCCACCGTCCATCGTGGACGATGTGGCGGCGGCCGGGCTGCCGCTGCTGCCCGGGCCGCGCGAGCTGACCGTCTCCTGCAACTGCCCGGACCGGGCCGTCCCGTGCAAGCACGCGGCGGCGCTGTGCTACGTGCTCGCCGACCTGCTCGACACCGATCCGTTCGCGCTGCTGCTGTTGCGCGGCCGGCCCCGCACCGCCGTACTCGACGCCCTGCGCGACCGGCGCGGCGGCACCGCACCGGCCCCGGCACCGTCCATGGTGGACACCGTTGCGGCGGCCGAGGCGTACGCGCGGCTGCCCGCACCGCTGCCCACGCCGCTGCCGCCGCCGGCCGGGCCCGGCACCCCGGTATCGCTGCCCGCGACCGACGGCGTCGACCTCGGTGCGCTGACCGCGCTCGCCGCCCGCGCCGCCCGCCGCGCCCACGACCTGCTGTCCTGACCGAACCGCGACCTGCCGCTCCGGCGACCTGCTGGCCCGACCGAACCGCCACCCGCCACGCCCACGACCTGCTGGCCCGACCGAACCGCCGCCTGTCGCTCCCCCGACCTGCTGCGCTGGCCGGACCGGCGCCCGCGCCGGCGACCGGGCGGTCACATGCCGGGCATGGTGTGGCCGGCCGGCATCGCGAGCTGCATCGCGACCAGCAGGTACGCCATGGCCAGGGCCATCACGGCGAGCGACACCCGGACCGCCACCACGTGCACGGCGGCACCGGATCCGGCCACCGCGCCGCCGCCGGCGGGCAGCCGGCCGGTCGCCCAGCCCAGCGCGGTCAGCCCGGAGCAGAGCGCCAGCACCCAGACGAGCAGCTCGAAGCCGGGCCGGGGCAGCGCGAACATGCACACCATCCCGGCGTGCCCGGCCGCGGCAGCGAACCAGGGCAGGCTGGGCCGGTACCGGCGGAGCCGCGCCACGCCGATCGCGGCCGAGCCGGCGGCGCAGATCGCGAACACCACCTCGCCGAGCAGCGCCGGCGGAGCCCCGGCGCCGCGCGGCAGCAGCATGCCGATCATGCCGAGCGCCATCACCAGGTGACCGCCGTGCCAGACCCGGTCCGACCGGGCGCCCCGGCGCAGATGGCCCAGGTGGAGCACCGTGATCGCGGCCAGCGCGACGATCGCCACCAGCCGCAGCCACAGCGGCAGCAACGGTTCCGACATCGCGGCCTCCCCGGTACGGACGATGCGGTGCTACCGGGACAGACGACGCGGCGGCACGGGACTCATCGCCGTACCGGAACCGGACCGGCGGGCGGGAACGGCCAGGACCGGCGAGGGTCAGCCGGTGTGCGAGTCGGTGGCGGGGTGGTCGGCGCGGGCGGCGACCAGGTCGGCGCGGGCCCGGGCCACCCGGGACCGGATGGTGCCGACCGGGCAGCCGCACACGGCCGCCGCCTCGGCGTAGTCCAGGCCGAGGATCTGCGTCAGAACCAGCGACTCCCGCCGGTCCGGGTCGAGCCCGGCGAGCAGTTGCACGGTCTCCACCAGGTCGACGAACCCGGCGGCCCCCTGGTACGCGCGCAGCTGTCGGTGCTCGGCCGCCCGGACCCAGTCGGCGTCGACGGTGCGCGGCCGCCGGTACCGGGTGCGGATGTGGTCGGTGACGACGTGCCGCGCGATCGACAGCAGCCAGGTACGGGCGGTGGACCGGCCGGCGAAGCGACCCAGCGCGCCGAAGGCACGCAGGTACGTCTCCTGGGCGAGGTCGTCGGCCCGCTGCGGGTCGGTCAGGTGCGCAACGAGCTGCCAGACGTCGCGCTGGGTGGCCCGGATGAACGCGTCCGCGGCGTCCCGGTCGCCGGCACCCGCGGCCAGCGCCCACGCGGTGAGCTGCGCATCGTCACGCGCCGGGTGTCCCACGCCGCTCCCTTCGCGACCGGTCCGGGCCGGACCGTCGGCGCCGTCCCGTTCGCCCCGGGACAGCAGTTCGACGAAACGTAGAACAGGGTACGGGTCGGCCCCCGGCCGGCCGCAGCCGGGCGCCGGGAACTCGACGGCCACCGCCGACGACTGTCACAGCATGGAGTGTGAGCAGTGTCGTACGGCGCTGTCGGCGCGGCTGGACGGCGAGACCGAGCCGGTACCGGCCGAGTCGACCGATCGGCACCTGGCGGGGTGTGCGGCGTGCCGGACCTGGCAGCGGCAGGCGACCGCGCTGACCCGGCGGCTGCGGGTGCGGCCGGCGGTGGCGGAGCCGGACCTGACCGACCGGGTACTGGCGACGGCCTGGCCACCGCGCGCCGGCACCGGCGGCCGCTGGCGGATCGCGCTCGCCGTGGTGGCCGCGGCGCAGCTGGCGCTCGGGCTGGCGCAGCTGCTCGGCTGGCACGCCGGAATGCCGGCGGCCGGCGGGCACGACATGGGCGCGCACCTGTTCGACGAGAGTACGGCGTGGAACGTGGCGCTCGGGTTGGGCATGGCGTGGGTGGCCTGGCGGTCCCGCGCCGCGGCCGGGCTGATCCCGGTGGTCGGCGGCTTCCTGGTGCTGTTGACCGCGTTCTGCATCCGGGACCTGGCCGCCGGCACGGTGACCGCGATGCGGGTCTCGGAGCACGGCCTGCTGCTGATCGGCTTCACCCTGATGCTGATGGTCCGCCGCGCCGCCGACGGTACGCACGGCCCGGCCACGCGCTCGGCTGCGACGGCGGACGACGCGCCGACCGGGCCGACCGACCTCGACGCACCGACCCCGCTGGTACCGCCGGAGCACCCGGGCCGCCGGCTCCGCCCGGTCAACCGCCGGCACGCCGCCTGACCGACCCGGGAACGACGCCGCAAACGGAGCAGACTCCCGCAGTTGCGGACGACTGAGACACTCTGCTGCATTGCCGTCGCCTCGATTCCCGGAGCCCGCCGCATGGACGATCCGATCCCCGCCGCACGATCGCGCCGGGCCCGGTGGTGGCTCGGCGGGGCGGCCGCCGTCCTGGCCGTCGCGGCCGCCGTCGGCGCGGTCCGGTGGAGCGCCGCCGGGCGGTACGACCCGGTGCGCCGGCCGTGCGACCTGGTCGACGTGTCGCCGCTGCGGACCGCCGACCCGTTCGCGACCGACCGGTCCCGCTCGGTGCCGACGCACGACGACGGGACCGGTGGGGAGACCGGGCTCCGGGTCGACTACTGCACCGGCGGGTACGACCTGCACGCGGCCGCCGGTGGCCCGACCAGCCTGGTGCGGGTCGCGTTCGCGGTCTACCCGTCCCGGCGCCAGGCGGCCCGGGCGTACCTGCACAGCAGGGCGGGCGACCTTCGCGGCGACACCGGCGACGTTTCGCTGCCGACGCCGCAGTCGGTCGGCCGGGAGCCGGTCCGGTTCACCGACGCGACCGGCCTCGGCGTGCCCACCGCGTTCTGCACCGCGAAGGCCACCGGCGCCGACGCGTTCGCACTCGGCGGCGGCTACCTGATCGCCGTGCGCGAGGAGAACCTGCTGCTGGAGGTGTACGTCGAGCTGACCGGCGAGCGGATGACCCAGGACCGGCACCGCTGGGCGGCCACCGCGATCACCCGCGCCACCGTCGCCAGGCTGCGCTCGCACACCGGGAACGGCTCGTGAGTACCCCGCCCGATCCCACGCCGCCCGACCCCGAAGCCCACCCCGACCCCGCCCCCGTCGAGCCGGCCGAGGCGGCCGAACCCGAAGCTGGCGGGCCCGGGCCGGACGGGCCGGACGTCGATGGGTCGGCCGTCGAGCCCGGGGGTGCGCCGGTGGCCGCGGTCGCCGACGCGCCGGAGGCCGACGCGGCGCGGCCGGGGCGGCGGCGGCGGGCGGTACTGGCCGGGCTGGCCGGTGTCGTGCTGCTGGCGGTCGTGGCGGGGTTGGTGGTCGGCGTGCACCGGTGGAACGATCCGACGATCGCGCCCACCGCGACGCGGCAGGATCTCGGCTCGCTGCCCGCGCCCGGCCGGATCTGCGAGGTACAGGTGGCCGATCAGGGCTGGTCGGTGGCCCGGAAGGAGGGCAGGATCCGGTACGCCGCGGTGCTCCGCAACCCGTGCCCGGACGGCGCCTACGCGATCTCCGTACGGGTGCGGCTGCGGCCGGCGCCCGGCCGGTCGGCCGGCGTCTTCGGCGACGGCACCGACATCACGCAGGTTCAGGCGCTCGCGCCGGGCGCCGAGACCGCGATCACCGGCCAGTTCGTCAGCCAGGAACACGCCGACGACGGCTGGCTCGGCTCGGTCACCGGCATCAGCGTGCAGGTGGTCGCCGCCGGGTGGATCCCGGTGGACCGGATCGCCGCCGCGGGCGAGGCGTACGCCGACCTCGACGCACCGCTGCACACCAGAGCGACCATCGGGCACCTGCGTGTCTTCGGCACGACGACCGACGCCCGCGGCTACCAGGCGACCGCCCGGATCGGGTTCGAGCTCCATCTCGACCACCGGTCCCGGCAGCACGTGCAGTACGTCGTCGTGGTGCTCCGGGATCGGCACGGCCGCATCCTGGCCGGCGATCTCGACCCCCTGGTCGTGGTGGACGAACCGATGTGCGACCGGTACGACGAGGCGTCCACGGCCGCGTTGTCCGCCGGCAGGTGCCAGGAGAGCGACACGGTGCCGCTGCCCGCCGGCACCGACCTGTCCCGGCTGGAGCTGTACTGGCAGCCCCGGATCGACCGGGCCGCCGGCTGACGCGTACCCGGTTGCCCGCGGCGGGTTCGACGCGGGCCGTCGCCCCGGCAGGCCCGGTCTCGGCGGCCAGCTCGACCACCGCTGTGGCGCCGGCCGGGTCTGGGCGGCCGGTTCGGGCTCAGGTGAGCAGGTGCGGGTTGTCGGTGGTGACGGCGGCGACCCCGAACGTGCGGGCCCGGTCCAGGGTCTCCGGATCCGGTACCGGCCAGGCGTCGATGGCGATGCCTGCGTCGTGCACCGCGGCGACCAGCTCGGCGGTGAGGTTGCGGATGCCCAGCGCGAGCCAGGACGCGCCGACGGCCCGGGCCTGCTCGACCGCGTCCGCCGGCGCGGACGGCAGGATCAGCGCCCGTGCCACCTCCGGTACCGCGTCGCGCACCGCGGCGAGGATCTCGGCGTGGAACGACCCGACGTACACCCGGTCGGCGAGGTGTCGTTCGCGCACCAGCGCGGCGAACGCCGGTACCGCCTCGATCGCCTTGATCTCCGTCTGTACCGGGAGGTCGATGGCGTCGAGCACCTCGGCGTAGGTGGGGATGCGTTCGCCGGCGCCGGCGTCCAGCGCCTGCAGCTGGGCCAGGGTGAGTTCGGCGACGGTACCGGTGCCGTCGGTGGTGCGGTCCACGGTGGCATCGTGCACGACGACGAGCGCCCCGTCGGCGGAGAGCCGGATGTCGAGCTCGACCTCGTCGGCGCCGACCTGCTGGGCCCGGCGGAACGAGCGGAGCGTGTTCTCCGGCTCCAGCCCGAGCGCGCCGCGGTGGCCGATGATCCGGATCCGGTCAGACATGCTGCGTCCCCACGTTCCTCGTCGTCGTTACGGACCGGCGCGACGGTCGGGGGACCGCCGCGCCGCTTCGTCCACAGTGGACTGTCAGATGTGCTTCTCGATGTTCTTGCGCACCTTGTCGGTGGCCTTCTTGAGCTGCCCGGCCACGTCGGTGAAGACCTGCTTGGCCGGCGTGTTGTTGGCCCAGATCTTCTGCAGCCCGGTGTAGATGAGGATGTTGGCGTTGGGCACCATCAGCCGCACCTCGTCCTCCTTGCGGACGATGTCGAGCTGCTTGACCGCGGTGGAGAAGTTCGGGTCGTCGGCGAGCCGCTTCTTCAGGTCGGGCTCGTCCACCGCCGCGTCGATGACCGGCAGGTAGCCGGTGGTCAGCGTCCAGTAGGCGGAGTTCTCCGCCTTGCCGCAGAACTCGATGAACTTCCACGCAGCCTGCTTGCGGTCCTTCGGCGAGTACGCGAGCATCCCGAAGCCGCCGCCGCCGGTCGGCACGACCTGCTGCTCCTTCTTCGGTACGAACGCGGTGCCGACCTCCCACTTGCCCTTCTCGGCGGCCTCGGTCATGCCCTGCAGCCCGCCGGTGGAGGTGACCAGGGTGGCGATCAGCTGGTTCTGGAAGTCGACGCTGGGACTGTCGGCCATGTAGGCCATCTTGTCCTTGAAGATCAGCTCCCGCTGCCACTCGCCGGCGGCCACCGCCGGGTCCTGGTCGATCGCGACGTTCAGCCCGTTGGAGTACGCGCCGCCCCACTGCCAGACGGAACCCTGGAACTGCCAGTCCCCGTCGACCTTCTGGTACGCCTCCATCTTGACCTGCTTGCCCTTGACCTTCAGGCCCTTGATCTGCTTGGACCAGTCGCGCCACTCGTCCCAGGTCGCCGGCCCACGGTCGGGCAGCCCCGCCTTGTGGAACAGCGTCTTGTTGTAGTAGAAGATCGGCGTCGACCGGGCCAGCGGCAGCCACCACAGCTTGTCCTTGAGCACGCCCTCGGACAGCAGCTTCTGGTTGTAGGCGGAGCGCTTCAGCCCCGAGCCGAAGTAGCCGTCCAGCGGCTCCAGCAGGTCGTTGAGGTAGAAGTTGTGCCAGTTGACCTCGGAGAAGGTGACCAGGTCCGGGATCTTCTTGGCCTGCACCGCGGCGGTGACCTTCTGCGCCGTCTCGTCGTAGGTGCCCTGGAACTGGGCCTCCACGTACACGTCGGACTGCGACTCGTTGAACCGCTTCGCCAGCTCGGTGATCGCCGTACCGGGGTTCCCCGAGTACGCGTGCCAGACCACGACGCGGGTGCGCTTGGCGTACTTGTCCGGGACCTTGTCGCCGGACGCCTGGGCGAAGCCGTTGCCGCCGCCGCTGCCACCGCCGCACCCGGCGGCGGTGAGGGCGAGTGCCGCACCGCCGGACGCGGCCAGCAGCGAGCGTCGGCTCAGCCGGGCAGGAGCAACCATGCTGTTCTCCGTTTCCGTACCCACGTCGAGTACGTGGGATGTCCAATGTGGTGGGTGAGGCGGGCTCAGCCCTTGGTGGCGCCTTGGGTGAGGCCGGCGACGATCTGTCGTTGGGCGAAGAAGAAGACGACCAGCACGGGCACGATGACCAGAACGGTGGCGGCCATGATCGCGCCCCAGTTGTTGTAGCCCTCCTGGGTCTTGAGGAACAGCAACCCGATGGGGACGGTGCGCATGTTGGTCGAGTTGGTGACGATCAGCGGCCAGATGAAGTCGTTCCACTTGGCCACCAGGGTGATCACGCCGGCGGTGATCAGCATCGGCCGCGACAGCGGCAGCACCACCCGGAACATGGTGCGCAGGTGGCCGGCGCCGTCCACCTTCGCCGCGTCCAGCACCTCGCCCGGCAGCGTCATCATGTGCTGCCGCAACAGGAACGTGGCGAACACCGACCCGAGGCCCGGGAAGATCAGCCCCTGGTACGTGTTGATCCAGCCGAGGTCGGAGATGGTGAGGTAGTTCGGCAGCAGCGTCACGTGGCCGGGCACCATCATCGCGCCCAGCAGCACCCCGAACAGCACCTTCTTGAACGGGAACCGCAGGAACGCGAACGCGTACGCGCAGAGCGTGGCGCAGAGCATCTCGCCGACGGTGCCGATCGCGGTGACGATCAGCGAGTTGAGGAAGAACCGGCCGAACGGTGCGGCGTGCCAGGCGTCCGCGAAGTTCGACCAGCGCAGGTGCAGCGGGTTCGGGATCCAGGTCGGCGGGTACGTGTAGATGTCCGCGGTCGGCTTGAGGGCCGAGGTGACGAGCCAGTAGATCGGGCCCAGCACCACGCAGGCCACCACCACGAGCAGCACGTACCGCAGCACCCGGCCACCGCGGCTGGACCGCCGGGCCGGACTGTCCACAGTGGAGGTCGTCACCGGTAGTGCACCTTCCGCTCGAGGAACCGGGCCTGCAGCGCGGTGATGATGATCAGTACGACGAACATCAACATCGCGGCGGCCGCGGCGTGACCGGCGTCGAACGCCTTGAACGCCTGCTGGTAGATGAACCAGCTGAGGATCGTGGTGGAGTTGCCCGGCCCACCGCCGGTCATCAGCGCGATGATGTCGAACGCCTGGAAGGTGCCGATCGTCGTCGTGATCACCAGGAAGAACGTGACCGGCGACAGCATCGGGAAGGTGATCTTCCGGAACGTGTGCCACGGGCCGGAGCCGTCGATCGCCGCCGCCTCGTACAGGTCGCGCGGCACGTTCTGCAGACCGGCGAGGTACACGGTGGCGATGAAGCCCATGTTCTTCCACAGGTAGACGATGATCAGCCCGGGCAGGGCCCACTTCGAGCTGGTCATCCAGTTCGGCGAGGCGAGCCCGACGACGCCGAAGATCGGCCGCAGCAGGCCGTAGTTCGGGTCGAAGATGAACAGCCAGATGGTGCCGATCGCGGCGCCGGACAGGATGTGCGGCGCGAACGCCATGGTCCGGACGAACCCGCGGCCGATCAGCTTCTCGTTCAGCAGCACCGCGATCGCGAGGCCCAGCACCATGCTGCCGAGCACGATGCCGAGTACGAAGATCACGGTGATCCGCAGCGTGCCCAGGAAGTCGCCGTCGGTGAGCAGGTCGGTGTAGTTGGTCAGCCCGACGAACTCCTTCACCGGCGCCAGCATGTTCCAGCTGGTCAGGCTCAGGTACGCGTTGTAGATGACCGGCCAGTACGCGAACACGATGACGAAGAAGAAGTTCGGCACGATGAACGCGAGGAACAGCAGGTACTCGCGCAGGTGCCGGGGCCGCCGCCGGCGTGGCGGTGGCCGGTCACCGGCGCCCACCGTGTCGGCGGATCGGGCACCGGCCCGGGCATCGACCGCTGACATGCGAGCCCTCCGTCGTTTCTGGTCCGGCCGCCAGAGCCGAGACGACCGGCCCCAGGACGCCCGACAGGTGCTCCGTCGTACGCCTGATGACCAGCGTGGTTGAGACTTCTAACACGAGAATCCGTTTGGATCACGCAAAGTTAACATCGCCGATTCCACCGAGCAAGACCCTTGCGAGCACCACTTCGGTGAACGCCGCCCGGCCCGCGGATGACCGCCGCCCGGCGACGGCACCAGCAAAGACAGCAGCGCCGTACCTGCTTCGATGCGAAGCGGGCACGGCGCTGCTGGCGGCGACACGCCGCCGGCTCAACCGACGATGAGCTCCAACGGTGGGGACACCGGCTCCACGCTGCCCCGCAGCCGGGCCCGCTCCGCCGCGAACACGGTCAGATGGCTGGTCAGCGAGTCGCGCGGCCCGGATGCGATCCGGGACGCGTCGCCGGTCTCCAGCGCCGACACGAACCCGTCCATCAGCCCGGCGTCGCCGCCACCGTGCCCGCCGGCCGCGCTGGCGTCACCGACGGTGGTGGTGTCGATGATGCGGTGCGTGTCGGTGAGGAAGTCGAACACGTCCAGCTTCTCGCCGTCGCCGGTCAGCTCGCCCCGGGTACCGAACAGCTTCGTCTCCCGGTGCCCCTGCCGGCTGAACCCGGTCATGGTGAACACCGCGGTCGCACCCGACGGGTACTCCATGTTCACCACCTGGTGGTCCACCACGTCGTTGTCGCAGTCGTACACGCACCGCCCGTACGGGCCGTGCCGCAGCGCGTCGCCGAGCGCGTCGGCGGTGAACTCGTCGACCAGCACGTCGATCGGCCAGCCCCGGTCGCCCTGCACCAGCCGGTCGAAGTAGAACCGCTTCGCCGAGAACGGGCAGTCCGGCTCGACCGAGCAGTCCAGGCACCGGTCGGCGGCGCCGGCCGGCTTGTGCTCCCGGGTGAAGTGCGACAGCCGGCCGAAGCTGGACACCCGGGTCGGCGCCTCGCCCAGCACGTACTGCAGCCAGTCGAGGTCGTGGCAGGACTTGGCGAGCAGCATGAACGTCGACTCGTCGGCCCGCCGCCAGTTGCCCCGCACGTACGAGTGGGCCTGGTGCCAGTACCCGACCGGCTCCAGGTGCTGCACGCTCATGATGTCGCCCAGCACCCCGTCGTCGACGACCTGCTTGAGGGCCTGGGTGTACGGGGTGTAGCGCATCACGTGACCGACCGCGAACAGCACGCCGGCCGCCTCGGCCGCGCCGACCAGCTGCCGGCACTCGGTCTCGGTCGGCGCGAGCGGCTTCTCCACCAGCACGTGCAGGCCGTGCTTCAGGAACTCCAGTACCGGCTCGGTGTGCATCCGGTCCTGGGTGCAGACGAGCACCGCGTCGACGAGCGGTGGGCCGGCGGCGAGCCGGCGGGCGAGGGACTGCCAGTCGGGGTACGCGTGCTCGGCCGGGATCTGGTGTTCGGCGGCGAACCGATCCCGGCGCACGTCGCGGGGCTCGGCCACGGCGACCACGCGGGCCCGGTCGGGGTGCTCCAGCGCCCAGCGGGCGTACGCGTTGCCGCGGCTTCCGGCGCCGACGACGGCGAGGGTGACAGGTGAGGACACCCGGCCGACGCTACTGGCGGCCCGCCCGGCCAGGGAAGGGGCCCGCGCCACGTTCACGCTCCGTACCCCGGTGATCTCCACGACTGCCGCCGCCCCGGGCGCCCCCCGGGGGACCACCCGAGCGGGCCGGGCCGTCGGTGCCCCGACGTAGGCTCGGCGGGTGATCCGAGAGACGAACGCCGAGGCGGAGAGCCCACTGTCGCTCACCCGGCGAGCCCGGCGCATGGGGCGCATCCTCGCCGAGACGCACCCGGATGCGCACTGCGAGCTCGACTTCACCAACCCGCTGCAGCTCGCGGTGGCCACCATCCTGTCCGCGCAGTCCACCGACAAGAAGATCAACGAGGTCACGCCGAAGCTGTTCGCGCGGTACCCGACCGCCGCCGCGTACGCCGGCGCCGACCGGGCCGAGCTGGAGGAGCTGATCCGACCGACCGGCTTCTACCGGAACAAGACGACCTCGCTGATCAAGCTCGGCGCCGCGCTGGTGGAGAAGTACGACGGCGAGGTGCCGGGGCGGATGGCCGACCTGGTGGCGCTGCCCGGGATGGGCCGCAAGACGGCGAACGTGATCCTCGGCAACGCCTTCGACGTCCCGGGCATCACCGTCGACACCCACTTCGCCCGGCTGGTCGGCCGCTGGCGGTGGACCGCGGAGACCGACCCGGTCAAGATCGAGTTCGCGGTCGGCGACCTGTTCCCCCGGCGCGACTGGACGATGCTGTCGCACCGGGTGATCTTCCACGGCCGGCGGGTCTGCCACGCCCGCAAGCCGGCCTGCGGCGCGTGCACCCTCGCCAAGCTCTGCCCGTCGTACGGCACCGGGCCGACCGACCCGGTGGCGGCCGCGAAGCTGTTGAAGGGCCCGCGGGTCGCCGAACTCGCGGCCGCCGCCGGCGTTCCGGCACCATGACCGCCGCCGGGCCGACCGACCCTCGGCGGGTACGCCGGTCGCCGGCGGGGCGCGGTCTGCTGCTGTCCGGCGCGGTGTTCGTGCTGCTCGCGGCGCTCGCGGGCTGCAGCGGCGACCGGGGCGGGTCGAGCGGGCACCCGGCGCGACCGTCCGCCGGCGCGAGCGGTACGGCGGCCGACTGGTTCGCCGCCTGCCCGACCCCGCGCGGCCCGGCCACCGGCACACCGACGCCGCCGGCGGTGACGCTGACCTGCGCGCACGATGGCCGCCCGGTGCCGCTCGCCCGGGCGTACGGGAAGCCCACGGTGATCAACCTGTGGGCGTCCTGGTGCGACCCGTGCCGGCAGGAGCTGCCGCAGATCCAGGCGTACGCGAAAAAGCACCCCGAGGTCGTCGTGCTCACCGTGGACACCCGGGACACCGAGACCGCCGGGCTGTCGTTCGCGCAGGCGGCCGGCGTGCGGCTGCCCACCCTGTACGACCCGAAGCGGGAACTGCTCGTCGGCGTGCACCGCACCGCGCTGCCGACCACGCTGCTGCTGCGGGCCGACGGCAGCCTCGCCTACACGTACAACTCGACCGCGCTGACCGCCGACTCGCTGGCCACGCTGGTGCAGAAGGAGCTGGGATGACGCGCCCGGACCACCGGATCGACCCGACCGGCCGGGGGCGGCGGTGAGTGCGATCGCGGACGATCCCGCCACCGGGCTGCCCGGCTGGTGGCAGCCGCTGCTGACCCGGGTCGGCGCGCTGCGGCCGGAGGCGTTCGGCGAGCCGACACCGTCCGCGCGCCGCAGCGCGGTGCTGATCCTGCTCGCCGACGGCCCGGCCGGGCCGGACGTGGTGATCCTGCAGCGGGCCAGCACGCTGCGCGACCATCCCGGCCAGTGCGCGTTCCCGGGCGGCGGCGTCGAACCCACCGACGGCGGCCCCGCCGGTACCGCGCTGCGCGAGGCCGGCGAGGAGGTCGGGGTCCGCGCGGACACCGTGCAGGTCGTCGGCACCCTGCCCGAGCTGTACCTGAACGTCTCGGACTTCCGGGTCACCCCGGTGCTGGCCTGGTGGCGGTCCCCGCACCGGTTCGGCGACCTGGATCCGGGTGAGGTGGCGCGGGTGGCGCGGCTGCCGCTGGCCGGCCTGGCCGACCCGGCCAACCGGCTGCGGGTGCGCCACCCGAGCGGGTACGTGGGTGCCGCGTTCCGGCTGGACGGGATGCTGGTGTGGGGGTTCACCGGCGGCATCCTGGCCCGGCTGCTCGATCTCGGCGGCTGGGCCCGGGCCTGGGACACCACCCGGGTCGAACCGCTGCCGCCCGGGTTCTGAACCGCTTCGGACCGCCGCGACCCGGCCCGCCGACCCGCGGTGGGGTGCCGCTGCCCGGCTTCTACGCTGAGGTCATGCGAATGATGGCCAGGTCGACCGCTGGAGCATCGGCAGCACCACGGCACCGCGCCGGCCGGCGCGCACGGTTCGTCCTTCCGGTGGCGTTGCTCGGGGTGGCGCTCGCCGCCGGCGGGTGCGGCTTCGCGGGCGCGCACGGCAGCGGCGTGCACGGCGCGTCGTCGGCCGGCGACCGGGTCGGCACGGCGACCACCGGTTCGAACGGCGTACAGCACATCACGGTCAAGGGTGACGAGAACATGCAGTTCACCCCGAACGTGATCAAGGCGCACCCCGGGAAGTTGACGATCACGCTGGTCACGACCGGTGCCACCCCGCACGATCTGCAAGTCACGAGACTGCACGCGAACACCGGAATGGTAAAAAAGGGCAAGCCGGGCGAGGTCGAGGTGGATCTTTCGTCGGCCGGACGGTATGACTTCGTGTGCACCTATCACGTGAGGCAGCACATGACCGGGGTCATCGAGGTCTCCTAGCGAACCTCGCCCGGCCGGCACCTGGTCGGCCTGGCACCCCACGACCGGGACGCCGAGGCGAGGGGGACGCAGGGTGTACGGCAGCGTCGTCGACATCGTGGTCGTGGTGTTGGCGATCCTGTTCGCCATCAACGGCTACCGGCAGGGCTTCGTGGTGGGCATCCTGTCGTTCGTCGGCTTCATCGGCGGCGCGCTGATCGGGCTGCAGCTGACGCCGATCACCGCCGACCACTTCCACACCCCGACGATGCGGGTGATCGTCTCGCTGGCCACCGTGCTGATCCTGGCCGTCCTGCTGCAGGCGCTCGCCGCGATGCTCGGCACCCGGATCCGCCGCTCCATCCTCAGCCGCGGGGTACAGGTGGTCGACGACCTCGGCGGCGCCGCGGTGTCGATCGTGGCGGTCCTGGTCGTCTCCTGGATGATCGCGGTACCGCTCGGCTCGTCGTCGGTGCCGTGGCTGGCGAAGAGCGTGCGTACCTCCGCGGTGCTGCACGGCGTCGACTCGGCGATGCCGTCCGGCGCCCGGGTGCTGTACAACCGGCTCCGGGACGCGGTCAACACCAGCGACTTCCCGGACGTGTTCAGCGGCCTGACCCCCACCCAGGTGCGGTCGGTACCGCCGCCGGACTCCGCGCTGGCGTCCTCGGCGGTGGTGCAGCGGCTGCACAAGTCGGTGGTGAAGGTGATCGGCGACGCGCCGAGCTGCTCCCGCCGGATCGAGGGCTCCGGATTCGTCTACTCGCCGCAGCACGTGCTGACCAACGCGCACGTGGTGGCCGGTACCAGGACGCTGGTGGTGGAGAACGAGAACGGCGACCGGCTCGGCGCCACCGTCGTCGCGTACGACTCGCAGCGCGACCTGGCCGTGCTGTACGTGCCGGACCTGACCGCGCCGCCGTTGGCCTTCGCCGGCACCCCGGCCAGCGAGGGCAAGGACGCGATCGTGCTCGGCTACCCGCTGGACGGGCCGTACACGGCGGAGCCGGCCCGGGTGCGCGACCGCCACGACATCCGCGGCCCCAACATCTACGACTCCGGCACGGTGGTACGCGAGGTGTACACGATCCGGTCCGAGGTGCGCAGCGGCAACTCCGGCGGGCCGCTCGTCACCCCCGCCGGCACCGTGTACGGGGTGATCTTCGCGGCGGCCGCCGACGACCCGCAGACCGGGTTCGCGCTCACCGCGGCCGAGGCCGCGCCGGTGGCCAGCAAGGGCCGTACCGCCACCGGCAGCGTCGACACCGGCTCCTGCACCTGACCAATCGGCCCCGGAGGCTGTTGGCGGACCTCATGATCGGTTGCGCCGGGCCCGTTCGTCGCCCGCTCGATCGAGGGTCCCCCGCCAGTCTCTCCGGTCAGCTGGGGAGGTTCCAGCGCTGGTTGTCGGCACCGGTGCAGTCCCAGATCTGCAGCCGGGTGCCGTCGGCGGCGCTCGGGCCGGTGGCGTCCAGGCAGCGGCCCGACTTGACGTTCACGAGCTGGCCGTCGGCACCGACCTGCCACTGCTGCGCCGGCGTGCCGTTGCAGCCGTACAGCTGGATCGGGGTGCCGTTGTCGGTCGCGCCGCCGGTGACGTCCATGCACTTGCCGAACGCCTGCACGGTGCCGTCGGTACCGATCGTCCACTGCTGTGCCTGGGTGCCGTTGCAGCTGTGCAGCTGGATCGCGGTGCCGTCGTCGGTGGCGCCACCGGCCACGTCGACGCAGGCCCCGCCGTACCCGTCGATCTCGCCGGTGACCGGGACGGGGGCGGTCGGGCTCGGGCTCGGGGTCGGGCTCTCGCTCGGTGACGGCGAGGCGGGCGTCGGGCGATGGCTGTGGGCCGCACCGGGCGGCGTCGACCGGTCCGGCCGGAACCACGAGGTCGCGAACCCGACCCCGACGACGAGCGCGACGAGCAGCACCGCCGCGGCCGCGACGAGCACGACGGTACGGGTGCGCCGGGAGCCACGCTCCGGCCGCGGCGCCGGGAGCACCGGCCGGCGGTCGATCCGGGTCGGTGGCGGCGGTACCGGCGCCGACCCCCGCCCGGGCTGCGTCCCGGCGAGCTCCGGCACCGCCACGGTCGCACCCGCGCCAGCGGGTCCCGCCCCACCGACCGGCCCTGCGCCGCCGGCCGACCACGCACCGCTGACCGGGCCCGCGCCACTGGTCGGCCCCGCGCCGCTGACCGGGCCGGCACCGCTGACCGGGCCAGCGCCGCTGGCGGGACCCGCACCGCTGGCGGGACCCGCGCCGCTGGTGGGGCCGGCGCCGCTGGTGGGGCCGGCGCCGCTGGTGGGGCCGGCACCGCCCGTCGGGCCGGCAGCGCGGAGCGACCCCGCGCCGCTGGACGGGGGTGGGACGGGGGAGCCGGGCGGGACGGAGGCGGCCTGGCTGGCGAGCCGGGACAGCTCGGCCTGCTCCGCGTCGATCCGCCGGTGCACCTCGGCCGGCCAGGGCCGCGCGGTGTGCGGTTGCGCGCCGATCGCGGTCAGCAGCTGCTGCGCGGTGGGCCGCGCGGCCGGGTCCTTGGCCAGGCAGTGCGCGGCGACCGACCGTACCGGCTCGGGCAGCGCGGACAGCTCGGGCTCGGCGTAGACGACGTTGTACAGGGTCTGCGGCGCCGACGGGCCGTCGAACGGGGTGCCGCCGGTGGCCGCGGCGACCAGCACGACGCCGAGGCTGAACACGTCGCTCGCGGCGGTCACCGGCTGGCCGAGCGCCTGCTCCGGGGACATGAAGCCGGGCGAACCGACCAGCCAGCCGGCCCGGGTGAGTTCGGCGCCGGCCGGGCGGTCGGCGGTCTGGGCCACGCCGAAGTCGATCACCCGCGGCCCGTCCGCGGCGAGCAGCACGTTGGACGGCTTCAGGTCCCGGTGCACCAGCCCGGCCTGGTGGATCTCGACCAGCGCGGCGGCCAGCCCGGACGCCAGCCGTACGGTCGAGTCGACCGGCAGCGGGCCACCGTCGGCGAGCACGTCGTGCAGGGACGGCCCGCACACGAACACCGAGGCGAGCCACGGCGTCGGCGCGTCCGGGTCGGCGTCGACGACCGCGGCGGTACGCACCCCGGGAACCCGCCGGGAGGCGTCGACCTCGCGGCGGAACCGGCTCCGGAAGCCGTCGTCGGCGACCAGGTCCGGGCGGACCAGCTTCACCGCGACGAGCCGCCCGTCCGGCGCGCTGCCCAGCAGCACCTGCCCCATGCCGCCCCGACCCAGCTCCGCGAACAGCGGGTACGGGCCGAGCCGGCGCGGGTCGGTCGGCGTCAGCGGCCGCATGCCGGGCCCGGCACCGACCGTCGGCCGTCACTCTCGGCAGCCGCGCCAACACCAAACCGGGACGAAGGGCTCATGCGGTCAGTCTAGAAGCGGCCCGCTCGGCAGCTCTCCGTGGCCGCCGGCGATCCCGGGCCCAATCCCGGCACGGCCGTTCCGGACCGCTCGCGGGCACGGCGGTTAGGTGTTGTCGCGGCGGGTGCGGGCCAGCGCGAGGGCGAGGAAGCCGGCCACCGCCACCATCAGCACCGCGCCGATGCCCACCAGTACCGCGGTCTGCGTGTTGCCGGAACGCTCGGCCCGGGGCGAGCGGGACACGCTCGGCGACGCGGTCGGGGCCGCACCGGCGCCGCCGGCCGACGACGCGCTCGGTGCCTCGGTGTCCAGCGGGTTGGCGGCCACCTGGCCCACCGAGGCGGTCAGCGCCGCCTCCGGGTCGACCATGCCGTACCCGTACCGGTCGTCCCGGCCGCGCGGCCCCTTGTCGTCGGCGGTGGCGATCAGCCGGTTCACCACGTTCGCCGCGGACATGGTGGGCCACTTCGACCGGATCAGCGCCGCGGTCGCGGACACCAGCGGCGCGGCGAAACTGGTGCCCTGCACGTGCCAGTACCCGCCCGGCCGGGCGCCGATCAGCCCGTCCGCCGGCGCCGACAGCGCCACCTGCGGGCCGGACACCGACCCGGACCAGAACGTCTCGTCCGGGTTCAGGCCGGACACCGCGACCACGCCGGACGCCCGCGCCGGGTACCAGACGCCCTTGCCGGCCCGGTCCGCCGTGTTGCCGGCGCACGCGACCACCACCACGTCGTGATCCAGCGCGTACCGGAGGGCCGAGTGCAGCGCGTCCGACGACGCGGCACCGCCCAGCGACAGGTTGATCACCCGGGCGCCGTGGTCAACCGCCCACCGCACGCCGGACGCGACGGTCGCGGCGTCGCCGTACCGGTTCTGCGCGTCGAGCACCCGCACCGGCAGGATCTTCGCGTCGTACGCGAGGCCGACCACGCCGGGACCGTCCCGCCGGCCGGCGATCAGGTCGGCCACCGACGTGCCGTGGCCGACGAAGTCCTTGCGCCCGTCGGTACTGCCGTCGACCAGGTCGATGCCCTTCTCGACCCGGCCGGCGAGGTCGGGATGGCCGGCGTCCACGCCGGAGTCGAGGACCGCGACGGTCACCCCGGAGCCGGTGGACAGCTGCCAGGCGTCGGCGGCGTGCAGTTGCGGCAGCTGCCACTCGTCCGCCCGGACGTCCGGGGCGGCATGCGCCGCGGCGCCGGGGACCGCGCCGGACAGCGCCGCGAGCAGCACCACCGCCAGCACGACCAGCATCCGCCGGGCCGCACCGGCCAGCGGCATGACCCGGGCCGCGCCCGGCGCCGCCAGGACGCGGGCCGTGCCGGGCCCAGCCGTACCGCGGGCCGCGCCGGACGGCGTCGCACGGGCCGCGCCGGGCGCCGCCGAACCACGGGCCGCGCCCGGCG
>NZ_BOPO01000089.1 GCF_017312725.1 Actinocatenispora comari | reverse complement strand
TTTTACCAATCGTAGCTGGTAAAATTAAAGAAAATAAGAGTAATATTAAAAATATTACAACAGTTGTTCTATATGTAAAATAATTTGAATAGGGATCAACAATATTTTGTCTTTCAGATAATATAATTTTTCTATTTAATTTATAATTTGAATAAATTACTATAGGTTTAGATTTATAAAGAGTAATACAACTATCTTTGTTATTAGGAATATTAGGGGTATTTATATCATCTTTTCTTTTTATTAT
>NZ_BOPO01000088.1 GCF_017312725.1 Actinocatenispora comari | reverse complement strand
CGCCGGCCGGCGCCGGGCTGGTCGGCGCGCTCGCCACGGCGGTGCCGCCGTGGGCGCCGGCCGTACCGTTGCTGCTGCCCGCGGCGGCCGTGCCGTTGCTGCCGGAGGCGGCCGGGCTGTCCTTGCTGCCGGAGGCGGCGGGGCTGTCCATGCTGCCGGAGGCGGCGGTGCGTTCCTTGCTGCCGGAGGTGGCGGTGGTGCTGTCCGTGCTGCCGGAGGCGGTGGTGCCGGCATCGCTGGCCGGCTTGTAGTCGGCGAAGAAGTCGTGCCACGCGGGGTCGACGCTGGAGGGATCGGACAGGTACCGCTGGTACATGTCCTCGACGATCCACTCGTTGGGTCCGAATCCCGCGAGCAGACTGGTCTCCGACTCGCCGGACGCGGTGGGGGTTGATTGTCCGTTGCTCTGGCTCGACACGGCCGTTATCGCCTCTTCCGACGTGATTTCTTCTCGGCCGCGAATCGCGCGGCCGCCACGCTGAACGCCCGGCATTCCAGGCTACGCGCCCGTACCAACGGGTTGGTGTGATGGGACCGACCAGGCAGGCGCTTTGTCCACCGAGGTGGCGTGTTTCACAGAATGGAAAACGATCGCCGTCACGCGGGAGTTACGTGCCGTGACTTGCATCGCGCCGGTACGGACGAACCCGGCGCCACCGGCGCGGACGGGACGTCCACACCGGCGGCGCCGGGCACGGGTCGGGCGAACCTCAGCTGATGTCGCGGCGGCGGGTGATCACGGTTCCGATCACCGCGGCGACCACGCCGTACGCCAGCAGCGCCAGCGCGCCGGCCCACCACGCGATGCCGTTCGCGCCACCGGGCGAGGTCATGATCGTCGACGCGCCGCTGGGCAGCCAGTTCGGCACCTTGTTCAGCCAGTCGGCGTGGAAGTAGTGCGCCATCAGACCCAGGCCGATCTGGATCACGGTCTGGCCGATCAGCATCGCGACCAGGCCGATGATCACGGCCAGGATCTGGCTGCGCAGCAGCGCGCCGAGGCCGAGTCCGAACACCGCCCAGATCGCGAAGGCGAGCCAGTTGAGCCCGATCGACTTCAGCACGTCGCCGTTGCCGAGGAACGTGTCGACGTGCTGGCTGGCCAGGAAGCCCAGCCCGGACGGGACCGCCAGGACGGTCGTGATCAGCGCGATGATCACGCCGACGATGACCGCCACGATCAGCTTGCCGGCGATCACCCGGGTGCGCTTCGGGGTGGCGAGGAACGTCGCCGTCGCGGTCTGGTGGAAGAACTCGTTGGTGAAGATCAGGATCCCGAACACCATCGCGAGCAGCGTGCCGAAGTACTGGCCGGAGGTGTAGAGGTTGGTGGCGATCGACTCCGGGCTGACGTCCGGCACCCCCTGGTTGGTGCCGGGGTTCAGCTCGACGTAGCCGGTGAGCATGTTGAACGCGATGGCGATCGCGGTGAACGCGAGGACGCCGATCAGCATCAGCCACCACAGGTTGGTGCTGCGCACCTTGAGCCACTCGCTGCGAATGATCCGGTTCATCGGATGCCCGCCTTCCCGCTGGTCAGTTCCAGGAAGATGCGCTCCAGGTCGGCGCGCTGCGGGGAGAGCTCGTGCAGCTCGACCCCGGCGACGAGGGCGGCGTGCCCGACCGCGGCGGCCGGGATGCCGGTGACCAGCAGCGCGCCGTCGTCCTCGGTCTGCACCGCGGTGCCGGGCGCCTTGAGCTCGGCGAGCAGCTTCTGCGGCTCGGGGGTACGCACCCGGACCCGCTGCATGCCGTCGGCGTCGGTGAGCTCGCTCACCCGGCCCTGCCGGATCAGCTTGCCGGCCGCGATGATCACCACGTCGTCGGCGAACAGCTGCACTTCGGACAGCAGGTGGCTGGAGACCAGCACGGTGCGCCCCTGCTTGGCGAAGCCGGACAGCAGGTCACGCATCCACCGGATGCCCTCCGGGTCCAGCCCGTTCGCCGGCTCGTCGAAGATCAGCACGGCCGGGTCGCCGAGCATGCCGGCGGCGATGCCGAGCCGCTGCTTCATGCCCAGCGAGTAGCCCTTGACCTTGCGCTTGGCGGCCGGGGTCAGCCCGACCATCTCCAGCGCCTCGTCGGCCCGCTGGTACGGCAGGCCGCCGGCGGCGCAGAGCACCCGCAGGTGGTCCCGGCCGGTGCGGCCCTTGTGGAAGCTCGCGGCCTCCAGCCCGGCACCGACCACCCGCAGCGAGTCGGGCAGGTCGGCGTAGTGCTGGCCACCGATGGTGGCGTTGCCCGCGGTCGGCGCCACCAGGCCGAGCAGCATCCGCAGCGTGGTGGTCTTGCCGGCCCCGTTGGGGCCGAGGAACCCGGTCACCCGACCGGGTTCCACCGTGAACGAGAGATTGTCGACGGCTCTGACCCGACGAAACTGTTTCGTCAGGCCGGAGACGACGATCTGGCCGTCAGCCATGAAAACGCGAGCCTCCCCAGCAGGCGTGGGCTGCGCCGCGGGCGGCGCAGCGCGACGAGAAACACCGAGTGTTACATGTGCCGGCCAACGTCGCTGGCCGGCGCGCCATCGCCAGGGCCGTCAGTACCGGCGGGCGGCAACGCGATTGGCGATGCCCCAGGCGATGCACAGGACGAGCAGTTGCGGTGCGGTGAAGCCCAGTGAGGCGGGCGCGAGCACGCCGGCGACCAGGAACTCGGCCATCGCGAGAACCAGGGCGACCACGCCGAGGACGGCGAACCCGTCCCGCGCGATGGTCCGGTCCCGCTCGTCGCGGTACTCGATCGCATCGACCCGGTTCACGTCGCTGGCGTGGGGGCGCCGGGCCCACCAGACACCGAGCGCACCCAGCGCGGCCGTGACCGCGAAGGCGGCCACGTGGATCCACAGCCGCAGGATCACCGCGGTGACGAGACCGGCGAGCAACGCCGTGAAGATCATCAGATTGGGCCGCGACAGCGGCAGGCGATCAAGCCTCGTCCACATGGAAGACCTCCTCGATGGTCAGGCCGAAGAACCGGGCCAGTCGTGCGGCGAGCCCCAGGGAGGGGTCGTACCGGCCGGTCTCGATCGCGTTGATCGTCTGCCGGGAGACGCCGAGCTGGCTCGCCAGTTCGCCCTGGGACATGCCGCGTGCGGTCCGCAGGGGGCGAACCTCGCTTCGCATGTGTCATGCATGCTTGACACATGCGAAGCTGTCAAGTCAGCTTTACACCGGGGTCAGCCGAGCACGGTACAGACCTGGGCGGCGATCTCGGCGTCCTCGCGCGCGGTGACCACCGCGGTGCGTACCGCGGCGCCGGCGGCGGACACGTCGGCGTCGCCGTGCGCGGCGTCGTTGCGTACCGGGTCGACGGCGACGCCGAGGAAGGCGAGCCCGGCCGCCGCACCGGCCCGTACCGCCGGGGCGTGCTCGCCGATGCCGCCGGTGAACGCGAGCACGTCGAGACCGCCGAGCGCCGCGGTCATCGCGGCGATCCCGGCGCGCAGCCGGTGCAGGTACACGTCGAGCGCGCGGCGGGCGGAGCGGCTGCCGGCGTCCCGGGCGGCGAGCACCTCGCGCATGTCGGCGGTACCGGCCAGGGCGAGCAGCCCGGACCGCTGCTCCAGGTCGCGGCCGATCTCGTCGACCGCCAGCCCGGTGTTGGCGGCGAGCCAGGTGACCAGACCCGGGTCGACGGTGCCGGACCGGGTGCTCATCACCACGCCCTCCAGCGGGGTGAAGCCCATCGTGGTGTCGACCGAACGGCCACCGGCCACCGCGCACAGCGAGGCGCCGGAGCCGAGGTGGCAGCTGACCACCCGGGCGGTGGCCGGGTCGCGGCCGGTGAGCTCGGCGGCGCGGCGCGCGGCGTACCGGTGCGACAGGCCGTGGAACCCGTACCGGCGCACCGCGTAGCGCTCCCGCCACTCCGCCGGTACCGGGTAGGTCGCGGCGGCGGCCGGCAGGTCGGCGTGGAACGCGGTGTCGAAGCAGGCCACCGCCGGGGTGTCGGGCAGCAGCTCGGCGACCGCGCGGATGCCGGCGAGGCCGGCGTCCTGGTGCAGCGGCGCCAGGTCGCGCAGCGCGGCGATGTCGGCCCGGACCTGGTCGTCGATCCGTACCGGCCCGCGGAACTCGCGGCCGCCGTGCACGATCCGGTGCCCGACCGCGTCCGCCGTGCCCAGCCGCGCCAGCGCCTGCCGCAGCCCCGCCACGGCGAACTCGCCCGCCGTCGCCGGCAGGTCGGCGCGGCCGACGACGGCGGCCCCGTCGTCGAGCAGCCGTACCTTCACGCTCGACGAGCCGGCGTTGACCACCAGCACCCGCATGTCAGCGGCCCGCCCTCATTCCGCGCGGGCCTCTCCGTACGGCCAGGTCCACCCGCTGATCGCCGGGTCGTCCAGGCCGTGCTCCCGGGTGTAGGCGCGGGCCGCGAGCCGGGCGTCGGCCATCCGCTGCCGCAGCCCGGCGCACCGGCTGCGCAGCGACGGCACCCGGTCGATCACGTCCATCACCAGGTGGAACCGGTCCAGGTCGTTGAGCATCACCATGTCGAACGGCGTGGTCGTGGTGCCGTTCTCCTTGTACCCGCGGACGTGCAGGTTCGCGTGGTTCTCGCGCCGGTAGGTGAGCCGGTGGATCAGCGTCGGGTAGCCGTGGTAGGCGAAGATGATCGGCGCGGAGCGGGTGAACAGCGCGTCGAACTCGGTCTCGGACATGCCGTGCGGGTGCTCGTGCTCGTCCTGCAGCCGCATCAGGTCGACCACGTTCACCACCCGTACCGCGAGGTCCGGCAGGTGTTCGCGGAGCAGCGCGGCCGCGGCGAGCGTCTCCAGGGTGGGCACGTCGCCGGCGCAGGCGAGTACCACGTCGGGGTCGCCGTCGTCGTTGGACGCCCAGTCCCAGATGCCGACGCCGCGGGTGCAGTGCGCGATCGCCTCGTCCATCGTCAGGTACTGCAGCTGCGGCTGCTTGCCGGCGACCACCACGTTGACGTAGTGCCGGGAACGCAGGCAGTGGTCCATCGTGGACAGCAGGGTGTTCGCGTCCGGCGGCAGGTAGACCCGGATCACCTCCGCCTTCTTGTTCACCACGTGGTCGATGAAGCCCGGGTCCTGGTGCGAGAAGCCGTTGTGGTCCTGCCGCCAGACGTGGCTGGACAGCAGGTAGTTCAGCGACGAGACCGGCTGCCGCCACGGGATCGACAGGGTGGTCTTCAACCACTTGGCGTGCTGGTTGAACATCGAGTCGACGATGTGGATGAAGGCTTCGTAGCAGTCGAACAGCCCGTGCCGCCCGGTCAGCAGGTACCCCTCCAGGAAGCCCTGGCACTGGTGCTCGCTGAGCACCTCGACCACCCGACCGGCCGGCCCGAGCCGGTCGTCGGACGGGTACAGCGCGGCCTGCCAGTTCTTGTCGGTCGTCTCGTACACCGCGGACAGCCGGTTGGACGCCGTCTCGTCCGGGCCGAACAGCCGGAAGTTGTCCGGGTTCGCCGCGATCACGTCGCGCAGCCAGCCGCCGAGTACCCGGGTCGACTCGGCCGTCGTGGTGGCCGGTGCCGGTACCGGCAGCGCATGGTCGCGGAAGTCGGGCAGCCGCAGCTCGCGCAGCAGCAGCCCGCCGTTGGCGTGCGGGCTGGCGCTCATCCGGATCTGGCCGCGCGGCGCCAGCTCGGCGATGTCGCCGCGCAGCCGGCCCTCGCCGTCGAACAGCTCCTCCGGCCGGTACGACAGCAGCCACCGCTCCAGTTGCTGCCGGTGCTTCTCGTCGGTGCGCGCGTTCGGGATCGGCACCTGGTGCGCCCGGTACGACCCCTCGACCTGCTTGCCGTCCACCTCGACCGGGCCGGTCCAGCCCTTCGGGGTGCGCAGCACGATCATCGGCCAGGCCGGCCGCTCGATGCCGGCGCCGTTGCGGGCGTCGTGCCGGATGGTGGCGAGCTCGTCGAACACCACGTCCAGCGTCGCCGCCATCAGCTGGTGCATCGTGGCCGGGTCGTCCCCGGCGACCAGGTGCGCGTGCCAGCCGTACCCGTTGAGCAGCGCGACGAGCTCGTGGTCCGGGATCCGGGCCAGGATCGTCGGGTTGTCGATCTTGTACCCGTTCAGGTGCAGGATCGGCAGCACCGCCCCGTCGGTGGCCGGGTTGAGGAACTTGTTGCCGTGCCAGCCGGTCGCGAGCGGCCCGGTCTCCGCCTCGCCGTCGCCGACCACCGCGGCGACCACCAGGTCGGGGTTGTCGAAGGCGGCGCCGTGCGCGTGCGACAGCACGTAGCCGAGCTCGCCGCCCTCGTGGATCGACCCCGGTACCTCCGGGGCCGCGTGGCTGGGGATCCCGCCCGGGAACGAGAACTGCCGGAACAGCGCCGCGAGGCCCGCCTCGTCCCGGCCGATGTGCGGCATCAGCTCCGAGTAGGTGCCCTCCAGGTACGACTGGGCGACCACCGCCGGGCCGCCGTGGCCCGGGCCGCACAGGAAGATCATCTGCTGCTCGCGCTGCCGGATGATCCGGTTCAGGTGCGTGTAGCAGAAGTTCAGCCCCGGCGTCGTACCCCAGTGCCCGAGCAGCCGCGGCTTGACCTGCTCGGCCGCCAGCGGCTCCCGTAGCAGCGGGTTCGCCATCAGGTAGATCTGCCCGACGGCGAGGTAGTTCGATGCCCGCCAGTAGGCGTCCAGCCCGGCGAGCTCCGCCTCGTCCAGTGGTCCGCTCCGGGTCTCCACCGCTGTCACCGCGACCTCCGGCCCGCTCGATCGACGCCGCGCCGTACGAGCACCGAAGGCGGGCTCGTGGGCGCAGGCACGGCTCCTGGAAGCGACACTAGGTGATGGACCGGGCGCGCGCGGCGGGTTCGCCGACAACCGCCGCGGCGGCCAGCGCGGCCCACACCGAGGGTGGTACGGCACCGGCCACCGCCGGCGGCGCGATCCCGGTGCTGCGGGCCAGCCGGTGCGCCCGCCCACCCGGTACGTGCGCGGCGAGCACGGCGGTCGCCGGCGCGGCCGGCCGGCGGTACGCGTCGGTCAGCAGCGCGTGCAGCACCGGCAGCGCCCGCCGGTCCAGCTCGCGCGGCCGGATCACCAGGTGCGCGGCGGCCACCCGCGGCGCGGGGGAGAAGGCGGTGGCCGGCACCCGCCGGGCGATCCGCAACTCGTACCGTGCCGCCCACCAGGCCGTCTCGGCGTCCCGCGGTACCGGCCGGGTCAGCCGGCGCGCGAACCCCCACTCGACCAGCAGATCGGCGCCGCGCAACGGCACGTCCCGGCCGCCCAGCAGCCGGCGCAGCGCGGCCGTACCGACCGCGAACGGCAGGTTCGCGACCACCGCGAACGGCCGGCGCGGCAGCCGCACCCGGCGCAGGTCGTCCTCGACCACGGTCACCGGACGCTGCGCGAACCGGCGCCGCAGCCGGGCCGCGAACGCCGCGTCGCGCTCCACCGCGACGATCCGGGCGCCGGTACCGGCCAGTGCCGCGGTGAGCACGCCGGGGCCGGCGCCGAGTTCGAGGACGAGATCACCGCCGCGCGGGCGGGCCGACCGCAGCAGGCCGGCGATGACGGTCCGGTCGCGCAGGAAGTGCACGCCGGACGGATTGCTTGCAGGTGCACGCATGGCAGGTACTCCCGGGATCAGGGTCCCGGGCGCGAGCCACGGCGGCAGCCAGCCAGCGATGCGAAGGAAGGGAGGCAACGGACGGCCGCGCACGGGACGGTGTCGATCGACAACCGCTGTCGAGCGCGGCGAAACGCCTTGCCGGCCCGGCGCCGCGAGCGGGCGTCCGGGCCGCTGATCAGGCCGCGCTCAGTGCTGGCGCAGCCGGATGTTCATGGCTCCCATGTCGAGCACCCTAACCGGCCTCGGCGCGACGCACCCACCGAATTACCCGCCGGCGCCGGCGCGACCCACCCACCGCACGACGGGCCGGGAGCCGTCGGCCGGGGTCAGCGCAGGTCGGCGAGGACAGCTTGGGCGGCGTTGTGGCCGGCGCAGCCGATCACCGAGCCGGCCGGGAAGCAGCCGGCCGCGCCGGCGTAGACGCCGGGCACGCCGGTGCGGTACGGCATCCGGTCGGTGAAGCTGATCGCGTTGTCGACGTGGAAGATGTTGCCGTTGGTGATGCCGAAGTGCGCTTCGATGTCCGGCGGCGCCAGCGCGTAGACGTCGTCGACCAGGTCACCGACGCCCGGCGCGTAGCCGTCGACGAACTCCAGCAGCCGGCGCACGTACCCGTCCTTCTCGGTGGCCCAGTCGGAGCCGGCCGGGGTGTGCGGCACGCCCTGTACGAACAGCGCCGAGGAGTGCCGGCCCGCGTCGTCGCCGAGCGACGGGTCGAGGGTGGAGTGCAGGTACCACTCGACCGGCGGCAGCGGATCGAGCCGGCCGGCGGTCGCCGCGTCGAACCCCGCCCGTACCGCGGTGAGCACCGAGCCGTCCGCGGCCGGTTCGGGCAGCAGGTGCACGGTGGTGCCGTGCTGGCCGCGCGGCTGCGGCAGCGCGGCGAAGCGCGGCAGCTCGGACAGTGCCAGGTTGACCTTCATCGTCTGGCCGCCGGACCGCCGGGCGTACCCGTCGATCCGGTCCCGCAGCTCCGGCGGGCAGGTCGCGCCGAGCAGCGCCGGCAGCCGGTACGGGTCGGTGGCCACCAGCACCGCGCTCGCGCCGTACTCGACCTCGCCGACCCGGACGCCGGTGACGGCGCCGCCGGCGGTGGTGATCTCGTCGACGGTCACGCCGGTACGGATGGTGGCGCCGGCGGCGGTCGCGGCGGCCGCGAGCGTCCGGGTGACGGTGCCCATGCCGCCGCGGACCACCATCCAGGTGCCGTCCGCGCCGGGCAGCCGGCACATGTTGTGCACCAGCAGGTTGTGGCCGCTGCCGGGGGTCCAGGGGGAGCCGGTCAGGCCCGGCATCCCGTCGGTGACCGCGTACATCGCGATCACCTGCTCGGAGGCGAACCCGAACCGGGACAGGTAGTCGATCGCCGAGCCGCGCACCAGGTCGACGAACGTGTCCCGCAGCTGCGGCCGGATGTACCGCTCGGCGGTCTGCTCCACCGGCAGCGGCTCGGCCAGCCAGGCCGGGGCGAGGTCGTTCGCCAGTGCGGACAGTTCGGCCCGCAGCGCCTCGTCGGCGCGGTCGTCGGCCTCGGTGAAGAACTCCGCGAACTGCCGGCGGGCGTCCGCCCGGTCGCCGCCGAGCAGCAGGTACCGCCCGTCGCGCGCGGGCAGGAAGTAGTGCGGGTCGCGCCGCACCAGCGGCAGGTCGATGCCGAGCGTCGCGATCAGCTCCGGTGGCATCAACCCGAGCAGGTATGCGCCGGAGGACACCCGCACCCCGGGGGTCCGGTCGAACGGTGCCTCGGTGCGGCAGGCGCCGCCGACGACGTCGGCCCGCTCCAGCACCTGCACGGTCAGGCCGGCGCGCGCCAGCAGGGTGGCCGCGACCAGCCCGTTGTGGCCGGCACCGACCACGATCACATCCGCCGTCATGTCGTACTACCTACCACGTCCACGCCCGCCGCAGTACGGGTCGATCATGGTGCGGTACGCGTCGAGCACGGCGCGGTACCGGCGGAGAGCGCTTGCCGGACGACCCGGCACGGTGCTCGTGGCGCCGGGGCGTGCGGGTCAGCGGCCGTGGCGGCCGGTGCTCCGGCGGGCCGGCTCGCCGGCGCGGTCCCGGCGGACCGCGCCCCGGGCGACGAGGTGACCGCACAGGCAGCCCAGCACGCCGAGCGCGACGGCGACCAGCAGCACCGGTACCGAGTCGGCGAGGGCACCGACCGGGCCGGCGAGCACGGCCAGCGCGCCGAAGACCAGGCTGGCCACCAGCCCGCCGCGGCCGCCGGCGAGCTGCCGCCAGCCGGCCGAGCTGCCGGCCAGCAGCAGCACCGTGACCACCACCAGGCCGACCCCGGCGATCCCGGCGACCGCCTGGTACCAACCGGTCGCGCCGGACGGGCGCAGCACCAGCAGCATGCCGGCGACCGCCGCGGCCAGGATGCCCAGTACGGACAGGCAGTTGCCGAGCACCCGGGCCGGGCGGTGCACGCCGACCACCGGCTCGGGACCGTTCGGGCCGGCCGGTTGCGGGTCCGGCGCGGGCGGCCGGTACGAGCCGGGCTCGCCGGTGTCCGGGGCGTAGGCGCGGAAGGTGTCCGGCTCGCCCGCCCACGGGTCGCTCGGCGCCATCGCCGGGTCGGTGTCCGGGGAGCCGGGCCGCAGTGCCGCGGTCGGGCCGCCGTCGAGCCGGTGGTGCAGCTCGGCCAGCTTGCGGGTGACCATCACGTCACCGGGCGCCCGGTCCAGCGCGTCGGCGTACCCGGCGGCCGCCTTGTCCATGTCGCCGGCCCGCAGCGCGAGATCGCCCAGCAGTACGTGCGGCTCGGCCCGTTGCGGCGCGATCGACGCGGCCCGCTTGGCCAGCTGCCAGGCCTCCACCCCGCCGCCGGGCCGTTCCACCAGCGCGGCGGCCAGGTCGAGGTGGGTGACCCAGCTGTCCGGTGCGGCCGACACCGCCGCCCGCATGGTGTCGAGCGCGGCGTCCCGGTCGCCGAGCCGCAGCGCCGCCTCGGAGAGCATCCGGTACCCGAGGGCGCTGGCGGGGTCGAGCGCGACGGCCCGCTCGGCGGCGGCCCGCGCCTCGATGTCGCTCTCGGTACCGCCGTTACCGGCGAGCAGGGCCGCGGCCAGCCGCAGCCAGGTACGGGCGTCGTCCGGTTGCCGCCGCGCGAGCTCGCGGAGCGGCACCGAGGCGTCGTCGGCGCGATGCTCCTTGAGTAGTTGCTCGGCTTCGTCCTGTAGCGACCGGAGGCGGTCGGGTTCGTTGCGAGCAGGTCCCACCGTTCCGATCGTCACGGCAGGTGAATACCACATCTGCCGCGCAATCCCCAACTTCGACCAACGGTCGAGCGACGCGGCACACGTGCGGACGGCGGCCGCCCCGGGGAGGGGCAGCCGCCGTCCACGCGCGGTCGGCGCCGACAACCGATCAGCCGACGACCGGTCAGCGCCGCCGACCGGCGGGGGCGACCGCCGGCCGGTCCGGCCGGCCGGCGATCACGGTCACTTCACCTGGTCGACGACGTCGACGGCCAGGATCGCCGACCACGTCAGGTACTTGCCGGTGGCCGGGTCGTCGGTCTTGTAGCCGAGGAACCGGTAGTCGTGCCGGTCGAAGACGATCATGTAGCGGATCTGGCTGTCGGGGTCGGTGATCGCCACCCCGATCCCCTTCCGGCCGGCCGCGTCGGTGGCGCTGCGGACCAGTTCGACGCCGGGCAGCCGGCCGAGGTCGGTGTACAGCGGGCGGGCCAGCTCGGCCGGCACGATGCCCACGTTCAGCACGTTCTCGATGACCTCGAACCGCATCACGTTCAGCCGGTGCTGCTGACCGGGCTTCTGGTCGGCCCGCGCCTGCGCGGCGGCGTCGATCCTGCGCATCAGCGCGTCCGGGTCGGTCGGCAGCGTGGTGAGGTACTGGTAGGTCGGCACATCGAGGCTCGGGTGCCGTACCCGCATCGTGCGGAACCTGCGGTCGTCCCCGGCCTTGAGCGGCGAGGTGGCCCAGCCCCGCCTGCTGCCGTCGGCGGACGACCAGCTCTCGCCCGTCTCGCTGTACTGGACGGTCTTGACGCCGCGCAGGTTGGAGTCGGCGTCGCCGTGCAGCGCCGGGCTGTCCACGTCGGGGGCCGGCTCCCGCGACTTGACCAGGGTCTTCTGGTAGATGAACTGGTCCGGCCGGACGGTCGGGTTCTGGTGGTAGGCGGCCAGCGACGCGCGGTCCAGCAGCTCGGTGGCCGTGGTCGGCCGGCCGGCGGCGGTCGAGTGGCTGCCGGCCGCCGCCGGCGGCCTCGCCCCGTCGGGTGCGGCGCCACCGCCCAGCATCATCGCGCCGCCGACGGCGAGTGCGGCGACCGCCGCCACCCCGCCGGTCGCGGCCGCCCGGGTGGTGCGCCGGCGCCGGGTCCGGCGGCGCCCCAGTTCGAGGGCGCTCTGGGCGAAGCCCGCCGGCATGGGCGGCTCGTCGGCGGTGTCCGGTGTGTCGAAGAGGTCCTGCAGTCGTGGCTCGGTCATGCCTCATCCCTTCGCTTCCGCGCGCCGCGGCTCGTCCCGGTACCCGGGGAGCAGCGCGCGCAGGTTCGCCAGCGCGTTCGCGGTCTGGCTCTTGACGGTGCCGGGGGAGCGGCCGAGGACGCGGGCGGTCTCGTTCACGTCGAGCCGCTCCAGGTACCGCAGCGTCACCACCGCCCGCTGCCCGGCGGGCAGCCGGGCCAGCGCCGCCATCAGGTCCAGCCGGTCGTCGGGCTCGCGCGCGCCCGGCGCCGGTGCGTCCGGCGGTTCGGTGGTGAGGAGGATCCGGCGGTACCAGGCCCGCTTCGTCTGTGCCAAGAACGTGCGGTAGAGCATCTTCCGGACGTAGCCGTCGAGCGCCTCGACGTCTCGCACCCGGTTCCAGTGCTGGTACAGCTTGGCCAGCGTCTCCTGCACCAGGTCCTCCGCGGCGTGCCAGTTGCCGCTGAGGTGGTAGGCCGTGCGCCGCAGGCGAACCATGCTCGCCTCGACGTACGCCACATACTCGCGTTCCCGATCGGCCCGCATCCAACCTCCCTTGACTCCCCACTGCAGAAAGGGAGGGACGCGGCCGATCGGTTGGGTCGCCCGGAACCTTTCCCGGACGGCCCGCCGAGGGTCAGCGCAGGCCGGTGAGGCGGCGGGCGACCGAGTCGTACAGCACGACCGCGCCCGGCACCGCGATGATCTCGTTGACCTCGCCCGGGATCGCCACCGATCCGAGCCGCTTGCGGTCGGGCAGCGACCAGGTGACGGCCGAGTACCGCTTGCCGCTGCGGTGTGCCTCCAGCACGGTGCCGCCGTCGGCGAGCAGCGCGGCGTTCAGCCCGGTGAAGTCGGGCCAGCTGGTGTCCTTGCCGGTACGCGGGTCGCGGGTGGACGCCGGCACCACGCGGTCGTTGGCGACCTGCGCCGCGTACACGTCGACCGCCGGGGTGAACCCGACCGTCAGGTGCGTGTCGGGCAGCCCGTACGTCGGGGTGGGCAGCTTGTACAGCGCGGTGCCGTCGGCCGCCGACACCGCGCCGGCGAACTGCGGCCCGCCGATCACGCCGGCGGAGAACCACACCCGGTCCGGGTCCTGACCGAACGCCTCGACCCGGGCCAACACCTGGGTACCGGGGCCGATCGGCTGCGCGTCGGTGACGAAGTCGTGCCGCCAGCGCGGCGTGCCGGTCCGGTCGTTCAGGTCGACCAGCTCCACCGAGAGCGAGTCGGAGTCGTTGCGCTGCACCGGAAGCAGCATCGAGTTGGCGGCGGCCGCCTCGTCGGAGCCGAGCAGCGCGAACTGGTGCGCGTCCGGCCCCGGCCGCCAGTGCCACAGGTGCTTGCCCGAGTTGATGTCGTACCCGTCGATGCGGAACATCCCGTGCGCGATCCGGTCGGCGTGGGTGATCAGCGTGTTGTCGGTGGCCCACATCCGGTCCACCGAGCGGTACCCGTCGCCCGGTGAGCCGAGCGAGCGGTGCCACTTCACCGTGCCGGTCATCGCGTCGAACACCACGAGCAGCTGCTGGCTGTCGCGTTCGAACCAGGCGGCGAGCCGCTTGCCGTCCGGGCTCGCGGCGAGCCGGACCAGGCTCGACCGGGCGCCCCGCCGGGCGTAGTGCCAGCGCTGCTTGCCGGTGCGGCCGTCGATCGCGACGACCTGGTCGGGCAGCCCCTTGGAGCTCGACGAGGTGCCGTAGATCAGGCCGGCGCCGGCGGCGAGCGGGGCGGTACCGGACTCGACGGTGGCGGGCACGCTCCAGGCGACCTCGTCCGGCCGGCTGACCTGGGCCGGCACGTCGATCGCGGACGCGGTCGTCTCGTCGATGGCGAGGTCCGGCCCGCCGCAGGCAGTGGCCGTACCGACCAGCAGCGCGGCCAGGCCGAGCAGGGCGGCCATCCGTACCCGCACGTCAACCTCCGTCGTGGCGTCGCGGCCCTGGGGCGTGTCTGGTGACGGGCGCAGATCGTACCGACGGATCAGTCGCGCAGGGTGAGCCAGGTGGCGAGGGCCTGCCCGAGGATGGCGCCGTCCGGACCGTAGATGGTCGTCGCCACGTACGTCTTGTGGCCGTCCGTGCCCAGACTACGGCCCATCACCACGCAGTGTTCGCCGGGCTTGGGCACGTCCCGGACCCGGGCGGCGATCCGGCCGAGCACCTGCGGCCGGTGCTCGTGCTCGACGGTCCAGCCGCCCGGGCAGTCCAGCGCGGCCCAGACGATCTCCTCCGGTACCTGGCCGTCGGCGTCGGTGGCCGAGTCGTCCGGCACCCAGGGGCAGGCGGTACGGCCGGTGCCGTCGTCCAGCCGGCCGGGGAACAGCCGCAGCCCGTCGCCCTTGTCCCGCTGGTGGCCGCAGACGAAGCAGTTCGGGTACGGGTGCTCGGTGAAGCCGGGGTAGCCGGCCGACGCCAGCTCCGCGACCTCGAAGCCGACCGGCGGGACCAGCGCGTCGAACGGCTCGGCCGGCCGGGCGCTGGCGATCAGCAGCTCCCCGTCGTACAGGTGGACGTCGCCGGTGCGGGACGACTCGGTGTCGATGTCGAGCGGTCGCGACAGCGGCGGCGGCGTGTGTATGGTCACGACCGTGCCGTTCGCGCTGTGCGCGGCCTTGGCGAGCTGCCCGGCGACGTAGCCGGGGCTCGCGCTGTCTGGCCGGCCAGCGAAACGGGGAGATATCGTCAGCTGTGTCATGAGGTTGCCGTCCGTGGGTGCGAGGTCGCCTTCACCGTACCTGTACGCCATGTGACGTCAAACGGGACAGTTGGTGACGGTATGCATTCCTCGTCATGCACCCACCGTCTCACATCGCCGGCTCGGCGGCACGCTCTTACCGCGGTGATTTCCAGTCAACTCACAGGCTTTCGTCAGTGGCGGTCCAGAGCTTCTGGGTAATGATGGGTCACATGGCCACAGGAACATCCGCGGGACCGAGTGATCTTGCTCAGGCGAGGGCCGGTGCGGGCGGCCGGCAGAGCGAGGCGCGCCTGCTCGTCGTCGAGGACGACCCGAACATTCTGGAGCTGCTGTCGGCGAGCCTGCGCTACGCCGGCTTCGAGGTGAGCACCGCGACCCGGGGCCAGGAGGCCACCACGGCGGTTCAACGCCGCCGCCCCGACCTGGTCGTGCTGGACGTGATGCTGCCGGACATGGACGGGTTCGAGGTGGCCCGGCGGATGCGCTCCGGCGGCGACCGCACCCCGGTGGTGTTCCTGACCGCCCGGGACGGCACCGAGGACAAGGTGCGCGGCCTGACCCTCGGCGGCGACGACTATGTGACCAAGCCGTTCAGCCTGGAGGAGGTCATCGCCCGGATCCGGGCGGTGCTGCGCCGCACCGGCGGGGAGTTCGAGCCGCCGCCGCGGCTCACCTTCGCCGACATCGAGCTGGACGAGGAGACCCACGAGGTCTACCGCGGCGGCAAGCTGATCAAGCTGTCGCCGACCGAGTTCAAACTGCTGCGGTACTTCATGACCAACGCGGGCCGGGTGCTGTCCAAGGCGCAGATCCTGGACCACGTGTGGAACTACGACTTCCGCGGCGACGACTCGATCGTCGAGTCGTACGTGTCCTACCTGCGGCGCAAGGTCGACACCAGCGAGCCGCGGCTGATCCACACGCTGCGCGGCGTCGGGTACGTGCTGCGGATGCCGAGCTGATCAGGAACGTCATGGTGACCGGTCGCGTGCCGGCCACGGGGGAAGTGCGGGAACGCCAGTGAGTTACGCCGATCCGACCAGGATGTCGCCGCCGCGCCGACGGCGCGGGGTGTCCGGCTTCCTGCGTACCACGGTCGGCCGGATGCCGCTCGCCAGCCGGATGGTCGCCGCGGCCATGGTGCTGGTGCTCGCCGGGCTGGTGCTGATCGGCGCGGCCAGCGTGATGTTCCTGCGCGGCTACCTGACCGCCCGGGTCGACGACCAGCTCAACTCGCTGTACCACCAGACGCGCACCAGGATCCTGCAGAAGATCGACGCGATGCCCAACACCGGCGGCTCGCAGAAGATCATCTTCAACGTGCAGGACGTGGTGCCGTCCAGCTCCGAGTCGCCGATGAAGGTGAACGCTCAGTACACGTTCGAGACGCGGCAGGACAACGGCGCCATCTACAGCAGGACCAGCAGCGAGAAGCCGAACCCGACCACCTACCCGGTCTACCCGCACTCCGCCAGCGCGCTCGACGCCGCGGCCGGACACCCGTTCAGTACCGGGTCGAACGACGACGCGCACCGCTGGCGGGTGTTGGTGCAGCCGCTGAAGCTCGGCGACTCCAACCAGTACCTGATCATCTCCGCCTCGATGGATTCGGTGAACGCCACCATCAGCCGGTTGATCACGATCGAGGTGATCGTCGGCGCCGCAGTGCTGGTGCTGCTCGCGATCGTCGGCGCCGCGGTGGTCACCTACAGCCTGCATCCGTTGCGGGACATCGAACGTACCGCCGGCGCCATCGCCGCCGGCAACCTCGGCCTGCGGGTGCCCGAACGCGACCCGCGTACCGAGCTGGGCCGGCTGGGCCGGGCGCTGAACGCGATGCTCGGCCAGATCGAGGCGGCGTTCTCCGCGCAGGCCGGGTCCGAGCACGCCGCGCGCCGCTCCGCCGACGCCGCCCGCCGCGCCGCGGACGCGGCCCGGGCCTCGGCCGCCGCGGCGCACCGGTCCGAGGAGAAGATGCGCCGGTTCGTCGCCGACGCGAGCCACGAGCTGCGCACCCCGCTGACCACCATCCGCGGCTTCGCCGAGCTGTACCGGCAGCGGTTGGACACCGCACCGGGAGCGGTCGAGCACGGCGACGAGACGCGCTTCGCCGAGGCGAACCGGTTGATGCGCCGGATCGAGGCCGAGGCGTCCCGGATGGGGCTGCTGGTCGAGGACCTGCTGATGCTCGCCCGGCTGGACCAGCAGCGCCCGGTGGCCTCCGAGCCGGTCGATCTGCTCGCGATCGCGGCCGACGCGGTCCAGTCCGCCCGCGCCATCGCGCCGGACCGGGACGTGTCGCTGCACGTGGGCGCCGGCTCGGACGGTCCGCCGGTGGTGCTGGGCGACGAGCCACGGCTGCGCCAGGTGCTGCGCAACCTGGTCGACAACGCGCTGGCGCACACCCCGGCCGGCACCCCGGTGCAGATCCGGGTACGCACCGCGGCCGGCGCGGCGGTCGTCGAGGTCGCCGACCAGGGCCCGGGGCTCACCCCGGAGCAGCGCGACCGGGTGTTCGAGCGGTTCTACCGGGTCGACAAGGCGCGGTCCCGGGAAGCCGGCGGCACCGGCCTGGGGCTGGCCATCGTCGCCTCGCTGGTCGCCGCGCACCACGGCCGGGTGGACGTGGAGACGGCGCCGGGCGAGGGCGCGACCTTCCGGGTCACCCTGCCGCTCGCCCCGGACGACGCCGACCTGCCGCCGGAGCCGGCCGAGCTCGAGGAACCCGATTTCGGCGGCGGCCCGCTCGCGGTGGGCTCCGGGACCGACGAGTCCACCGGCCCGGACTCCGCCCACGACGACGAGCCGCCCGCCCCGGGCGACGAACCGACCGGGGGGCCGGTCCCGCCGTCCGGCGATCGCGCTGGCTCCTCGACCGCAGCGCTGCCGGCCGACGCCGGGTCGACGTCGGTCGACGCCGCGTCGTCGCACGTCGAGCTGCCCGGCGGGGCCGGGCCGACGAGCACGGGCCCGTCGGTCGATCCCGGGTCCTCGACCGTGGAGCGGCCGGCCGACGCCGGGGCCTCGACGTCGGGCGACGCCGCGTCGTCGACGGGGAAGCCGCCGGCCGATGCCGGGTCGCCGACCGGTGGCACCGGCGACGCGGACGGTGCACCGGATGCCGGCGCGGCGCCGGACGCCGATCCGTCCACTGTGGACGATCAGGCGGAGAGTCGACCGCGCTGACCCGGTTCGGGTCAGGCGCGCAGGGACGCGCCCGGCCCGTCGACGGCGTGTCGCTGGTAGCGCACCGCACCGGCCGGCAGGTCGCCGAGCACGAGGCGGACCAGCTCGCCGTCCGGGTAGCGCACCACCACGGTGCGCCCGGCCACCCGTACCGCGAAACCGGCTGCCAACGCCTCCGGGTGCACGCTGTCGCCGCTGAGCACGGCGAGGCCGACGAACACCGACTCGTCGCCGGAATGCGCGCCGCGCAGCAGCGGCGTGGCCGAGCACGGCCCGTACGCGTTGGCCTCGACGTCGGTGTGCACCCCGGCGCCGGCCCACCCCGCCAGCCCGACCAGCGCGGAGCTGACCGCCGATCCGTTGCGCACCAAGGCGAACCGGTCACCGACCACTGTGGATGGTGGTGTCTGGTCGGCGATCGGGTACCCGCCCTCCCGCACCGCCGCGCCGGCCGGCCCGGTGACCAGGTGCGCGCGCAGCTCCCAGCAGCCGCGGACCACGGTCGCCGTCTCCACCCGGTACTCGGTGTCGCCGACCGTCGCGGTGTGCCGGGACGCGGCGAACCGGTCCCCGAGCGCGACGCGTTCGATCCGGGCCCGCCGGGACGCCGTACCGTCCGGCGCGAGCAGCGCGAGATGGTTGTCCACGTCGGCGTGCCAGGCCGCCGGCGCCGCCTCCGGCCCGGTGTGCGTGCTGTACGCGAGTTTCGCGTAGTGCGGATCGTCGTGCGCCGGCGCGGGCGGCGCGGCGTTGTGGTCGCTGCCGTGGTTGAGCAGCCGGACGATGCCGTCGTGCACGGTCGAGGAGAGCAGGAATCCGGGCTCCGGCAGGGCGATCACCTGGTCGGCGAGGTCGCCCGGCACCGAGCGTTCCGGTTCGGTCCACACCGGATGGTCGGGCGGCAGCAGCAGGCCGAGGAACCCCTTGCTCGCCCAGTACGGTGAGCCGGGGCCGGAGTACTCCTGGGTGGTCGGCAGGAACGGCTCGTACCAGCCGAGGGTGAGCAGGCCGCGCCGGTCCGGCGCGCCGCGCTCGACGAAGTGCCGCACCACGTCGGAGGCGAGCCGCCGGGTCTGCCCCGGCGTCAGCGGCGTCGCGTCGAACAGCGCGCCGAGCCACAGCGGCGCCGCGCAGGCGAACCGGTACGTCAGCGACCGGCCCTGGTGCACCGGCGCGCCGTCGGCGCCGAAGAAGTGCTGGTAGCCGGCGAGGAACTCGCGCAGCCGCTGCCGGTACACCTCGCCCCGGCCGCCGTCGTCGTCGACCATCCTGGTCCACAGCAACGGGTACAGGTGCATGGCCCAGCCGATGTAGTAGTCGTAGTTCGCGCCGGCGCCGTCGGAGTACCAGCCGTTCCCGCGGTACCACGGCTCGATCGTGGCCAGGCCGCGCTCGATCTCGGCCGGGTCGTGCGGACCGTCCACCGTGGCCAGGAACTGCTCGGTGACCACCTGGAACAGGATCCAGTTGTTGTCCCAGGTGCGCTTGCCGACGAAGCCGCCGAGCCAGCCGCGCACGTTGTCCTGCTCGGCGGTGGACAGCCGGTCGAAGATCCACGACCGGGTCTCGTGCAGCGCCAGCGCGATCGACGCCGCCTCCACCATCTGCTGGGACCGGTCGACGATCACCGGCCAGGAGTCGTCCCGGCCCGGCGTGGTGCCGGCGACCAACCCGGTCGCGTACCGCTCGATCAGTCCGTCGACGCCCTGCCCGCTGGCGCCGCGGATCCGGAACGCGGCGAGCAGGAACGTCCGGGCGAACCCCTCCAGCCCGTCGGAGACCACGCCGGAGCGGCTGTTGCGGCCGGGGAGCCGGAACTGCCCGCCGCCGGCCGTCGCGTACGGCGCGACCGAGTCGAGCAGGTGGTCGGCGAGCGTCTCCCAGTGCTGCCGGCCCCAGCCGGTGCGGGTGGACAGCGACCGCTCCAGCGGCGGCAGCACGAGGTACGGCGGGGTGTCGGTCATCTGGTGGTGCTCCCAGCGGCGGTGTCGGGCGGGGGTCGGGGATCGCGGCCGTCCCGGCGGCGTGGCTCCGGCGGTGCCGGGCTCAGGGCCGCCGGTCGGGGTTCGGCGGCCCGACCGAGGCCCGGGTCACGATGTGCGTGCCGACCGTCATCGAGCTGCCGGGGGCGGCGTTGGTGTCGGTGTCCTCGCCGGCGAGCGCCAGCCGCACCGCCTCCCGGCCCATCTCCTCCAGCGGCACGTGCACGGTGGTCAGCCCGGGGGCGACCTCGGCGGCGACCGGCAGATCGTCGTACCCGACGAGGGACAGGTCGGCCGGCACCCGCAGCCCCGCCTCGGTCAGCGCTTCCAGCGCACCGGCGGCGACCATGTCGTTCGCGGCGAACACCGCCGTCGCGTCGACGCCCTCGGCGAGCAGCTCGCGCAGCCGGTGGTAGCCGAACCGGCGACCGAACTCGCCGGTCTGGATCAGGTCCGGATCGACCGGGATGCCGCGTGCCGCGAGCGCCCGCCGGTGCCCGGCCAGCCGCGCCGCGGTGGTGGACAGCGCGGTGGGGCCACCGAGGTACAGGATGCGTCGGTGGCCGGCGCCGATCAGGTAGTCGGTGATCGCCGCCGCGCCACCCTCGTTGTCGTAGCTGACCTGCACGGTCGGTACGCCGGGGCCGAGCGACGGGCGACCGCAGAGCACCAGCACCGAACCGGCGGCGGCGAGTGCCTCGGCGCGCTTGGTCATCTGCCTGGTGAACGTCGGATCGTCGTACGCGCCGCCGACCAGCACCACCGCGTCGGCGCGCTGCTCGTGCAGCAGGTCGACGAGGGCCAGCTCGCGGCGCGAATCGCCCTGCGTCGCGGCGATCAGGCAGAGCCGGCCGCGGCTGGTCGCCTCCCGCTCGACGCCCCGCGCGATGTAGGCGAAGAACGGGTCGATGACGTCGTTGACGACGATGCCGACGGTACGGGTGGTGTTGCCGGCCAGCGCGCGGGCGTGCGCGTTGACCACGTAGCCGAGCTCGCGGACCGCGCGCTCGACCTTGCTGCGGGTCGCCGCGGCGACCGGGTAGTTGCCGTTCAGCGTCCGGGACACGGTCGCGGCGGAGACGCCCGCCTTGGTCGCGACGTCCTCGATCGTGATCGGCCCGCTGCGGGCCCGGCGCCGGGTGGTGCCGTTTCCGGTGGAGCCTCGGCGATTCATCTCGTCACCCTATCCTTCGGCCGCGCGGGGTCAGGCGATGTGCGGGAGGTCGGGACCGAGGACGGGATGGGCCAGCGGGCGGCCGGTCGCGAGCCGGCCCAGTTCGGCCACCGCCTGCGCACCGAGCCGCCGCACCTCGTTGCCCAGCGCACCGGCGATGTGCGGGGTCAGCACCACGTTGGGCAGCTCGTACAGCGGGGAGTCGGCCGGCAGCGGCTCCGGGTCGGTGACGTCGAGCAGCGCGTCCAGCCGGCCGGCGACCAGTTCGGCGGTGAGCGCCACGGTGTCGATCAGCGAACCGCGCGCGGTGTTGACCACGACCGCGCCGTCCGGCAGCAGCGCGAGCCGGCGCGCGTCGAGCATGTGCCGGGTCGTCGGGCCCTCCGGCGCGTGCAGCGTCAGTACCGTGCTGCGCCGGCACAGCTCGTCCAGCTCCACCGGTTCGGCGCCGAGCGCGGCGGCCTCGGCCCGCGGCAGGTACGGGTCGTAGACGAGCACGGTCGCGTCGAGGTGCTGCACCAGCCGCAGCACCCGCCGGCCGATCCGGGAGGCGCCGACCACGCCGACGGTGATCCCGTTGGTACCGATGGTGGGAACCCCGACGGTGCTCCGGGTGCTGCGGGTGTCGTGCAGCTGGCGGGCGAAGCGGCCGAACCGCTTGGCGCCCAGCACGATCGCCGCGAAGGTGAACTCGGCGACCGGCACCGAGTTCGCGTCGGCGGCGGACGACACCTGGATGCCGCGGGCGAACACCTCGTCGGTCAGGAACGTCTTGACGGTACCGGCGGCGTGCACCACGGCGCGCAGCTTCGGCGCCAGGTCGAGCACCGCGTGGTCGATCCGGGGGGTGCCCCAGCCGGTGAGCAGGACCTCGGCGTCGGCCAACGCGGCGGCCGCCGCATCGGTGTCGAGTCGCCGCAGTACCCCGGGATGGGTGATGGTGGCGAGCTCGCGCAGCTCGGCGAGGGCCGTCGGGCCAAACAGCGCGCCCAGGTCGGCGTCGCGCATCGCGATGGCAACGCGCAGCTTCCCGCGCCGCTCGGTGTCCGCCACCTCGTCCTCCAATAGAAATCGCTTACTGTCGAGCCCAGACGTTAGGTCGGCCGTTCCGGGAACGTCAAGTCGGCCGTGGTTGCCGGCAATAGCTCGGGTTGTTGGATGGTGGACGGCTCTTGACAAGCCGGAGTGCCCGCCGTAGCTTCGGCGCAACCAGTAAGCGCTTACCACGAGTGCCGGGTACGAGGAGCGGGTATGGGCGTTCGGCTTCGAGGCTGGCCGTCGGGCGGCGGCCGGGAGATCCGGTGACGGCGACCGAGCCGACGCCGTCGGCCGTGCCCGCGCCGTCGACGGAGTCGACCGAGCCAGCGCCGTCGACCGTGTCAGCGCTGTCGACGGAGTCGAGCGGTCCGCGCGCGGTGGGGGGCCGCCGCGCCGCGCGGAGAGCGCAGCGGCGGGCGGCGAAGGCGGTACCGCGGCGGAAGCTGACGCTGTGGCAGCGGATCCGCCGGGACAAGGTCATGCTCCTGTTGCTGGCCCCCGGGTTCCTCTACTTCGTGGTGTTCCACTACGCGCCGCTGCTCGGCTACATCGTGGCGTTCGAGGACTACCAGCCCTACCTCGGGTTCGTCGACTCCACATTCACCGGGCTGGCGAACTTCGCCCAGGTGTTCGCGGACCCGGCGTTCTGGCGGTCGCTGCTGAACACGCTGGAGATCACCGCGCTCCAACTGGTGTTCTTCTTCCCCGCGCCGATCGGGCTCGCGCTGCTGCTCAACAGCATCCTGTCGACGAAGGTCCGGCGGTTCGTGCAGAGCGTGGTCTACCTGCCGCACTTCATCGGCTGGGTGATCATCGTCTCGATCTTCCAGCAGGTACTCGGTGCCACCGGAACCCTGCCCAACCTGCTGGACGCGGTGGGGTTGGGCCGGTTCGACGCGATGACCACACCCTGGTTCTTCCCGTTCCTGGTGACGATCCAGTCGATCTGGAAGGACTGCGGCTGGGGCACCATCATCTTCCTGGCCGCCCTGCTCAACATCGACCAGGAACTGTACGAGGCGGCCGCGGTCGACGGTGCCGGTCGCTGGCAACGGTTGTGGCGGATCACCCTGCCCGGCCTGATGCCGGTCGTGGTGCTGCTGCTGATCCTCAACCTGGGCAGCATCCTGTCGGTCGGGTTCGAGCAGATCGTGTTGCAGCGCAACAGTGTCGGGCCGGAACACGGCGAGGTGCTCGACACGTACGTCTACTTCCACGGCATCGTCGACAGCCAGTGGGGGCCCTCCGCGGCGGTCGGGCTGGTGAAGGGGTTCGTCGGGCTCGGCCTGGTGCTCGGCGCGAACAAGCTCGCGCACCTGTTCGGCCAGGAGGGGGTGTACTCCGGTGGCAGGTAGCTCGGCCCGTCCGGTGTGGATGGAGAAACCGTCCGCGCTCGGCACCGGCGGCAAGGTCGCCGTGCTCGCGGTCATCTCGGTGCTCGTGCTGTACCCGTTCGTGTCGGTGCTGGCGACCAGCCTGTCCACCGAGGCGGACATCTCCCGGCACGGCGGGCTGGTGCTGATCCCCGACCACCCGACGCTGGCCGCGTACCGGACCATCTTCGCCGGCGGGGTGGTCACGGATGCCCTGCTGCGCAGCATTCTCATCACCGCGGTGGGCACGTTCTGCTCGGTCGCGGCGACCGTCGGCATGGCGTACGGGCTGAGCCGGCGCAACGTGGTCGGCGGCCGGTTCTTCCTGCTGGTGGCGTTGTTCACGATGCTGTTCAGCCCGGGCGTGATCCCCAACTTCCTGGTGGTCAAGCAGCTCGGGCTGCTCGACACGTACGCCTCGCTGGTGTTGCCGACGCTGGTGAGTGCGTTCAACCTGGTCGTGCTGCGGTCGTTCTTCATGACCCTGCCGAGCGAGCTGTACGAGGCGGCGCGCATCGACGGAGCCGGCGACTTCCGGGTCCTGGCGCGGATCGTGCTGCCGCTGTCCAAGGGAGTCCTCGCCGTCGTCACGCTGTTCTACGCGGTCGGCTACTGGAACGCCTTCTTCAACGCGATGCTGTACGTGAACGACGACAAGTGGCCGCTGTCCATGGTGCTGCGCCAGTTCGTCCTGCAGGGACAGTCGCTGTCGGACACCGTGACCGGAAGCGAGGCGGCCGCACCGGCGCAGGCGATCCAGATGGCGGTCGTGATCGTGAGTCTGGTGCCGATCCTGCTCGTCTACCCGTTCCTGCAGCGCTACTTCACCAAGGGCGTCCTGACCGGCGCCATCAAGGGTTGACCCCCCAAGACCGACCCCAAGACCCCGAGGAGAGATCCGTGGGACTCGACGAATCGTCGCTCGCGATGAACCGGCGCGGCTTCCTGCGTACCGGTGCCGGTGCGGTGCTCGCCGGCGCGTTCGGCACCGGCGTACTGTCCACAGTGGCCGGTTGTGGCTCGGACGGTGGCGCGAGCAAGGTGTCCAGTGCCGCCGACGTCACGCTGCCGACCACCATCCCGTACCAGGGCCCGAAGCCGGACATCGCGGCGACCGCGGACGGTGTGCCGGCGGCGTTCTACACCTACCCGAAGCCGGAGCGGGCGTTCCCGACGCCGCCGCTGAAGAACGAGAAGATCACCGCGATCACCAACGTGTTCGGTCCGCCGCCGCCCGGCCGGTCGAAGAACCCGGCGTGGCAGGAGATCGAGAAGCGGCTCGGTGCGCAGGTCGACATCACCTCGGTCTCCTCGGCCGACTACGAGACCAAGCTGAACACGGTGATCGCCGGCGGCAAGCTGCCGGACATCATGCTCTACGACGGTGCCGGCATCAACAACCTGCCGCGGTTCCTCCAGTCGGCCTGCGCCGACCTGACCCCGCTGCTCGGCGGCGACAGGGCGAAGGACTTTCCGCACCTGGCGATGATCCCCAAGACGGTGTGGGAGACCTGCACCCAGGCCGGCAAGCTGTACCTGCTGCCGATCCCGCGCAACATCGTCGGCGGGTCGGGGTTCTACAACTCGACCCTGTTCGGCAAGGTCGGCGTCACCGACACCAGCGCCATCAGGAACGCCGACGACTTCCTCGGCGTACTGAAGGAGTTGACCCGGCCGAAGCAGAACCAGTGGGCGTTGGGCAGTACCAACTTCGGCACCACCCCGTTCCACCACATCTTCGGTAGCCCGAACAACTGGACGCTCGACGGCGGCAAGCTGGTCAAGAACTACGAGACCGACGAGTACAAGGCGACGCTGGAGTTCCTGGTCGAGCTGCACAGGGCGGGCTGCTTCGTGCCCGGCTCGGAGGGCTGGACCAAGCAGCAGATGCAGAACGGGTTCGCGGCCGGCAAGGTGGCGATGATCTACGACGGGCTGCCCGCCTATGCCGGCCCGACCGGCTACTTCCGTACCCTGCCGCAGACCCACCAGGGCAACGAGGCCAAGCCGTTCCTGCCGTTCGGGCACGACGGCGGCAAGCCGGTGACGTGGCAGGACAACATCGCGTTCGGCTGGATCATGCTGGCCAAGGCGGACGAGAAGCGGCTGCGGACGGTGCTCAAGGCGTGCGACTTCCTCGCCTCGCCGTTCGGCACCGCCGAGTACCTGCTGCTCAACTACGGCGTCGAGGGCGCCGACTACAAGCTCGACCCGAAGGGCAACCCGACCCTGACCGCGCAGGGCAACCAGGACACGCTCGTACCGTGGAAGTTCCTGTCCGCACCGTCCCAGGTGGTGTACGACCCGACCCGACCTCGCGGGACTACGTCGACATCCTGCACGGCGCGTACGCGGCGCTGATCCCGAACTCGGTGCCGGATCCCACCGCGACGCTCTACGCACCCACCGAGGGCAAGCAGGGCGCGACGCTGAGCCAGACCATGTCCGACACGATCACCTCCATCATCGCCGGCCGCACACCGCTGTCCGCGTTCGACGACGCCGTGAAGAAGTGGCGCTCCGGCGGCGGTGACGCGATCCGCAAGGAGTACGAGCAGGCGCTGGGCAGGAAGTGACCCACCCGGTCGAACGGACGACGGCTGCGGGCGGGACCGGGCGCGGTACGGTGCGCGGGAAGCACGGCGGGAAGGTGACAGATGAGCGACGACGTGGCGGCGCGCACCCGGTGGCTGGTGCAGGACCGGTTCGGCCTGTTCATCCACTGGGGCATCTACGCCTCGGCGGCGCGGCACGAATGGGTCAAGTCGCGCGAGAAGCTCACCGACGAGCAGTACCAGCGGTATTTCGACCACTTCGATCCGGACCTGTACGACCCGGCCGAGTGGGCGGAGACTGCCTGGGCGGCCGGCATGCGCTACGTGGTGGTCACCACCAAGCACCACGACGGCTTCTGCCTGTGGGACTCGGCGCTCACCGACTACAAGGTCACGAACACGCCGTACGGCAGGGATCTGCTCGGCCCGCTGGTGTCGGCGTTCCGAGAGCGCGGCTTCCGGATCGGCTTCTACCACTCGCTGCTCGACTGGCACCATCCCGAGTTCCCGGTCGACCTGTACCACCCGCAGCGCGACGACGCCGACTTCATCGCGGCGCACGCCGGCCGGGACGTCGCGAAGTACGCCGACCAGCTGCACGGCCAGGTACGCGAGCTGCTGACGAACTTCGGCCGGATCGACGTCCTGTGGTTCGACTTCTCGTACCCGGGGCGCGGGTTCAACGCGAAGGGTCGCGACGAGTGGCGGTCCGAGCAGTTGCTCGCGATGGTGCGCGAACTGCAGCCGGACATCATCGTGAACAACCGGCTCGACCTCGGCGCGGGTGACCTGCTCACCCCGGAACAGGTGCAGCCGGCGGCCGCGGTCACCACCGCCGGCGCCCCGGGCGTGCCGTGGGAGGCGTGCCAGACGCTCAACGGATCGTGGGGCTACGACCGGGACAACCTGGACTGGAAGCCGACGGATCTGTTGCTGCGGATGCTGATCGACGGTGTCGCCAAGGGCGGCAACCTGCTGCTCAACGTCGGCCCGACGGCGCGCGGCGAGTTCGAACCGCGGGCGGTGGAGCGGCTGGCCGGCATCGGCGAGTGGCTGCGCCGGCACGAGCGGTCCATCCGCGGTGCCGGGCCGAGCGGGTTCACCGCGCCGCCGGACTGCCGGTACACCCAGGTGGGGAACCGGCTGTACGTGCACCTGTTCGCCTGGCCGATGCGGCACCTGCGGCTGCCCGGCCTCGCCGGCCGGGTGGAGTACGCGCAGCTGCTGCACGACGCGTCCGAGGTGCGGCCACTGGCGCTGGACGACGCCGAACCCGGGCACGAGTACCTCGGCGCGCCGGACGGCACGCTGACGCTGCAGCTGCCGGTACAGCGGCCGGACGTGGCGGTCCCGGTGATCGAGCTGTTCCTCACCGAGCAGTGACCCCGTACCGGTGGGACGGCGTGTGCCCGGTCGCCGCGGCATCGCCGGGCCGGGGCAGGATGCGGTCGAGGCAAACGAGGATAGGGGAGCGATGAGCGACGACGTACGGTTGGGCGTGATCGGGTTCGGGCTGCGCCGCAGCCTCGCCGTGGCGGCACACCGGCCGGGGGCCGGCTCGCGGGTGGTCGCGGTCTGCGATCTGGACGAGCAGGTGCGGGCGCGGGAGGCGGCGACGTTCGACGCCGAGCTGGTGACCGCCGACCACCACGACCTGATCGCGTCGCCCGAGGTCGACGCGATCATCGTCAACACGCCGGACCACACGCACGAGGCGATCGCGCTGGACGTGCTGCGCGGCCACAAGCCGGTGTACGTGGAGAAGCCGCTCGGCATCACCATCGAGCAGTGCGACACGATGCTGCGGACCGCGCGCGAGACCGGTACCAGGATCTACGTCGGGCACAACATGCGGCACATGGGCGTGGTGCGGCTGATGCGCGACATCGTGGCGCGGGGCGACATCGGTACCCCGCAGACGGTCTGGGTGCGGCACTTCGTCGGGCACGGCGGCGACTTCTACTTCAAGGACTGGCACGCGGACCGGCGCAACACCACCGGCCTGCTGCTGCAGAAGGCGGCGCACGACATCGACGTGCTGCACTGGATCGCCGGCGGGTACGCGCGGCAGGTGCAGGCGCTGGGCGACCTCAAGGTGTACGGCGACCTGCCGCGCCGTGCCGCCGGTGAGCCGAAGACCGACGACTGGCTCGATCCGGCGACGAACTGGCCGCCGCGCTCGCAGCACGATCTCCACGACGTGGTCGACGTGGAGGACGTGTCGCTGGTCAACATGCGGCTGGACAACGGCGTGCTCGCCGCCTACCAGCAGTGCCACTTCACGCCGGACTACTGGCGCAACTACACGGTCATCGGCGACGCCGGCCGGCTGGAGAACTTCGGCGACGGGCCGGGCGACGTGGTGAAGGTGTGGAACGCCAAGCGATCCGGTTACCGGCCCGAGGCGGACATCGAGTACCGGGTGCCGGATTCGGGCGGCTCGCACGGCGGCGCCGATCCGAAGATCATCGCGGAGTTCTGCCGGTTCGTCCGGGAGGGCGGGCCGACCGACACCTCGCCGGTGGCGGCCCGGATGAGCGTGGCGGCCGGCGTTCAGGCGACGAAGTCGTTGCGCGACAACGGGATGCCGTACGAGGTGCCGCCGCTGGACGCGGACCTGGTGGACTACTTCGCCCGCGGGCAGGTCGAACGCTGACCTGACCAGGGTGCGACCGCGGCCCCGGCACCGGCGACGGTGCCGGGGCCGCCGTGCTTGCACAGTGTAGTAATCGCTTTCTGTCTGGCTTTCTATTGATTCACAGATCCAATCCATATTCGTTGTATTGAGCCAGGATTGCCTCTTGACGGACGGGTAAGCGTTTACCAAACTGTGTGGCGTAGCGGGCGAATCGCACGTCCTGTCGCAACCATCCGCCTTGCCCGCACCGTTCGCCGGCTCCGAGCCGGCTCCGGTAGGAGTGTGAACATGCGGATCCCCCTGCCAGCAACCATCGTCGCGGCCACGGTCGCCCTCGTACCGGTCGGCGGTGCCCACGGGGCGCCGGCGGCGAAGGTGCTGCACGCCGCGCCGCACGGCGCCGGCATCGCCTGCAGCCCCGGACATCCCTGCTCGCTGTCGACCGCGATCGACGACATCGCCGGCTGGATCGCCCGCGGCCGTACGGTCACCGTCCGGCTGGCCGGCGGTACCTACCGGCGCACCGCACCGATCCGGCTCACCAGGGCGATGTCCGGCACCCCCGACTGGCCGGTCACCCTCGCCGCGGAACCGGGCGCCCGCCCGGTACTCAGCGGCGGAGCGCGGATCGGCGGCTGGCACCTCGTCGACCCGGCGACCGGCCGGTGGCAGGCGACCTGGCGCGGCCAGACCGGCCGCGCCGACCGGCCGCGGCAACTGTTCGTCGACGGCACGCGGGCCGAACTCGCCCGCGGCGACGCCTGCGCCAGGACCGACTGCGCGGTCACCGCGACCGGCCTGACCGGTACCGGTGCCGCGACCGTCACCGGTTGGAGCGACCCCGCCGACGTCACGATGGTCGCGCAGTCGCGGTGGCGCTCGTTCCACTGCGACGTGGCCGGGGTGGCCGGCGGCGACCTGGTGATGGCGCAACCCTGCTGGCGCAACGGGCGGCCGGGCACCGGGCGGATCGGCCCCGGCTGGGACGCCTCCGCGCTCGGCGGCAGCTCGTACCACGGGGTGCAGTACTTCGAGAACGCGCCCGAGCTGCTGGACCGGCCCGGTGAGTTCGTGTCCTCGTCGAACGGCACGCTCACCTACCTGGCCCGGCCGGGCGAGGATCCGCGCACCGCCGACATCGAGGTACCGGTGACCGAGCAGCTGCTGCTCGTCGACGGCACCCCGGCGGCGCCGGTGCACGACGTCACGGTGCGGGGGATCTCGTTCGCCTACGCCGCCTGGGATCAGCCGGGCACCGGCACCGGGTACGACGGGATGCAGGCCGGCCTGTCGCTGACCGGCACCGGCCCCACCGACCACTCCGGCCGCTACTACACCAAGCCGCAGGCCGCCGTGACGGTACGGGCCGGGCACCGCGTCACGCTGGCCGGCGACACGTTCACCCACCTGGCCGGCGCGGGCGTGGTCCTGGAACACGGTTGCCAGTACTGCACGGTGACTCGCGGCGTGTTCGACGACCTGTCCAGCGGCGGGGTGTACGTCGGGGACACCGACCCGCATCCGAGCGCGGCGGCGACCTCGGCGCACAACACCGTGTCCGGCAGTACCTTCCACGGCATCGGCACCGAGTTCACCGACGCGGTGGGCATCTGGTCGCCGTACGACGCCTACCTCACCATCGACCACAACACGCTGGAACACCTGCCGTACAGCGCGATCAGCGTCGGCTGGGGCTGGAACCAGCCGCAGGCGCAGGACACTCCGTTGCGGGGCAACAGGATCACGAACAACCGGCTGATCGACGTGATGCGACCGGAGGACGGTCAGCACGACGGCGGCGCCATCTACACCCAGGGCGCCCAACCCGGCACCGTGATCAGCGGCAACTACGTCGACCGGTCCGACTATCCGAAGACCGACGGCGAGGGTGCGAACGGAATCTACCTGGACGAGCAGAGCTCGTACATCCTGGTGGAACGCAACGTGCTGACCCGGATCAGCTACAAGTGGGTGTCGAACTGGGCCGGTTACGGCATCGAGAACACCGTCACCCACAACTGGTCCTCGACCACCGCGCCACCGCTGTCCGGCACCGGCAGCACGCTGGTCGACAACCAGGAGGGCCTGACCGCCCTGCCGCCCGAGGCGGTCGCGGTCGCCCGTGCCGCCGGCGCGAACCCGCCCGGCCAGGTCGAACCGCTCTAGGGCCTGTCTCGAAGCCCGCGCTGCGGCGGTTCGGTTTCGGGGGTCGCGAGGGCCACCGTCCGGCTAGCCGCGGGCCGGCCTCGCGGCAGGCACGGGCAGCTCGGACACCACAGCCGTCCTACGACCAGTGAAGGAGACCGGTATGGAGCTCAGCCGGAGACGGGCGTTGGCCCTCGGTGCCGCGGCCGTCGGTGCGGTCGGCGGTGCGTCGCTCCTCGTGCCCCGCCCGGCCAGCGCCGGGGACGCCGACGAGTTCGAGACGCTGCGGGCCCGGTGGGCCGCGCTGCTCACCGGCGGTACCGTCGATCCGAGCGACCCGGACGTGGCCCGCGCACTGTCCGCTGTGGACGACGCTGCCGACCAGGTCTGGCAGACCATGGACACCGCGGCTGGCGCGGCGACGCCGTGGCCCGACCTGCCGCTGACCGCCACCGACGGTGTCAACGCGAACGCCTGCCTCAACCGGCTGCTGACGCTCGCCGTCGCGTGGGCGACCGAGGGCGCCGCCCGGTACGGCGACGACGACGTGCTCGCCGCGGTGGTCGGTGCGCTGGATCTGGTGTATCGCAAGCGGTTCAACGAGAACGCGCGCGAGGTCGGCAACTGGTGGAACTGGGAGATCGGCTGCCCGAAGACGCTGGTGCAGATCCTGGTGCTGCTGTCGGGGCAGGTGCCCGCCGACCAGCTCGCCGGCCACCTGCGGGTCATCGGCCACTTCGTGCCGAACGCTTACCGGCGGACCAACTATCCGAGCCTCGCCGAGACCGGTGCGAACCGGATGGACAAGGCGGTGATCGTCGCGCTGTCCGGGATCGTCGCCCGGGACGGCGACCGGATCGCGCTCGCCCGCGACGGCGTGTCGGACGTCCGCGACGACGGCCGGTACAGCATCTTCCAGTACGTCACCAGCGGCGACGGGTTCTACCGGGACGGGTCGTTCATCCAGCACGACGCCATCCCGTACGTCGGCTCGTACGGTGCGGTGCTGCTCGACGACATCTCCCGGCTGCTGTTGCTGCTGGCGGGATCGAGCTGGGCGATCACCGACCCGAACCAGAACGTGGTGCTGGACGCGGTGTCCGCGAGCTACGCGCCGTTCGTGACCAACGGCGCGATGATGGACTGCGTGCGCGGCCGGGCGGTGTCCCGGCAGGCATCCTCCGACCACGACGCGGGGCACGGCATCGTCAACAGCGTGCTGCTGCTCGCCCAGGGCGCACCGGCGTCCTACCCGGCCCGCTTCCGCGCGCTGGCGAAGGGCTGGCTGCGCCGCGACACCGCCCGCCCGTTCCTCGCCACCGCCACACTGCCGGAACTGGCGGCGGCCAAGGCGGTGCTCGCCGACCGCGGCGTCACGCCGGCGCCGGAACCGGAGTACCACCGGCAGTTCCCGCACCAGGACCGGATCGTGCACCGGCGCCGGGACTGGTCGTTCACGCTCGGGCTCAGCTCCGACCGGATCTTCCGGTACGAGTGCGGCAACGGTGAGAACCTGCACGGCTGGTACACCGGCGACGGGATGAGCTACCTCTACCTCGCCGACGACCTGGCGCAGTTCTCCGACGGGTTCTGGCCGACCGTCGACCCGTACCGGCTGCCCGGCGTCACGGTCGGCACCGAGCCGCGGTCCGACGCGGTCAGCAACGGTACGTCCGGCCCGCTGGCCTTCGATGCCTGGGTCGGCGGTACCAGCCTGGACCGGTACGGCGTCGTCGGGATGGCGTTCACGTCCTACGACAGGACCATCACCGCGCGCAAGTCGTGGTTCCTGCTCGACGACGCGGTGGTCGCGCTCGGCGCCGGGATCGGCCGCGCCGGCGACGATCATCCGGTGCTGTCCATCGTGGAGAACCGGAACCTGCATGCCGCCGGTACCAACCGGTTGCTGGTCGACGGGCACCGGCAGCCCGGCGATCTCGGCTGGCAGTCACGGTTCGCCCGCGCCCGGTGGGCACACCTGGATGGCGTCGGCGGGTACGTGTTCGGCGGCGACGCGGTGCTGCACGCCGAGCGGGCCGAACGCACCGGCGCCTGGCACGACGTCAACACCGGCTCGGACACCGCGGGCGATGGCGACGAACTGACCCGCCGGTACCTGAGCCTGTGGTTCGACCACGGCACGACGCCGACGGATGCGAGCTACCGCTACGTACTGCTGCCCACCGCCTCGGCCGCGGCCACCGCGCGCTGGGCGGCCGACCCGCCGGTCCGGGTGCTCGCCAACACCGCCGCGGTGCAGGCGATCCAGGTGGCCCGGCCGCAGCTGACCATGGCCGCGTTCCAGGCCGCCGGCCGGGCCGGACGGCTGGCCACCGACGGACCCGCCGCCGTCCTGGTCGCCGTGGCGGGCGACCGGATCACCGTCGCGGTCAGCGATCCGAGCCGCACCGCCGACACGGTCCGGGTGACGCTGCCGTTCCCGGCGCGCCGGCTGGTCGACGCGGGCCCCACGGTACGGCTGGAGTCGTCCCGGCCGCAGGCGGTGCTGGCCGTCACGGTCGGCGGCTCCGGCGGCGCCACCCACACCGCGACGCTCGAACGCTGACCCGACCCGGCCGTCGGCCGACGCTTCGCCGTCCATCACCCGCGCGTCGCGACGCGCGACAGTCCCGTGCGCCGTCGTCGCGGCGCGCTGTTGTCCACTGTGGAGGTTCCCATGTCTCTGTCCAGACGGGCACTGCTCGGTTCGGTCGCGGCGGTCGCCGCCGTCGCGGCGACCGGCATCCGGTCCGGTACGGCCGCCTCTGCACCCGGCCCGACCGCTGACCGCACCGTCACGTTCACCGCCAAGCCGTCCGCCGAGGCGGAACGGCTGCGGCTGGCGCAGGCGTTGCGCGCCACCGATTTCGAGTCCACCGGCTACTACCTGCCACCGAACACGCCGTTGGCGGTGACCGTCCACCGTGGACCGGTGGTACCGGCGCTGCACATCGGCGCGCCGGACGCGGACGACGCCGCGAAGGCGCCCCGCAGCTACCCCCTGGCCGTCGGTGCGAACACCGTGTCCGACCCGCACGGCGGCATGGTGTACCTGTCCGCGGTCGGGCACGGTGAGCCGGTGGCGGTGACGCTGGGCGGCGCGGCGCAGCCGGTGCCGTACTTCCGGCTCGGGCACACCAGCAACGCGGAGTTCCGCCGGCAGCTCGACCAGCGGATCACGCCGTGGGCCGAGCTGACCGCCGACCACGTGATCCTCACCGTGCAACTCGACTCGGCCCGGCAGTACGCCGACCAGGACCAGTCGGGGTTGCTGGCGCTGTTCGCGCGCATCGTGGCGGTCGAGGACGCCACCAGCGGGCTCGACGGCCGGCACCCGATCGACCGGCGCAACGCCCACCCGTACCACTTCGTCAACATCACCGCGACCGGGCCGGGCGTGGCCGCCTACACCTCGCACGGCTACATGGCCTTCCCGAACTCGTACCTGGACCGGCTGTTGGTGCTGGATGCGTTGCGTACCAACGGGTGGGGCATGTGGCACGAGCTCGGTCACGAGCACCAGCAGTTCGCCTACAAGCCGGCGGTGCTCACCGAGGTCAGCGTCAACCTGTACGCGCTCGCGGTCGGCAGGGCACTGGGCGACCAGCCGCGGTTGACGGTGCCGGACAGCAAGACCGGGCTCACCCCGTACCAGAGTGCGCTGCCGAAGCTCGGCACCGCCGGGGTGGACTACGCGAGCACGTTCGGCGCGTACGAGAAGCTGGTGATGCTCAACCAGCTGACGCTCGGCTTCGGTGCCGACTTCTGGCCGCGGCTGCACCGGTTGATCCGGCGGGAGAACCCGCCGACGGAGTGGGACGCGCCGGACGCGACCGAGGTGCGGTTCGGTTACCTCGCGGTGTACACCAGCCGGGTCGCCGGGGCCGACCTGACCGCGTTCTACGATCGGTGGGGCGTACCGCTCACCGACGACGCGCGCGCCGCCGTCGCCGCGCTGGGCCTGCCGGCGCCGACGGTGGACCCGAGCACCCTGCACGAGTGACCGCTGCGTGCCGGAACGCATCGACACGAGCGACTGCGGGATCACTGTCCGAACGATTCGGACAGTGATCCCCAGACGGGATTCACGCTCCCAGGGGATTCTCAGGGAGACCCCAGGCCGACCGCAGGGTATCGAGCAAATCTGACCCCATGAGCGAGCGACAGCGAGCGACCCAGCGGCACGGCGCTGGCCGGATGCGGCGAAGCGGAGGCCGGCCATGAGTTCTCAGGACCGGGAGCCCGGCCACGCCGACGAGCGGCCCGCCGTCGGGTCAGACCAGCCGACCACGCCGGCCGAGGCCGGCCCGTCCGCCGCCGACCGGCCCGGTGCCGATCAGGCAGCACCCGGCTCGACCGTGCCGCCGCCCGCTGCCGGTGCCGACGACGCCCCCGCCGCGCAGCCCGAGCCCGCCGCGTCGGCGGAGCCGGTGGACACGCCGCCGGGCGAGGACGTGACGCAGGTGGTCCCGGCGGCCGGCGCGACCGCACCGAGCACCTCCGACGCGGCGCCCGCCAACGCGCCGGGCGCCGAGCAGCAGTGGGCCGCGGGCGCGCCTGGTCGACCAGAGGCTGTCACCCCGCAGCAGCCTGCCGCGGGTTCTCCCGTGCCGCCCGGCGACGCCGCGCCAGCCGGATGGGCCGCCGCCGACCGACCGGCGGCCGCGGGTACGCCGACCGACCAGACCGGCCAGCTCGCGGCGCCGTCCGGCTACGCCACCGACACGTACGGCCAGCCGGCCGCGCCGCAACAGCCTGCCGCGCCGCAACAGCCTGCCGCGCCGCCACAGCCTGCCGCGCCGCCACAGCCTGGCGCGCCGCAGCAGCCCGCCGCGGCGCCGTACGGTCAGCAGCCCGACCCGTACCAGCCGGTCGCCGGCCAGCCCATGCCCGGCCAGCCCGCCCCGGGCCAGCCGGTGCCGGGTCAACCGGCGCCGGGCCAGCCGATCCCGGGGCAGCCGGTCGGTGGGCCGGCCGACGCGACCGGTCAGTTCGGTGCCACCCAACAGATCCCGGCGTACGGCCAGGCCGGGTACGGCATGCCCGGCTGGCAGCAGCCCGGGCCGTACGGGCCGAAGCCGCCGAGCAAGGCGCGCCGGTGGCTCGCCGGCGGTGCCGCCGCGGTCATCCTGGTGCTCGCCGGCGGGGTGGTCGGTGGGGTCACCGTGCACGCGCTGGACGGGAACACGCCGATGGAGTCGACGGTCGTGTCGAGCCCGGTCTCGACCAAGGGCGGCTCGCTCGCCGACATGGTCAAGCAGGTCCGGCCGAGCGTGGTGTCGCTGAAGGTGCAGGCCGGCCAGTCGGGTGACGAGGGTTCCGGCGTCATCATCTCGACCAACGGCATGATCGTGACCAACAACCACGTGGTCGAGGCGGCCGCGGGCGGGAACGGGTCGATCCAGGTCACCTTCGACGACGGGACCACGGCGCCGGCGAAGATCGTCGGGCGGGACCCGTCCGGTGACCTCGCGGTGGTGCAGGCGCAGGGCAAGTCGGATCTGAAGCCGGCGACCATCGGCAACAGCGACAAGCTGGCGCCGGGCGACGGCGTGGTGGCCATCGGCAGCCCGCTCGGCCTGGAGGGCACGGTCACGCAGGGCATCGTGTCGGCGCTCAACCGCAGCTACACGGTGTCCACCGAGCAGCAGCAGCCGCAGCAGCAGAACCCGTTCCTGGACCCGCGGAAGCAGCAGCAGCAACAGCAGCAGGGCAGCAGCACGATCACCATCCCGAACGCGATCCAGACCGATGCGGCGATCAACCCCGGCAACTCCGGCGGCCCGCTGCTGAACATGTCCGGTCAGGTCATCGGGATCAACAGCGCGATCCGCTCGTCGGACAGCTCGGGCAGCGGCCAGGGCGGCAGCATCGGGATCGGCTTCGCGATCCCGATCAACGTCGCGAAGGCCACCGCGGACAAGCTGATCAAGGGTGAGAAGGTGCAGCACCCGCTGTTCGGGGTGTCGGTGGCGACGGCCAGCGACTCGAACGGCAACGGGAGCGGTGCACTGGTCGCGGCGGTCACCAAGGGCGGTCCGGCGGACAAGGCGGGGCTGAAGAAGGGTGACGTGATCACCAAGGTCGACGACACCAAGGTGCCGGACTCCGACACGCTGGTCTCGGTGGTGGCCCAGCACCAGCCCGGCGACAAGGTGAAGGTCACCTACACCCGGGACGGTAAGACGCACACCGCCACCGCGACCCTCGCGGCAGCAAAGTAACACCGCGACCCTCGCGGCAGCGAAGTACCGAGGGACGATCCGACGGGGCCCGCCGATCCGGCGGGCCCCGTCGCGTACCCGGATCCTGTCGGTGGGTGGGTGCAGGATCGGGGGGTGCGATGGGCGGTGTACGACGACGAGTCCGGCGGCGGTGCGCTCGCCGGCCTCGACCCGTCCGGTGCGCTCGGCGCCCCGACGGCGGCGCCGGTGCTGGCCGCGGCGGTCGCCGCGGGTGAGGCCGCCGACGTCCGGTGGGTCTGGCCGGACACCGCCCGCTGCTATCCGAGCCTGCTGGAGGCCGGTGCTCGGGTGGCTCGGTGCCACGATCTCGCCCTGACCGAGGGCCTGCTGCTGGGCCATGCCGGGCGCTGGGGTGAGCCGCGCGCGCTGCCCGCCGCCTGGGCCCGGCTGCACGACCTGCCGGTGCCGGACGACGAGCCGCTGACCGGCGCTCCGCAGCCGGGCCGGCCGAGCCAGCCGGCGCTGTTCGCGCCGGCCCGGGAACCGCTGCCCGGGGCGCCGTCCCCGCTGGCCGCGGTGGCCGAGGTGCACGCCGACCAGCTGGCCCGGATCGCCGCGCTGCCCGACCCGGGCCGGTTCCGGTTGCTGGTCGCGGTGGAGTCGGCGGGCGCGCTGGCCGCGGCGGAGCTGGGCGCGGTGGGCCTGCCGTGGCGGGCCGACGTGCACGACCGGCTGCTGACCGAGGCGCTCGGCGCCCGGCCGGTCGGTGGCGGCCGGCCGCCGGTGCTGGCCGGGCTGGCGGCGCAGATCGACGCGGCGTTCGGGTTCCGGCTCAACCCCGACTCGCCGGCGGACGTGGTGGCCGCGTTCCGCAAGGTGGGGATCACGGTGACCTCGACCCGGGCGTACGTGCTGCGCGAGGTGGAGCATCCGGCGGTGGCGCCGCTGCTGCGGTACAAGGAGCTGTCCCGGCTGCACGTGGCGAACGGCTGGCAGTTCCTCGCCGACTGGGTGGTCGGTGGCCGGTTCCGCCCGGAGTACGTGGCCGGTGCGGTGGTGTCGGGGCGGTGGGGCACCCGCGGCGGCGGCGCGCTGCAGATCCCGAAGGCGGTGCGTCGCGCGGTGGTGGCCGATCCGGGCTGGACGCTGGTGGTGGCCGACGCCGGTCAGCTGGAGCCGCGGGTGCTGGCGGCGCTGTCCGGCGACCGCGGCATGGCGGCCGCGGCCGGCCCCGGCGACCTGTACGGCGCGCTCGCCGCCTCGGCGTTCGACGGCGACCGGGGCAAGGCGAAGATCGCCCTGCTCGCCGCGATGTACGGGGGGACCAGCGGGGCCGGTGGCGCGCTGCTCGGCACGTTGCGGCGCCGGTTCCCGGACGCGGTGGGGTACGTGGAGGCGGCGGCCCGGGTCGGTGAGCAGGGCGGGCTGGTGCGGTCGTTGCTGGGTCGCACCTGCCCGCCGGCATCGACGCCGGTCGCCGGGCCGGGCGAGCCGGCCGAGGCGGCGGAGCCGGTGTCGGCGTCGTCGGCGCGGGCCCGGGGCCGGTTCACCCGCAACTTCGTCATCCAGGCGACGGCGGCGGAGTGGGCGTTGTTGCTGCTGGCCGAGTTGCGTCGGCGGTTGACCTCGATGGCCGGCACCGAGCTGGTGTTCTTCCAGCACGACGAGGTGATGGTGCACTGCCGGCGCGAGGTGGCGGGTGAGGTGGCGGCGGCCGTGACGGCGTCGGCGCAGGCGGCGACGGAGCTGCTGTTCGGCCCGACGCCGGTGCACTTCCCGCTCGACGTGGCGACCGTCGAGTGTTATGCAGATGCGAAATAGTCGCCGATCGCTGTGATCTTACGATTCATTTAACGCGATCTTCGGGGATCTTCCGCTACTGTTACCCGTCTCGCGATACCGCGAGAGGAAGGAGGATCCTCAACCGGTATGACCAATATAGTGGCGTTCGGTGAGCCCATCGGGCAGGGCTGGACGCAGATCGGCGAGCTCGCCCTGGCGTTGGTGCTCTGTACGGTCATCGGGCTGGAGCGCGAGCTGGCGCAGAAGGCGGCCGGGCTGCGCACGCACACCCTGGTCGGGGTCGGCGCGGCGCTGATCATGCTGATCTCCAAGTACGGGTTCAGCGACGTGGTCGGCCCGCACGTCGGGCTCGACCCGTCCCGGATCGCGGCGCAGATCGTGTCCGGCATCGGCTTCATCGGCGGCGGGCTGATCTTCGTCCGCCGCGACGCGGTCCGCGGCCTGACCACCGCCGCGGTGATCTGGATGTCGGCCGCGGTCGGCATGGCCTGCGGCGCCGGGCTGTGGCTGCTCGCGATCGTGGTGACCGCCGGCCACTTCCTCGTCCTGTACGGCTACCCGGCGATCGGCCGGCTGCTGCCCCGCTCGAAGTGGGCGCCGTCGAACCTGACGATGACCTACCGGGGTGGCCAGGGCGTGCTGCGCAACGCGCTCGCCGCCTGCACCGACCGCGGCGTCACCGTCGCCGAGATCTCCACCGAGCAGGTCGAGGAGGGTACCGGCGGGCGGGTGCAGGTCGCGCTGACGCTGCGCGGCGTGCGCGACCCCGGCGATCTTGCCGCCAGCCTGTCCGAGATCGACGGCGTGGTCACCGTGCGCGCCGGCGACGAGGAACGCAGTACCGACTGAGCGGGCGGTGCGGCGGGCTCACCGTGCCCGCCGCACCCTGCCGCCCTGCCGTGCCGCCGCGCCGCACGGCCGCGTCCCACCGCCGGCGCCGTGCCGCCGCGCCGCCGTGCCGCGGTGCCGCGCCGTGTCGCAGTTCCGCCGCGTACCGTGCCGCCGTGCTGCAACGCCGTGTCACCAGCCGTCCGCGGCGGTGATCTCGCCCGGCGCGCTGGGCGGCGGCTCGACCTCGTGCCGTTCGTACTGGGTGGACAGCACGATGTGCGACCGTGCCTCGCCGTGCCGCTCGCCGAGCTGTTCCAGGAATCCCTCCAGGTGCGCCATCGACGCGACCCGCACCTTGAGCAGGGTGCACGACTCGCTGGCGAGCTTGTGCACCTCGACGATCTCCGGGTAGTCGGCGGCGCGCGCGGTGCGCAGCAGGCACCGACCGGGCGCGCACCGCAGCATCAGGAACGCGGTGAGCGGCAGCCCGGCCCGGGCCGGGTCGACCCGGGCCTGGTAGCCGGTGACGACACCGGTGTCCTGCAACCGGCGGACCCGGTCGGCGACCGCCGGCGCCGACAGGTTCACCTTCCGGGCGAGCGACTTGTACGACTGGCGGCCGTCGGTCTGCAACTCGTGCAGGATGCGCCAGTCGAGGTCGTCGAGCGTGACGTTCGAACGAAAGGTCATCGCCGGCAATCTCCTTCCGTACGTCAGGTCAACGGCCCCGAACTCCGCGCCTCGGCCATTCAGTTGCCGGCGCGACTTTCCTAGCCTGCTTCGCATGGCAACCTACCCGGTACCCCCGCCGGCGCGCCGGCGCACGATGGGCTCCCTGTTCCTCGGCGCGGCCTGCGTCAACGCCGCGATGACCGTGGCCGGTACGGCCGCGACGCTGCTCGTCGCCGACCGGCTCGGCACCGGCTGGGCCGGCCTCGGCAGTACCGCCGGGGTCGCCGGCACCGCCGCCGGCGTGCTGCTGCTGAGCCGGGTGATGGCCCGCCACGGCCGGCGGACCGGCCTGCGCGCCGGTGCCCTCACCGGTACCGGGGGCGCTGCGGTGGCGACCGCCGGTGCCGCCGCCGGTTCGGTGGCGGTGCTGCTGGCCGGCATGCTGCTGCTCGGCGTGGGCAATGCCGCGGCGCAGCTCGCCCGGTACGCGGCGGCCGACGAGTTCACCGCGGGCCGGCGGGCGACGGCGCTCGGTGCGGTGGTGTGGGCCGGTACCGTCGGCGCGGTCGGTGGCCCGCTGCTGCTCGGGCCGGCGACCGGCTGGGCGGGCCGGTCCGGGTGGCCGCCGCTGACCGGTGCCTTCGCCCTGGCGCTGGCCTGCCTGGCGGCCGCCGTGGTGGCGTTCGCGCTGGTGGCGCGGCGCCCACCGGCCGACCGGGACGAGGCCGGGCTCGCGGCGGCGTGGCCGCTGCGGGCGCTGCTGGCCCGGCCCGACATCCGGCTCGCGCTGACCGCGATGCTGACCGCGCAGGTGGTGATGACCGCGGTGATGACCGCGGCGCCGCTGTCGATGCACCAGCACGGGCAGCCGATGGGGATGGTCGGGCTGGTGGTGTCGACGCACACGCTGGGGATGTTCGCGCTCGCGCCGGTGTCCGGCCGGCTGGCCGACCGGTTCGGTGGCCGTACGGTCGTCGCGGCCGGCCTGGCCACGCTGGCGCTCGCCGGCGTGCTCGTCACCGGTACCGCCGGGTCGACCGGCCCTGGGCTACCGGTGGCGCTGTTCGTGCTCGGCTACGGCTGGAACCTGGCCTTCGTCGGCGCGAGTTCCCTGCTGGTACGGGGGCTGCCCGGCGCGGTGGAGGCCCGGGTGCAGGGGCTGGTGGAGAGCTGGTCGTGGGCCGGCGGTGGTGCCGCGACGCTCGGCTCGACCGCGGTGCTCGGGGCCGCCGGCTACCCGCCGCTCGCGCTCGGCGCCGGCGCGCTGGTCGTGGTACCGGCGGCGCTGCTGGTCGCGCACCGCCGACGGCCGCCCGCCCGCCAGCCGCAACCGGAACCGGAGCGGGAGCGGGCGACCCGCTGAGCGGCCACCGGCCGCAACCGGAACCGGAGCGGGAGCGGGCGGCCCGCTGAGCGCGTGCCGGCCGGGTGGACCGGCCGGCACGCCGGGGTCACAGCGACGGGTACAGCGGGTACTTGTCGGCGAGGGCGGTGACCCGGTCGCGCAGCGCGGCGGCGCGGGCGTCGTCGAAGTCGGCCGACAGCGCGCCGGCGATGATGTCGGCGACCTCGGTGAACGCGTCGGTGTCGAAGCCGCGGGTGGCGAGCGCCGGGGTACCGATGCGCAGGCCGGAGGTGACCATCGGCGGGCGCGGGTCGAACGGCACCGCGTTGCGGTTGACGGTGATGCCGAGGTCGTGCAGCCGGTCCTCGGCCTGCTTGCCGTCCAGTTCGGAGTCGCGCAGGTCGACCAGCACCAGGTGCACCTCGGTGCCGCCGGTGAGCACCCGTACGCCGGCGGCGGCGAGCTCGGGGGCGCTCAGCCGCTCGGCGAGGATCTTGGCGCCGGCCAGGGTGCGCCGCTGCCGGTCGGCGAACTCGTCGGACGCGGCGACCTTGAACGAGACCGCCTTGGCCGCGATCACGTGCTCCAGCGGCCCGCCCTGCTGGCCGGGGAACACCGCGGAGTTGATCTTCTTGGCCAGCTCGGGGCTGTTGGTCAGGATGACGCCGCCGCGCGGCCCACCCAGCGTCTTGTGGGTCGTGGTCGTGACGATGTCGGCGTACTCGACCGGGTTCGGGTGCAGGCCGGCCGCGACCAGCCCGGCGAAGTGCGCCATGTCGACCAGCAGCAGCGCGCCGACCTCGTCGGCGATCTGGCGGAAGGCGGCGAAGTCGAGCTGCCGCGGGTACGCCGACCAGCCGGCGACGATCATCTTCGGCTTGTGCTCGACGGCGAGCCGACGCACCTCGGCCATGTCGACCCGGTGGTCGGTCTCGGCGACGTGGTAGGCGACCACGTGGTACAGCTTGCCGGAGAAGTTGATCTTCATCCCGTGGGTCAGGTGGCCGCCGTGCGCGAGGTCCAGGCCGAGGATGGTGTCGCCGGGGGTCAGCGTGGCGAACATGGCGGCGGCGTTGGCCTGCGCGCCGGAGTGCGGCTGGACGTTCGCGTACCCGGCGCCGAACAGGCCCTTGACCCGCTCGATCGCCAGCCGCTCGATCACGTCGACGTGTTCGCAGCCGCCGTAGTAGCGGCGGCCGGGGTAGCCCTCGGCGTACTTGTTGGTCAGCACGGAGCCCTGCGCGGACAGCACCGAGACCGGGGCGAAGTTCTCCGAGGCGATCATCTCCAGCGTCGACTGCTGCCGGTGCAGCTCGGCGCCGATGGCCGCCGCGACCTCGGGGTCGGTGTCGGCGAGGGAACGGTTCAGCAGGTCGGTCATGCCCCCATCCTCCCCGCAGCGGGCAGGCCGCCGAAAGCCGGGTGACCGGTTGCCCGCTCAGGCCTCGATCTCGGCCGGTTCGCGCTCGTGACCTGGGGGTTCGTTGCCGGTGACCTGGCGCCACACGCGCGCCGCACCGCGCGCCGCGAGCAGCTCGGCGGCGGCCATCGCGACCCCGGACAGCGCCGCCCAGGTGAGCGTCTCGCCCCAGCTGGCCTCGAAGTCGTTGGACGGCCGCGGCGGATCTTCGTGTCGTATCGCGCGCCAGCCGACGGCGACCGCCTTGCGCGCGACGAACCCGAGCGGCAGCGCGAACGCCAACCCGGTCAGCTTCCAGCCCACCTTGCCCATGGCCGCCACGTCCGGCCCACCCCCTCGCCCGAATCCGTACGTGCATCGTGCCACGTCCCGAAACACAACACACCGGGACGCCCGGACCGGTCCCGAGCCGCGTCTCCGGCCACGGCACGCCAGCGAACCCGGACCTGCACCCCGTACCTGGCGGTCAGGTCTCGAACCGTCAACGCGACGAGCGGTACTGGACGAAGCCGCCGAATGGCGGGTTCGTCCTGGGTTCATTCCGTTGAACTCTGGGTTGCGGGGGGTACACGCTAGCCTTTTGGAGGAAGGTGACCCTTTCGGGGGGAGGTCGGGACGGTTGGATCGCTGGCGCGCTGTTCCGAACGACCCGTTGCGCGGGGTCGCCTTGTTCGCCGGGCTCGACCTGCGCAGCCGGCGCCGCCTTGCCGCGAGCGCCGAGTCCCGGGTGTACCGGGAGGGGCAGGTGCTGTTCCGCGAGGGCGACCCGGGCGACGTGCTGTTCGTGCTCCGGCACGGCGCCGTCGCGGTGTACCGGTCGGGGCCGGGCGGCGACCGTGCCGTGCTGACGCTGGTGCGCGCCCCGAACGTGCTGGGGGAGATCTCGCTGCTCGACGGGGCGCCGCGGTCGGCCTCGGTGGAGGCGATCGCGCCGACCGAGGCGCTGGTGCTGCCGCGCACCGCGTTCCTGGACCTGGTGCACACCGATCGGCGGTTGATGGACGAGGTGTTCCGGGCGATGGGCGCGATGGCCCGGCGGCTGACCGAGCAGAAGGCCGACCACATCTTCCTGGACCTGCCCGGCCGGGTGGCGAAGACGCTGGTGCGGCTGCTCGCCTCGGTCGAGGACGAACACGATCCGCTCGGATTGAGTCAGAGCCGGGTGGCCGAGCTGGTGGGCGGTTCGCGGCAGAGCGTCAACCAGGTGATCCGGACGTTCGCCCACCGCGGGTGGCTGCGCACCGAGGGGCGCTCGATCGTGCTGACCGACCTCGCCGCGTTGCGGCGCCGGGCCGGCCTGCCGGAACACCCCGACTCCTGAACGTCCACTTTGGACCAGCCGGTCCGTGCTCGGCACGTTCTGGCAGGTGATCCGGGGACGTTACCGATTCTTGAGTTATCTCACCCGATCCGCATGTGGGGTGGTTTCGGGGTATCGCCGGCCCTGCCCGCTCACTACACTCCATCGACCATCGTCGATAAACAACGACATGGAGGATGATGGTGGGCGAGCACACGAGCGACTACGAACGAATCGGCGGCGGCGACGCGGTCCGGCAGGTGGTGGGCCGGTTCTACGAACTGGTGCTGGCCGACCCGGAGCTGGCCGACTACTTCGTCGGATCCGACCTGGTCCGGCTCAAACGACACCAGGCGCTGCTGATCTCCCAGGTACTCGGCGGCCCCGCAGAGTACGACGGGCGCGCGCTCGGCGCCGCGCACCGCGGCATGGGCATCAGCTCCGACGACTTCGGTCGGGTGGTGGTGCACCTGGTCAGCGCGTTGCGCGAGGCGCGCGTCGCGGAGGACATCATCGGCCGGGTCGGTGACGTGCTCGGCGGTACCAAGGCGGAGATCGTCGAGGCCTGAGCCGGATGGATCCGCAGGCACTCAAGGACAGTTGGGCCAACACGGCGCGGCACGGCGACGAGGTGCCGCTGTTCTTCTACTCGCACCTGTTCCTGACCCATCCGGAGACGCGCAGCATGTTTCCGATGTCGATGGCCGGGCAGCGCGACAAGCTGGTGGCGGCGCTGGGCCGGATCGTCAGTGACGTGGACCGGCTGGACGAGGTGTTGCCGTTCGTCCAGCAGCTGGGCCGCGACCACCGGCGCTTCGCGGTACTGGCCGAGCACTACCCGGCGGTCGGCGAGTCGCTGCTCGCCACCCTGGCGCACTTCTCCGGTCCACAGTGGACAGAATCGCTCGCGGGGCAGTGGGCCGAGGCGTACGGGCTGGTCGCGCAGGTGATGATCGAGGCCGCGGCGGAGTCGGCGAAGCACACGCCGCCGTGGTGGAACGCCGAGATCGTCGGCATCGAACGGCGCGGCCTGGACGTCGCGGTGCTGCAGGCCCGCACCGACCACCCCTACCCGTACCAGCCGGGGCAGTCGGCGGCGGTCGAGTTCTCCCGCCGGCCGCGGCTCTGGCGGTACCTGACGCCGGCGAACGCGCCGCGCGCGGACGACACGCTCGAACTGCACGTCAAGATCGTGGACGGCGGGCAGGTGAGCACCGCGCTGGTGCAGTCGGCCGCGCTGGGCGACACGCTGCGCATCGGCGCCCCGGTCGGGGCGGCGCTGCTGCTGCCCGAGGACGGTACCGACCTGCTGATGGTCGCCGGAGCCACCGGCCTGGCGCCGCTGCGGGCGCTGCTGGAGCAGATCGACCGGCAGTGGCAGGCGGACCGGACGCAGCGGCGGGTCGACCTGTTCCACGGCGCGCGCACCGAGGCCGACCTGTACGAGCACCAGCTGCTCGGCGAGCTGGCCGCGGCCCGACCGTGGTTCCGGTACGTACCGGTGGTCTCGCACGACGCGAGTTTCTCCGGCCAGCGTGGCCTGGTCGGTGACGTCGCCGCGGGTACCGGCGGTTGGTCCGACCGGCGTTGCCTGGTGTGCGGGTCGCCGAACATGGTGCGGCACACCGTGTCCGCGCTGACCTCGGCCGGGGTGCCGGCCGAGCAGGTGCGCTACGACGAGTTCACGGCGGGCGCGGAACCGACGCCGGAACCGGCGGTGGCCGCGCCGGCCGGTATCGCTGGGGGAAGGTGGGGACAGTGACCGTGACCGACCAGGGCGCCCCGAGGCGGGTGCCGCTCAGCGCGGAACGGGTGCGGACCACCACGTTCTCCCGGCCGCCGTTCGGCCGCCGCGGCTTCCACGAGGACGAGGTACGGATGTTCCTCAACCGGGTCGCCGACGACCTCGCGGCGGCCGACGCGGAGAAGGCGGCGCTGCGCGCCGAGATCGGCCGGCTGACCAACTACTACCGGGAGCACGGTCAGGATCCGGACGCCGAGGCGCAGCGGTCCCGGGTCAGCGTCGAGGCGGTCAACCTGATGAGCCAGGCGCAGCAGGCCGCCGACTCGCACGTCGCGCAGGCGGAGGAGTACGCCCGCAAGCTGGTGGCGCAGGCCCGGCAGCGCTACGAGGACCTGCTGCAGCACGCCCAGGACCAGGCGAAGCAGGCGGCATCGGAGGCGCAGCGGGCGGCGGATGCGTTGCCCGCGCACGCCACCGAGGCCGACCGCGCCGCGCTGGAGCAGAAGGTCACCTACCTGCGTACCTTCGCCGAGGTCACCGAGGTACAGCTGCGCTCGGTGCTGGAGGCGCTGACCCGCGAGGTGGACAAGCTGGGCGACGTACCCAAGCCGTGAACCGGGGCCGGTCATCCACCGATCGGTGGATGGCCGGCCTCCACCGGCCTGCCGGTACCGGTGCCGTCTCGTGGTCGATCCGGTCGCGCCGCGGCGCTGGAACCCTCGTACCCGACACCGAACGCTGTCGGGAGGGAGGCCGGCCGTGCCGGTCATCGAGGTGCGCGGGCTACGCAAGACGTACGGGGAGAAGGTCGCCGTCGACGACGTGTCGTTCGACGTGGCGCAGGGCGAGATCTTCGGCATCCTCGGGCCCAACGGGGCCGGCAAGACCACCACCGTCGAGTGCGTCAGCGGGCTGCGCTCCCGCGACGCCGGCACCATTCGGGTACTGGGGGCAGACCCGCGCGCCGAGCGCGACCAGGTCCGCCGGGTGCTCGGCGCGCAGCTGCAGGAGTCGGCGCTGCCGGACAAGATCACCGTGGTCGAGGCGCTGAAGCTGTACGCGTCCTGCTACCGGGAACCGGCCGACTGGCGCGCGCTGGTCGAGCGGCTCGGGCTCACCGACCGGCTGCGCACCCGGTACCAGAAGCTGTCGGGCGGGCAGAAGCAGCGGCTGGCGATCGCGCTGGCGCTGATCGGCCGGCCCCGGATCGCGGTACTCGACGAGCTGACCACCGGGCTGGACCCGCAGGCCCGCCGGGACACCTGGAACCTGATCGAGGAGATCCGCGCCGACGGGGTGACCATCCTGCTCGTCACCCACTTCATGGAGGAGGCGGCGCGGCTGTGCGACCGGGTCGCGGTGATCAACGCCGGCCGGCTCGCCGCGCTCGACACCCCGGACGGTCTGGTGTCCACAGTGGACGACAGCCAGCAGATCAGGTTCCGGCCGTCGAAGCCGGTCGACACCGCGCTGCTGGCCGCGCTGCCCGGCGTCACGTCCATCCGCCGCGACGGCGCCGAACTGCTCGTCAGCGGTACCGGCAACGTGCTGGCCGAGGTGGTCGGCACCCTCGCCGCGGCCGGCATCCTCGCCGAGCACCTGCGGATGGACAGCGCCAGCCTGGACGACGCCTACCTGGCGTTGACGTCGAACACCGAGGGAGAGCAGTGATGTCGTCGTTCGCCGTACTCGTCCGGACCGAGGCGAAGCTGTTCCTGCGCGAGCCGATGGCGGTGTTGTGGGCGATCGCGTTCCCGCCGCTGCTGCTGGTCATCCTGGGCTGCGTACCGGCGTTCCGGGTGCATCAGCACGAGCTGGGCGGCCTGCGGGTGATCGACCTGTACGTGCCGATCATGATCCTGTTCGTGGTGGCGATGACGGCGGTCAACACGCTGCCCGGCGCGATCAGCCTGTACCGGGAGCGCGGCGTGCTGCGCCGGCTGGCGACCACGCCGATGCCGGCGTCCCGGCTGCTGCTCGCCCAGGTCGTCGTCAACGTCGCAGTCGAGGTGCTGGTGCTGCTGCTGGTGGTGGCCATCGGCCGGATCGGGTTCGGGGTGGCGCTGCCGCGAGCGCCGCTCGGCTACCTGGTGGCGTTCCTGCTGGTGCTGTGCGCGATGCTGGCGCTGGGCATGATGGTCGCCGCGGTCGCGCCGAACACGAAGGTGAGCAACGCGCTGGGGATGATCCTGTTCTTCCCGCTGATGTTCTTCGCCGGGCTGTGGCTGCCGGTCGCCGCGATGCCGGCCACGCTGCGCCACATCGCCGAGTTCACCCCGTCCGGTGCGGCCACCCAGGCGCTCGGCGACGCGGCCGCCGGCTCCTGGCCGGGCTGGGTCCACCTGGTCGTACTGGCCGGGTACGCGGTGGTGTTCGGTACCGTGGCGGTGCGTTCGTTCCGGTGGGACAGCTGAGCGGGATGGGGGTCGTGGTGGCGTTCGAGCAGCCCCGGTCGATCACCGAACCGGACGGTGTGCCGCACCGGCGCGACCGGTCCCGGCCGGTGTCCTGGGAGGACCGGTTCGCGACCGTCTACCGGTTCCTGCCGTACGGGCTGGCGGCCGCCGCGGTGGTGCTCGCCGCGTTCAGCGGGTTCGACCCGGCCCGGATGTGGTGGATCGGAGCCGGCGCGCTGGTCACCGTGGCCTGGGTCGGCTGGTTCGAGACCCTGCATCCCGAGTGGGAGCACGAGCGGCCCGCGCTGACCACGTTCTACCTGCTCGTCCGGTTGGCGCTGACCGCCGTGCTGGTCGTGCTCGACCCGTGGTGGGGGCTGTTCGCCTGGCTCGGCTACATCGACTTCTTCCGGGCGAACCTGCTCGGTGGCCGGATCACCACCGGCATCGGGGTCGCGGCCACCGCCGCGCTGCTCGCCGGTACCCAGATCGGCGGGTTCCAGAACCTCTCCGGCGCGTTCGTCGGTGCCTACCTGGTCATGCTGCTGCTGAACCTGGTGCTGGCCGGAACGCTGGGCGCTTCCTTCTCGTACGTCGCGGTGCGCAACGAGCAGCGTCGGGTGGCGCTGGTGGAGCTGGCCGAGGCGAACCGGAAGCTGTCCGAGACGCTGCGGGAGAACGCCGGGCTGCACGCCCAGCTGCTCACCCAGGCCCGGGAGGCCGGGGTACGTGACGAGCGGGCCCGGCTGGCCCGGGAGATCCACGACACCATCGCGCAGGGGCTGGCCGGGATCATCACCCAGTTGCAGGCGGCGCAACGGGTACCGGACTCGACCGGGTACGTGCAGACGGCGCTCGGACTGGCCCGGGACAGCCTGGGCGAGGCGCGCCGTTCGGTCCAGGCGCTGCGCCCGCTGCAACTGGAGGACGCGACGCTGCCGGTCGCGCTGCAACGGACCATCGAGGCGTGGGCCCGGCGGGAGGCGCCGAGCGCCACCCTGGTCACCACCGGTACCGCCCGGCCGCTGCACCCGGAGATCGAGGCGACGCTGCTGCGGGTCGCGCAGGAGGCGCTGGCCAACGTCGCCCGGCACGCGCGGGCGGCACGGGTGGGCGTCACACTGTCGTACATGGAGGACGTGATCAGCCTGGACGTGCGGGACGACGGTGTCGGGTTCGACCCCGCCGCGCTGCCCGCCGACGGCGGCCACCCGGACGCGGCCTTCGCCGGCCCCGGCGATCAGGACCCGGCCAGTGGCGCGACGGCCGGCGCCCGCTCCGCCGGCGGCGGTCCGGCGGACGGCGCCGACCGGGCGGATGGTGGGTTCGGGTTGATCGGGATGCGGCAGCGGGTCTCCCGGCTGGCCGGCGAGCTGACCGTCGAGTCCGAGCCGGGCAACGGCACCGCGGTGTCGGCGACGGTACCGGCGGTGCCGGCGGGTGCCGCGGCATGATCCGGGTGCTGCTGGTCGACGACCACCCGGTGGTACGGGACGGGCTGCGCGGCATGCTCGCCGACGCCGACGACATCGAGGTGGTCGGCGAGGCCGGTGACGGCGCCGAGGCGGTGGACGTGGCCGCGGTGCGCTCGCCCGACGTGGTGCTGATGGACCTGCGGATGCCCCGGGTCGACGGGGTCGCTGCGATCCGCCGGCTCGCCGCGCGCGGCCTGCCGGCCAGGGTGCTGGTGCTCACCACCTACGACACCGATCAGGACGTGGTACCAGCGATCGAGGCCGGCGCCACCGGATACCTGCTCAAGGACACCCCGCGAGACCAGCTGTGCCAGGCGATCCGGGCCGCGGCCCGCGGGGAGGCGGTGCTGTCCCCGTCGGTCGCGGGGCGGTTGATGGGCCGGATGCGGGAGCCGGCCACCGAACCGCTCAGCAACCGCGAGCTGGAGGTACTCGGGCTGATCGCGCAGGGCTGCACCAACCGCGACGCCGCCGGCCGGCTGTTCATCAGCGAGGCGACGGTCAAGACGCACCTGCTGCACATCTACGCGAAGCTCGGCGTCAACGACCGCGCCGCCGCCGTGGCCACCGCCTTCTCCCGCGGTCTGCTCCGCACCTGACCCCGGCTCGGGACCGGCGGCGGGCGGGGATCAGTCGCCGGTGCGGCCGTCGAGGCGTTCCCGGAGCAGGTCGGCGTGGCCGTTGTGCCGGGCGTACTCCTCGATCAGGTGGGTGAGGATGTAGCGCAGCGAGTAGACCTGGTCCTGGTAGCTGCCGGTGTCGTCGAGCGAGCCGGCCGCGGCGATGATCTCGTCGGCGAGCGCGCACTCCTCGTTCCAGGCGGCGAACGCCTCGTCCGGATCGGCGTCCTCGACCGCGAACTCGACCTCGGGCCGGGCCTGCGGATCCCACCGGGGCGGGATGTCCTCGCCGTCGAAGACGAACCGGAACCAGCTTCGCTCCACATCGGACAGATGCCGGGCCAGGCCGAGCAGTGACAGGTCCGACGGCGGCACCGCCCTGGTACGCAGCTGTTCGGTGCTCAGCCCGGCGCACTTGATCGCGAACGTCTGCCGCTGGTAGGTCAGGAACGCCGTCAGCATGCCGAGCTCGTCGGCCTGGTGCGGCGGATCCCGCCGATCCGGTACCTCGATCATCCCCCGCATCCTGCCAGCCACGCCGCCGGGTGGCCACCCGATTCGGGCGATGCACCCGAGCCCGGCCGTCCGGATGCCGGCCGGCGGCCGAGCCCACCCGCCCGGAACTCTCGTGATTCCCGGAGTTCCGGGCGGGCCGAGACAGACCCTAGGCGAGGGTGCCGATGGCGGCCTCGATCTCGGTACGCAGCTCGGTACCGACCAGCAGCGCGCGGCTGTGCTCCAGGATCGGCGCGAGGAACTCGTCCGGCCCGGGCTCCCCAGCCACCTCGGCGATCCGGCGTACCGCGATGGCACCGGCCGGGCTCGGCGTCAGCGGCGCCCGCAGTTGCAGGCCGCGGCAGGCGGCGAGCAGCTCGACCGACAGCAGGTGCGACAGGTTCGCCAGTACGGTGCGCAGCTTGTGCGCCGCCGACCAGCCCATCGAGACGTGGTCCTCCTGCATGCCCGAGGTCGGGATCGAGTCGGTCGACGCCGGTACGGACAGCCGCCGGTTCTCCGCCACCACGCCGGCCGCGGTGTACTGCGCGATCATCAGGCCGGAGTTGACCCCCGGGTCGGGAGACAGGAACGCGGGCAGCTCGCGCGAGCGGGCCACGTCGAGCAGCCGGTCGACCCGGCGCTCGGAGATCGAGCCGACCTCGCTCGCCGCGATCGCCAGGTAGTCGGCGGCGAAGCCGAGCGGTGCGCCGTGGAAGTTTCCGGTCGACTCGACCCGGCCGTCCGGCAGCACCACCGGGTTGTCCACCACCGACACCAGCTCGCGCGCGGCCACCTGGACCGCGAACTCCAGGGTGTCCCGCGCCGCGCCGGCGACCTGCGGCGCGCACCGCATCGAGTACGCGTCCTGTACCGCGTGCGTCAGGTCGTCGCGGTGCGAGTCCATGATGGACGATCCGGCCAGCAGCCGGTGGATGTTCGCCGCGGACGCGGCCTGGCCGGGATGCGGCCGGATCTCGTGCAGCTCCGGCAGGAACGGCCGGTCCGAGCCGAGCATCGCCTCGACCGCGAGCGCGGCGGTCACGTCGGCCATGGTGAACAGGTGCCGGGCGTCGGCGATCGCGAGCAGCAGCATGCCGAGCATGCCGTCGGTACCGTTGATCAGCGCCAGGCCCTCCTTGCTGGCCAGCGCGATCGGGCTCAGGCCGGCGGCGGCCAGCGCCTCGGCGCCGGGGATGCGGCGACCGTCCGCGGTGCGTACCCAGCCCTCACCGAGCAGCACCAGCGCGCAGTGCGCGAGCGGGGCGAGGTCGCCTGACGCGCCGAGCGAACCGTGCCGCGGCACCCACGGCGTGACGTCCGCGTTGAGCAGCTCGACCAGCGACTGCGCCACCAGCGGCCGGACGCCGGAGCGGCCCATCGCGAGCGACCGGATGCGCAGCAGCATCATCGCCCGGACCACCTCGGTGGGCATCGCGTCGCCCATCCCGGCCGAGTGCGACCGGATCAGCGCGTGCTGCAGTTCGGCCCGCCGCGCCGGCTCGATGAACGTGTTGGCGAGCGCGCCGAACCCGGTGGACACGCCGTACACGGCGCGCTCGTCCCGCTCGATCGAGTCCACGATGGACCGGCTGGCCCGCATCGCGGCCAGCGCCGCCTCGGACAGCTCGACCCGGGCACCGTGCCGGGCCACCGCGATCACCTGCTCCGGCGTCACCGAGTCGGGGCCGACGGTCACCTTCTTCATCACGAGTTCCCTTGCTGGTAAGCGATTTCCCCGTTCGCCACGACGGTGTGGACGAGCGGGACTCCCGGCCGGTAGGCCAGGTGGACATGGCTGGGCGCATCGAGCACGACCAGGTCGGCCGACGCGCCGGTGGTGATCGTGCCGACGTCGGTACGGCGCAGCGCCGCGGCACCGCCCGCGGTCGCGCACCACAGCGCCTCCGCGGGCGTCAGGTGCATCTCCCGTACCGCCAGCGCGAGGCAGAACGGCATCGACGAGGTGAACGACGACCCCGGGTTGCAGTCGGTGGCGAGCGCCACGGTGACGCCGGCGTCCAGCAACCGGCGGGCCGGCGGGTACGGCGAGCGGGTGGAGAACTCGACGCCGGGCAGCAGCGTGGCCACCGTGCCGCCGCCCGCCAGCGCGTCGACGTCCGCGTCGGACAGGTGGGTGCAGTGGTCCACCGCGGCGGCGCCGAGCTCGACCCCGAGCCGTACGCCGGGGCCCTCGCCGAGCTGGTTCGCGTGCAGCCGCGGGGAAAGCCCCTTCGCGATGCCCGCGGTCAGCACCGCGCGGGACTGGTCGGCGTCGAACGCGCCGCGCTCGCAGAACGCGTCCACCCAGCGGGCGTGCGGCGCGCAGGCGTCGAGCATCGGACCGCACACCAGCGCCACGTAGTCGTCCGGGCGGTCCGCGTACTCTTCCGGTACCACGTGCGCGCCGAGGAACGTGGTCTCCGGCGTGACGCGGCGCGCGATGCGCAGCAGCCGCGCCTCGGCGTCCACGCCCAGCCCGTACCCGGACTTCGTCTCGAACGTCGTCGTACCCTGCCGGGTCAGCTCCCGTTGCAGGTAGGCGAGGTTCGCCGACAGCTCGGTGTCCGCCGCCGCGTTGGTCGCGGCCACGGTGCGCCGGATCCCGCCGCCGGTGTAGCGCTCACCGGCCATCCGGGCGGCGAACTCACCGGACCGGTCACCGGCGAACACCAGGTGGGTGTGGCTGTCCACGAAACCGGGGATCACGGCGCGGTTCGACGCGTCGACCCGCACGTCGCACGCCGGTGCGCCGCCGGTCGGGCCGATCCAGGCGATCTGCCCGTCCACCGCGACCACCGCGGCATCGCGCCGGATCGCCAGCCGATCCCGGCCACCGGGCTCGTTCGTGACCAGCTCGCCGATCCGGTCCACCAGCAGCGAACTCATGAACCGTCCCCCCGCGTCGGAACGCCCAGCAGGCGCCACGTCACGCGACACCCGTGACTCGCTCGCGCACGCTCGCTCATGAACCTTCCTTCCGTGGCCGTGCGATCCCGGTCATGCCAGTACCTCCCGGATGGTGGCGGACAGCTCGCCGGCGACGTCGTCGACGAGCAGGTGCCGGCCGTCCTCGACGACCGGGCGACCGTCCACGATGACCGAACGGACATCCGTTGCGGTGGCGGCGAACACGGCCGCGGCGAGCGGCTCGTCCGCCCCGGCGGTACGCACCGAGTCGAGGGCCACGGTGACCAGGTCGGCCGGTGCACCGGCGGCGAGCCGGCCGGCATCCGGGCGGCCGAGCGCGGCATGGCCGGCACCGGTGGCGGCGGCGAGCAGCTCGCCGGCGGTGAAGTGGCCGCGCCGTTCGGTGGCGAGCCGTTCGTGCATCTCGACCGCGCGTGCCTCGGCGAGCGGGTCGATCACCGCGTGGCTGTCGCTGCCGAGGCTGAGCCGGCAGCCGGCGTCGACCAGCGCGCGCGCCGGGCCGATCCCGTCGGCCAGTTCCCGTTCGGTGGTCGGGCACAGGCAGACCCCGACGCCGGCCGCGCCCAGCGCGGTGACGTCGTCGGCGGCCGGATGGGTGGCGTGTACCGCGGTGAGGTTCGGCCCGAGCAGCCCGTGCTCGGCGAGCAGCTGCGTCGGCGTACGCCCGTGGAACGCCTGGCACGCCTCGTTCTCGGCCCGTTGCTCGGACAGGTGCACGTGCAGCGGTGCGTCGCCGACCCGCTCGGCGAAGCCCCGCAGCGCGGTCTCCGGCACCGCCCGGACCGAGTGGATCGCGGCGCCGCGGGTGGCGTGCGGACCGAGCTCGATCTTCTCGTACCGGCGCTGCCAGGCGTCCGCGTCGGCGTCGGCGAACCGTTGCTGTACCGGCGAGAGCGGCTGGTAGCCGCGGTCGGTGAGGCCGCCGGTCCGGTAGAGCGTGTCGAGCAGGCAGATCCGGATGCCGGCCTGCCGAGCCGCCTCGACCAGTGCCTCGCCCATCGCGTTCGGGTTCGCGTAGCCGGCGCCGTTCGGGCCGTGGTGCAGGTAGTGGAACTCGCCGACCGCGGTGATGCCGGCCAGCGCCATCTCGGCGTAGACCGCCCGGGCCAGCCGCAGGTACGAGTCGGGGTCGAGCCGCGACGCCACCTGGTACATCCGGTCCCGCCAGGTCCAGAACGTGCCGCCGCCGTCGTGGGTACGGCCGCGCAGCGCCCGGTGGAACGCGTGCGAGTGCGCGTCGGCGAACCCGGGCACGGTGAGCCCGCCGAGCCGCCTCGACCCGGCGGGCGGTTCGTCCACCGTGGACGTCACGGCGGTGACCACACCGCCGGACTCCTCGATCAGCACGCCGGGCTCGGCCGGCCGGGCCGGATCGCCGAGCCAGGCGTACTCGCACCAGTATTCGCTCACGCGAGCTCCCGCAGCGCCGCGGTCAGCGCCCGTACCCCGGCCAGGCAGTCGACGTCGTCGGTGGTCTCGGCGGGGGAGTGCGAGACGCCCGTCGGGTTGCGGACGAACAGCATCGCGGTCGGTACGCCGGCGTCGGACAGGATGCCCGCGTCGTGCCCGGCGCCGGTACCGAGCAGCGGCAGCGGATCGGTGCTGCCCACCGTGATGCCCGCGTTGCCGAGGCTGGTCGCGAGCCGCCGGGCCAGCGCGTCGTCGAACCGGATCGGCGGGGTGACCGACTCGGCGGTCACCGTCAGGGTCGTGCCGTCCCGGCCGACCCGGTCCCGGGCCTGCCGTTCCAGCTCGATCAGCATCGACTCCAGGGTGGTGGCGTCCGCAGCGCGGGCGTCCAGCCAGCCGGTCACCGCGGACGGGATCGCGTTGGTCCCGTTGGGTCGCACCGCGACGCGGCCGAAGGTGGCCCGCGCGTCGTGCAGCCGGGCCTGCTTGTTCGCCGCGAGCGCGGTCATCGCGTAGCTGAGCATCGGGTCGTGCCGGTCGGCCATCGCGGTGGTACCGGCGTGGTCGGCGGTGCCGGTGAAGTCGAACCGCCACCGGCCGTGCGGCCAGATGCCGGTACCGACTCCGACCGGCGCGCCGGTGTCCACCAGCCCCTTGCCCTGCTCGATGTGCAGCTCGACGTAGTGGCCGATCCGGCTCAGCCGGGCCGGATCCGGCCCGAGCCGGGAGACGTCGGCACCGGCCGCGGCCATCGCGTCGACCAGGGTGGTACCGGCCGGGTCGGTCAGCGCCGCACCGCGCTCGACCGGCAGCGCGCCGGTCAGCAGCCGGGAGCCCAGGCAGGCGACCCCGAACCGGGACCCCTCCTCCTCGCAGAACGCGACCACGCCGATCGGCCGGGACGGGGTCACGCCCTGCGCCCGCAGGGCGTCCACGGCGAGGAACGCGGACACCACGCCGAGCGGACCGTCGTACGCGCCGCCGTGCGGCACCGAGTCGAGGTGGCTGCCGGTCACCAGCGCGTCGCCCGCGGCCGGGTCACCCCACCAGGCCCACAGGTTGCCGTTGCCGTCGGTCTCGACCGCCATCCCGCGCGACTTCGCCTGGTCGGTGAACCAGCCCCGGCAGGCCAGCTCCGCGTCGGTGTACCCGTGCCGCAGGTACCCACCGTCGGACGCGGCGCCGATCGGCAGCAGCTGCTCCCACAGCGTGCGGAAGGCGTCCCGTTCGTCCACAGTGGTCACTGCGCATCGCCCTCGCGCATCGGGATCCGCAGCCCGTCTCGCTCGGCGACGTGCTCGGCCAGCTCGTACCCGGCGTCCACGTGCCGGATCACGCCCATCGCCGGGTCGTTGGTCAGCACCCGGTCGAGCTTCGCGGCGGCGAGCGCGGTCCCGTCGGCGACGGTGACCTGGCCGGCATGGATCGAGCGGCCCATGCCGACCCCACCGCCGTGGTGGATCGACACCCATGTCGCCCCGGACGAGGTGTTCACCAGCGCGTTGAGCAGCGGCCAGTCGGCGATCGCGTCGGAGCCGTCGGCCATCCCCTCGGTCTCCCGGTACGGCGAGGCGACCGAACCGGAGTCCAGGTGGTCGCGGCCGATCACCACCGGCGCGGACAGCCGGCCGTCGGCGACCATCTCGTTGAACCGGGCGCCCGCCTGCGCCCGCTCGCCGTAGCCGAGCCAGCAGATCCGCGCCGGCAGCCCCTGGAACGCGACCCGCTCGCCGGCCATCCGGATCCACCGGGCGAGCTGTTCGTTGTCCGGGAACAGGTCCAGGATCGCCTCGTCGGTGGCGTGGATGTCGGCCGGGTCGCCGGACAGCGCCGCCCACCGGAACGGGCCCTTGCCCTCACAGAACAGCGGCCGGATGTAGGCGGGTACGAAACCGGGGAACGCGAACGCGCGCTCGTACCCGCCGAGCTGTGCCTCGCCGCGGATCGAGTTGCCGTAGTCGAACACCTCCGCGCCGGCGTCCAGGAAGCCCACCATCGCCTCGACGTGCTTGGTCATCGCCGCGCGGGCCCGGTCGGTGAACTCCTCCGGCTTCTTCGCCGCGTAGTCGGGCGCGTCGCCGGGATCGATGCCCTCCGGCAGGTACGACAGCGGGTCGTGCGCGGAGGTCTGGTCGGTGACGATGTCCACCGGTACGCCGCGGCGCAGGATCTCCGGCACCAGCGTGGCGGCGTTGCCGACCACCCCGACCGACAGCGCGCGCCGCTCCTTCTTCGCCTGTACCGCAAGGGAGATGCCCTCGTCCAGGTCGGACGCGATGGTGTCCAGGTAGCGGGTGTCGACGCGGCGCTGCAGCCGGGTGCGGTCCACGTCGATGATCAGGCAGACGCCGTCGTTCATCGTCACCGCAAGCGGTTGCGCGCCGCCCATGCCGCCGCAGCCGGCGGTGAGGGTCAGCGTGCCGGCGAGGGTGCCGTGGAACCGCTTGGCCGCGACCGCGGCGAACGTCTCGTAGGTGCCCTGCAGGATGCCCTGGGTGCCGATGTAGATCCAGGAACCGGCGGTCATCTGGCCGTACATCATCAGGCCGAGGTGCTCCAGCTTGCGGAACTCCGGCCAGCTGGCCCAGTCGCCGACCAGGTTGGAGTTCGCGATCAGCACCCGCGGCGCCCACTCGTGCGTCTGCAACACCCCGACCGGCTTGCCGGACTGCACCAGCAGCGTCTCCTCCGGCCCGAGCGTACGCAGGGTGCGCACGATGGCGTGATACGCCGGCCAGGAGCGTGCCGCGCGGCCGGATCCGCCGTACACCACCAGATCCTCGGGGCGCTCGGCCACCTCCGGATCGAGGTTGTTCATCAGCATCCGCAGCGGCGCCTCGGTCTGCCAGCTCCGCGCCGACAGGGTGGTGCCGCGCGGGGCGCGGATCGGTTCGGTCGGTGCGGTCACGTGAGCGCCTCGCTTTCTTCTCGGAACAGCCCGGCCGCCTGCTCGGCGCGTACCACCGGGCGCATCAGTACGTAGTAGAGGACCGCGGACACGATCAGGCCAAGTATCCAGGAGATGTCCGCGTCGCCGAGGTGTTTCACCATCGGGCCGGTGTAGAAGCTGGAGGAGATGAACGGGATCTCGACCGCGACGCCGATCAGGTACGCGGCCATCGCCCGCCAGTTGACGTTGCCGTACCTGCCGTTCGGGTCGAAGATCGCGGCCAGGTCGTAGCGTTCCTTGCGCAGCAGGTAGAAGTCGGCCAGGTTGATCGCCGTCCACGGGATCAGGAAGTAGGCGAGGAACAGGATGAAGTTCTCGTAGTTGGCGAGGAAGTCGCCGCGGCCGGCGAGCGCCACCGCGGTGCCGACCACCGCGGCGCCGACCACGAACGACACCCGCAGCCGGGACGTCACGCCGAACGGCCGGATCGCGGTGAGCGTGGTCGTGGCGGACATGAACATGCCGTACAGGTTCAGGACGTTGATGGCGATCACGCCGAGGATCAGCACCACCGAGACGACGTCGCCGGTGTGCGCCGGGGCCAGGCCGACCACCGACGCGACGTCGGCGCCCTTCGGCACGATGACCGCGGTGATCGCCGCACCCAGCCACATCATCCAGATCGCACCGATCGCGCTGCCGGCGTACGTCCACCAGAACGCCGCCGTCCTCGACGTGCGGCGCGGCAGGTAGCGGGAGTAGTCCGCCACGTACGGGGCGAACGTGATCTGCCAGGTCGCCGCGACCGCGACTACGGCGAGGAAGCTGCCGAAGCTGGTGTGTCCGAAGTGGATGGACGAGCCGACCGGGTGGTGCACCAGCAACAGCACCGTCAGCACCACGAAGGTGATCCCGCTGACCAGGCTGATCCACCGCTCGTAGCTGTGGATCAGCCGGTAACCGTACGCGGCGAGTACCGTGCAGACGATCGACACCAGCACGATGCACAGCACGTCGGGCCAGCCGGTGACCGCGTGCAGCGCGTCGCCGCCGAGCACCGCGGACGAGGCGAAGAACCCGACGTACATCAGCAGGACCAGGATCAGCGGCAGGATCGCGCCGCGGAAGCCGAACTGGGCCCGGCTCTGGATCATCTGCGGGATGCCGAGTTTCGGCCCCTGCGCCGAGTGCAGCGCCATGAACACCGCGCCGAACAGGTTGCCGATCGCGAGCGCCACCAGCGCCCAGCCGAGCGACAGCCCCAGCGCGATGCCGAGCGCACCGGTGACCACCGTGGTGATCTGCATGTTGCCGGCGAACCAGACGGTGAACAGGCTGCGCACCGACCCGTGCCGCTCGGCCTGGGGGACGATGTCGATCGACCGCCGCTCCACGGCGGTGCGCTCACCGTCCATCATGGACCGTCCACACAGGATGCCTCCTCATGGCACGAACAGTCCGCGGCGGGCCGCGGACGCCTCGAACTGCTCCAGCCGGTCCTGGGTGCGCGCCGGCTCGGCGTCGCAGATCGCCTGCAGCAGCACCATCGCGAGCACCATCGGTGCGCCGTGCACGTCGAACACCAGCTGCGAGCCGACCGGCGCCGGCAGCACCAGGTCGGACTCGGCCGCGGCCGGGCTCATCGGGCTGTCGGTCACCGTCACCACGGTCAGTCCGGCGTCCCGGGCGGCCCGGATCGCGGCCAGCGCCTCGGCCGGGTAGCGCGGCAGCACGAACGTCAGCAGCGCCGCCGCCCCGGCGTCGCGTGCCTGCTCGATCTGGTCCACCAGCTGACTGCCACCGCCGCCGAGCACCCGCACGTCCGGCTGCACCTTCGCGGCGAAGTAACCGAAGTACTCGGCGATCGGCCGCGCCGCGCGCAGCCCGAGCACCGGCAGCGGCCGGGAGGCGGACAGCGCCGCGGCGGCGGCCAGTACCGGCTTCGGGTCGGCGAGGAAGTCCGACAGGCTGGCGAGGTTGTCGCGCTCGGCGGCGACCGCGCGCTGCCACTCGTTGCGGCGCGCCTCGTCGGTGGTCTCGGCGGCACCGGTGGCGTCGAGCCCGATCAGTTCCCGGATCCGCTGCCGCAGCGCGGGGTAGCCGTCGTGGCCGAGCGCGGTGGCGAACCGGGTGACCGACGGCTGGCTGACCCCGGCCAGTTCGGCGACCTCGCTGGCGGACAGGTAGCCGGCGCGGGGCGCGTGCTCGACGAGCGACTGCGCGATGCGCCGCTGCGTCGGCGTCAGCCGCTGCCCGGCGAACAGGGCGAGCAGCCGCGACGACGGGCTTTCCGGTACCGACTCCACCACGCCCGCAGCCTATGCATGGATGCTTTCATCGGTCAAGGCGCTGAATCAAGCTATGCAGTGAGAGTTTCGTGCGAAATGTCTGGTCGAACGCGTAGTCCCTCCCCAGTTCCCCGCAACAGAGCGGGAATCCCGCGCTCGACGGCATGAAAACACCGGCCCCTGGGTACCAGATCGAACGATGGACGTGGATCGGGAGCTACGGATCGAGCCGTACCGGGGCGCCGCGCGGGCGGCCCGGCGGTTCGTCGAGGACGCCGTCCGCGACTGGCGGCTCGGCGCCCGCGCCCGCGAGATCACCCTGGTCAGCCACGAACTGATCGCGAACGCGTTCCTGCACGCCCGCTCCGCCGCGCTGCTCCGGCTGCGCCGGCGTTCCGAGTCGCTGGTGGTCGAGGTCGCCGACACCGACCCCCGGCTGCCCTGCCCGACGCTGGTACCCAGCCTGGTGCGCACCTCCGGCCGCGGCCTGATGATCGTCGAGCTGCTGTCGGTACGCTGGGGCGCCCGGCCGGTCGACGGCGGCAAGGTCGTCTGGGCCGAACTGCCGCTCACCGGCGTCCGGCACAGCCTCGACGCGCCATCCGCCCGCCCCCGCGACCGGGTGTAGCGGTCCCGCCGCCCGGTTGATCATGGCGCCGATCCGGTCGCGACGCGGTTACCGGCTACGCCACACGATGATCGACAACGTGCCGTCGCCGGCGGCGGTCACCGAGGAGCCGGGTCATCGAGGGCCGGCGGAGACCGCGGCGGCCAGGCGGTCGCGGTGTGCCGGCCATTCGTCGGCGAGCAGCGCGAAGTCCAGTTCGGTCGCCCACTCGCCCTTGAAGAACTCGCTCTGCACCAGCCGCGCCTCCGGCCGCATGCCGAGCCGGCGAGCCATCCGCGCCGACGCGTCGTTGCGCTCGTCCAGCCGGGCGACGACCCGGTGCAACCCGAGCCCGTCGAACGCCAGGTCGAGCAGGGCCGCAGCCGCCTCGGTCGCGTACCCCCGGCCGGCGAAGTCGGGATTGATCACGTACCCGAGTTCGCCGCCCCGGTGCTCCCGGCTGTGGAAGAACAGCACCAGGTCGCCGATCAGTTCGCCGGTCGCGACCAGCTCGACACCGAGCAGCAGCGCCTGGCCGGCATCGGTGAGCGCGGTCGTGGTCCACCGGCTGGCGATCGACTCCACCACCTCGGCCCGGTCCATCGGCTCGAACGGCAGATAACGACAGACATCCGCCCGCCCCCGGTACGCCAGGACCGCGTCCACGTCGTCGGCCGTCACCGGCCGCAGCAACAGCCGCGGCGTGCGAACCGGATAGGTCGGATGCAACTCGAGCCGTCGATCTTCTGCCATGGCCGCCATCATGCCAACCGCCCCGCCGAGCCGACCGGCAATTTCTCCCGCCGCAGACCGCCCGCCGCTCGCCGCCGCTGGCTTCGCGTCGGCCGCGGCTCAGGTCAGCCAGCCGGGCCGCACCAGACCCGACTCGTACGCGATGACGACCAGCTGGGCGCGGTCCCGGGCGGCGAGCTTCACCATCGCGCGGGACACGTGCGTCTTCGCCGTCGCCGGGCTGACCACCAGCTTCGCGGCGATCTCCTCGTTGGACAGCCCCTGCCCGGCGAGCGTCAGCACCTCCCGCTCCCGGTCGGTCAGCGCCGCGAGCTGCGGGTACTGCCGGGGCTGCTGGGCGCGCAGCGCGAACTCGGCGATCAACCGCCGCGTCACGCTCGGCGACAGCAGCGCGTCGCCGCGCGCCACCGCCCGTACCGCGGCGACCAGTTCGGCCGGCTCGGTGTCCTTGACCAGGAACCCGGACGCGCCCGAGCGGATCGCCTCGAACACGTACTCGTCCAGCTCGAACGTGGTCAGGATGACCACCCGGACCGCGGCCAGTCGCTCGTCCGCGACGATCCGGCGGGTGGCGTCGAGCCCGTCCGCGCCGGGCATCCGGATGTCCATCAGCACGACGTCGGGCACCAGCCGGCGGATCTCGGTGACCGCCTCGTCGCCGTCGGCGGCCTCGCCGACCACCTCGACGTCGTCCTCGGCGTCCAGCAACGCGCGGAACCCGGCCCGTACCAGCGCCTGGTCGTCGGCCAGCAGTACCCGGATCACGATGCCTCCCCGTCCCGCCGTACCCGGCTCACGTCCCCTGCCCGGCTCCGGATCGCGGTCCCGGTTCGGGCCGCCCGGACCGCGGTCCCAGCTCGGGCGGTCCGGACCGCGGTCCCAGCTCGGGCGGTCCGGATCGTGGTGCCCGCTGAGGTGGTCGGGATCGCGGTGCCGGTTCGGGCGGTCCGGACCGCGGTGCCCGCTCGGATGGACCGGCTCGCCGTGCCCGGTCGGATGGTCCGGGTCACGGGGCCTCCCGGTCCAGCGGGAACGTCGCCACGACCCGGAAACCGCCGCCCGGCAGCGGGCCGGCGGTCAGGCTACCGCCCAGCGCGGTCGCCCGTTCCCGCATGCCCGGGATGCCGTTCCCGCCGCCGGCGCCGATCGGGTCGTCGCCGTCCGCCGCCGGGTCCGCAGCGTCGGGATCGGGCCAGGCCTCGCCGGACCGCGTCGGGCCCGGCCCGCCCGTACCGTCGTCGGTCACCAGCACGGTGAGCAGCTGCGGCCGGTACGCCAGCGACACCACCGCCTCGGTGGCGTGCGCGTGCCGGTACACGTTGGTCAGCGCCTCCTGCACGATCCGGTACGCGGCGAGATCGACCTCGACCGGCAGCGGGCGCTGCGCCCCGGTCACCGTGGTGCGCACCGGCAGTCCCGCCGACACCAGCCGGCCGGTCAGCTCGTCCAGCCCGTCCAGGCCCGGCGTGGGGGAGTGCGCCGCGTACGTCTCGGCGCGCAGCACCGCGAGCGCCGAGCGCATCTCGCCCAGCGCCTCCTTGCTCGCCTGCTTGATCACCGTCAACGCGGTACGCGCCTGCTCCGGCCGCTGGTCCATCAGGTGCAGCGCCACCCCGGCCTGCACGTTGATCAGCGAGATGTTGTGCGCCAGCACGTCGTGCAGCTCCTGGGCGATGCGCAGCCGCTCCTCGTTCGCCTGCCGCCGCTCCCGCTCCGCCCGGATCCGGCGCTGCACCGCCACCCGCTGCCGGTGCACCCGGTACAGCTCGGACAGGGCGAGGATCGCGGCCACCGCGGCGACGTGCCCGAGCACCCAGGTCCAGCCCATCGTGCCGTGCTCGATCGCCCAGTAGAGCAGGAAGTACACCACCAGCGCGCCGATGCCGCACAGCCAGGCCAGCACCCGGTACCCGGCCACCACCGCCATCACCAGCACCACCGCGAACGCGGTGAACTGCGGCCCGTACGGGAAGCCGAGGCCGTAGTAGCCGACCGTGGCGGCCGTCGTCACCACCAACGCCGGCGCCGGCCACCGCCGGCTGAACAGCAACGCCACCGGCCCGACGAACAGCAACAGCAGCGTCGGCGCGTCCAACGGCTGGTGCACCTGCTTCGCCGCGTAGTGGGTGCCCACCACCGACACCGCCGCCACCAGCAACGCGACCATCGGTACCGTCCAGCCGCGCGCCGGCCAGCCACTCAGCCGCTGCGCCGGCGGGCACGACACGTCGCTGCGGTCGACCGGATCGTCGGCCGTACCGCGGCGTACCCGCCCCACCACACCCCACCGCACGTGCCCACGGTAGGCCGCGACCCCGCCCGGCACATCGTCCCCGGATCGACCCGCCGCCTACTCCCACCGTGGTACGCCCACCCGCCGCGGGCCGCCGCCGGACCCACCTGCTACTCTTCACACCGTCCCGAGCCCCCGTAGCTCAGGGGATAGAGCATCGGCCTCCGGAGCCGTGTGCGCAGGTTCGAATCCTGCCGGGGGCACCCAGAACATCACCAGCGTAAACAGCCGCTGACCTGCACAAACATCAAGCCCGGGCAGATACTCCGTGTCCCATGGAGTCCCGCTTGGTCTCGTTGTGTGCCGCTGTTCGCGATAGAGCAGCGAGAGAGATTCGGGGCTCGGCTCAGATCACGCCGGCTCCGCCGAGCTGATCCTCGATCCGCTTGTTGATCGCGTCGTTGTCCGGCGATGCTTCGACCCGTGCGGGTCGTTCCGGTCGCTGGTACCCGCTGACCCGCACAAACGCCGGTGACACCGCAAACAGCGGTGCCACTGTGCTACCGATCGCCGCTTGACCTGCGGAAACACTGTGGTCAAGCTCGGCGGGAACGTGGAGGCGCGCGGGTCGGCACTCAGGGCACCGGCTGTTGCTTGTCAGCGCTGGGGTGGTGGCCGCGAGTTGCGGGGCGGTGGCTGCCAGCCCTGGGGCGGTGGTTGCGAGCGTCGCGGCCCCGGCGCCCACCGGCGCGCCTGGTACGCGGTGGACAGCTGCCAGGCGGCGTATCGGCGCCGTCGATCGTTGGCCCGCAGAATCCGCCAGCAGATCGCCAGCGGGCCGCCGATCAGTACGGGCAGTACCACGATTCCGGCGATCACCCCGGGCAGCGGGTGCCAGCCCAGATCGGTGGTGCCGTGGTCCCTCTCGCTGCCCCGACCGATGATGCGTACCTGGACATCCTTGCCCTCTTCTGCGCTGCCTCCGCCATCGATGAAGACCGGCCGCTTGTTCCCCTGCGCATCGCTGTACGTTCCGTTGCATCCGCCAGAGGAGTTGCGGCCAGCTCCCTTCCAGCACACCTCGGCGTGCGCCGTCACGATCGGCCCGGACGGTGGCGTCAGTGCGTTCACAAAGATGATCGTGGCGATCCCTGCCCCGAACAAGGAGCACAGCACCACGCAGACGTACCACGTCTTCCGTTGCGACGGCCCGGCTCTCACGTCGCCACGATAGGTACCGCGCACAAGCGTCAACCGCCGACAGACCGCCGCCGCAGTCTTCGCATCTGGGGCGGTATGCAAGGAAGAGTTGCCGGCGTCGACGGGCCGGTCGCCTCGGAGCTCGGTTGGCGGTACCGGTTCAGCGGACGCTGGCCTCCGCTCGGGAACGGGAACGGGTGCGGAGGTACCAGTGGGCGGCGACGAACAGGAGGATGCCGATCGGGTACCAGGTGACGTCGACGAGATCGAACTGGGCGCCGACCAGCTGGCCTGCGAACCAGCTGTGTTGGAAGATCGTCGCGGGGATGGGGGTGAGCTGCGCGAACTCGATGAACCAGCAGTACGCGACCGCGATGACGCCGGCGATCCACGGAGTGATCGACGGCCTGATGAACAGCACGATCGCGTACACGATGGCCCCCGACAGCGCGGCACCGGAGTACTGCTCGATCGGCCCGTCCATGACCGCGCGAATCCCGTAGGCGGCAGTCGCGAAGACGACTGCCAGCACCACCAACGTCAGCCGAATCCACCGCACCGAGAACGACATCGCGCCATCCTAAGCGGCAGCTCAACGGAGCCCCCGGCTGGTCAGTCGGACAGACAGCGGACGCGGGTGCCGGGCCGGCGTTGGCATCGTGGACGTCCAGCAGCCACGGCGGGATCCGCCGCCCATCCGAGAGCGGGCGCCCGCCCCGGCCTCCTCCGCCCGCCGACAGGACCCACGTCCACGGGATCCCGCGACGGAGCCTGGCGGTTCGACCGGCTCGGGTCAGGGTTGTTCAGGTGGGCGGTGGGGTGCGGGTGAGGCCGCGGCGTAGGCGGCGGGAGGCGCCGGGGAGGTGGCGGAGGCGGTCGACCTCGTCGGGGGTCAGTTCGGGGCGGGCGGCGAGGGCGATCGCGGCGCCGTACGGGCGTGAACCGGACCGCAGCAGGTCCTCGGTGCGAGCGAGTACGCGGAGCAGGACGGCGCGGTCGGCGTTGGGATGTTCGGCGAGGAGGCGGTACAGGCGGTTGGCGTCCCACGGGTCCAGGGGTTCGGTGAGCAGTTCGGCCAGCACCGCCGCGTCGGCTCGCGGTTGGCGGGCGACCGCCAGCCGGACGAAGGAGTACGGGCTGCCGGCCAGCTCGCGCAGCCCGGCCGGGTCGAGACGCGGGTCGGTGGCGGCGTCCAGGTAGTCGCGCGGGGTGCGGGAACGAGGTAACAGCGCGTCGAGATCCACCGGTACGAGTATCCGCCGGTTCAGCGGGCGGTGGGGAGCAGCGGGTCGGTGGCGGTGGGGTCGTGGGTGGGGACGATGGTGAGGTGGTGGCGGGCGAGGTGGAGGCGGTGCAGGGTGCGGAAGGTGGCGTCGCGGTCGGCGTCCGCGAAGTTGCCGGGGTAGCTGGCCTTCTGCCGGACGGTGTCGATCTGCAACTGGTGCCAGGCGGCGTCGCCGGCGAGCAGCAGCCAGCCGCGCTCGGTGTGCGCGAGCACGCCGACGCTGCCCGGGGTGTGGCCGGCGAGGTCGACCAGCACGACGGTGCCGTCGCCGAACAGGTCGTGGCTGCGGGTGAACGTGGACACCGACGGCCCGTCCAGTTCGTAGTCGACGAGGGTACGGTCGCGCAGCCCGTCCCGCACCCCGCCGACCGGTGCGACCGGCCCGGTGAGTACCCACTCGCGTTCGGTGCGGTGCAGGTGCACCGGCATCCCGGGCAGGTCCAGCAGGCCGCACACGTGGTCCCAGTGCGCGTGGGTGGGCAGCGCGAAGTCCGGCTTCGGTAGCTGTGGCAGGGAATCCAGCGCGTCGACGGTGGCCGTGGTGCCGGCCGGCGCCCGTACCGCGACCCGCAGCACGGCGGGCAGTTGCGCGATCGCCCGGTGCTCGGCGTCCCGGCACACGCTCGGGTCGACCAGGAACGTCGCGTCCGGATGCTCGACGACGAACGAGGTCAACGCGTTGGGCACCCGTCGAGGGGCGAACGTGCCCTCCACGATCACCGCGGTCGGCACCTGCCGCACCACCTGCGGCAGCGCGGTGACCCGCACGGTACGGCGAGGGCTCGGCAGGCCGGCGTCGGTGATCGAGGCGAGCAGCCGCTCGTCGCGGCGGCGCGGCCGTACCATCCCGGCGGCCAGGCCCGCGGCGGCGGCGCAGCAGTCGAGCAGGTTCGGTGTGGCGACCGGATCAGGCATGACATCACTCCAGACTCCTGTGCGGCAGGTGCTGCCACCGGCTTCGGCGGCGGGCCTGCCACCGGCTCCGGCGGCGCGACACGCCACGGTTCCGCGGCGACCGCCGCACGGCTTGCGCGGCGGGACCGCCGCGGCGATGGCGGCGCTACCGTAGAACTTCAGGTCGACCTGAAGTAAAGGGGTACGGAGTGAAGATCGGCGATGCTGCGGCGGCGCTGGGCATCGCCGCGCACGTACTGCGGCACTGGGAGTCGCTGGGGTTGCTCACGCCGGCGCGCGGCTCGTCCGGCCACCGCAGCTACGACGAGCAGACGCTGAACCAGGCCCGGATGATCAGGACCCTGCAGCGCGCCGGGCTGTCGCTGGGCCAGATCCGCCGGCTGGCGGGTGCCGACCACGACGACCGGAAGGCGTTGATCGACGGCAAGCGGACCGAGCTCCATGACCGGGTCACGCTGCTGCAGGCCGCGGACGGCTTCCTGGCCCACATCCTGAGCTGCCGCCACACCATCCTCGCCGACTGCCCCGACTGCAACACCTTCCTCACCCACCAGTACCGCCCGGACCTCGGTGCCGCGGTCGGAAACGACATGGGGCGAACCGAGCAACCCAAGGTGGGTTGAGAGCGCACGCACCCCTCAGTCCAGGCAGAACTCGTTGCCTTCGGGGTCCTGCATGGTCAGGCACGACTCGTTCTCGTCATCGGCATACTGCAGCAGCACCCGCTTGGCGCCGAGCGGGATCAGTCGCTGCTCCTCCGCCAGCAGCGCGGCCAGCCGCTCCTCGCCGACCAACCCGGCGCCGGCGCGGACATCCAGGTGTACCCGGTTCTTCACGACCTTGGTCTCCGGCACTCGCTGGAAGAACAGCCGCGGCCGGTTGCCGGTGGGATCCTGCGCGGCGGCCCAGGAGTCGCGGTCCGCCTCCGGCAGCGTGCGATCGAACTCCTCCCACGAGGAGAACCCGTCCGGCGGCGCCGCCAGCTCGTAGCCCATCACCTCGCACCAGAACCGCGCCACCCGTCGTGGCGACTCGCAGTCGAAGGTGACCTGTACGTCCCGAATCACAGCCATGCCGCACGGTACCTGTGCCGCCGCCAGCGAGCACCGGAATTCGAGCCGGCGCCCGGGCACCGATCGTGGCCGGCATCCTGGCGGCGTTCGCGGCGGCGGACGTGGCTCGGCGGCAACGGACCTGGAGATGATCTGGCGCGCACCGCGGCCGCGGTGACCTGCCGGATCCCTGCTGCGACCGCCCGTCCGGCGACGGTCAGCGCTCGATGGTCGCGAGGAAGGCCGTCCAGGCGGCCGGGGTGACGACGAGCGCCGGGCCGGACGGGTTCTTGCTGTCGCGGGTGGCCACGGCGTCGCTGAGGAAGGCGACTTCGACGCAGTTGCCGTTGTTGCCGCTGCGGGTGGACTTGAACCAGCGGGCGTTGAGGTCTGATGCGCGCATGGCGAGCCTCCGTTCGGATGTACTCGCCAGCCTGCCAGCGCAGGTGGTCGCGCGCTGTCGGGTTGCTACGCCGTGACCGCCGCTGCGGTGACCCGTCAGCCGCGAACCGACGCCAGGAAGGCGGTCCAGGCGGAGGGGGTAACGACGAGGGCCGGGCCGGCCGGGTCCTTGCTGTCGCGGGTCGCCACGGCGTCGCCGAAGAAGGCGACCTCGACGCAGTTGCCATTGTTGGTGCTGCGGGTGGACTTGCGCCACCGGGCGTTGGTGAGATCGGGCGTGGCCACGACGGCCTCCATCACGTACTTGCGTTGATCATGGAACGGAGCAACGCCATGGACTTTTCAGGAGACAGCGCCACGGTGCGTGCACTGTCAGCCGCCATCCTATACGTGGCGACCTGATCCTGGTCCTGCACGTAACTGGCGCCATCGAGTAGTTCCGAGTACGCGATCGGTCGGGCCTTGTCGAACTCCAGGATCACGAACTGGCCGGTACCGGCGCCGTGCGGGCCGTCCTCCGGGCGGATCACCTGGATCGTGATGTTGGGTTGCTTCGCGAGCTCTACGAGATGCTGATACTGCGCTCTGCGCAGCTCGACGTCACCAACGGTGAGCCTCAGCGCGGCATCGCCGATGACGGCATGTAGCGCCAGTGGCGTATCAGCGGTCAGGCGGCGAGCACGCGCCAACCGGAACGAGACGAACCGTTCGCTGTGATCGGGGCGTACGAAGCCGGTAGCTCGGGTCAGTTCCTCCGCGTACTCCATCGTTTGGAGCAGTCCGGGAATGATCAACGGGTCGTAGGCGAACTCGGCGGTGGCGAGTCCTTCGAGGCCGACGAAGGTGCGGAACCAGTCGGGGACGACGTGGCTCCAGGGGGCGAGCCAGGAACGGGACTCGGCGCGGCCGGTGAGTGACGTGATGCGGTCGATGTCGCGCTGCGCCACGCCGTACGCATTGAGCAGCGCCGTCACGTCGTCGGGATGTTGCTGGTAGCGGCCACTCTCCATGCTCGACAACTTCGCCTTGCCGATGCCGGTACGCCGGGTCGCCTCGGCCTGGGTGAGCGTCGACTCCTTGCGGTAGTTGATCAACTCCACGCCGATCAGCCAGCGCAGTGCCGACGGGTCGTTGCGCTCCATGGTGTGGCTCCCCTCCGGTCCTATAGATGACCCCCGCATGCGCGCCAACGATCGACAGTCGTCCCGGCTATGGGTACTTGCGGTCGGATTGAAGACAGTACAGCCATGCCGAAAGGTATGTCGCTCGCTAAACGTTTAGCTATATCCTCACGTTCTTAATCGAGCCGATCCGGAGAGGTGAGGGGCATGGGGGACGACGAGATGTCGGACGAGGAGATCAGCGCGGGGTTGCGGGCGTTGAGCGAGGCCGAGTTCGAGGAGTTGGTGGCGCGGCTGGCGGTGGTGGAGGCGCCGCGGATGTTCGCCGTGTACGAGGTGGCGCCCGGCCGGTCCGACGTGGTGGCGTTCGGCTGGGGGCTGGCGTTCGCCACCCGGACGTTCTTCGTCGGCTGCCGGGACGCGCGCCCGACGTACGCCTCACTCAGCTCGCCGGCCGCGTTGCTGCGCCTGTTCGGTCGCCGCCGCGACCTGCGGCTGCACTGGCCGGCCCCCGATCCGGACCGCGCCGGGCTCGCCGGCTGGCCGGCCGACGAGGAACTGGCCGCCGCCGTACCGGGCAGGTGAGCGCCCGGCGAGAAGACCGGATCGCCGGACTTCGTACCGCTGCGGCCCTAGCATCGGGTCAGGCGCGGTGCGGCGTCCGGGGGGACGGATGGGCGTGTTGGCGGGGCGTGCGACGAGGCCGGAGCGGTGAGCGGTGACCGCGGGCAGCCGGGGTGACGGGCGGCGGTGGGGGTTCCTGTTTCCGTCGTTCGCCGGGTACCGGCCGGCGTGGTTGCGCGCCGACCTGATCGCCGGCGTCACGGTCTGGGCGGTGCTGGTACCGGAATCGCTGGCGTACGCGGGGATCGCCGGCGTCTCGCCGGTCGTCGGCCTGTACGCGGCGGTGCCGGCGCTGGTGCTGTACCTGGTGTTCGGCTCGTCCCGGCACCTGATCGTCGGGCCGATGTCGGCGACGGCGGCGCTGTCCGCGGGGATCGTCGGCGGGATGGCGAAGGGCGGTACCGCGAGCTACGTCGGGCTGACCGCGGCGCTGGCGCTGATGGTCGGCGTGGTCGGTGTCGTCGCCGGGCTGCTGCGGTTCGGGTTCGTCGCGTCGTTCATCTCCGAGCCGGTGTTGAAGGGGTTCATCATCGGCCTGGCGCTGACCATCATGGTCGGCCAGCTGCCGGCGCTGTTCGGCGTCGGCAAGGGGCAGGGGGACTTCTTCCGCAAGCTGGGCCACGTGCTCGGCCAGCTCGGGCACGCGAAGCCGGCGACGGTGGCGATCGGGTTGGGATCGCTCGCCGTACTCCTGGTGTTGAAGCGGTGGCTGCCGCTGGTACCGGGTGCGCTGGTGGTCGTGGTCGCCGGGATCGTGCTGGTGGCGGCGCTGGGGTTGGACCGGCACGGCGTCGAGATCGTCGGCAAGGTCGACTCCGGGCTGCCGCATCTCGGGATGCCGCAACACCTTCCGGGCCCGCACAGCTACGTCGACCTGGCCGGGCCGGCCATCGGCGTACTGCTGGTCGGGTTCGCCGAGGGCCTCGGCGCGGCGAAGACGTACGCGGCGCAGCACGGGTACGAGGTGGATCCGAACGCCGAGCTGATCGGGCTCGGCGCGGCCAACCTCGGCAGCGGCCTGGCGTCCGGGATGGTGGTCAACGGCAGCCTCTCGAAGACCGCGGTGAACGGCGGCGCCGGCGCGCGCTCGCAGCTGTCCGGCGCCACCGTCGCCTGCCTGACCCTGATCACGCTGCTGTTCCTGACCGGGCTGTTCGAGAAGCTGCCGGAGGCGACGCTGGCCGCGGTGGTGATCGCCGCGGTCGTCGAGCTGGTCGACTTCGGTGCGCTGCGCGAGCTGTGGCGGGTGTCGACCCGCGGGCTCGGCCGCATCTACGGCAAGGCGGCACGGGCCGACTTCGTCGCCGCGCTGGCGGCACTCGCCGGCGTCGTCGTGTTCGACACGCTGCCCGGCCTGTTCATCGGGATCGCGGTGGCGCTGTTGCTGTTGCTGTACCGCTCCTCGCGGCCCCACATCGCGGTGCTCGGCCGGCGCCCGGACCGGCTCGACGTGTGGGTGGACGTCGAGCGCGACCCGCATGCGGTACCGCCGGACGACGCGCTGGTGTGCCGGGTCGAGTCCGGCCTGTACTTCGCCAACGCCGACTTCGTGCGCACCAGGATCCGGACGCTCGCGGCGCACCGGCCGGTGCGGGTGGTCGTCGTCGACGCGGAGACCGTACCGTTCCTCGACGTCACCGCGGCCCAGATGTTCAGCCAGCTGCACGCCGAGCTGGCCCGCTCCGGTGTGGACCTGCGGTTCGCCCGCAACGTCGGGCAGGCGCGCGACGTGCTCCGCCGTACCAGGACGGTCGAGGTGCACGTCTACCGCGACATCGGCACCGCCCTCGCCGCCCCGCCCCCGACCGGGGCCGAGCAGTCGCCGGACCGACCGGCCCCGCCGGATCGGGCCACCGCACCACCGGACGGGCCCGCCCCGCCACCGGATCGACCCGCTGCACCGGACGGGCCTGCCCCGCCACCGGATCGACCCGGCCCGCCGCAGGGCCAAGCCTGACCCGCCTGACCTGACCCGCCGGGCCTGACCCGCCTGACCTGACCCGCCTGGCCTGGATCGTCGGGCCGGATCGGACCGACTCGCCGCGGGACCGGACCGACGCGCCGGGCCGGACCGACCCGAGACGCGACGTGGGCCCCGCTCGCGTCGCGTCTCGTGCTGTGCCGGTGGGGCGCTGCGCCGGGACGCCAGGGCGCGGCCACCGCGGTACCGCACCAGGCCGGGCGCCGGCATTGCCGTACGTGGTCGGACGACTACTTGATCTTGTTGCGGTCCGGGCGGCCACACATGGCATGGACCGTGCGGCGATCCTTAGGATGGCGGGGGATCGGTCTGGTCGCACGAGCACGTGGCGGAAAGGGTCTGCGGATGACGATGAACGAGCCTCCGTCGCGGGTGCGCGCGGTGGCGCGGATCAGCGCCGAGCCCGCCGCCGCCGCGAGCAGGCCGGTGACGTTCCTGCGCCGCCGGCGACACGGCTACCTCGGCCCGGTCAACGTGCTGCAGCTCGTCCTGATCGAAGTGCTGATCATCGGCATCCTGCTGCTGCTCGGCCAGTCGATGTACGCGCTCATCGGCGGCGTCGTGCTGAGCGTCGCGATCGTGGTGATCACGTTCGCCCGGTCGGGTGGCCGCTGGTGGGTGGAGCGCATGCTGCTGCGCCGCCAGTACCTGCGCCGCAAGACCGGGCGGCAGCTGGCCGCCGACGACAAGCGGCTGGTCGCGCTCCGGCGGCTCGTCCCCGACCTGACGGTCCGTTCCGTCGAGGGCCCGAACGGCATCGATGTCGGGATCGGCCGGGACGGTGCCGGCTCGTTCGCGGTGGTCGCCGTCGTCCCGCCCCAGGGTGTGAACGGCGACGCGCTCGGGCAGATGCCGCTGACCAAGCTCGCCAGCCTGGCCCAGGACGCCGAACAGCCGGGCGCGGTGGTCCAGGTGGTCCGGCACACCCTGCCGGTCCGGGCCAGCGGCGCGGCCGGCGAGTCGTACCGGGAGCTCGTCGCGAAGTTCGGCCTGACCAGCGCGGCCGACCAGGCCACCTGGGTGGCGATCCGGTTCGACGCCCGGGCGGTGGCGGAGGCGTCGGTCGGTGGCGCGGACGAGTCCGAGCAGGTCCCGGTCATGCTGGGCGCCCTGGTCCGCCGGGTCGGCAAGGCGCTGCGCCGGGCCGGCCTCGACTTCCAGGTGCTCAACAGCGACGGCCTGCTGGATGCGTTGACCCGCTCCTGCGAGCTGAGCCAGTCCGCCGCCGGCGGGCCGACGCCCGCGGTCAAGGAGCGCTGGACGGCGTGGCAGTCGACCAGCCTGGCGCACGCGTGTTTCTGGGTCAGCTCGTGGCCCGGGCTGCGCGACAGCGGCCCGTTCCTGGACGCGATGAGCCGGGTGCCGGCCGCGCTGACCAGCCTGTCCGTCGTCCTCGCCCCGTACGAGGAGTTGATCGAGGTGCGCTGCCTGCTGCGGGTGGCGGCCGAGCCGGAACTGCTCGCCCAGACCTGCACGGCGGTGAAGCAGGCGGTCTCCCGGGCCGGCGGCAACGTGTTCCGGCTCGACGGCGAGCAGGCGCCCGCGGTGTACGCGACCGCACCCACTGGCGGTGGTGCGCGATGATGGCCACCCGACGACGCGGGAAGGAGTCGGCGTGAGCGGTCAGGACACGCCGCGCGATCAGGCCCAGGACGGGCCCGCCGTCGCGCGGTCGATGCCACCGGCCGCCCCCGTGCCGGCCAGACCGATGTGGCCTGCCCAGCAGTCCGCCGGCCCGGTGCTCGGTGCGCTGCCGCCACCGGCGTCGGCGCCCGAGCCGGCCCCGCAGCCGCAGGTTCAGCCGGCCGAACGCACGGCCGTCGAGCCGGCGCCCGGCGGGGCGCCGGACACCGCGGCGACCAGCAAGATCGTCGGCGAGACGGGCGGCACGCTGCTGCTCGCGCCGACCGGAAACGCCGGCGGTGTCACGCAGTCGACGACCGCGACGCAGGGCAGCTCGGCCGGGTCGCGCACGCCCAGCGCGACCGGCACGCTGGTCCCGCCGGACCCCAGCCACGGCACCGTGTACGGCGGCGGCTACGGCCCGGGCGAGGACCAGTCCCGGCTGATCGGGCGGGTCCGGCCGCTGCCGCCGCTGCGGATCGGTTCGCACCTGGCGTCCGATGCCGCGCTGGACGAGATCCGGTTCGGCACGCCGGCGGTCGGCATGCTGCTGGGGCACGACCGGGACCGCAAGCCGGTGCAGATCCGCACCTTCCGGCCCGAGCCGACCCGGCTCACCTTCGTCGGTGGTCTGTGGGGCGCCCGGCTGCTCGCGTTCCGGGCGCTCGCGCTCGGCGCCCGGGTGGTCGTGTTCTCCCGCCGGCCCGAGCACTGGAACGGCTTCGGCCAGTGGGCGACCGGCCGGTCCGACCGGATGGCCGTGATGCCCGAGGAGCGGCCGGTCACCGTCGCCTCCAACTCGTTGCGCCCGGCGCTGCTGATCTACGACATGGGGTTGCTGGGCGCCGCCCGGCGGCCCGACCTCGGTCCGTGGCAGACCCAGCTGACGGTGCTGCACCAGCTCACCGCGTACGGCTTCCCGGCGGTGCAGGAGTCCAACCTGGTGATGCTGCAGCGCCTCGGCAAGGAGGAGTCGTACTCGCTGGGTTCGGTGCTGCGGCTCGACGGCAGCGCGATCCAGCTGCTCACCGCGCTGCGCGACGACATGTTCGCGCTGGTCGGCGGGGGAGCCGACCGGTACGTGTGGGTGACCCCGACATCGGTGGAGCAGCAACGTTTCGGCGCGCCGAGCCGCCGGTGAACCCGACCGATGCCGCGATCGCGACCGGGTCGCGCCACCGTAGGCTGGCAGCCATGGTGGCTCGTCCGCGGTGGGTGCGACGCGCCGGTGCGGGTCGGCCGGTGGCGCTGCTGGTCGCCGCCTGCGTCGCGGCGTTGAGCGGGACGTTCGTGCCGGGCACGCCGGCGCTGGCCGAGGACCAGTGCGCGCCGCCGGGCAAGTCCGCCAAGGGCGTCTCCTGGGCGCAGCTCGCGCTGGACCCGCAGTCGGTGTGGCCGTTCACGACCGGGGCCGGCGTGCTGGTGGGCGTCGTCGACACCGGGGTGGACGCCTCGAACGGGCAGCTCGGCGGGCACGTCGACAAGGGCACCAGCTTCCTCAAGGGCGGCGGCGCCGGCGACACCGACTGTGTCGGCCACGGCACCGGGATGGCCGGCGTCATCGTGGCGCAGCAGAGCGACAGCGTCGGTTTCTACGGCATCGCGCCGGGTGCCACGGTGCTCCCGGTGGCCGTCACCAAGCAGATCGATGACACGACGCAGAGCGACGACGGAACGCCCGACCCGGCCACCATCGCGAAGGGCATCCGGTACGCGGTGGACCACGGTGCCTCGGTCGTCAACGTGTCGATCGTCGTGCACACCGACGACAGCGCGCTGAAGTCGGCCGTCGCGTACGCGGTGGACAAGGGGCGGGTCGTGGTCGCCGCGGTCGGCACCGAGGCCAGCGATCCGAAGAAGAAGACCCCGTACCCGGCCGCCTACCCGGGGGTGGTCGGAGTCGGCGCGGTCGGCCCGGACGAGACGCTGGAGGAGGGCTCGGCGACCGGACCGTACGTGGACCTGGTCGCGCCGGGTGCCGGCGTGACGACGACCGCCCGGAAGAAGGGGCTGACCACGGCGGGCGGCAGCGACGTCGCCGCAGCGCAGGTCAGCGCCACCGTGGCGCTCATCCGGGCGCGGTGGCCGCAGCTCGGGCCGGAGCAGATCGAGCGCCGGCTCAAGGCCACCGCGTCGCCGACCCCGGGCGGTCCGAACAGCCACGAGTACGGCGCCGGCATGGTGAACCCGCACCGGGCGGTCACCGAGACCATGTCCGAGCACAGCCCGGCCGCGCTGCCCGGGTACCAGCAGGCGCACCGCAGCGCCGCCGACGTCGAGCGCGGCCGGATCTGGTCCGGCAGCAGCCGGCTGGCGCTGCTCATCGCGGCGCTCAGCGTGCTCGCCGGGCTCGTCGTGCTCGGTGCCGCGGTGGCGATCCCGCGGGGCCGGCGCCGCCGCTGGTCGGTCCGGCTGGCCACGCCGCCCCGGGACCGCCCGGAGGACGACCTGCCGGCGCCGCCGGTCGAGCTGTTCGACAAGATGCCCTGAACGGGTACGACAACGGGCCCCGGACGAGGTCCGAGGCCCGTTGGTCAGGCGGAACGAGTCAGCCCTGGTAGATGCGCGAGGCGGCGCGTGCGTCGGCGTCCTTGAACTTGAACGCCGCGTCGCCCACCTTCTGGGACAGGCTCTGCAGGGTGGCTTCCAGGTCGTTCGCCGCGCTGTGGATCTTGGCGCTGACGCTGTTGAACGCATCGGCACCCATGCCGTTCCAGTCACCGGCGAGCAGCGCCTTGAACTGGGAGTCCACCTCGTCGAGGTTGCTCTGCATCTCCGAGCAGAACCGGTTGATCGCATCGGCGACGTCGGTGATGCCGGAGAAGTGGTAGACGAGATCGTCGTCGCTGTACCCCATGTGTGGCTACCTTTCGACCGGGCTCAGGCGCGAAGGCCGTCGGCGACCGAGCCGCCGCCGTAGGCGGCGCCGACCTGGTTGATTTCCTGTTCGATGTCGGCGTCGGTGCTGCCGTAGTCGGTGACCGACGAGTCGGCCGCGTTGGCCAGCTTGTTGAGGTTCTGCAGAATGGTCTTCAGGTCGTTGTGGATCTCCAGCGACTTCTGCTGGAAGGCTCGGCCACCGCCGCCCTTGAAGCCGGCCTCCGCCGCCTCGATCTGCTGCATGAGGACGTTGAGGTTCCCGGCAATGCCCTCACCGACGTCGTCCGCCTTCTTGGCGGCAGCGGTGATCTGGGCCTGCCCCACATGAGCGCGATCTCCCAAGGTGTGTCACCTCATTCTCTGAGCGTGCCCCCCAGCCGCGGGGCGAGTAGTGTGGTGCCGACCTGATGGCCGGCCAGCCCAGACGATAACCCGCACGGTCAACCCCGAGCCACCTCGCTGCGCCGGTCCGAGCTCGCTGATGCCGACCGATACCGCTCAGTTACCGGATTTCTGCATGTCGACCGCCACCGCCGCGGCCTTCGGATCGAGGGTCGGCCCGGCCGGGATCCGGCTGACCAGACCGGCCGGCATGCTCACCGCCTGCTGCTCCTGGTACCCCAGCATGTGCAGGGCGGCGACGGTGGGCACGCCGTACCGCACGCCGTTGTCGGTGACCAGGTCGTAGGTGCCGGTGACCGAGCTGCTCGAACTCATCGCCCGGACCACCGCGATGTGCGCGGACGGCACCCACACCGCGTCGGCGAGCGCGTTGCCGTCCCCGGTCTGCTGCTGCGTCCGGGTACTGACGGCGCTTTCGAGCGCGCCGACCACGATCTGCGGCGGCTGCGCCGCGCCGCGGTACAGCGCGCAGGTGCTGGTGGCGCCGGCGTCGGTCAGCTTGGGCGCGGAGCTGGGCGGGCGGACCCCGGTGTTGCTCGGCGGAGTGAGCTGGTGGCTCTTGGTCATCCCATTGATCTCGGCGGCCGGCACCTCCTGCGGATGCATCGTGTACTGCCCGGCGAGCACCGACCGTTGCAGGTCGGTGATCGCGGCGACGCCGTCCGAGAGAACCAGGTAGTACTGCTTGCCGCCGGTGCCGGTGCGGTCGAACAGGACGTCGCCGACGGTGTGCCCGGACACCGCCGAGGACGCCTTGCCCCGGTCCGGCACGTCGATCGGGCCGATGTCCATCCCGGCCGGCAGCCCGTTGAGCCAGGCCAGGCCCACCATCGTGGGGTTGACCTGTGCGCCGAACAGCGACGCCACGACCGTGTCCGGGCTCTGGATCCGGTAGCGCGTGCTGTGCCAGACCAGGTAGGTGTCGCCGCTCTGCGAGTCCTTCACCAGCAGACCCTTGTCGCCCAGGTCGGCACCACCGTTGGCGCCCCGGCCCACGGCCAGGCTGGTACGGGTGACGGCATGGCCGTTGCTGTCCTGGCTCGGCACCGAACACAGGGTCCAGGGCATCCCGGTGACCCGCTTCGCGTCCGGCAGCGCGGTCGGCGCATCCGGGATGCCGCGCATGATCCCGCGGCCGACCGAGGCCAGCGAGTCACGCGGCACCGTCACCGTCGTCGGGGTCTCCTTGCCCGCGAGCAGCAGGGCCGACGCGTAGTTCAGGGTCGGGGTCAGCAACTCGTTGTTGTAGACGTAGGTCGCGCCGGTCTCCTTCTCCACCACGACCGTGCCGTCCTGCTTCCAGGACGTGCTGCCGACCTTGGTGAAGATGCCGATCACGCCGAACGCGGCCGCGACGATCACCGCGATCATCACCCCGGCGAACGCCGCACCGGTGCCGCGCCGCAGCGGTGCCTGCGCCGGATCGGTCTCGCGCATCACCACGGCCGAGATCACCCGCCGCAGCAGGAACTGGTACGAGTGAAGCTGGTCCTTCCTGGACGCCATCCGCGGTCCTTCCGAGCCTCAGCGGTCTAGCCGAACGAGGCGAACACGCCTCGGATGTAGGAGTACAGGCCGACCAGGCTGCAGGTGATCGGCACCAGCGCGATGATCGCGATCACGTCGAAGATGTCGGCGAACCGCCCGAGGTATGGCGACGGCGGCCGCTTGCTGAACAGCACACCGGCGACCAGCACCAGCGCGCCGGCGGCCAGCACGCCGAGCAGGAGCAGGAACCGCATCAGGTTCGAGCCGGCGACCAGGCCGCCGGCCACGGCCACCATGGCGATCCCGACGATGCCACCGACCAGCAGCGAGACGCGCTGCCGCGGGGTCGGGAACAACCGGGCCCGCAGCAGCATCGCGATCGAGGCGACCAGCACCAGGATCACCCCGGTCACCGTGCCGTCGAGCAGCAGGGCGGCCATGCTGGCCAGCGCGGTGATGCCGACGCCGAGCAGGGTGCCGGTGAGCACCTCGTCGGACCGGGCCACCGCGGCGTACACGGTGGAGCGCTGCGGCATCGGCGGGTCGGCCAGCATGTCCTCGGCCCGCTGCGGCAGCGACGGCAGCGGCAGCTTGCCGATCCGCAGCGACATCAGCGGGTAGCCCGGCATCAGCGCGATGCCGATCGTCAGCACCACCGCGGCGATCCCGGCCGAGGGCATCGAGGAGAACCCGAGCAGGCCGGCGATGCCGCCGAGCAACCCGACCGTCACCGCGGCGGCGAACAGCCGGGAGAACGCACCGACCCCGACGTACCCGATCACGCCGAAGACCAGCAGCAACACCGAACCGAGCAACAGGTGCGGCAGGCCGAGCGAGGTGAGCCGGACGTTCGGTGCGGCGACCAGCAGACCGCCCAGGAAGGCGAACGGCAGCCCGCTGCCGGCGACGACGGCACCGGCGACCGCGTCGGACATCGCCCGCGCCAGCGTGATGCCGACGACGGTCAGGATCAGCGCGAGGCCGATGGAGACGATGCCCGGCACCTGCCACGGCGGGTCGGAGAACAGCACCATCGCGGTGCCGAGCAGGAAGATCGCCGGACTGACCGCCAGCGCGCAGCGCCGGGTGGCGGCGGCCCCCCAGGACCGCCCGTACCGCCGGGCGCCGCTGGCGATCGTCTCGACCACGTCGTCGTACTCGAGCTCCGGCCATTCGGTGCGCCGGGGGACCAGATGCAGCACCTCGCCGTCGCGGACCCCCTGGGCGGCCAGGTTGCGGGTCGGCACCAGCAGCGCGCCGGTGGCCCGGCGCAGCACCCATCCGCCGTGCAGCTCGCCCTCGTCGGCGGCGTTCTCCCCGGCGTGCCGGAGCAGGTTGGGGATCAACTCGGCGACCGGGATGTCCTCCGGCAGGGCGACGTCGATGCGGCGCTTGGGCGTCGAGACGGTGACGCGGGCGAGACCCATGCCCACCGAGGTGCCCACTGGGGCCGTCACTGAAGGTCACCTCCGAGCGGAAACACGGTGCGGACACCGGCGAGGGCCGGTGGTCACGAGTGCCCAAGGTAGCAGCCGAGCGCACCGCGGCGATTCAGACATCCCTGCGTTGCGACACAGGCTTTCCTCGGCAGGTAGGGTTCCGTCGAGGCCGGTGTGCCCCCGTATCCGCCTCGCTCAGAGTGATCTTCCGGAGACTTTGCGTCGCGCGGGGCGGACATCCCGAAGCAGGAGGTGCACGGGTGGGAACCGAGATCGTCAAGCGGCCGCCGCGTCGCCCCTCGCCGGAGCTGCCCTCCGGCGAGGTGATCCTCGATCCGCCACCCGAGGCGCCGCAGCCCAACGCCAAGGGCTGGCAACGGATGATGATGATCCTGCCGATGGCCGCGGGTGCGGCCGCGATGGGGCTGATGATGGGCACCCAGCGGGGCGGCCCGATGGCCTACGTCGCCGGCGGGATGTACGGCGTCTCCATCCTCGGCATGATCGCCGTGCAGCTCACCCAGCAGTCCGGCGGGCAGAGCAAGAAGGAGATGATCGAGGCACGCCGCCAGTTCATGCGCAAGCTGAGCCAGCTGCGGGCGCAGGTGCGCAACACGATCGAGAAGCAGCGCGAGGCGATGTACTACCGCCATCCCGACCCGGGTGCGCTGTGGTCCACCGCGGCGAGCGGCCGGCTCTGGGAGCGCCGCAGCACCGACGGCGACTTCGCGGTGGTCCGGATCGGGCTCGGCCCGCAGGAGATCGCGACCCCGCTGGTGCCACCGCAGACCCGCTCGGTCGACGAGCTGGAACCGCTGTGCGCGATGGCGTTGCGGCGTTTCGTGACGACCTACTCGATCGTCCCCGACCTGCCGGTCGCGATGGCCCTGCGCGGCTTCTCCCGGGTCTACCTGCGCGGCTCGGACGAGCGGATCCGCAGCCTGGTCCGGGCGATGCTCGGTCAGTACGGCACGTTCCACGCGCCGGACGATGCGCTGCTCGGGCTGTGCGTGTCGGACGACCGCCGGGCCAGCTGGGACTGGGCCAAGTGGCTGCCGCACGCGCTGCACCCGACGAAGGTCGACGCGGTCGGCCAGCTGCGGCTGGTGGCCCCGACGGTCACTGCGCTGGAGGCGATGCTGGACGACGTCCTGGTCAACCGGCCGCGGTTCGACCCGACCGCACCGCCGTCCGGGGCGACCCACCTGGTGGTGGTGATCGACGGTGGGGACACCGCCGGTTCCGACCACCTGATGACCGAGGGCGGCGTCGAGGGCGTCACCATCATCGATCTGACCAGCCCGCCGCCGCGGCTGCTGGACCAGGCCTCACTGGTGCTCGATGTCGCCAACGACGGCACGATGACCAGTACCACGATGGACGGCACCGCCGAGATCGGTACCGCCGACGCGCTGGACCCGGTCGAGTGCGAGGCGCTGGTACGGCAGCTGTCCGCGCTGCGGCTGTCCGCCGCGTCGCTCACCGACCAGCCGATGTCCGGTGAGCTCGGCCTGGCCGAACTGCTCAACATCGGCGACCCGTACGAGTTCGATCTCGGCCGCACCTGGGCGACCCGGCCGAACCGGGACCGGCTGCGGGTACCGCTGGGCATCGGCCCGGACGGCCGCCCGGTCGAGCTCGACCTGAAGGAGTCGGCACAGGACGGCATGGGCCCGCACGGCCTGCTGGTCGGCGCGACCGGTTCCGGCAAGTCCGAGCTGCTGCGCACGCTGGTCCTGGCGCTGTCGGTGACGCACAGCTCCGAGGTGCTCAACTTCGTGCTCATCGACTTCAAGGGCGGCGCGACGTTCACCACGCTGGACCGGTTGCCGCACACCAGCGCGGTGATCACCAACCTGGAGGACGAGCTCTCGCTGGTCGACCGCATGCTGGACGCGATCCAGGGCGAGCTGATCCGCCGGCAGGAGCTGCTCCGCTCGGCCGGCAACTACGCCTCGCAGCGTGACTACGAGCGTGCCCGGGCCGCCGGCGTGCCGCTGGCGCCGTTGCCGAGCCTGCTGATCATCTGTGACGAGTTCTCCGAGCTGCTCACCGCGAAGCCCGACTTCATCGACATGTTCGTGCAGATCGGCCGGGTCGGCCGGTCGCTCGGGGTGCACCTGCTGCTGGCCTCCCAGCGGCTGGAGGAGGGCCGGCTGCGCGGCCTGGACACCCACCTGTCGTACCGGGTCGGCCTGCGGACGTTCTCCTCGATGGAGAGCCGCAGCGTGCTGGGCGTGCCGGACGCGTACGAGCTGCCCCGCTCGCCCGGCCACGGCTACCTCAAGGCCGGCACCGAGGGGCTCATCCGGTTCCGCGCCGCGTACGTGTCGGGTCGCTACCGGCGCGGGGTCGGCAACCAGCGCCGGGAGGACCGGCAGACCGACCCGGTGCAGGCGTACTCCACCTGGTACGCGACGCCGCCGGTGGTCACCGAGGAGAAGCAGGTCGCCGCGCCGGAGCAGGACGACGACGTGCTGGGCGAGACGCTGCTGGACGTGGTGGTCGCCCGGCTGGAGGGGCAGGGCGTGCCGGCCCACCAGGTCTGGCTGCCGCCGCTGGCCGAGCCGCCGACGCTGGACCAGATCCTGCCGCCGCTGTCCGCCGACCCGCGCCGCGGCCTGACCGTCACCGACCCGGAGCTGCTGGGCACCCTGCGCGGCGTCGCCGGCATCATCGACAAGCCGTTCGAGCAGCGCCGCGACCTGCTCTGGACCGACCTGTCCGGCGCCACCGGCAACGTGGTCGTGGTGGGCGGTCCGCAGACCGGCAAGAGCACCATCATCCGCACCCTGATGGGCAGCCTCGCACTCACCCACACCCCGCGCGAGGTGCAGTTCTACTGCCTCGACTTCGGCGGCGGCGGGCTGAGCACGCTGCGCGACCTGCCGCACGTCGGCGGTACCGCGAGCCGGATGGACACCAACCAGGTCCGCCGCACCATCGCCGAGCTGCGCACCCTGCTCGCCGAGCGGGAGGCGAGGTTCACCGCCAACGGCATCGACAGCATGTCGACGTACCGGCGGATGAAGCGGGACGGCAAGTTCACCGAGGACCGGTTCGGCGACGTGTTCCTGGTCATCGACGGCCTGGTGACGCTGCGCAACGAGTTCGAGGACCTGGAACCGGGCGTCACCGAGCTGGCGAACCGCGGCCTGGGCTACGGCATCCACCTGATCGTCACCTGTACCCGGTGGATGGAGATGCGGCCGGCGGTCCGGGACATGTTCGGTACCCGGCTGGAGTTGCGGCTCGGTGACCCCGCCGACTCCGAGATCAACCGGCGCGCCGCGCTGAACGTGCCGACCGGTACGCCGGGCCGCGGCCTCACCCACGACGCGCTGCACTTCCTCGCCGGCCTGCCGCGGATCGACGGGCAGCAGGACGCGGGCAACCTCACCGACGGCATCGCCAAGTTCGTCCAGACGGTCCGCAACGAGTGGCGCGGCGAGCCGGCCCCGCGGGTGCGCCTGCTGCCCGATCGCCTGCCGTACGAGGCGCTGCCCGCGGCCGGGCACGACATCCAGCGCGGCATCCCGATCGGCATCGCGGAGAACGACCTGCAGCCGGTCTACCTGGACTTCGCGTCGGAGCCGCACTTCCTGCTGTTCGGCGACATCGAGGCGGGCAAGAGCACGTTCCTGCGCAGCCTCGCGCGCTCGATCAGCGAGCGGTACACGCCGGCCGAGGCCAAGATCATGATGATCGACCTGCGGCGCAGCCTGCTCGGCTCGCTGGAGGGCCCGCACCTGATCGGGTACGGGCACTCCGTCCAGGTCGCGAAGGACATGATCCGGCAGGTGGTCGAGGTGATGAAGGAGCGGCTGCCCGGCCCGGACGTCACCCCCGAGCAGCTGCGCGACCGCAGCTGGTGGAAGGGCCCCGAGCTGTTCGTGCTGGTCGACGACTACGACCTGGTCGCCACCGGTCCGTCGCACGTGCTGTCGCCGCTGACCGAGTTCCTCGCCCAGGGCCGCGACATCGGCCTGCACGTGATCCTCGCCCGCCGGGTCGGCGGCGCCAGCCGCGCGCTGTACGAGCCGATGATGTCCCGGATCCGGGAGCTCGCGTCGCCCGGCATCACGATGTCCGGGCCGCGGGAGGAGGGTGCGCTGCTGGGCAACGTCAAGCCGCAGTTGTTGCCGCCCGGCCGTGGCTGGCTGACCACCCGCCGGCACGGCAACCGGCTGGTCCAGCTCGCCTGGCTTCCCCCGGTCGTCTGACCGTCGGCCGGTCCGTATCGACGTTCGCGGTCCGGCGCCGGTGTGCCGGACTGGACATCGCGATTAAGCTCGGCCGCAAGAGGACACCGGCGCTGGAAGCCGTCGTCATCGGGCGGCCCGCGCGGTGGTGCCTGCGCCGGTGCACGAACGCGAGGAGGCGAGCCGATGGCCGACCGGGTGGTGGCGAAGGTCCCGGACATCATCGACTATGCGAAGAGCATCTCCGGCTTCGCCAGCGGAACCGACCACGGGAAGGACAGCATCATGTCCTCCTCGACGACCGGTGGCCAGGCGCTGGCACACATGAGCGAGCTGGCCACCACCGGCATGTTGAGCGGGCCGGAGGTCTTCGCCGAGGCGTACCAGGTGGGCGGCTACCTGGCCGTGAACGCCAAGTCGTTCCAGCAGTTCATCCAGGCGTGCGGCAAGGGCATCCAGTGCACCGCGATGGCCGCGCAGGCGATCGCGACGATCCTGCACTACACCGACGCGGACAGCGCGGGGAAGTTCGACGCCACCGAGGTCGCCGAGGCGATGGCCTACGCCATGGGCGACCCGGGCGCCGACCGGCCGGACGGCATCCCGAAGCAGGCGCTGGGCACCAAGACCCAGCTCGACCAGGACGTCGAGAACGCGTCCCAGGGCGGCAACCAGTTCGACGCGATCGCGTTCCCGAACGATCCGAACGCGACGACGACGCACTACCCCGGCGAGTACACGACCACCACGACCTACTCCGACGGCTCGTACCGGGTGGTCGAGTCGTACATGGTGCCCGGGCCGAACGGGTCCTCCACCGTGCACCAGACGACGCGGTTCTACGGCTCGGACGGCAAGGAGATCGCGAACTCCGCGCAGACCGAGGACACCGAGTACGGCAACGGTTACCGCACCACCACCCGCAGCGAGGGCGGCACCACGGCCAAGACCACGATCCACGACGACGGCGCGGTCGACCTCACCACGACCACGAAGGACAGCCAGGGCCACGAGGTCACCACCAGCCAGCACGAGGACGCGCCGAAGGAGCAGGACCAGCCGGAGAAGGGCCCGATCGAGGGCTGGTACGACGAGACCCACGTCGACGGCAGCGGAAGCCTCGGTGGCGCCTACGGCGGCTACTGACCGACCAGCACCTGCCAACCGGTTCGCGAAGGAAGGCACCGTCATGGGGCACCAGGCGCCGCAGGGCCACCATCGGTACGGCTACGACACCAACCTCAACACCGAGCTGATCCAGAGCCGGCACATGCAGTACAAGACCGATCCGGGCTCGGATCCGACGCACTACTACGTCGACGGCGCCGGCAGCGACCTGTTCGGCAAGTACAAGCCGACGATGGACCGGTCGCAGATGCCCGGCGGCAACGACGGCGACATCGACCTGTCCAACCCGCACCCGGACCCGAACGGCAGGGACGCGCACGCGGCGGGCGGGATCTACGTCAGCGACGACGACAAGTACAAGAACATCATGGAAGGCAACACGATCGAGCACGTGAAGGCTCGCATCGACAGCCAGAAGCAGGGCCCGATCCTGGCCATCCAGCACGCCTGGGAGCAGGTCAAGCAGTCGCTGGAGACGATGGCCGCCGACGTGCAGCGGCCGACCGACGCGCTGGTCGCCAAGCAGGCCTGGACCGGGGACGCGGCCGAGGCGTTCCTGCAGAAGGGGCCCGGTGCCGCGCTCAAGTCGCTGGACGACTGGATCGACGCCGCGCAGTACAACATCGAGGCGTTCCAGCACATCGCCAGCGTCCTGCCGGGCAAGCAGCAGGCGATCTCCGACCTGTACGACCAGTACAAGTCGGCGGTGACGGCGGAAGCGCAGCGCTGGATGAAGGACAACATGCCCCGCAGCGGCGGGCACCACGAGATCAAGACGTACACCGAGCTGGACGACTTCCTCAAGCACGGGCAGATGGAGGACAAGCAGCGGTTCATGCAGAGCGTCAAGCAGGCCGGTGCGATCTACGACCTGATGGCGCAGGACATCGAGCACTCGATGGCGGTCGAGTACCAGACCGCGATCGGCAGCTTGCAGTCCGGCCGGTCCACCACCTTCGAGGGCATCCGGAACTCGATCATCGACGCCCCGGGGATGCCGATCCTCGATCTGGGTGGTCCGCCGCCAGGCTCGGCGCCGCCGGCCGGCCCGGCAGCGGCGCCGAACGTCGCCCCGCCGCCCCGCTCGTTCCGGCCGGCGAGCACGCCGCCGCCGGTCGCCGATCCGCCGGCGCTGCCGGACACGCCACCGGCCGCCCAGACGCCGCCGCCGGTGGCGCCGGATCTGCCGGTCGCGCCGCCCGCCGCGCC